>NZ_BDBQ01000085.1 GCF_001613065.1 Nocardia miyunensis NBRC 108239
ATCAACTCCTCGAAATCGCGCAGGTAGGCGCCGAGATTCGCGGGCGGGACCGCGGCGTCCTCCCAGCCGGGCCAGGCCGGGCGACCATCGGGGGTGCGGCCGGCCAGTCCCGCGCCGTCGGCGCGAATGCGCCACAGACGCGCTGCCACAGCGGAATCGGTGACGATGCGGCTGTCGATCGCGTGCGCGGTCCGGCAGAGTGTGGCCGCCCGGTCGTGCGCCTCCTCGGCGGTGTCGCCCGCACACTCGGCGAACAGCCAGGCCCGTCCCTCGGGAAGTTCGGGAATCGTGCCGCGGTGGGTGGTCACGACGTTCACGAGCCGGGCATCGATACCCTCCACCGCGATCGGGTCGACCGCGGTGATCGTCGCGACATCGTCCGCGGCCGTTGGCATATCGGGATATCCGAGCACGACCAGGGCGGTCGACCGGGGCACCGGGACCAACCGCACCGACGCCTCGAGCAGCAGTCCGCAGGTGCCTTCGGTCCCGACGAACGCACGCGCGGCGGACGGATCACGTTCGGGCAGAAGATGTTCCAGGCCGTATCCCGATGCCTGGCGTTCGAAGCGGCCCAACTCGGTGCGGATCACCGCGAGTCCGGCCCGGGTGAATTCCGCCAGGCCGGGTACCGCCGACAGCCCCGCGCCGAGGGTCCGCTCGGTTCCGGTGCCATCGAGTATGCGCAGTTCGCGCACGGAATCCGAGGTCCGGCCCCAGGCCATCGCATGGGGGCCGCAGGCGTTGTTCCCGATCATCCCGCCCAGGGTGCAGCGGTTCTGTGTGGACGGATCCGGGCCGAAGCGCAATCCGGATTCCCCGGCCCGGCGTTGCAACGTCGTCAGGATGGCACCGGGTTGCACTCGCGCACAACGATTTTCGGAATCCACCTGGAGTATCGCGGACATATGCCTGCTGAAGTCGAGCACCAGGCCCGCACCGATCGCATTGCCCGCCACCGACGTTCCCGCTCCGCGCGCGGTCACCGGCACACCTTCGTTGCGCGCCGCCGCCAGTGCCGCCGCCACATCCGCGTCGCCGCGCGGGAAGACCACCGCCGCGGGCCGCACCCGGTAGTTCGAGGCATCCGAGGCGTATTCCGCACGGCGCCGTTCACCGGCATCGACCTCGCCGTCGATCCCGCTGTCCAGCGCCCGCAGCCACGAAGCGGTCATATGCCCAGCCTATGCGGAGTCGACGATGATTCCCGGGAGATCAGTGGCACGAGGTCCGGCCGCCGATACGCGCATCCGGCGTACCGTCGAACGGGTGCCGATCCCCACCGAGCGCATCCTGATGCTCGGTCTCCACCCCAGCGCGCTCGACTACAGCAACCTCCCCGACGTGGACGAGCCCACCCTCACCGCACGCATCGAAGCCGGTAACGCGGCCCTGCGCGCGGCCGGATTCGACGCGGTGGGCTTCCAGATCCCCGCCGACCCCGCCCGGGCCGAGTCCGAAATCCGCGAACACCTCTCGGACGGCCCGTTCGGACTGGTCATGATCGGCGCGGGCATTCCCTACACCCTGCTGTTCGAACGCATCATCAACGTCGTCACCGAAGCGGCCCCCGGCGTCCGCTTCAACACCTCGCCGGAGAACACCGTCGACACCCCGCGCCGCTGGATCCAGCCGTAGCGCGACCTCGCGGAACCGATCCCCAGCGGCAACCACAACCTCGCTGAACACAGCCACGCAAGACCCAGCCTTGGTACGACCGCGCGGGATCCCCAGCAGCAGCCACAGCCGCCCTGGACATGGCCGTGCAAGATCCAGCCGGAGTGCGACCGCGGGACCGTTCCCCAGCATCGGGCACAACCGCGCTGAACATCGCCGCGCAAGACCCAGCAGTAACCGAAATCGTGAACTGTTCCCGCTCCACGACGACGACCAGGTCACGGTCCGAGTCTCGTTGGCACATGTCTTCCGGGGCAGCGGCCGGACCGGCGACCTCGACAGCCGCCAGATTCCGGCGAGGCCGCATACAGTCCGACACGACGCGGATCACTCCAAGGCTCAACCACGGCATGCACTCGATGGTTGGTAGACCGCTTGCTCCGGCTGCGACACGATGATGAGCCGCAGCCGAAGTTCGGTCAGCGCGGGGCGGTTATCAGCACGATCTTGCCCAGGCCGTGGCCGGATTCGCTTTCCCGTTGTGCCGCTGCGGCTTCGGCGAGGGGGAAGGTGCGAGCCGGGGCGGGCAGGCGGATGGCTTCGGCGGCCAGGAGACGGGCGGCTTCGGCGACGATGTCGAGAGGGCCGCCGGGCCGGGAGTAGAAGCGGACGCCCTTCTCCTCGGCCGAGACGTCGGCGATGGTGATGATGCGGTCGGTGCCGCCGCGCAATTCGATGGCCGCGTCGAGGAAACCGTGTCCGGCACAGTCGAATACGGCGTCGACGCCATTCGGGGCCAAGGCGCGGACCCGGTCGGCGACGCCCTCGCCGTAGGTGGTGGGGGTCGCGCCGAAGGATTGGACGACGTCCTGATTGGCGGCCGAGGCCGTACCGATCACCCGAACGCCCGCAGCACGAGCCAGCTGTGCGGCCATCGAACCGACCGCACCCGACGCGCCGTTCACCAGCAGCGTCTCATCGGGTTCGAGATTCAGCTCCGCCAGGCCGCCGCCGGCGGTGTTGGCCGCGACCGGAATCGCGACGGCATCGAGGAAGGACAGTTCGGCGGGTTTGGCGACCAGCCGTTCGGCCAGTGCGAATTCCGCGTATCCGCCGCCCTCCGCCCAGCCGATGACCTCGTCGCCCACCTGCCAGGCGGCCTCGGGACCGGCCGCGTCCACGACTCCGGCGATCTCGATCCCGGCCCGGCGCGGGAATTGCGGGCCGGGCATCAGTCCACGCCGAATCTTCCAATCCGCCGGATTCACGCCCGCCGCCCGGACCGCCACCCGCACCCGCGCACCCTCCGGTTCGGGCACCGGCACATCGACCAGCCGCAGCACCTCGGGTCCACCGGTCTCGTCGTACTGAATCGCCTGCATGCGACCGAGCTTATGCGCCGGGCCCGACGCCTCTCGGATCCCCGATCCCGCACCCGGTCCATCGGCCGCGTCGCCCTTCGCCCGCCGCGCGCGACGGGCCGCACAGGCGCGGATCATGCGGCGACCGAGTCGCCCTCGTCGGCGAATTGGGTGTGGTACAGCTCGGCGTAGCGGCCGTCGCGGGCGAGCAGGTCGGTGTGGGTGCCGCGTTCGACGATCCGCCCGGATTCCACGACCAGGATCTGATCCGCGTTGCGGATGGTGGACAGGCGGTGCGCGATGACCAGGGCGGTGCGGCCGGTCAGGACCTCGGCGACGGCCTCCTGCACGGCCGCCTCGGAGGTGGAGTCCAGCGACGCGGTGGCCTCGTCCAGCACCACCACGCGGGGCTGTTCGAGCAGCAACCGGGCGATGGTGAGACGTTGCCGTTCGCCACCGGAGAGGCGGTAGCCGCGCTCGCCGACGACGGTGTCCAGCCCGTCGGGCAGGGAGCCGAGCAGATCGCCCAATCTGGCACGCCGCAACGCGTCCCAGATCTCCTCGTCGGTCGCGGCCGGACGTGCCAGCCGTAGATTCGCGCGGATGGTGTCGTGGAACAGGTGCCCGTCCTGGGTGACCAGGCCGACGGTGGCCTGGATGGATCGGCCGGTCAGCTCGCGCACATCGGCTCCGTTGAGCCGGACCGCGCCGGAGTCCACATCGTAGAGTCGCGAAACCAGTTGCGCGATGGTCGATTTACCCGCACCGGAGGAGCCGACGAGCGCGACCATCCGCCCCGGCTCGGCGCGCAGCGAAATCCCGTGCAGCACTTCGGATCCGCCTCGGGTGTCGAGTGTGGCGACATCCTCGAGCGAGGCCAGTGACACCTTGTCCGCGGCCGGATACCCGAAGCGCACATCGTCGAACTCCACCGTGACCGGGCCGGGCGGCACCTCGGTGGCATCGGGTGCGTCCTGGATGAGCGGCTCGAGGTCGAGGATCTCGAAGACGCGCTCGAAACTGACCAGCGCGGACATGATGTCCACACGGGCGCTGGCCAACGCGGTCAGCGGGGTGTAGAGCCTGGTCAGCAGCAGCGAAAGCGACACCACCGCACCGGCATTCAACTCACCGCGCAGCGCGAACCAGCCGCCCAGCCCGTAGACCAGCGCCACCGCCAGCGCCGACACCAGCGTCAGCGCGGTCACGAACGTGGTCTGCAACATCGCGGTGCGCACGCCGATATCGCGAACTCGCCCGGCGCGCAGGGCGAATTCCGCCGACTCGTGCCGCGGCCGCCCGAACAGTTTCACCAGGGTCGCGCCGGGAGCGGAGAAACGCTCGGTCATCTGCGTGCTCATCGCCGCGTTGAGCTGCGCGCCCTCGCGCTGGATCGCCGCCACCCGGGTGCCCATCCGCCGCGCCGGAATCATGAACAGCGGCAACATGATCAGCGCCAGCACCGTGATCTGCCAGGACAGTTGCATCATCACCACGAGGGTCAGCAGCAGCGTGACGATATTGGTGACCACCCCCGAGAGCGTGGTGCTGAACGCCCGCTGCGCACCGATCACATCGCTGTTGAGCCGACTCACCAGCGCCCCGGTACGGGTGCGGGTGAAGAAGGCGATCGGCATCTTCTGCACGTGGTCGAATACCGCGGTACGCAGATCCAGGATCAACCCCTCGCCGATCCTGGCGGACAGCCACCGGATCACGATGCCCAGCGCCGCGTCGACCACGGCCAGCGCACCGATCGCCACCGCGAGCAGCGCCACCACCCGCGCCGCGGAATGCCCGACGATGTGATCGACCACCCGTCCGGCCAGCAGCGGATTGGCCACCTCCAGCACCGCCGACACCACGCTGAACACCAGAAATCCGATCAGCGGCCGCCGATGCGGCCGAGCGAACCGCAGCATCCGCCGCGCCGTCGCCCCGCTGAAGCCGCGCCGCTCACCCGGCGCATTCGCCTGCCGATACAACTGGTTCCACGCCACCGATTCGATCGTCATCCGTCCAGTTCCCTTCCACCGGCCATTCAACACCGACCCACCGACACTAGAACCTCAACATTGGTTCAGCTCAAGTGTTCCGGGAGGGACGACCGTTCGCCCACGGCGAAGAACAGATCCGCTCGACCGGTTCCCACCGCTGACCAGAGGGCGCGCTGCCGGACATGGCGATAAGACCACTGCCCTCAACGGCCAACCCGCTCGCACGAATGAGCCCGCGTTTCGACACGATCACCGCTGGGCCGACCGATGGTCCACGGCGTGAGCCGACGCGGAACTCAGTTCTCGACAGGCTCCCAGCCGCGCCGGGCGGCGCGCTCCCCGGCGGCCCTCTTCGGGTCGCGGTAGCGGTAGACGATGTAGGGGCGGAACAGGTATTGCACGGGCGCGCTGAACATGTGGACCAGGCGGGTGAACGGGACCAGGGCGATCAGGAGCATGCCGATGACGGCATGCACCTGATAGGCGACCGGGACCGAACTCATCAGCGCGGGACTGGGATCGAGAATGAAGATGTGCCGAGCCCAGGGGGCGACGGTGGTGCGGTAGTCGTAGCCGTGGTCGAGGGTGGAGTGCGTGAGTTCGGCGAACAGGCCCAGGAAGATCGCCGAGAGCAGGAACAGGTACATCACCTTGTCGTTGCGGGTCGTCGCACGGAACACCGGCGCGTTGGTGCGGCGGCGCGCGACCAGCAGCAGCACACCGGCGATCGCGAGCACGCCCGCGATCGTCCCGCCGATCAGGGACAGCAGATGGTACTGATGTTCACCCAATCCCATGGCGCTGGTCCAGCTTTCGGGAATGAACAGACCCATGAGATGACCGGCCAGCACGAACAGGATGCCGTAGTGGAACATCGGCGAGGCGATATTGAGCAGTCGGGATTCGTAGGGTTCGGAGGATCGGGTGGTCCAGCCGAACTTGTCGTAGCGGTGCCGCCAGAACAATCCGCCGATCAGCGATACCAGCGTGATGTAGGGCAGTGCGCCCCAGAGGAATACCTGCATCAGTGACCTCCGTTGCCGAGCACGGGTAGTAGGTCGAGGTGGCCGTAGGGGGACAGGCCGACGGTCTCGGTCGCCGGACCCGATCGCGCCAGCGCACGCGCGGCGGCGCGGTCGCGCGGAGTCGGGCCGGGCAGGCTCGCGCTGAGCGCGTTCAGCACGTGCACGTAGGGCGTACCGGCCTCGTCCAACGCCAGGCGCAGCAGTTCCAGGCCCGGCCGATGGTCGAGCAGCAGATCGGAAGATCCGGTGGCAGCACAGAATTCGAGGACGACCGGCAGATGGTCGGGCAATTCGGTATCGCGCAACTCCATCCCGCGCTCCCGATAGATCTGCTTGAGCCGGGCGAGCGAACCGCCGCGCCGGCGCGTATCGCCGTCCTGCCACCAGGTCAGATGCAGGCAGTGCCGGTTGTGGAAGTCGAAGACCTGCACATACTGCTCACACAGCGCGGCCCGGCCCACCGCCGCGGCATGTTTCAGGAACGGCCAGAGCGCGGGCGCGCCCTCGGTGAACAGCGGCAACCGTTCGAAGAACCGCTCGTCGGGATAGTCCAGGCAGTGCGCGGCGGCCTGATACAGCGCTGGAACCGAATGCCCGGTCATCGGTATTCCTCATCGGCGGTCTGCCGTTTGCGCGTCAGATGGAAATTCTCGACCGTCATGAGCGGCAACAGCTTTCGTCCGGAATCGTCGCCCACGGGTCCGGCCGCGCCCATTCCGGGACCGCCGTCGTAATCCAGACTGCACCCGTCGGGCATCGCCGATTCCTCGAGCCGCTGCGCGTCACCCACCGCCGCGGTCGGAATCACGTAGCGCTCATCGTATTTGGCGATCGCCAGCAGTCGGAACAGCTCCCGCAGTTCGGTACCGGTCATGCCGACCGCCTCGGGTATCGATTCGTCGGGCGGATCACCGAGATTGATGTCGCGGTGATAGGAACGCATGGCCGCGAGCCGGGCCAGCGCGTCCTTGACCGGGATCACATCACCCGCGGTGAACAGCTCGGCCAGATACTCCAACGGAATGCGCAGGGTATCGATCGCACCGAACAGATGCCCGGCGTCCTCGCCGTCGAATCCGCTCTCGGCCAGCGAATCGACCACCGGGGACAGCGGCGGGATGTACCAGACCATCGGCATCGTGCGGAATTCCGGATGCAGCGGAAGCGCGACGCGATACCTGCTGATCAGCGCGTGCACCGGCGAGCGGCGGGCGGCGTCGATCCAGTCCGCGGGAATTCCGGCCCGCTCCGCCTCGCGCCGCACCTGCGGATCCTCCGGATCCAGGAACACGCCCAGTTGCGCCTCGTAGAGATCGGTATCGGACGGGGTCGAGGCCGCCTCGGTGACGCGGTCCGCGTCGTAGAGCACCACGCCCAGATATCGCAGCCGCCCGACGCAGGTCTCCGAGCACACCGTCGGCAGCCCGACCTCCATCCGCGGATAGCACAGCGTGCACTTCTCGGCCTTGCCCGTCTTGTGGTTGAAATAGATCTTCTTGTACGGACAGCCCGTCACGCACATCCGCCAGCCGCGGCACTGGTCCTGGTCGACCAGCACGATGCCGTCCTCACCGCGCTTGTACAGCGCGCCCGACGGGCACGAGGCCACGCACGACGGATTCAGGCAGTGCTCGCAGATACGCGGCAGATAGAACATGAACGTCTGCTCGAACTCGAATCTCACCTTCTCCGAGGCGGTTTCACGAATCTTCCGGACGATCGGATCCTGGTCGCCGAATTCGGTCGCGCCGCCGAGATTGTCGTCCCAGTTGGCACTCCACTCGATCCGCATCGGCTTGCCCGACAACAGCGAACGCGGCGGCGCGACCGGATAGTCGTCACCGAGCGGGGCCTGGGTCAGCGCGCGATAGTCGTAGGTCCACGGCTCGTAGTAGCCCCGGATCACCGGCAGCACCGGATTTCCGAAGATGGACAACAGCTTTCGCAGCCGCCCGCCCGCCCGCAATTTCAATCGGCCGCGACGGTCCAGCGTCCAACCGCCGCGCCAGCGTTCCTGGTCCTCGTAGCGGCGCGGATACCCCTGTCCGGGACGGGTTTCCACATTGTTGAACCAGGCGTACTCCATGCCGCCGCGATTGGTCCAGGTCTGTTTGCAGGTCACCGAGCAGGTGTGACAGCCGATGCACTTGTCCAGATTCATCACCATTGCCAGCTGTGCCATCGGTTTCATCGGTACTGCACCTCCTGGGAGCGGCGGCGGATCACGGTCACCTCATCACGCTGATTCCCGGTCGGCCCGAAATAGTTGAAACCCCAGCACAATTGGGCGTAACCGCCGATGAGGTGGGTCGGTTTGAGCAGTAGCCGGGTCAGCGAGTTGGGTATGCCGCCGCGACGTCCGGTGCGCTCGGCGCGCGGGACGTTCACCGTGCGCTCCTGCGCGTGATGCAGGTAGACCGTGCCCGCGGGCATCCGGTGCGAGACGATCGCGCGGGCCACCACGACGCCGTTGCGGTTCACCGCCTCGATCCAGTCGTTGTCCGCGACCCCGATCGATTCGGCGTCCCGCGGCGACATCCAGATCACCTGCCCGCCGCGCGAGAGCGAGAGCATGAACAGGTTGTCCTGATACTCGGAGTGGATCGACCATTTATTGTGCGGGGTGAGGTAGCGAACGGTGACCTGGCGCTGGCCGTCGGGCCCGAGTTCGGGTTCGCCGAACAGGCGGCTCATATCCAGCGGCGGACGGTAGACCGGCAGGCACTCGCCGACCTCGGACATCCAGTCGTGGTCCAGGAAGAACTGTTGACGTCCGGTCAGGGTGTGCCACGGCCGGAACTGCTCGACGTTCTGGGTGAAGGCGGTGTACCGGCGGCCGCCGCTCTCGCTGCCCGACCATTCCGCCGAGGTGATCACCGGAACGGGTGCGGACTGTGTGTCGGCGTAGCTGACGCGCTTACCCTCGTGCTCGGCCGCGAGTTCCGCCATCGGCTGTCCGGTCCGGCGCTCCAACGTGCGAAAACCCTGAGTTGCCAAGTGACCGTTGGTGGTTCCGGACAGTGCCAGGATGGTGTCGGCCGCGTGCACCGCGGTGTCGATTCGGGGACGTCCCGCCGCCGGGCCCGAATCGACCACGCCGTTGAGCGAACCCAGATACGAGACCTCGGCGTCGGGCCGCAGGGCGATCCCCTTCACCGGCAGGCCCAGTTCCTCGGCCAGTGGGCCCAGCGCGGCGAATTTGGCTCCGATCGCGGTGTAGTCGCGTTCGACGACGGTCAATGCCGGAAAGGTGCGGCCGGGAATCGGTGCACATTCGTCCTGCCGCCAGTCCCGCACAACACCGCCCGGCTGCGACATTTCACCCGGAGTGTCGTGCTGAAGTGCGGTGGCCACCAGATCGTGCCGGACGCCGAGGTGGTCGCGGGCCAGTTCGCTGAGCCGATCGGCCAGGGCGCGGAAGATGTCGAAATCGGTGCGCGCCTGCCAGGGCGGATCGACCGCGGGGGAGAACGCGTGCACGAACGGGTGCATATCGGTGGAGGACAGATCGTGTTTCTCGTACCAGGTCGCCGCGGGCAGCGTGAGATCCGACAGCAGCGTCGAGGAGGTCATCCGGAAATCGAGGGAGACGAGCAGATCCAGTTTGCCCTCAGGAGCTTCGCTGTGCCACCGCACATCTCGCGGACGCGACCGCCGGGGCGCCTCCTGCGCGGACAGCGAGGACTGGGTGCCCAGCAGATGTTTCGTGAAATATTCCGCGCCCTTGGCCGAGGAGCCGAGCAGATTGGCCCGCCACAGCATCAGCACGCGCGGCCAGTTACGCGGGTCGTCCGGGTCCTCGATGGCGAATTTCAATGTCCCGGAGAGGATTTCATTCACCGCACGACCGACCGCGTGCTCGCCCTCGCCCAGTTCGAGCGGATTGCGGTCGAAGGTCGGATAGGACGGCATCCAGCCCAGCCGGGTGGCCTGGGCCAGGCAATCGATCGCGGTCATCCCCGCGAAACGTCCCGCGCCCAGCGGTGAGGCGAGCGCATCGGCGGTGAATCGGTCGTACCGCCACTGATCGGTGTGCACGAACCAGTGACCGGTGCCGATTGCCTGCCGGGCCGGGCGCGCCCAGTCGATCGCACCGGCCAGGGTGGCCCATCCGGTGAACGGCCGCACCTTCTCCTGACCGACGTAATGCGCCCACCCGCCGCCGTTGCGGCCCTGACATCCGGTGAGCTGCAACAACGCCAGGAACGTCCGATAGATCGTCTCGGAGTGGAACCAGTGATTGGTGCCCGCGCCCATCAGGATCATGCACCGGCCGCGGGATTTCTCCGCGGTGTCGGCGAATTCCCGGGCGATCCGGATGCACGCCGCGGCCGGGACCGAGGTGTGTTCCTCCTGCCAGGCGGGGGTGCCGGGGGCGGCGGGATCGTCGTAGGACGCGGGCCAGTCACCGGGCAGCTCGCCGCGGCCCACGCCGTATCCGGCCAGGAGCAGGTCGAAGACGGTCGTCACCAGCGGGCCGCCGGGGCCGAGGCGTCGCGCGGGAACGCCGCGCCGCAGCACCTCACCGTGACTCTGGGCGTCCGCGCCGCCGTCGGTGTCGAAGCGCGGCAACAGCACCGGGACGCCGTCGCCGCGCCCGTACAGGGTCAGCACCGGGACGATCGAGCCCAGGTCCAGATTCCATTGTCCCGCACCGGATTCGGACCAGCGAAACCCGAGCGATCCGGGTGGTATCGCGGGTTCGGCGGTATTCTCGTCCAGCACAACGGTTTTCCACTCCGCTTCCTCGCTGGTGTCCCCGAGATCGGCCGCGCGCACGAATTTGCCCGGCACCCAGGCATCCTCGTGTTCGACGAGGGTGACCAGGAAGGGCAGGTCGGTGAATCGGCGCACGTAATCGGTGAAGAACGGGACCTGCCGATCCACGAAACACTCCCGCAGGATCACATGTCCCATCGCCATCGCCAGGGCGGCGTCGGTGCCCGGATGCGGATGCAGCCACTGGTCGGCGAATTTCGCGTTGTCGGCGTAGTCCGGTGCGACCACCACGACCTTCTGACCGCGATAGCGCGCCTCGGCCATCCAGTGCGCGTCCGGGGTGCGGGTGACCGGGACGTTCGAACCCCACATGATCAGATAGGCCGCGTCCCACCAGTCGCCCGATTCGGGGACGTCGGTCTGATCGCCGAACACCTGCGGTGAGGCCACCGGCAGATCGGCGTACCAGTCGTAGAAGGAGAGCATCGGCGCACCGATCAGCGCCATGAATCGCGCGCCCGCCGCATGCGAGACCATCGACATGGCCGGGATCGGGGAGAATCCGGCGATCCGGTCCGGACCGTATGTCGCGATCGTGTGCACGTGCGCGGCGGCGATGATCTCCAGCGCCTCGTCCCACTGCGCGCGCACGAGTCCGCCCTTGCCGCGGGCCTGCTGATATTCCATCCGCCGGGCCGCGTCGGACTGGATCTCCGCCCACGCCAGCACCGGATCGCCGGTGCGCTTCTTCGCCTTTCGATACATGTCCAGCAGCACGCCGCGGATGTACGGATAGCGCACGCGGGTCGGGGAATAGGTGTACCAGGAGAAGGACGCACCCCGGGGACAACCGCGCGGCTCGTACTCCGGGCGGTCCGGGCCCACCGACGGATAATCGGTCGCCTGCGTCTCCCAGGTGATGATGCCGTCCTTGACGTACACCTTCCAGCGGCACGAGCCGGTGCAGTTCACGCCGTGTGTGGAGTAGACGATCTTGTCGTGGCTCCAGCGGTCGCGGTAGAAGACGTCCCCCTCGGTGCCACCGCGATAAACGACGCTGTGCAGATCGGGTGAGATATCGCCGCGATGGAAGTACTTGCCCGTCTCGAGAATCAGTGCGTCCGGTTCCGCCATGGCTTTGCGATCCTTTCGACCGTCGGGGCGGGCACCAACTCGATCGACTGTATCGTTCGTCCGGCGAATATTTGGCAACTTTGTCACGGCGGGCTGCGCGGCGGGGTTCGGATGTCGCGTCGCGGCATGTCACACTGGCGCCCGTGGATGAGTCGGACAACGACCGTGCCGCATCCCTGCGAAATCTGAAGCCCGCCTGGTTCGCCTCGGTGATGGCCACCGGAATCGTCGCACGCGCCGTCTCGGGCGCGGGGTGGTCGTGGGGTGGTGACGCACTGTTGACCATCGGATTGCTGGCCTTCGCCGGGCTGACGATCGCGATGGTCGTCCGGGCGATTCGCTATCCGCGCGAGATGGCGGCCGATGCCGGGAATCCGGCTGTCGGATTCACCTTCCTGACCTTCGTCGCGGGGGCCGGGGTGCTCTCCACGGGACTGGGCAGCCATGGCCTCGCCGCTGCCGCGCTGACCCTGCTTGCCATCGCCACGGTCGCCTGGCTCATTCTCTGCTATCTGATTCCGGCGGGATTCATGGTGCACCACAACACCGCTCCCGGAATGACCGGCGCGGACGGAACCTGGCTGCTGTGGGTGGTCGGCACCCAATCGCTGTCCGTGGCCGCCAGCGCACTGCCCGCGCCGTGGGCGCATCGCTTCGCCACCCCCGCACTGCTGGCCTGGTCGGTCGGCAGTGTGCTCTACGGCATCGTCGCCGCACTGGTGCTGGGCGCGCTGTTCGCCCAGGAACTCACCCCCGCGACCCTGGTGCCGCCGTACTGGATCTTCATGGGCGCCACCGCGATCAGCGTGCTGGCCGCCGCCGAACTCGTCGACCGCACCTCCGACCACCTGGTCACCCTGACGCACCCGGTGCTGGTCGGCGCCGGCGTGGTCCTGTGGGCCTTCGGCACCTGGCTGATTCCCGCACTGCTGATCGCCGGGGTCTGGCGCTATCTGATCGAACACTTCCGCCGAAGTTTCGATCCGTCGCTCTGGAGCATCGTCTTCCCGATCGGCATGTACGGCGTCGGCACCCGCGAATTTGGTCTCGCGGTGGGGGAATCGTGGATGGTCAGGTTCGGACGGGCCGAGGCATGGGTGGCGCTGGCGGCGTGGATCGTGGTCGCGGTGGCGACCGTCGGGCAGTACATGCCGTGGTTCCGGCGACTGCGCCGCCGGGATGGTCGTCGAGTTGCATTGCAGCAGTGAATATTCGGTCGATCCGCTGATGCCGCGCACCATCCGGCTCAGGTGATTCCGGCAGCGCCCCCGGCACGCCGGGTTGCCCCGCCGCAAATCGTCTCGTTGATCTTCGCGGGCCACGGGCGATCCGATCCCTGCGGCATATGGTCGGCGTGCTCGGACGGGGATGATGGTTTCGGTCGGCCGCGACTCAGCTGTTCACGGTCAGGGATGGCAGGCAGTTCAGCTAGAACTCCCCGGCGACGCCGAGAACCGTGCGGCCCGAATGCCGCCCCTCGCGAATCGCGCGCAGTACCGACTCGGCCTCGGTGATCCGGGTGTAGTTCTCCACATCGGACAGGTGCCGCGGTTTGAGGTCCTTGCCCAGACGAGTCCACAGGGCGCGCCGCTGGTCGATCGGGAATTGCGCCGAATCGATGCCGAGCAGGGCGACGCCGCGCAGGATGAAGGGCATGACCGTGGTCGGCAGGCCGGTACCGCCGGTGAGTCCGCTGACCGCGGCTGTGCCGCCGTATCCGATCGCGCTGAGTATGTAGGCGAGGGATTTGCCGCCGACGCTGTCCACCGCGCCGGCCCACTGCGCCTTACCGAGCGGACGGATCTTCGCTTCGGGATCCTCGGGCAGGCGGCCGATCACCGATTTCGCGCCGAGCGCCGAAAGTCGTTCGCCCGCATCGGTTTTGCCCGTCGAGGCGACCACCTCGAAGCCGAGGCCGGCCAGGATGTCCACTGCGACACTGCCGACGCCGCCGGTCGCGCCGGTGACCAGGACCGGACCGGCATCCGGAGTCAGGCCGCGTTCCAGCAGCGCCTGCACACTCATCGCCGCGGTGAATCCGGCGGTGCCCAGTGCCGCCGCCTCGCGCGGGGTGAGGCTCTCGAGTTTCACGACCCACTCGGCCGGGACCCGAGCGTATTCGGCGAATCCGCCGTTGTGCGCGACGCCGATGTCGTAGCCGTGCGCGATCACCGGATCGCCGGGCATGAACGCCGGATCCTCCGACGCGGACACCTCACCGATGATGTCGATCCCCGGGATGATCGGATAATTGCGCACCACCCCGCCGCCCGGCGTGATCGCCAGCCCGTCCTTGAAGTTCGCACTCGAATAGTGCACCTTGATCGTCACCGTGCCCGGCCCGAGGAAATCGTCGCCGACCTCCTCGCGCGCCAGCACAACCCCGTCGCCCGTCTCGTGTGCCACCATCGCCCAGAACGCCATGGGTCCGAGCATAGGGCGGCCGTGCCTCCCGAGCGAGCATCGAGTTACAGCCGCACCCGTTCCCGCAAGACGCACTCCCTCCACCGGATGCCCGCCGTGTCCGGTGTGCGGGTCCGGGCCGCGCTGGAAGGTCTCCGGTCGCACGGACGAGTGGTACTCGCAGGGGACGGCCCGATGACGCGCCGCGCTCAACCGGAATACGAGGCGACGCCGACCGGGCCGGCGCCCAGGCACAGGTGCAAACCCGGTGTGGCAGTGCCGATTCGCATGAGGTTGCCGCCGCCGATGACGCGGACGTAGACCGTGTTCAGGCCCGCGCGGACCGGGGCCACGACGGTCTCACCGTGTTCGAGTGCGACGGTGATCTGCCCGTCGCGGCTGGCCAGATAGTTGAGCTGGGCGGTCCAGGCGTTATCGATCATCGGGCCGTCGAGAGGGATCGGGACCGGCTGTGTGCCGGATACCGAATAACCGCAGCCGCGCACGGGGCCCCGGCGGATGCCCCGGTTCCACCAGACCGCCGCGTCGACGATCCGGCCGTCGTCGGTGATCATGCGTAGATGGGGCGTGGCGTGGGCGAACATGGTCGGCGGCGCCAGCGGCGAGAGCGCCACGCTGATCCGGTTCAGCGGATATGCCAAGGGATTCAGCACTTTCCAGGGCACCTCCTGCTCGAGCAGGGGTGGGCCGCCCGCGGCCAGTTCCGATTTCACGGTGGTGAGGTAGACCCGGGTCGGGCTGGCCGACCAGGATCGGCTGAAGGTGACGGTCGACCACAGACTGCTCACCACGAACGCCGTCACCAGCGCGATCGCGATCGGCGGCCGCAAGCCGCGCCGATCCGCCCGCCGCGGTCCGGCCCGCAGCAGCAGAGCGCCCGCGACGGTCAGCGGAACGGCCAGGTCGGCGAGGTAGCGCAGCGATTGGGTGAGCTCGTCGGTGGTGTTCGGCCCGCCCCGGATCAGCGCAACGGGCAGTTGCGCGGCCAGCACGTAGACCACCACGGCCGCCCAGACCGGCCACACCCGGCGCCGCGTCCGGATCGAGAACACCACGACCGCGCCGATGACCAGCCACGCCAGCACCACCGTCCAGGCGGGCGGCACGGCCCACGGCGTCGAGGGCAGCCACCGTTCCCAGTCCCACGGCCCGCCCACCAGCGCGGGCACGATGCCCCGCGATATCGCGTGATGCAGCAGCGCCCGCACCCCGGCCCAGTCGCTGCGCACCGCCGAGACGTGCACCACCGTGAGATAGATTGCGCCCCAGCACATCAGCACAACCGCCGAGCCGATCCACAGCCTCGCCCCGCGCCGGGCCACCGTGCGAATCGCGTCGGCGCGCCCGTCGACGTACCGGACCAGCACCGCCACGACGAAGGCCACGAACGGCACGATGACCGACTTCTCGAAGAACAGCAGCGCCCCCACCAGCACCACGCATCCGGCCACCGCGTACCGCACCCGCCCGGTCCGGATCAGCAGCACCGCATCGCCCACGACCCAGGCCAGCGCGATCTGCAGCGGCAGCGCGTTCAGCGCCGCGGACCACCACGCGAACGCGGGCAACGTCAGGGGACAGAACAGGTAGAACGCCAGCGGAATCAGAATCGCCCACCGAGCACCGCGAGCACCACGCAGCCATATCCCGCGCGACCGACCGGGCGATTCGCGAACGTCACCCACCTGAGCGCCGCGTCGTCCGGCGGATCCGGCGACATTTCCCAACCGCCCCGCCGACTCGAGAACATCACCCACTCGATCACCGCGCGCCCTCGCGTATCCGGTGGCATCTCCCGACCGCCCCGGCGACTCGAGAACGTCGCTCTCCCGATCACCGCGCGGCACGGCCGACTCGGCGGCTTCCCGCAACCGGCCCGACTCGACATCGCCACTCGCCCCGTACTCCGGCGAGGTGAGTACCAGCAGCATGCGCAGCACCGACGCCGAGGCGATGAGCTGCAACACCAGCATCGAGATCACCGGACCGGCCCACACGTACGGCCCCAGCCGCGTGATCACCCAGGCGACGGCGAACGCCGCGGGCATGAAATGCCCGTCGTGGTCGTAGAGCAGCAGATTCGCCGAGAACAGCGGAAACCGCCCCGCCCGCCCGGCGAGGATCAGATCGTCCCAGTAGAAGAACCCCCCGCCGGCCACCCACCCCCGAACCGCCAGCTGCACCACGACGAGTCCGACCGCCACCGCCAACGGCCCGGTCACCCGACTCCGGCGCACCGCACTCTCCGCCGGTGGCACGGACACCGCCTCCGACGATCCGGCCGACGCGATATCCATGGCACCCCACCATAGTGCCGAATCCGACATTCGTCGGCCGTCCCCGGAACATCGCACCGCACCGGCACGGCGCGCCCGCGAAATCCTCACTCCCGGAACAGGATTCACGCCCGCACTCCCGAGCGATCGAACGAGGCCCCGCCGCATCAGCGAGACCCCGCCGAACCCGGACACCCGGCACACTCTCACCGACACCGATAAAACCCGAGCACACCGGGCGCGTGTTCGACCCGCGAAGTCCTCAACCGGGATGGACTCCGCGAGCAGTCTTAGGTGAACACACATGTCACCAGGAGTGATCTGACTGGACCGCATCCGAGGTCACCGATCGAGACCGTGCCGGACCCGCCCGGCAAACGAACTCCGATCTCGAACAGCCGCACCGGTGCCCGCACACTCGCCGACAAGCACCTGCCCGCCAACGGCACATCAACGGGGACGACCCGATTACCCGGACCTGACCGCGCAGGTCCGGATGGCTCGCGGACTCTCGACGATCGAGCACGACCGCGGCATAACGCGCTTGCGCAGCGAATCCCGAATGCGTGCTCGCGCAGAGGCGCTCAGTTGAACTTCGGGGCGCGTTTGTCCAGGAAGGCGGCGATTCCCTCGGTGCCGTCCGGATCCTCGGCGGCGTTGGAGATGAAGGAGGCCTCGCGGGCGAGTTGTTCCTCGAGGGTGTGGTCGGGGCTGACCAGGAGGAGTTTCTTGACGTTGGCGTTGCTGTGCCGGGGACCGGCGGCGAACTGTGCGGCCAGGTCGTCGACGGTGGCGGCGAGCTCGGCGTCGGGGACGACGCGGTGCAGCAGGTTCCAGTCCAGCGCCTCGGCGGCGGACAGGGTGCGGTTGAAGTACATCAGTTCCTGGGTGCGGCGCACGCCGATCAGGCGGGGCAGGTAGTAGGACGCGCCGCCGTCGGGGCTCAGACCCGCCTTGGTGTAGGCCATGGTGAACGAGGCCGATTCAGCGGCGACCACCAGGTCACCGGTCACCGCGAGGCTGAAACCCGCACCCGCCGCGGTGCCGTTCACCGCGATGATCAGCAACGCCTCCATCCGCGCGAAAGACGAGATCGCCTCGTGCAGACTGTCCGCCAGATGTTTGACGTAGGGCCCCGCGCCGCCCTCCTGCGCCGCCATCGCCTTCAGATCGCCGCCCGCGCAGAAGAACCGGCCCGCGCCGGTGAGCGTGACGACCTTCAGCCCGGGATCGTCGGCGACCAGGGCGGCCACCTGCGCCAGCTCGCGGCCAAGAACGTGATCTATGCCGTTTGCGGCCTTCGGTCGGTTCAGGGTGATCCGAGCGATATTCCCGGTGCGTTCGAACTCGATCGTCTGGTACTGGCTCATGGGGACTCCCTCTCCATCGCATCCGCATCCAATGTGACATACCGCGCATGCGGTGCGGGCACTCGGGAGGTCTATTCGGGCAGCAGTTCCAGGCGGACGCCGAGCAGGCGGACGGGGCGGTCCAGCTCGAAACGGCCCAGGATCTCCAGCGCGGCCTGCGCGATCTCGGCGACGTCGGCCGTCGGCTCGGGGAGCTTGCGCTGTTTGGTGCGGGTGTAGAAGGTGTTGGTGCGCACCGTGACTCCCACTCGCACGGTGATCCGCCCGCTCTCGGCCACCTCCTCGGCCACCGCGGTCGCCAGCCGCTGCACCGCGGCGTCCAGCTCGGCGCGTTCGGTGAGATCGTGCGGGAATGTTTCGGATTTGCTGTGGCCCACCGGAATTCGCGGTTCGGTCACCACATCGGTATCGCCCGCGCCGCGGCCGAGCAGCCACAGATACGGTCCGGTGGCGGGGCCGAATTCGGCGGCCAAGGCCTCGCGGTCCGCCGCGGCGAGTTCGGCGACGGTCGTTATCCCCAGGTCGGAGAGGCGTTTGGCGATACGCGAGCCGATACCCCACAGTGCGCTGGTCGGGCGGTACGACATCAGCTCGGCCCAGTTCTCGCCGGTCAGCCGGAAGATGCCGGTGCGCGCATCGGAGACCTCCTGCGCCGAATCACCGGCCTTACCCACCGATTTGGCGAATCCGGTAGCGAGCTTCGCCCGAAGTTTGTTGTCCCCGACGCCGATTGCGCAGGTCAGATCCAATTCCTCGATGGCGCTGCGGATCTCGCGGGCCAGCTGTTCGGGATCGTCGGTGTCGGCGGCCAGGAACGCCTCGTCCCAGCCGAGCACCTCCACCCGGACCGGGAACGTGCGCAGCAGATCCATGACCTCGTCGGACGCCTCGGAGTAGGCGGCCATATCCAGCGGGAGGAAGACCGCGTCCGGACATTTGCGAGCCGCGCTGCGCAACGGCATCCCGGCGTGCACACCGTATCCGCGCGCCGGATACGACGCGCAGGTGACGACCTTGCGCGGCTCCTGCGGATCGCCGTTACCGCCCACGATGACCGGTTCGCCCCGCAGCTCCGGGTGACGGCGGAACTCCACCGCCGCCTGGAACTGGTCGAGATCGACGTGCAACAGCCACCTGGGCACGGGTCAGTCATACCGCACGCCGGTGACAGGTTCCGGGAATACGCGGTACGTCGTGGTCACCGATCGGCGTAGACACGGTAACGAGATACCCTGCCCCCACTACACGGCGCACCGTGCGGCGACCGCGCCCGACGACCAGGAGCAACGCCCGATGACCGGCACCGTCTTCGACATCGGCACCGCCCGCGCGGTGCTGGCCGCCCAGCCGTTCAGCGTGCTGATCGGCGCCGAGATCACCGCGTTCGGCGACGACGCGGCCACCCTGGAGATCCCGATCCGCCCCGACCTGGCCCAGCAGTTCGGTTTCGTGCACGGCGGAGTCCTGGCCTACGCCGCCGACAACGCCATCACCTACGCCGCCGCGACGGCCCTCGGCCCGAACGTCCTGACCGGCGGATTCACCATCACCTACCTGCGCCCCGCCACGGGTCTGCGGCTGCGCGCGCAGGCCCGCGTCACCGGATCCACCCGCCGCCAGGCCGTGTGCAGCTGCGAGATCTACGCCGTGCGGGAGGACGAGCAGGTGCTGTGCGCGGTCGCGCAGGGCACGGCGCGGTCCGTCGACCGGGAAATGTCCCCGGCCGACAGCTGAGCCCGACCACGCCGGCCGCATCACGCTCCGGGCGCGCGCGACAGGCTATCCGCGGAGTCGGCGACGGGCAGTTCGTCGTTTGCCGTACGTCCGGTCAGACAGCGGATTGCATCGGAGCGTCTTCGGCCACATCGGCTTTCGCGCCACGGCCGGTGATCGCGCGGAGCGTCTCGGTGAGGGTGGCGGGAGTGAGGCCGGTGTCCGAACGGGCCGCCACGTGCATATCGGGGCGGACCAGTAGTGCGCCGCCCGAGGGCACTTCGGTGCGGGCGGACCATTCGGCCTGGGGGAGGGCGTGGACGGCGAGGTCGGTTCCGGTGTCGCGCTCGGCCTGAGCGGCAGCGTCGCGCCAGGCGGCGGAGGTGCCCGCGACGAGCAGGGCGAAGCCCGGACCGCACAGGTCCAGGGTCGAGGCGGTCTCGGCGGCATCGATCCACAGGTGCGGGACGCGAGTTCCGTTCTGGCCCTTCAGATCGTCCACATGCAGGGGCGCAGGCGCGTCCGAAACGGCCGTCGAGGAGTAGCGGTAACGCCCCATCACGTCGCCGCCGTCCAGGCGCGCGGCCAGATCCGCGGCGTTGTAAGGGGTTTCGATGCCGTAGCGGGTCCGGAAATCGGTACCCAGGCGGGCCTGCTCGGCCGCGACCAACGCCCGCGGACGACGTTCTGCCACATAGGAATCCAGCAGCGCGGGCCCGGCCGCACCGGACCGCACGGCGGCCAGCTTCCAGATCAGATTGTGCGCGTCGGCGATTCCGGTGTTGCCATTGAAACCGCCCCACGGCGCATGGCGGTGGGCCGCGTCACCGACCAGGAACACCCGGCCGCGCCGATAGTCGTCCGCCACGAAAACACCGGTGTCCCAGGCACTCCGGGCGAGCAACTCGACCTCGAGCTCCGGCACGCCGACCATCTCGCGGATCAGCTCGACACAGCGCGAGACCGGATAGTCCGCGAGGGTCTCGGCGTCCGGATCGTATTCGATGTGGAACGACCACTCGTCGGTGTTGTTCTTCGACAGCACCAGTCCGCGCACCCGCTCCCCGTTGATCTCGCACTGGCTGAAGGACTGGCCGCGCAGAATGCCGGTCAGATCGGTGCGGGCGAACACGTTGATCAGGTGCTGCGTCGGCGGCAACTCCCAGCCGCCGATGCCCAGGGCGCGACGCACGGTGCTGCCCGCGCCGTCCGCGGCGATGAGATAGTCGGCCCGCAGCGTCGTCGATGCGCCGTCGGCGTCGCGCAGAGTCGCCGCGACACTGTCTCCGTCGTCGTGGAATTCGGTGAGCTCGACGCCGAATCGCAGGTCACCGCCTCGATCGCGGGCCAGATCGGCCAGCACCGGCTCCAGCAGCACCTGGGGCAGAAACAGGAAATTCGACGGACTCGGATCACCGGCGGCCATCGCCGCGACGACTCGGGAGAGGTCCAGCGGCTGCGCGTCGGTCAGCGCCGAACCCTGCCATGCCCCGCCGAAATGTCCCTTGACCAATGCGGTCGCGGCGACCTGCTCGAGCCGCGGCAACGCACCGATCTGCCGGAAGATCTCCGCGGACCGGGTGTGCACACCGCGCGAACGCGGCAGCACCGACATCGCCGATCGTCGCTCGACGAGAACGTAAGGGACACTGTGGTATTCCAGGAGCAACGCGGCCGACAGACCGACCATGCCACCCCCGGCGATCAGAACCGGAACGTGCTGTGCAGTATTCATGCGGCCATCGTGTGCGCGCCCGCTTGCACGGATCTTGCGCGGCGGTCACGTGCGCATGCGTGTCACGCCAGGTCACCGCGCACCGCCGATTCCGCGTACGAAAAGGGCCGTGCACCTCGATGAGATGCACGGCCCTTCGGCAGCCGATCAGGCCGAGGCGGCGAACGCCTGGTAGGCCGGTTCGGCGACCGGCTCGATGGCGTAGGCCAGGATGTCGGCCACGTCCGCGACGGGACGCACATCCAGCGCGGCCAGCACCTCGGCGGGGACGTCGTCCAGATCCGGCTCGTTGCGGGCCGGGATGAACACCGTCTTCAGTCCCGCGCGCTGGGCGGCGAGCAGTTTCTGCTTCACCCCGCCGATCGGCAGCACCCGGCCGTTCAGCGTGACCTCACCGGTCATGCCGACGTCCGCGCGGACCTGCCGGTCCAGCGCCAGCGACACCAGCGCGGTCACCATGGTCACACCCGCGGACGGGCCGTCCTTGGGCACCGCGCCCGCCGGGAAGTGGATGTGGATGTTGCGATCCAGCACCCCCGCAGCGCTCCGGCGGGCCGGAGGCGGCAGCGGAGCGTAACCACGTAGGTCCTCGGGAGCTGCGGCATCGGAGGGAGGTTGGATGCCGATCTCCTCGAGGTGCGAGCGGACGTAGGTCAGCGCGATCTGCGCGGATTCCTTCATCACATCGCCCAGCTGACCGGTCAGGGTCAGCGAACGTTCGCCCTCGGCGGCGTTGGCCTCGATGTACAGGACGTCGCCGCCCGCGCCGGTCACGGCCAGACCCGTCGCGACACCGGGGACCGCGGTGCGTTCCACCCCGTCGGGGGTGAAGCGCGGACGGCCCAGGTAGTCCTTCAGGTCACCCAGCCCGATCACCAATGTGTCGGAACTGCTCGCGGTCGCGGCGGTTTCGTCGTCGTAACCCAGATCCCTGTCGTAACCCAGACTTTCCGGCACGAATTCACCCTTGTCGAGCGGGCTTTCGGCGATGTCCGCGGACTCGGACAGCTTGGTCGCGGCCTTGCGCAGCGCCTTGGCGATCAGGCGTTCCATCTGCCGCACCCCGGCCTCCCGGGTGTAGTTCGCGGCGATCTCGCGCAACGCCTCGTCGGTGATCGAAACCTCCTGCGCGGTGAGCGCATTGCGCTCGAGCTGGCGCGGGATCAGGAAGTCGCGGGCGATGGCCACCTTGTCGTCCTCGGTGTAGCCGTCGACCGTGATCAGCTCCATGCGGTCCAGCAGCGGGCCCGGGATGGTGTCCATGACGTTCGCGGTCGCGATGAACATCACGTCGGACAGGTCCAGGTCCAGATCCAGGTAGTGATCGCGGAACGTGTGGTTCTGCGCCGGATCCAGCACCTCGAGCAGCGCCGCGGCCGGGTCGCCCCGGAAGTCGGAGCCGACCTTGTCGATCTCGTCCAGCAGCACAACGGGATTCATCGATCCCGCCTCCTTGATCGCGCGCACGATCCGGCCGGGCAGCGCGCCGACGTAGGTGCGCCGGTGACCGCGGATCTCCGCCTCGTCGCGCACGCCGCCCAGGGCGACGCGGACGAACTTGCGGCCCAGCGCCCGTGCCACGCTCTCGCCGAGCGAGGTCTTGCCCACACCGGGCGGGCCGACCAGCACCAGCACCGCGCCGGAACCGCGTCCGCCGACGACCTCCAGTCCGCGCGCGGCTCGCCGGGCACGCACCGCCAGGTATTCGACCATGCGGTCCTTCACCTCGTCCAAGCCGTGGTGATCGGCGTCGAGGATTTCGCGTGCGGCCGAAACATCGGTCGCATCAGTGGTTTTCACCGTCCACGGCAACTCCAGCACGGTGTCCAGCCAGGTGCGGATCCAGCCCGACTCCGGGCTCTGATCGCTGCCGCGCTCGAGCCGATCGACCTCGCGCAGCGCGGCGGCGCGGATCGTCTCGGGCAGGTCGGCCTGCTCCACCCGGGTGCGGTAGTCGTCCGCGCCGTCGGGCTCGCCCTCGCCCAGCTCCTTGCGAATCGCGTTGAGCTGCTGGCGAAGCAGGAATTCGCGCTGGGACTTCTCCATGCCCTCGCGCACGTCCTCGCTGATCTTCTCGGCCACTTCCGCCTCGGCGATGTGGTCCTTGGTCCAGCCGATCAGCGTGGTCAGACGTGTTGTCACGTCCGGGGTTTCGAGTATTTCGCGCTTCTGCTCGTCGGTCAGGTACGGGGCGTATCCGGCGGCGTCGGCCAGTGCGGAGGGATCGGTCAGCCGGTTGACCGCGTCGATCACCTGCCATGCCTCGCGGCGCTGCAGCACCGAGACGACCAGCTTCTTGTATTCGGCGGCGAGTTCCTTCGTGCGCCCGTCGGCCTCGGGGATCTCGACCGGTTCGGCCTCGACCCACAGCGCCGCACCCGGCCCGGTGACCCCGTGGCCGATCTTCGCGCGCCGCTCGGCCTTCAACACGGCCGCCGGTGCGCCGCCGCGCATCCGTCCGACCTGTTCGATCGTCGCCACCACGCCGAAGGACGCATAACCCTCGGCCAGCCGGGGAGCGAGCAGCACGGCGTCCAGCCCCGCTGCCCGAGCGGCATCGATGGCGGCCTGCGCCGACTCGTCGAGCTCGATGGGCACCACCATGCCCGGCAGCACGATCGGATCGGTCAGGAACAGCACCGGCAAATTCTGTGGTGTAGTCACGTTCGACCCTTTCCAAACTTGAGCGATACCTACTCAACCCCGAGTTTTCCGGTTCTGTTCCGATCTGGCGTTCACTGCCCGCGAACACGTACGAAACTCGAAGTTGAGTCTGCCGCACTCAACACTGACCGATCCCGAATTGTTCCGATCCGAACATCCGAATCATGCACATTCATCCACAGGCTCACCAGGACCGGAGATCGGCGACTATCGGCGGGAGATCCCGACCGGTCCCCGGTCGATGCACGGTAGGACTCGCTCGCGGAGGCGGGCCGACTCCCGCCGAGGCCGCGCACACGTCAACCGCGCCTAGGGGTATTAGGTTGGAGGTATGTCACCCCGATCCGGTCTGACGACCGAGCGCGTGGTTCGCGGCGCGGCCGAACTCGCCGACGAGATCGGCTTCGACAAGCTCACCCTGTCGGCGGTCGCGCGGAAATTCGGGGTGCGGGATCCGAGTCTGTATGTCCACGTGCGCAATCTGCACGATCTGCGGGTTCGAGTGGCGCTGCTGGCCAGTGCGGAATTGAACGAGCGGATCGGGGCGGCCGTCGCGGGACGCTCCGGCCGGGACGCGCTGATCGCCTTCGCCGACGCGTATCGGTCCTATGTCCTGGATCATCCGGAACGCTATGCGGCGACACAGATTCGGATGGATCCGGCCGAGGTGGGCGAGGACCCCGCCCTGCTGCGCAGTATCGAACTCACCACGGCGGTGCTGCGCGGCTACGACCTCGGCGAAACCGCGGGTCTGGACGCGGCTCGCTTGTTGCGCAGCACTTTTCACGGATTCGCCACACTCGAGGCGTCCGGCGGATTCGCCCACTCCCGCCCTGCCGCCGACTCCTGGCCGAATATCGTCGACGCGCTGCACCACACTCTGTCGAACTGGCCGCCCTACGACTGAATCGCCGAGTTACCGCCGGTCGCACTGCGCGTAGGCGATCCGGGGCGGCGGTGAACCTGTCCGGCGCCCCCTCGGCGGGGATACGATTTTCGCCGCGAATGCGGTCATGAGGAGATCGATGGACGAGACGGCACACGAGCCGGATCCGCGCCCGTGTTCGGTCATACTGACGATCGTGCAGATCGGGATTCTGGGTCCGGTGGAGATGCGCCGGGCCGGGGGGAGCCCGGTGGCGGTCGGTGGTCCGCAAGTACGGACGTTGCTGGCGTTGCTGGCGTCCGAGGCCGGTTCGCTGGTGTCCCGGGAGCGGCTGATCGACGACCTGTACGGGGAGGAACCGCCGCGCGACGCCAGACATGCTCTGCAATCCCAGATTTCGCGATTGCGGCGTGCGTTGCGGGCTGCCGGCGCCGAGGAGTGCCTGGAGTCCGCGGCGGCCGGCTACCGTCTCGCGATCGACCCGGCGGCGGTGGACGCGCATCGGTTCGTCCAGTTGGCCGGGGATGCCCGCGACGCGTTGGGCGACCGAGATCCGGCCACCGCCGCCGCGTTACTGGATGAGGCCGAGCGGATGTGGCGGGGCGCGGCACTGGCCGACGTGTGTGACGCCCCTTTCGCGGCCGCCGTGGTCAACCGCCTGACCGAGATCCGGCTGGCCGCGCGGGAGGATCGCGCCGAGGCCGCGCTGGCCCTCGGTGACCATCGCGCCGCGGTCGCTCTGCTCACGGAACTGGTTGCCGCACAACCACTCCGGGAACGGACCCGGGCCTTGCTGATGCGCGGGCTGTCCGGCGCCGGCCGCCGTGGCGAGGCGCTGGAACTGTTCGAGCAGGGGCGGCGGCTGCTCGCCGAGGAACTGGGCATCGACCCGTCGGCCGAGCTCGCGCAGGCACATCTGGAGATCTTGCGGGCGGAAGCGGGCACGGTGCCGGCGCGCCGCTGGCCTGCGCCGCTCACCACCTTCGTCGGACGCGACGATGAGCTGGCGCAGATCTCGGCGCTGCTCGGACGATCCCGGCTGGTGACGCTGACCGGTCCCGGTGGCACCGGCAAAACCCGGCTGGCGCTCGAGGCCGGCGCCCGAGCATCGGGTGAGGTGTTCTTCGTCGACCTGTCACCGTTGTCGGCCGGCGAGCAGATCGCCCGGGAGATCACCGCGGCACTCGGTGGGCGCGCGGGCACCGAGCACGAAGACGCCGAGACCGGGCTGCGCGCCCTGCTCACGGACCGGGCGCTGCTGATCGTGCTGGACAACTGCGAGCACCTGGTGGATGCCTGCGCCCGGCTCGTGCACGGGCTGCTGCGTGACTGTCCGGGGGTTCGGGTGCTGGCGACCAGCCGCGAATGCCTGCGCATCACCGGTGAGATCGTCGTCGCGGTCGGGCAGCTGCCGGTCGCCGACCCCAAGGCGCCGCTGCCCGAACAGCTCGGTTGCACCGCGGTCCGCCTGTTCGCCGATCGTGCCGCCGCGGCGCGGCCCGGGTTCACCGTCGATGCCGGCACGATCGCGCTCGTGCGGCGCATCTGTGCGCGGCTCGACGGGCTGCCGCTCGCACTGGAACTGGCCGCCGCACGGCTGCGCACGCTGGATATAGCCGAAATCGACGCACGGCTCGCCGACCGCTTCCGATTGCTGACGCGAGGAGACCGCACCGCCGAACCCCGGCACCGAACTCTGCGGGCGGTCGTGCATTGGAGCTGGGAGTTGCTGGACCCGGCCGAACGCCTGCTGGCCCGACGTTTCGCGGTGTTCGCCGGCGACGTCACCGCCGGTGCGGTCGCATCCGTCTGCGAACTCGACGACGCCGACGAACTGCTCGCCGACTTGGCCGAGAAATCGCTGGTTGAGGTGCGCGGGGGCCGCTACCGGATGCTGGAGACGATCCGCGCCTACAGCTCGGCCCGGCTGGCCGAATCCGGTGAACACGAGCGGCTGCGCAACGCCTGCGCTCGCTACTACACCGAACTGGCCGAGCGGGCGGATCCACTGTTGCGCGGCCCGGATCAGTTGCGGTGGCTGACATTGCTGTCCCAGGAACACGACAACCTGCAGGCGGCGCTGCGCTGGGCCGTGAGCGCCGATCCCGCACTGGCCCGACAACTCATCGCCGCCCAAGCCTGGTACTGGTGGCTCAGCGGACGTCCGGGCGACGCCGTCGAGCTGGCGGGCACGCTGCTCCACGGTCTCGATCCGGCGACATGCGTCGAGGAATACGCGCTGTGCGCGGCGGTCGCCGCGCGTGGGCAGGCCGGCTATTCGGCCGCGGTCGGAGTTGCCGTTTCGGCGGTGGCGGGCCTCGAAAAGCCGCTGCGGCGACCGCATCTGGTGTTTCTGCTGGCAACGAGCGGTGGTCTGCCCGGTCCGGAGGCCGAGCGCCTGGACCGGCTGTTCGGGCCCGACCCGTGGGCGCAGGCCTTTCGCCGTCTGGGTGCGGGGCTGCACCTGCTCATGTCCGGGCAGCCTCGACTCGCCGAACCCGAATTGCGTTGTGCGCTCGCCGGTTTCCGCGCCACAGGCGATCGGTGGGCGATAGCGACGACGCTCGACAAACTCGCTGTCGTCGCCGATTGGCGCGGTGAGCGCGGCGCGGCCCTCGAATCGATCGACGAGGCGGTGGCCTTGTTCGCCGAGCTGGGGGTCGGCGACGAGGCGGCGGACCTGTTGAACCGCCGCGGCGACATGCTGGCGCGCGGGCCGGGCCGGGCTCCCGATGCGGCCGGAGCCGAAGTCGCCTACCGCCGCGCTGCCGAGCTCGCCCGCTCAGCGGGCGCGACGGACATGTATGCCAACGCGCTACGCGGGCTGGGCGACCTGGCCAGGGCCGCGGGAGACCCGGCCGAGGCGCGGCGGTACTACGCCACGGCCCTCGAGTCGCCCGACAACGAGTCGGCCGGCATGGCCGAAGCCCGCGCCCGCAGCCTCATCGGAATGGGCTGGACGTCGCTGATGGAAGGCGACATCGATGCCGGGCGGGCGGCGCCGCGCGAGGCGTTCGAGTTGTCGCACCGGGTATCCCGGCCGGTGGCGGCCGAGGCCGTCGAAGCCGTGGCGGGGTTCGCCACCGCGCTCGGGCGTCCGGAACGGGGTGCGGTGTTGCTCGGCGCTGCCGAGGCGTTGCGCGGAATGCCCGCGGCCGGAGGCGGTGTGATCGCGGAGACCACCGCCCGGTGCCGGGCGGAGCTGGGCGAACACGGTTTCCGGGCCGCATACGCCCGCGGCGCCGAATCCACGGTCGAGGAGGTCGCCGCGCTGCTCGGTGAGTGGCGGTGAGCCGACGGTGAGGGTTCGGTGAGCGTCGCGTCCGACGCTGTTCGCATGACAACACAGCAGTTCACCAACAAGACGGTCCTCATCTCCGGTGCGAGTGTCGCCGGTCCGGCCCTGGCCTACTGGCTGACTCGGTACGGGTTCGCCGTCACCGTCGTCGAGCAGGCTCCCACCCTGCGGGAAGGGGGCTACAAGGTCGACATCCGTGGCGTGGCGATGGACGTGATCGACCGGATGGGCCTGTCGCAGGAGATTCGCCAGGCCTCCACCGCGATCCGGGGCGGGACGTGGGTCGACGGCAGCGGCGAGGCCCTGGCCACCTTGGGGCCCGAGCTGATCGGGTTGCGCTCGCGCGGCGACGACGAGGTACTGCGCGGAGACCTGTCCCGGATTCTCTTCGACGCCACCAAGGACGTGGTCGAATACCTCTAC
Source organism: Nocardia miyunensis NBRC 108239 (assembly GCF_001613065.1). Lineage (GTDB taxonomy): Bacteria > Actinomycetota > Actinomycetes > Mycobacteriales > Mycobacteriaceae > Nocardia > Nocardia miyunensis. Next base: position 28,643 of record NZ_BDBQ01000085.1, read on the forward strand.
GGTGATTCGATCGTCGAGATCGCGGAGCAAGCCGACGGAGTACGCGTCCGGTTCCGCAATGCCGCGCCACGAGTGTTCGATCTGGTGATCGGTGCCGACGGCATGCATTCGGCGGTGCGCCGGTTGGTCTTCGGGGCCGAGGAACAGTTCGCCCGGCACACCGGAATGGCCGCCTGTGTGGTCTCGGTACCGAATTCTCTGGAGCTCGACCACTGGGAGCTGATACATCCCATCCCCGGTCAGGTGGTGCAGGTGTACGCGACGCAGCGGAGTACGGCCAAGGCGCAGTTCATCTTCCGAGTTCCCGAGCAGCTGCCCGACCGTCGCGACCGGGCTGCTCAGCAACAACTGGTGGCCGGTGCGTTCGCCGACGCGGGCTGGCGGACACCGGCCCTGCTCGACGCCATGCCGGACTCCCCGGACTTCTACTTCGACACCGTCAGCCAGATCCACCTCGACCGCTGGTCGCGGGGGCGCGTCGCGGTGGTCGGTGACGCCGCGTGGTGCCCGTCACCGTTGTCCGGGCAGGGCACGAGCATGGCGCTGGTCGGGGCGTATGTCCTTGCCGGAGAATTGAAAGCGGCCGCGGGCGACCATCGCGTCGCGTTCGATCGCTACCAGGCCGTGCTGGGTGATTACGTCACCGAGAACCTGACCTTGGGCTGGAGCAACGCCACCCAGATGGTCGCCGCGAACCGGCGCGCGATCCGGCTGCAGACCACCATGTTGCGGATGCTGCGCCACATGCCCTGGAAGGGCTTGGCGTTGCGCCCGATCATCAAGCCGCTCGAGCACGCCGCCAATGCCATTCGCCTCACGGACTACTGAACCCGTTGCCCCGCAACGCCTTCGCTCATTCCCGTTCCAGATTCATCGAGGAGTACCCGCATGAGTATCGTCACCGGCCCGATCTTCCAGCTGGCGTGGGTCGTCCACGACCTCGACACCGCCGAAAGAGAGTTCGGCGAACAGTACGGCGTCGAGACCTGGATGCGCATGCCCAGCATGCGCTTCGGGCCCGATCAGGCGCGCTACCGCGGTGCGCCCGCCGACTACGTCGTCGACACCTCGCTCGCCTACGCCGGCGGTCAGCAACTCGAACTGATCGCCCCGGTGTCGGGTGCGAACCTGTACACCGAACAGCTCGCGCGCTCAGGTCCCGGACTCAACCACATCGCTTATGTTCCAGAGGATTTCGATGCGTCACTCGCGCGGGCACGCGCCCGTGGGATCGAGGTGGTCCAGCATTGCACCGTCGCCGAGCTCGGTATGGAATTCGCATATCTGGCGGGCGGGCCACTCGGCGCGCACATCGAACTGCTGCGCCTGCCAGCCGACGCCCGAGCTCTGTTCGACAGCATGATTCCCGACGGTTACCGCAACCCGTGGCACCGTGCGTAGACGCTCTCGGCGGACCGGTACATTCCGGCGGCCGTCGGCGGATGAAGCCCTGATCATCGCCCCGCGAATCGGCCGTCCGGCCGCGCTCTCCCCGGGCCGGGAGCGCGATGGTCGGGGTTTTCGGCAATCGCCGGTTCGCCGCCGCGGTCGTCCCGCAACTGCCGCGGTAGGGCTTCTATCCTCGAGAGTGTCGGTTTGCCCGGGCAGCGGTAGGCCGCGCCGAGAGGAGCGGGTGTTGGGCGCAGGACGGGACTGGCGGCGAGCCGGGGTGATCACGGGAATCGTGGGGGTGCTGATCGCGGTGCCCGCGGCGATGGCCGCCCTGGTTCCGACGCGGGAGACGCCGGTGAACCACGGCGCGACGATCCGGCTCACCGCACCCGGCCAGGACCCCGAGACGATCGAATTCTCCGGCGTGGACGGCTGGAATCGACGGCCGACCGGCGACCATACGACCGCGGTTCTGGACGGTCCGAACGGACGGGTCCTGCTGGTCACCGTCGCCAACGGGGTCACCGATTTCGGCTCCGCGGCCCAGTGGCGGCGAAAAGTGCTGGGGACACAGGCTTTTCCGGTGCGCGAGGACGGCGGGAATATCGCCAACACCTACGGATTCGCCGGGCCGACCTGCCGGGGCAGCACGCGTCCGGGGGTGTGCGCGATCCTCGGCGATCACAATCTCGTGGTGTCGGTGCTGATCAGCGGGACCGACGCCGGTGCGGATCTGCAACCGATCGTGTACTCGCTGCGGGTGCCGTCATGACCTGGTTCCGGCCGCGTTCGGCGCTGTGGTGGACGTACTGCCTGATCTGCCTGGCCGGATCGATCGCGCTGGTGCTGCAACTGCTCCCGGCCGCGCTGCTCACCTGGTCCGGAATCCTGGTCGGACTGCCGTTCATGGTGGTGACGCTGCTGGTGGTCGGCGCACTGCTGATCTGGCTGGATCTGTTCCGCGACCACGTGCGGATTCGCGTCCCGCTCGCGATGGGATTCGTGTGGGGCGCCGCGGCCGGGCCCGGGATCGCGATCTTCGGCAACGACAACCTCATTCACGCCATTCAGAATCTCGCCGGGGACGCGTTCGCGGCGGACTGGCAGGCGCCGATCTCGGCCTCGATCATCGAGGAGGGCGTCAAGGGCGCGGGAGTTCTGGCGGTCGCCTGGCTGTTCCGGTCGCAGCTGAGCAGGCCCATGCACGGGCTGCTGCTCGGCGGGTTCACCGGACTCGGATTCCAGATCACCGAGGACGCCACCTACTCGGCCAATGCCGGGCTGCTGTCCGCGCAGGGCGATCTCGGCACTGCGCTGCTGGTCGCGATTCTGCGGCTGCTGACCGGCGCCACCTCGCACTGGATGCTCACCGGGATCGCCGGAATCGGCATCGTCACCGCGGTCTGCGCGTCGGGGTGGTCCCGCGCGCGGCGGGCGAGCGCCCTGGTGGTGTTCTATCTGCTCGGCGCCGCAATGCATTTCGGCTGGGACGCCCCGATGCCGGGCAACAACGCGATCGGCACCGTGCTGTGGCGGACTCTCCTCTACGTCGTCATATTCGTCACGGTCTACCGCTGGGTGGTCCGGATCGAAACGCGCTGGTACCGATCGGTGGTCGACTGGGCCGTCGCACAACACCTCGCCCCGCCCGACGAACTGAACACCCTGATCTCCCGCCGCAGCCGGCGACGTGCCCGCCGCGCACTGCGTCTGCCGCACCGGATCGCGGTGCTGCGCCGAAATGAGCTTTTGGACTGGGTACAAATCGTGGATGCCCGACTATGTGGTACCGACGGTGCGATACTCGGGAGATCCGGCGGGTCGGCCATCGATCACGGAACCGGCTGAGACCGGGCGCATCACCCGACAAACCGATTCGTGAGGAGTGGACGATGCTGGCAGCGCGACTGCATCTGGGACCGGAACGTCATCTGGCACTCGACGAGGTGCCCGTTCCCGAACCGGGCCCGGATCAGGTGCTGATCGAGGTGGCCGCGGCGGGCGTGTGCCTGTCCGACGTACACCTCATCGACGGCACCCTGACCCCGCTGTTCCTCGACGGTGACGTGGTCACCCTGGGTCACGAGGTCGCCGGGACGGTGCATACGCTCGGCCCCGGCGTGACCGCGGCGAAGGTGGGCGACCGGGTGCTGCTGCAGGCCGGTGAGGAGCGCAACGGCGCGGTGTTCACCCGGGGCGTCGACTACGACGGCGGCTGGGCCGAATACGCCCTCGCCCGCGTCGACACCCTGGTCCCGATTCCCGACGATCTGCCCTTCGAACAGGCATGTTTCATCCCGGACGCGGTGTCGACACCGTGGGCGGCGATCACCGCGACCGCGCAGGTGCGCCCGGCCGAACCGGTCGGCGTCTGGGGTGTGGGCGGTCTCGGCGCACACGGTGTGCAGCTGCTGCGGTTGATGGGCGCGGCGCCGATCATCGCGGTCGATCCGCTGCCCGCCGCGCGCGAACGCGCCCTGGAATTCGGCGCGGATCTGGCCCTGGACCCGGCCGATCCCGACCTGCGCAGCCAGGTCTTCGCCGCCACCGGCGGTGCCGGACTGGCCGCGGCCTTCGATTTCGCCGGGGTCGCCGCCGTGCGCGAACAGGCGATCATCTGCCTCGGACCGGGCGGACGGCTGGTACTGGTCGGGCTGACCGACAAGCCGATCACCATCACCGGGGGCACCGCGTTCAGCTTCTTCGGGCAGCAGTTGCGCGGACACTACGGCTCCACCCCCGAACACGTGACCGAACTGGTCAAGCTCCAGCGCCTGCACCGGGTGGACTTCGCCCGGTCGGTCAGCGCCGTGCTGCCGCTGGCCGATGCCGAGAAAGCGGTCGCCGCACTGGAGTCCAAGCAGGGCAACCCCATCCGGATCGTGCTCGAACCCTAGTATGAGAGGGTTGGTGCCTCGAGATATCAGCATCGGTACCGCACAAGGGGGCCCCAGACGATGACCTCACTCGGCGGCGGGGTGTTCGTCGACTGGGAGAACCTCACCCACCAGTCCAAACTGGTCGTCGATCTGGTCAGTTTCGCGATCTTCAGCGGGCTCGCGGGTTGGCTCACCAACTGGACCGGCGTGCTGATGTTGTTCTGGCCGTTGCAGTTTCGCGGCGTTCGGGTGCCCGGCCTGAAGGTGCTGTACCCCTACTTCCCGCGCCGGGTGCAGGTGCTGCCGACGTTCTCCGGCGACGGCAGCCGGATCGGTTTCCAGGGATTCATCCCCGCGCGCGCGGAGAAGATGGCCAGTATCTGCGTGGATATGGCGATCATGCGGATCGGCAGTCCCCGGGATTTCATCCACGAACTGGATCTGCAGGGTATCGCCGACTTCATCGCGGAGGTCGCCCGGCCGCAGGTGCCCGAACTGGTGGACGGCGTCATGCAGCGGGAGAATCCGGAGCTGTGGCGCGCGGTCCCGCGGGCGGCTCGCCAACTGCTGTATCAGCGGGTGGAACGGGAACTGCCCACGATGTGCCGCCGCGCGTTCGAACAGCTCGGGGACAATGTCGATCAGCTGATCGATATCAAGATCTTCGTCATCCGCTATCTGCGCGAGAATCCGCACATTCTCAAGGATCTGACCACCACGATCGCCGCGCCGGAGCTGAAGTTCATGGTGCGGATCGGCCTGTTGGGCGCGCCGTTCGGACTGTTGCTCGCGCTGCTGATGTTCGTTCACGACAACGCCCCGGTCCTGAACCTGATCCCGGGTTGGCTGATCATCCTGACCGTGACGGCCTCGATCGGCGTGCTGGTGAACGTCATCGCGATCAAGATGGTGTTCGAACCGGGCGATCCGCAGCCGCGCTACAAATATCTGTGGAAGCAGGCGCTGCTGGCCAAGCGGCAGCCGCAGGCCGCGGGCGATCTGGCGCACATCCTGGCCTATCAGGTGCTCACCCTGCCGAATCTGGCCACCGAACTGCTCGCCGGGCCCAACGGCGACAAGACGTATCAGATCGTGGAGACGCTGATCTCCGAGGAGATCCACCGGCAGCTCGGCCCCACCACGGGGATGGTGCGAGTCGCGTTCGGCCGCAGGCAGTTCGACAATCTGAAGGTGGGCGCGGCCGGCGCCGCGGTGGGCCTGGCGCCGACGCTGGTCGCGGACGAGGCGTTCGCGCTGGAGCAGGCGAAGAAGATCGACGAGTTCGCCGCGCGCAAATTGCAGCAGCTCACGCCGGGGGAGTTCATGGAGATGTTCTACGCCTCGGTCGAGCAGGATGCCTGGCTGCTGTATCTGCACGGTGCGGTGCTGGGTCTGGTCGTCGGCGCGGTGCACATGGTGCTGTTCGGCTGGTAGGCCGGGTCGGGCACGGTCGATAACAAGCAGGCATGCTTGCATTTTTCCGGGGTTGTTTGCCATGCTGATCCGCATGGTGGACGTGGCGGCACTGCTGGATGATCTCGCGGCGGAATGCGCCGATCTGGACCGGATCGTCGCCGGGCTGCCCGCGGCCCAGTGGGCACTCGCCACACCCGCGCCCGGCTGGACCATCGCCCATCAGATCGGCCACCTGACCTGGACGGATGAGGTCGCCACACTTTCCGCGACCGACGACGCCGCGTTCGGCGAACTGGTGCGTGACGCGTTGCCGCGAGCGGGGACGTTCGTCGACGAAGCCGCGGTCGAGGCCGCCGCCGCCCCGCCGGAGGAACTGCTCGAGCGATGGCGGCGCGGCCGCGAGGCGCTCGCGCAGGCGCTGCTAGCGGTGCCCGCGGGGACGAAGCTGAGCTGGTTCGGGCCGCCGATGAGCCCGGCGTCCATGGTCAGCGCCCGGCTGATGGAGACCTGGGCGCACGGACAGGATGTCGCCGACGCGCTCGGCGTGACCCGCACACCGACCGCGCGGCTGCGCACCATCGCCCATATCGGCGTGCGCACAAGGAATTTCGCGTATGCGGTACACGATCGCCCCATCCCCGCCGAGGATTTCCGGATCGAACTGACCGCACCGGACGGCGCGGTGTGGAACTGGGGGCCCGAGTCGGCGAGTCAGCGCGTCACGGGACCGGCGGTGGATTTCTGCCTGCGAGTGACGCAGCGGCGGCATCTCGACGATCTGGCGCTCGAAGCCACCGGTGCGGATGCGCGGGAATGGCTGACGATCGCGCAGGCGTTCGCGGGGCCCGCGGGATCCGGGCGCGAGGCGGGGCAGTTCGCCTGAACCGGCGATGATCGCGGGTGGGCGGCAACTGGAGCGGGCGAGCGTCAACTCGGGATATGCCGTGGCTGATGCCCGACCGGACGCCGTTGGCCGGAGGTCTCTGAGTTGGCAGTCGAAGCGGACGCTCGCCAGCTGATCGGATGATTACCCCGTTGATCACCTGCGGAAACCTTGCGGCACGAGATTTTTCGAATTTCGTGACCTGTGATCTTCACCTCCGCGTCCCGAATCGGTAACTCGCGGCGCAGTAATCTGGACGAGCGTACGACTTTCAACGGTGCGGGTCGCGCGACTGGGAGGACCAGGGGAAAGAGGTACGCACCGTGACATCGCAGATTCTCCGGCACACCGCCGTGGTGCTCGCCGGTATGGCCAGCATCGGATTCACCGTTGCGGCCGGAACGTACGTCGTCAACCAGATGGCCACCGGCCAGCACGAGGCCGCCGGAACCCCGTCACCGGAAGACGCTGCGGCCGATGCGATTTCGCCCCTGTTGCGGCAGGCCGCCGAACCGGACGTTCCGCGACCGTCCACCGCCGCTGTGCGATTCACCTCCGAGACGCGCGAACTGCCCGTCACCATCGATCTGCGTCATCCTGCCGCGATGGCCCCCGCACCCGCCGAGCCGAGCGCACCGATCACCGCGGCCGTGCAGGCCACCACCGACCTCGACGCTCGCCTACCCCTGCCCGGCGACGCCTACGTCGGCGCGAATCTGACCAGACCCCAACCGGATTCGCTTTCGATGACCCTGGACACGAACCTGCTCGGCGATACCGCCCCCGGCACCCGGCTCCGCACCGACCTGGACGTCCGAAACGGCCGGATCACCCTGGCTCTGTCCGATCCCTATCTGGGCAGCCAGTCCATCCAGATGTCCCCGCGCCACGCCGACCCCGCCACCCCGGACCTGAGCACTACCGCCCCGGACCTGGCGCAGCCGACAAGCCCGAACCACCGGCTCGCCACCGCGTAGCTCGCCTGCGGGATCCGGCGGACGCACTCACGACCAGACGTGACCAAAGGCTCTACGCCACACCGCACTCCGCGACAGGGTGCCACGAACGTCCGCGGGTGTCGCACGCCCCAGGCTCGGCGAGCCACTTCCGGTGTGCGCTGCGACTGCCCGACCGGGTCGGCGAGCCAGCACGCGGGGATGCCGAATCCGGATGAATTGTGCGGAGCGCCAGAGAGACTCGGGATCGTCGGCAGGTGGAGGCGGACACCTTCGAGCAGCGAGCTGTGAGCCGACCGCCTCGGAACAGGCTGCCGCCGGCAATCACGACATGACGCTGGGCCGGGAGCCGATCGCTTCACCTGAGTGAATCAGCTTGCGGCGCAATGCGATGTTTCACGATGAACAATGACGGCGACCCCGGGTTCGCGGGAGCCGCATTGCCGGTCAGGCGGGTTCGGCTGCCGGACGGTCGGGAGCCAGGGAGGCCAGGCCCTCGGCGGTGACGGTACGCAGGTCGGCGGCGATGGCCGAGATGATCGTGGCGGGGTCGGCCTGATCGTCGGGTATCCAGCGGTCCGAAGCCGAACGGAACAGGGCCATGCCGATATCGGTGGCCAGACGAGCGGTGTGCTGGGCACAGCCGCGCCCCCTGCGCACCGACGTCCTGGGCGACTACGCGGAACTCGCCGCGCAGGGCCGCTTCTCGATTCCGATCGCGGGCACCTTCGCCCTGGACGACTGGCGCAGTGCCGCCCAGGCGAGCCTGTCCGGCCATGCCCACGGCAAACTCGTCCTGCGGATCGGCTGACACCACCCATCGGTCTGCTGCGGCATGTCCGCTACACCGCCGACCCGGCCGGGAATCCGGGCCACCCTATCGAAGGGTCGAGTTCGACTGCACCTGAACGGCATACGCGAGCCGGGCGGTCGAGTCATCCGAGATCGACCACGGCATGGCCATGCGGTCGACGTAGTTCGCCGAATTCACCTCGATGCGGATCCCGGCGGGATCGTCACCGGAACACCAGCGCGTGCAAGACTGCGTGGGTGTACGACTACTGCGTGATCGGCGGGGGCATCGTCGGGGTGGCGACGGCCTACCGGATTCTCCAGGAGCGGCCCGGGGCGAGTCTGGTGCTGGTGGACAAGGCGGATCGGCTCGCGACACATCAGACTGGACACAACAGCGGGGTCGTGCATTCGGGGATCTATTACGCACCGGGCAGCCTGAAGGCGCGGATGTGCCGGCAGGGCGCACGGTGGACGACGGAATTCGCGGCGGCGCACGACATTCCGTATCGAGTCTGCGGAAAGCTGCTGGTGGCAACCGATTCCGCGGAACACGCCCGAATGCTGGACCTGTACGAACGCTCGGTGACCAACGGCGTGGACGTGGAATCGATCGATGCCGCCGAGCTCGCGCGGCGCGAACCCCGCGTGCGCGGGGTCGGCGCGCTGTATGTGCCGAGTACCGCAATCGTCGACTACACCCGCGTCACCGAGGTCCTGGCCGCGCAGGTGCGAGCGCGCGGAGCGGAGATCGTGCTCGGCGCGGAGATCACCGCGATCGCCGAGAATTCCGATGCCGTCACGGTTTCCGGGCCGTCGGGGTCCTGGCGCGCGGCACGAATGGTGGCCTGCGGCGGGTTGCAGGCCGACCGGCTGGCACGCCTGGCCGGGCTGCCGATCTCGTTGCGTATCGTGCCCTTTCGCGGTGAGTACTACCAATTACCCTCCGCGCGAAGCGATCTGGTCGACACGCTGATCTATCCGATCCCGGATCCGGAGCTGCCCTTCCTCGGCGTGCACCTGAGCCCGACCATCGACGGCGCGCTGACCGTCGGCCCGAACGCGGTGCTCGGACTCGCGCGGGAGGGCTACCGCAAGGGCGGCGTCGATCTGCGCGACGCCCGAGAGATCCTGTGCTATCCGGGATTTCACCGCGTCGCGGCCGCCAACGTCCGCACCGGGCTGCGCGAGCTGCGTGACTCGCTGTTCAAGCGCGGCTATCTCGCGCAGTGCCGCAAGTACTGTCCCGAACTCACCCTCTCGGATCTGCTTCCCCGCGAATGCGGTATCCGCGCACAGGCGGTGCTGCGGGACGGAACTCTGGTGCACGACTTCATGATCGAGCGCACCGAGCGGTCGGTCCACGTGCTCAACGCGCCGTCTCCGGCGGCGACCTCCGCCATGCCCATCGCCGAGCACATCGTCGAATCACTCTGACTTCCGGGCCATCTGCCGATAAGCATTCAATAAAGAGGACTCCTGTAGTACTTTTATCGGCAGCCGTGGAACAGGAAGTACGCCTATGGGCCACATCAAGTACGCGAGCGACGTCGGGGCGCCGGTGGAGGTCGCCTTCACCTACACGGACACTCCGATGTTCGTGCCGGAGTGGATGGTCGGCGTCGCAACCTTCGAACCGACCGACGACCCCGGTGACGAATCCGGAGCCGTCTATGCCGCGACGCTGCGCCTGGGTGTGTGGCACCCCACGGTCGAGTGTGAGATCACGCAGTACCGCCCGAACGCGGTCATCGGATACACGCTGCGCAGGCGCCGCTCGGGGAAGGCGGCGCCTGCGGACTCCGATCCGGCCCGCACCCCGGCCGCATGGGGCACGATGACCCTGCATTTCGATCCGCTCGGCTACGGCCGCACCGTGCTGACCTCGGAAATCGACTACCCCGAGGCACATCGGCTGCCCGGCCGCATGTGCGCCCCGATGGTCGCCTCGACCCTGCGCTGGATGCTGCGGCGCACCGAATCTCAATTACGAAGAGCTATAGAGGAATTCCACGGTACAGATCTTGTCGGCCGGATTGCGTAGGGTACCTGCCATGATCATCGTGAGCACCGACGGATCCTGCCTCCGCAATCCCGGTGGCGCAATCGGGTGGGCCTGGGTCAACCACCAGGGCACCTCCGGCAGCGGGGGTGCCGTATCGGGCACCAACCAGGTCGCCGAGCTACGCGCGGTGCTCGAGGCGATCGTCTCGCATCCGGGCGCGGAGCCGCTGTTCATCGAGAGCGATTCGCTGTATGCGATCAAATGCGCCTCGGAGTGGATCTCCGGCTGGCGGCTGAACGGCTGGCGCACCTCCACCGGCGGCCCGGTCAAGAACGTCGAACTCGTCCGGCACATCGACCAGGCCATCGCCAGCCGCCCCGGGCCCGTGCGCTTCCGCTGGGTGCGCGGACACGTCGGCAACTACTTCAACGAACAGGCCGATCAGCTCGCGGGTACGGCGGCCCGCCAGGCCGCGGCGGCCCCCGACGCCGCCCCGACCGGGAGTTCCGACCTGCCCGCCCTGGCGATGCCCGATCCGACCACCACCGATCCGACCGAACCGATCCCCGTCATCGAACCGGCCGAGCCGACCGAACCCATTCCCGCGGTGGCCCCGCGCACGAAAAAGGCTGCCGCACAAACACAATCAGCTCACGCCCAGCCCCGCAAGGCCGATGCGCTGACGCTGTTCTGAGCACGGCCGCCGTATCTGTGCCCACGGCGGCCCGCAAGCCTGACGGCAGTGGTGGAACGAACCCACCTGCCGTCAGGCGTTCCGCGATGAACTCAGTTGCCCGGCTGGGCACCGCCGTTCGGCGCCTGCTGCTGGGTGTCCGCACCCGGAGCCTGCGCGTTACCGGCCTGCAGATCGTTGGTCATCGGCGACTGGAAGTTGTCGACCATCCACTTGCCGTTCTGCTTCTCCAGCGAGGCCACCACACCGATGGTCAGCGGCTGCGGCTGCGGGGTCGCGGCCTTCGACTGGTTCTGTGTGATCAGCATGACCACCGACGCCTTGTTCGAGTCGCCGGACTCGTAGGCGCAGTGGATCTCGCCGACGGTCGAGCGGGCCTGCGCCTGCTGGGTGATCTGCTTGAGCGCGCTCGAAGCGCCGTCGAACTGGGTCAGCCAGTCGCCGGAGGAACGCTCCTTGACCCGCGTGATGTAGTCGTCGAAATTCTTGGCGTCGTAGGTGCCGACCTGATGACCGAAGTCGCAGGCCGCGGCCACCGCGGAATTGCGCGCGTCGAGCTCGTCACCCCGATCGCCGGCCTGCTTCCAGAACACGACCACCGCGGCGGCAGCGGCGACCACCACGACGCCCGCGGCGAACGCGGCCACCATCGGCACCCAGTTGTTGCCCTTGCGCTCGGCGGCGGCGTCCTGCGCCGGGGGAGTCGCCGCGGCCTTCGGGGTCTTCTTCTCGGCCGACAGCTTCACCGTCTCGTCGGCGTCGCTCTTCGCATCCCCGCCGTCGGCCACCGCGGATTCCTTCGCGGCGGATGCCTCGGTATCGGAATCCTTGGCTGGCTCGTCCTTCGCGGGCGTGTCCTGCTCGACGGTCTTGTCCGTCGCGTCGGACTCCTGCGCCTCTCCGTTGGTCTTCTCGGTGGCGGCGTCGTCATCGGACATGAATGAATCTGTCACTTTCCCGGTGCGCGGGCGCGCACCGTATTGCCGGATCGGGCCAGGCTACAAGCCCGGACCACGCGGAACACCCGCCGAGTGTAGGCACTCGCCGACGGGATCTCCGCCGCACCGAGATGACCACTCACCGCACCGGGGGCAAGGTCCGGGCATTCGGATCGACTCCCGCGGGCATCTGCGCACCGTTGTTCGGGATGGCGGGCCGAGGAGCATTCGCCGAACCACGAATCTGCTGATCCGGCGGGGGGTTGGTGCAGTAGTTGTACTTGTTGACCGTACCGTCGCCCACCCTCCAGGGGGCGCTCAACGGATGACTGTACGCGCAGTACGGCCGCGGCCAGATGTCCACGATGGTATAGAACTCGCCGTCGTGCGCCGGGACGCCGATCGCGGAACTGCCGGTGACCAGCGCCGGGAACAACGCGCGCAACGCGGGCAGGCGCAGCTCGGCGGCCTTGGTGATGGCCGAGAAGTTGGTCGCCAGCTTGGTGATCGGATCCGCGGTCTTGTCCAGCACCGCACCCAGTTCCCGCATCTGGCCCGGGGCCTTGTCCAGGATCTTGGTCAACTCGTCGTTGGCATTGTTGAACTGCTTGAACAGCGTGGACGAGTTGTCGGTCAGCGTGCCCAGATCCGGCTGGGCCTGCGACGTGGTCGCCGCGATCGTGCGCAGATTCGCCAGCAGGTTGGTGGTCTGCGGCAGCAGATTGTCCAGGCCCGCGGTGACCAGGCTCAGCGCATCGATCATGCTGCGCAGCTGATCGGGGCCGCCGCTCAGCGCGGTGTCCATCTCCTTCAGGATGGTGCTGAGCCGGGCCGGGTCGATCTGATGGAAGAAGGCGCTGGAATTGTCCAGCACCGCCCACACCGGAGTCGGCGTGTGGATCTTGTTCGCGTCGTACTTGACCACCGAACCATTGGACAGGTACGGGGCCTGGTCGGTCTTCGGGCGGAAGTCGATGTACTGCTCACCCGCGCCGGACAGGGCCTGCACCGCGACCTCGGTATCCGAGGGGATCTTGTAGCGGGAGTCGATCGCGACATCGGCCCGGATCGCATCGCCCGCATCGGTCAGGGTGATGTCCTGCACCTTGCCGATCCGGTAGCCGCGCAGGGTGACGTCGTTGCCGGGCTGCAGTCCACCCGACTGATCCAGATCGACGGTGACCGCGTACGTGCTCTGCAGCGGATTCACCCGAGCCACGCTCACCAGCAGATACGACGCGCCGATCACCAGGGCGATCACCAGCGCGACGTTCGACACCAGCATCTTGTGCCGCCGCACCCAGCTCATCGGTGCCCTCCTTGCAACCGGCCCTGCACGACCTGCAGCACCTGGATCAGGCTGCCGGTGAAGTCCTGGGCGTCGCGCAGATCCCAGAATTTGCTGTGCGCCGGATCGGTGATCAGACCGACGTCGAGGTTGGTGACGGTCGCCGCGACGGCCAGGCTGTTGCCCTTGAACGAGGCGTCCACACCGGGCCGCACCTGATGCAGCGCGTCGAGCATCGGGCCGAAGGACTTCTGCGACTGGGACAGTGCCGACATCAGCTTGCGCAGATTGTCCAACAGGCTGGACAACTGGTCCGAGGTGGTGTTGGCGTACTCACCGAGCGCGGCGCTGGTGGTGGAGATCTTGTTCAGCAGATCGCCGAGCGCCTTGTTGTTCTCGGCGATGGTGCCGATCATCGAGGGCAGCGTGTTCGCGACCTGGCCGAGCTGATCGTGATGTTCCTGGATCGTATTGGCCAGTGTGTCGAATCCCTTGAGCACACCGTCGATTCGCGCGCTGTCGGCGTGCAGCGTCGTGGTCACGCTGGTCATCTGCTTCAGCAGATCGGCCAGTTGCTGAGGCCGGCCGCCCACCACCGAATCCAGTTCGCCGGTCAGTTTGGTCAGTGCCGCGATACCGCCGCCGTTGAACAGCATCGACACCGACAGCAGCAGTTCCTCGACGGTCGCACCGGCCGAGGTGTGATCGATGCCGATGGTGTCGCCGCCGCTCAGCGGGGGCTGGCTCGCCGCATCCTTCGGCCTGCTCATCGCTACGAACACATCGCCGAGCGGAGTGGCCTGGCGCAGTTCGGCGGTGGTGTCCTTGGGCAGGTCGATGTCCTTGCGGATGGTCAGGTCGACCACGGCCTGGAAGTTCTTGGTGGTGATGTGCGAGACCGTGCCGATGTCCGAACCGCCGATCTTCACCTTCGCCTGATCGGGCAGGTTCAGGGCGTTGGCGAAGACCGCGTGCACGGTGTAGGTATCACCCTGGGTGCCGGGTTTGGGCAGCGGCAGCGACTCCACCGTCAGCCCGCATCCCGAGGCCAGGACCAGCACCGCCGATGCCGCGGTAGCGGCAATCACAGTGCGACTGAGTCGTCTGGCAGTGCTCCCGGGCCCTACGTGGTTACGCAAGCTGCCGCCTCCGGGCCTGACGTGAGCACTGCCGGGCCTTTTTCGCATCAGTCGGATCATTTCGTCAATCCCAACATTGCCGCGGTCAATCCGAAGTCGGGACCGAGGTCCTGCACCTTGCCGGTCCGGCAGCCGTCCGCACGCATCTGGATCTTCTCGCAGAACAGGCTGATGACCTCACCGCTGAGCGCGGTGCCGATCAGGGCGTGCAGCCGCACGAAGCGGCGGTTGCGGTCCATCGAGCGGTCCAGGTTCTGCAACAGCATCGGCGCGACGTCGACCACCTCGACCAGCCCTGCGGCGTTGGCGCGCAACTGATTCGTCACATTGGTCAGCCCGGTCAGGCTGGAGGCCAGCTGATTCTGGTACTTGCCGAAGGTGCCGCTGGTGTTGGACAGGAACGCGTTGAGCTGATCCAACGTCGCCTGCAAGCCCGGAGCCTGCTGGGCCAGCAGCGAGGACATCTGCGTGACCTTGTTGCTGAACTCCCGCACCGACTTGTCGTTGTCGGCCAGCATCGAGGTCAGCTCGTTGAGCTTGATGATGATCTCGGAGATCGCGTCCTTGTTGTTGACGCCGACCTTCAACGCGCCGGACAGGGCGTTGAGGGTGTCGCGGATCTTCTCGCCCTGGCCGTCGACCATGTCGTAGAGCAGCGTGCCGTCCAGCGGACCCGATTTGCCGTCACCGCCGGGCGCGGGCTTCAGCGACTCGGTGAACTGGTCGATGGTCTTGATCAGCGTGTCCAGTTCGACCGGCGTGCGGGTGGACTCGATGGTCAGATGGGAATCGTCCGGCAGGGTCGCCCCGCCGGTGTACACCGGGGTCAGCTCGATGTGCCGATCGGTCACGATGGACGGCGAGATCAGCGCCGCGGTCACGTTCTTCGGGATCTTCACATCGCTGTCGATGGTCATGTGGACCTCGGCGTACTGGCTGTGCGGGACGATCTTGTCCACCTTGCCGACCTCGAGGCCGAGCACGGTGATCGGATTGCCCACGAACATGCCCGCGATATTGCGGAAGTCGGCGGTGATGTGCGTACTCGCCCCGACCGTGTCCTGCACCGAGAGCGGCATCGCCGAACAACTGCCCACCGCGACGGCCACGGCGCCGATGCCGAGCCCCTTCGCGATCCGGGCGATCGCGCGTGCGGTCGGTCTCATCCCTGGCACCCCTCGATCACTCGGGCGAAGCACAACCAGTTGTCCGGGAACAGCCACGGCAGGCCGACCTCGCCGTACGGGCCGTTACCGAACGCATTGTTCAACTGCCGCAACGACGGCGGCATGAGCTGGAGCATCCGGTCGAGGTTGTCCTTGTTCTTCTGCAGGCCCGCGGCCATCGTGTCGAGCTGGTCGATGGTCGGGCCGATCTGGTTGTTGTTCTCCGCGCCGATCTGCTGCAACTGCTTGGTCAGCGAGGCGACGTTGTCCAGCAGCTGACGCAGCAACTGCTGACGTTCCATCACCCGGTTGGCGATCGCCTCGCCCTGGGTGATCACCAGCAGCACGCTGTTGCGGTTGTCGCCGAGGATCTTGGTGACCCGGTCCAGATTCTTCAGCAGGCCGTCGACCTGATCCTTGCGGTCGTTGATGGTCTTGGCCAGCGCGCCGACGCTGTCCAGCGCCTGCGCGGTCAGCTGCGGGGAGCCGTCGATCTGGTCGCCCAGGACCTTGAAGGTCTGGGTCAGCTTCTGGGTGTCCAGAGCCTCGAATTTCGGTGTGCCGATCTGGATCACATCGGCCAGGTCGTACGGAACGGTGGTGTGGCTCTTGGTGATCCGGCCGCCCTCGAGGCCCGAGCCCTCGCCCGGATCCAGGCTGACGTACCGAGCGCCCAGCAGCGTCGCCATCTTGATCGCGGCCTTGGCATCCGCGCCCAGGTCCAGATCGCCGTTGACCTGCAACGTGATCAGGACGTGGTCGCCCTCGATCTTCTCGCCCGAGACCGTGCCCACCGGCACACCGGCCACGTCGACCTTGTCGCCGTTCTTCAGACCGGCGGTCTGCGCGAATTCGGCCTTTATCTCCTGCTTGCCGACGCCCAGCTTGCCGAAGCTCGACGAGACCACCAGCAGCAGCACCACCAGTGCCGCGCCGATGATGCCCAGCCAGAAGTAGCGGTTCGAGTTGAAGCGTTCCCTGATCTTCGTCATGAGCGGCACACCGCCGAATGGGAGTTGCCGCCGATCTGGGTGAGCAGGCCGCGCGGCAGCAGCACGCCGTAGAGCGAGACGTCCAGGCTGCACACATAGGCACTGGCGTATGCGCCGTCCTGGGTGAACTTACCGAGGTCGGACAGGACGTTCGGCAGGTCGATCGCCGCCTGGTCGAGTTTGGACCCGTTGCCGATCAGCATGGTCAGCGCGCTGGTGCTGGCGTTCTGCGCGGCCGCGATCTTGGGCTGCACGCCGCCGATCATCTGCACCATCGCCGAGGTGGCGTCGGCGATCTTGACCGTCGAGGACTGCAGGGACTGGCCCTGTTGATACAGCCCGCCGATCAACGCGCGGGTCTGGGTCACCAGCGTCTCCAATTCGTCACCTCGTTTCGCCAGCCCCGCCATGACGCCGGAGAGGTTGGTGATCACGTCGGACAGGATGGCGTCGCGGCGCTGAAAGTCACCCGCGAGTGCCGCGGCCTGAGTGATGAACGCGCTCAACGAGACTCCGTCACCCTGCAGCGCCTGGATGAAGGTGGTGGACAGCTCGTTCACCTGGGCGGGCTGCAAGGTCTGGAACAGCGGCTGGAAACCGTTGAGCAGTCCGGAGATGTCGAAGGACGGTTCGGTCTGGCCCAGCGGAATCGAGCCGCCGTTGTGCAGCGGAGCCGCGACGCCCTTGGTGCCGGGCGCGAGCGCGACGTACCGCTGGCCGATCAGGTTCTGGTAGCGGACAAGGGCTTTGGTGGTGCCGTACAGGGTCTGATCGCTCTGCACGATGAACGTGACGACGGCGTGATGCTGTTTGTCCAGGTCGATCTTCTCGACCTTGCCCACGCGCACACCGGCCATCCGGACGTCGTCGCCGGGCCGCAGCCCGAGCACGTCGCTGAAGGTGGCCGAGTAGCTGGTGGTGGACCCACTCACGCTGCGCGCCAGCGTATTCCAGATGAGCACGGTCACCAGAATCGAGACGATCGCGAAGACGCCGAAGCCGATCAGGGGTTTACGAATGCTCATCGGCCTGCACCGTTTTCGGTCACTTGCAAGGTTCCACCCCTCAGGATCGAGCTCAGCAGCACGTATTCGGCGACGGTCGGGCGGTGGCCCAGCAGTGCGGTGATGGCGGCATCACCGGTGTACTCGACCGTCCCCGCGATGGGAGCCGCGGACGGTGTGGTCGGCAGCTGTGCCGATGCGGGTTTGTTCGGCGGGGTCGCGGCCGGAGCAGGCAGGCCCGGAATGCCTTGTGGGAAAAGGTTTTGCAGCGGGTTCCCCGCGAACGGGTTCGCCGCGTCCGGCGAGTTCTTCTGCGGGGCCGCGGCCTGCGCGGTGTACCCGGGAATCGCGGGCAGGCCCGGAATCGCGGGCAGCTTGGGCAGCCCCTTCGCCGAATCCAGCGCCCGCGGCCGCAGCGCGCTGGGCAGCGTGCCCGGATCCGAAACCGCCGGCGCGGTACCGCAACTCGGTCCGGCCATGGCGCCGTACCGCGGGCAGTCGCTGCGGTCGTACGGCTTGTACGGAGTGAAGGTCAGACCCATGTTCCAGACCATCTGCTTCTGCGGACCCCAGTGGAATGTGGTGCCCAGCTGGCGAATCGAGGAGTTCAGATTCGCGATGGCGATCGGCAGCGCGTCCGGCTGGTTGGTCAGCGCGCCGAACAGATCGCCGGTGCCGACGGTCAGGCGCTTACCGGCGTCGCCGTTGGCGGCGAACAGCGCGTTGACCTTGTCCACGGTGCTCTCGGTTCCGGTGATCAGACCGGCGACCGCGGAACGCTTGTCGGAGATGGTCTTCGCGGTCTTCACCGACTCGGCCAGGGTGCCCATCAATTCGGGGGCGGACTGGTTCAGCGCGTGCATCGAGGCGGAGAGGTTCGCCAGCGTCTGATCAGGGTCCGGCACGGCCTTGCGCAGTTGGGTGAGCACGTTGTCCAGCCGCTCGACCGTGGAACCCGGTACGCGGCTACCACTTTCGAGTCCGTAGGACAGTGTGCTGAGCACCCGGCCCAGCTGCACCGGGTCGATCTTGTCCAGGATGGTGCGCACGGTGGTCAGGGTGTCCTGCAGGGCGATGGTGCCCTGGCTGTGGTCCTCGGCGATGGTGGAGCCCGCGCGCAGATGAGCCTTCGCCGGACCGTTGTAGACCAGTTCGACCGAGGTCACCGCGAACAGGTTGCTCGGTACGACGCGCGCGGTCACATTGGCGGGGATGTTGCCGACGAAGTCCGGCTTCATCTCGATGTGAACCTGTTGCTGCGCACCCTTTTCCGCGACCGCGACGTTCTTGACCGAACCGACCAGGATGCCGCGGAACTTGACGTCGGCGTTGTCGGGCAGGCCGTCGCCGGTGGTGCTCAGATCGGCGGTGACGTCAACCTTGGGATGCAGGATGTAGCCCTTGTACCGGGCCATCAGGAAACCCAGGATCAGCGCGAAGACGACCAGTCCGGACGCACCCGCGACCAGCAGTTGCCGCATGGTCGGTCCGCGGCCACTCGGATCGATGATCAAGAACGGACCCCTATTCTGTGTCTGATGCGGATGAACGGGGGGCCTGCGTGGTTACGCTCCGCTGCCGCCTCCGGCCCTGACCCGTTCATCCGGTGTCCGATGCGGATGAACGGGGGGCCTGCGTGGTTACGCTCCGCTGCCGCCTCCGGCCCTGACCCGTTCATCCGGAGATCCTGATGCCGGGGTTGACTCCCCAGACCGCCAGCGTGATGAACAGGTCGGCGAAGACGACCGCGATGATGCAGTACTTGATCGCCCGGCCGGCCGCGACACCGACGCCCTCGGGGCCGCCGGAGGCGAAGAACCCGTAGTAGCACTGGATGAAGGTGGTGATCGCGACGAAGACGATCGCCTTCAGCAGCGACCACAGCACGTCGTGCGGGACCAGGAATTGGTAGAAGTAGTGCTGGAAGGTGCCGCTCGCGGTGCCGCCGTACAGTCCGACGGTCCACGCGCAGGTCAGGTAGGCGAACGGCAGCGCGAGGCAGTACAGCGGGACGATCGCGATCATCGCCGCGATCATCCGGGTGCTGACCAGATACGGCAGCGGCCGGATGGCCTGGGATTCGAGCGCGTCGATCTCCTCCGCGATGCGCATCGAGCCGAGCTGTGCGGTGAACCGGCAACCGGCCTGCGCGGCGAAGGCGACCGTGGCCAGCATCGGGCCGAGCTCGCGGGTCGTGGCGAAGGCCGAGATCGCGCCGGTGATCGGGCTCAGGCCCAGCAGGTTCAGCGAGGTGTAGCCCTGGATGCCGACGGTCATACCACCGAACGCGCTCAGGATCAGCACCACGCCGATGGTTCCGCCACCGACGATCAGGCTGCCGTTACCCCAGGTGACGTCCGAGAGCAGCCGCCAGATTTCCTTCGGATAGTGCTTGAACGCCAGCGGAAACGAACCGATCGACCGCAGGAAGAAGAAGACCTGATGGCCGATGCGCGCGAGCCAGTCGCGGGGTGCGCCCGCGGATGCCTTGATGCGCTCGAGTGGCCGCAGTAGCGGCGGGACATAAGTTGACGACACCGACTCAGACCATCTGTGCGGGGAAAAGGGTGTTGTAAATCTGCGTGATGATCAGGTTGACGCCGAACAGCATCACCGCCGAGAGCACCACGGCCGTGTTCACCGAGTTGGCGACGCCACCCGGGCCGCCGCGGGTGGTGAGACCGGCATCGCAGGCGATGATCGCCGCGAGCAGTCCGAAGATCAACGACTTCACCAGGGCGACGAGCAGGTCCGTGGTCACCGCGAAGGACGCGAACGTGCCGATGTAGGAACCCGGCGTACCGCTCTGCGCGAAGATGTTGAACACGTAGCCGGTCAGGAAGCCGACGAAAACCACGAAGCCACACAGCAGAACGGAGACTAACATAGCGGCGCCCAATCGGGGGGCGACCAAGCGCCGCAACGGGTCGACGCCCATCACCTTCATGGCGTCGATCTCCTCGCGGATGGTGCGCGAGCCGAGGTCGGCGCACACGGCCGAACCGACCGCACCGGCGATCATCAGCGAGGTGACCAGCGGCGCACCCTGCTGGATGATGCCCAGGCCGTTCGCCGCGCCGATGAACGAGGTCGCGCCGACCTGCTGCGCGACCGAACCGACCTGAATCGAGACGATGACGCCGATGGGGATGGCGACAAGCAGCGTGGGGGCCGCGGCGACACTGGCCATGAACGCGCATTGCCGGACGAATTCCGCAAATGGGAAGCGTCCGCGGAAGATGCTGACGAACAGCTCACCGACGGCTTCGATACCCATCGTGATCTGGCGGCCGAAGGTCTCGATCGACCGTTTCGGATGATCCTGCCAATACCCCCGGCCCCAGTCGAGCGCACCACTCATTCGTGACGCTGGGCGTACGTCCTGCGACCCGCCCGGACGGTCGGTGGTGAACTGCACTGGCTAACCCCTCTCGACGTCGGTTACACGCCCCGACGACTGTTTGCTCGAGGAACCTTACTACGGAGTTAGGAAAAACACACCACCATCTGTGACTGCAGTCATTGAGCCGGATCACAGCCGGTAAACGGCTGTGAGGGGCGACAACCGGTTGGTAAATCCCACAAAAAGCCTGATTGCTTTCTAGAACACGTTCGGCGTTCTTGAACGGTCGTCCAACTTTGCTCCACAGTCCGGCTGAATACCCCGGATTGCGTTTATTCAAAACCAATCGGATTTTTCCGGCGCGGGACGAGCGTAACGCTCGGGCGCGCCGATCCCGGGGCTATCACTTCCGTGTCGCATCGGCGACTCGCCGGTCATCACCTGCCGCCGTGGTATTGGCAACTACGCCGTCACGCTATGTTCATCGGCATCTGACCGGCAAACTCGCAAGTCAGACAGGACGCGTCGGCGCGCCGATGCTGACAGGATGTAGTACGACATGGATTGATATCGTGCGGACTTCCGAAGTCTCTGGAGGGACATGTTCAACACACTCGCCAAGGCGGCGCGCACCGCCTTCGCCGTAGCCATCGGCGCGGCGCTGCTCGGTACGGGCGTGGGGGTCGCGCAAGCCGCCGGGGGTGCGCCGGTAATCGGCGGCGGTTCCGGAATCATCATTGACAACCAGTTCGAGTGCACCCTCACGACCATCGGTCACGACCGGGCCGGGCGGCTGGTCGGGCTGACCGCCGGGCACTGCGGTGAGCAGGGTGCGCAGGTGTGGGCCGAACAGGCTCGCGGGGCCGGAGTGATCGGTCACTTCGTCTACTCCAACCACGACCTGGACTACGCGGTCATCCAGTTCGATCCGGGCAAGGTCACTCCGGTCAACCGCATCGGGAATGTGACGATCACCGGAATCGGCGCACCGGCCCAGTTCCCCAACATCGTCTGCAAGGAGGGCCGGACCACCGGCAACACCTGCGGCATCGCCTGGGGTGACGTCTTCCAGACCGATGAGACCTGGAGCCAGATGTGCGTGGTGGAGGGCGATTCCGGCGCGCCGGTCGTCATCGGCACCAAACTGGTGGGCATGGTCAACGCCTATCTGGCCGTGGCGTGCTTCGGCCCGGAGGTCGGCACGAACATGACCGCGATCCTGAACAATCTCAACCATCGCGGCGGCGCCGGCTCGGGATACGTCCCGATCTGATCCTTCCGAGAGAACCTTCGCTCGCGGGGCGGTGATCCGAATGGGTTACCGCCCCGCGGCGTGTCCGGGTGGATTCGGCTGTACGGCAGGGCCGCTCATGCTGCACTGCGGCAGGCAGTCGACCTGGCCGGGCTCCCGGCGCGCCCGCGGTCGCCCCAGCAGGGCCGCGGCGATCACCGCCCCGGTCAGCAGTAATCCCACGCAGATCCACATCGCCACCCCGAATCCGTGATCGATGGCGGCCGCGTCGGTGACCGATCCGGAGATCCCGGCCAGTCCGGGCAGTGCGGCCACCGCGAGCAATTGCGCGGTGCGGGCGACGGCGTTGTTCACCCCCGAGGCGATGCCGGCTTCGGCGGAGGGCACCGCGCCCAGCACCGCCCCGGTCAGCGGGGCGACCAGCGTGGACAGACCCAGGCCGAACACGATCACGCCCGGCAGCACATCGCGCAGATAGCCCGCGACATGTCCGGAGCCGGGGCCGATGCGCAGCAGCAGGACGAGTCCGACCGCGCTCAGCAGCGGTCCGAACGTCATCGGCAGGCGCGGACCGTGCCGCTGGGCCCACCGACCGGCGGGCGCGGACAGTATGAGCATGAGCACGGTGAGCGGCAACGTCGCGATGCCCGCGGCCAGCGGCGAGAAGTGCGCGACCTGCTGCAGTTGCAGCACCAGCAGGAAGAACACGCCGCCCAGGGCCGCGTAGACGGCCAACGTCACGAGGTTGGCCGCGGTGAACACCCGGGAGCGGAACAGTTTCGGCGGGACGAGCGGGTGATCGCTGCGCAACTCGATCACCACGAACACCGCCAGCAGCACCAGCCCGGCGATCGCGAGCAGCGGCATCTTCTCGATCAGTCCGAAGGTCAACGCGCCCAGTGCCAGGGCGACCACCAGCGCACCCGGCACATCCGAGCGGCGCGAGGCGCCCGGATCCCGGCTCTCTGGCACATGTCTCATCGCCACCGCGACCACGATCGCGGCCAGCGGCACGTTGATGAGGAATATCGAACGCCAGGAGGCCACCTCGATCAGCCAGCCGCCCAGGAACGGACCGGCCGCACTCGCGATCCCGCCGAACCCGGACCACAGCCCGATCGCCGCACCCTGATCCCGCTCATCGATGGAGGAGGAGATCAGCGCCAGACTGCCCGGTGTCAGCAGCGCACCCGCCACCCCCTGCGCGATGCGCGCGGCCACCAGCATCTCGATATTCACCGCCGCACCGCACAGCACCGATGCGGCCGCGAAACCGACTGTGCCCCAGACGAGTACCTTGCGACGCCCGAGCCGATCCCCCAGCGACCCGCCGAGCAGGATGAACGACGCGAGCGTCAGCGTGTACCCGCTCAACGTCCACTGCAGTCCCGCCACCCCGGTGTGCAACGCATCCCCGATCCGCGGCAGCGCGATATTGACCACCGTCGCATCCAGCGAGGCCACCGCGGACCCCAACACGGTCGCCACCAGAATCCACCGCCCGGTCCCCGATCGCAGCCGCGGCAGTTCGGTCCCGCTCATGACGCCACCTCGCCGACGCTCGGCTCCGCAGTGCGCGGTGCGCACCGTGCCGATGGCTCACCAGCGAACTCGATCAGGACCGCATCGGATATCACGCCGACATCCAAATCACCGCACACGCGTTCAGGCTACGGTCCGAGTCCGGCCGCCCACGCGGTTTCACCAGGTACGCACGGCTCACCACCGATCCGCTCAGCGGATCCGGGCCGGTAGGCGGTCATCTCTCGCAACGCGCACGACCCGGCAGCGGCACCCGTACCGGCAATCGCTCTTCCGGTCCGGCGAGCCGAAGCAGTTCGGTGGAACCTGATGGACTCGGCATGATCCGCACGGCTGGTGAACCCGCGCGAGTTGGTTCGACCGATCAGGTCGGTCATCCCGGGATGTGCCACGGTCCGGTTCGCGCGAGCACGGCGGAGCGAACGCAGCGGAGATCAGGCGGGGCGCGGAAAACGTTCACGTACTCGATTCCCGCTCGTAGCAAATCTTCTGGGTATGGTGTGCGATAGGCCAGGAGGGAGCGAACGGTGAAGGTGATCAGCATAGTTGGAGTTTCAGCCGTCGCGGTCGGCATTTACCTCTGCTCCACTGGCAATGCATCGGCAACCCATGTGCAATGTGATTCCGACGGTGCGCAGCGGGACATCACGGTGATCGCCGGTGGTACCGGGTGCCGGGCCGCGGTCGACGATTCCGGGCACGCGCGCGCCGCCGGATACGACGGCGTCGGTTTCGCCCGAGCCGGCGGCGGGGCGATCGCGCTGGGGCTGGGAGTGTCCGGCGGGATCGGCGCGAGCGTGGGGACGGCAGGCATGCCGATCGCGGTCGGCGTGGGTCCGCAGTCCTATGCGTTCACCTCACTTCGCGGCGCGGGTGGCCCCGGCGTGAGCTTCGCCGTGAACGGCTCACTGGCACAGGTGATCTCGGATACCCATACGGTCACCTGCCTCGGCCCGGGCGCCCTGGCCTGGGACTCGCGCAGCGGCAAGGGCTGCCTGGCCACACCCGTGGGTCTGTGGCGCACCGCCGCGCCTACCGACCGCACGCCGAAGCCGGACCCCGGCCGACTCGGATGACAGCCACCGCGACGCGGGGGTCCACGTACGCCGGCGTCGAGTGCGTCACGCCCGCAGCCGTGGCCCGATTCGCTCCGGTCCCACCTGCTTCCGAGGCACACGACCCGGCGTATCACACCGGGGAAACGACACTCGAACCGCGCCGCCGTGGTGAGGCCGCGGGCGAAATGCGAGAAGACCGAACCGGATGGCGTCCGATGTCGTATTCCTGATATGAGTGCCGTGAGTTCTATCGACGGTGGGCTGCGGGGGCCGCGGCCGATGATGTTGCATGCGCTGGCCGCGGGGGTCGATTTCGAGCGGTATTTCCGGTGGCGGCGGGAGCGGGACGGGGATCCGTTCGTGGTGCGGTTCCCCGGATTCGGGGGCGCGGTGTTCACCGGGACGTCCGCGGGGGCCGGGGAGATCTTTCGAGCGCCGGTGGAGTTGCTGACGCCGCCGCTGCCCAATCCGATCGAGCCGCTGGTCGGGGCGGCGTCGCTGATCCTGGCTCGTGACGAGCGGCATCGGCGGGGACGCGCGCTGTTGACACCGGCCTTCCATCGGTCGCGTATTGCCCACTACGCCAACGTTGTTCGTGATTCCACACACGACGAGCTGAATGGATTCGGGGCGGGACCGGCGTGGCTGTCCGGTACCCGGGTGGATGCGCGGATCGCGGCGCGGGCGATCACGCTGCGGGTGATTCTGGAGGTGCTCTTCGGGACCGGAAGTGGTTCTCGCCGTGTGGAATACACCGCCGCGGTGGTGCGATTCCTGAATGCGTTCAGCGGGCCGCTGATGTTGCTTCCGGCCTTGCGGCACAGCGCGTTCGGATATGCGCCCTGGGATCGGTTCCTGGTCGCACGCGATCGGCTGGACGAGCTGATCGACGCCGAGATCGCCGCGCGCCGCACGGCGGGCGCGGACGCCCGGGACAACGACGTGCTGTCCATGCTGCTCGCGACGCGCTATGCGGACGGGTCCGCGATCGACGACGCCGACCTGCGCGATCAGCTGCGCACCCTGCTGGTCGCCGGGCACGAGACGACCGCGACGAGTCTGGTCTGGGCGCTGTATCGCCTGCACCGGCATCCCGAGACGCTGGCCCGGCTGCGCACCGAACTGGCCGATGCCGGCCCGGACACCGATCCCCTCGAACTGTCCCGGCTGCCGTATCTGGACGCGGTGTGCCAGGAGACGTTGCGTCTGCATCCGCCCGTGCCGATCGTGTTGCGGCGGTTGACCGGACCGTTCGCACTGCGCGGCGTCGCGATGGACGCCGGGGACACCATGGGCGTCGCGGTGCCGTTGCTGCATTCGGATCCGCGGGTGTGGCCGGATGCCGCGCGATTCCGCCCGGAACGTTTCCTGGACCGCCGCTACGGCCCCGCCGAATTCGCCCCGTACGGCGGCGGACACCGCCGCTGCGTGGGATCCACGCTCGCGGACTTCGAATTGCGCATCGTGCTCGCGACACTGCTCATGCGGACCGAATTGGCACTTACGCGCCACTATTCGCGGGGACGGATCCCACTGTCCGTACCGCACAACATCGCAACCGGACCGCGCGCCGGGATTACCTTCAATGTGGTGTCCCACCAAGGACATTCAGGTGATTCGTATCACAATGCGATGTGAGGTGGCATCGCTTCGCTTGTTGCTGGGTACTTCGTTGGGCCGGTCCCGCGACCCCCGCGAACGGCGATTACGCCGCGAACCAGACCTTTTCACCATATCGGTGACACATCACACTGCGCTCGGAACGGGTCCATAACCACGAATCAGCGATTGGCCGAAGCCGTTCGGAAATGTAGTAATGAATGCCGGGCCGGGGACGACACACATCTCGTTGTGCTTCGTGAGCGAGATCTTCCGCGCATCTTCGCGCGTGAGTAGAGGACTGAGAGGACGTACGGCTTTGCGCACCACCACCTGTCGGAAACCCGCGCGGGACAAGGCAACACGGGGCACGCGGATCGGCGTCCTAGCCCTGGCGATCAGCGCCGCCGGAGCGCTCGCCGTGGCGCCCGCCGCCGCCGCGCCGCTGTGGCCCGGCGGACCCGATGTGCCGGGCGCGCCCGCCCTGTTGCAGAACCCGCAGCCCGAACCGGGTGCGGCGCCCACGGAGAACCCGCCTGCGCTGCCCAAGGCCAACTTCGCATCGCCCAGCCTGAGTCCCGGTGACGGCGACGTGGTCGGCGTGGCCGAGCCGATCTTCGTCAACTTCAAGGCGCCGGTCACCGATCACGCCGCGGCGGAGAAGGCCATCCGGATCACCTCCTCGACGCCGGTGAAGGGCCACTTCTACTGGTACGGCAACAAGCAGGTGCGCTGGCGGCCGGAGAACTTCTGGCCCGCCCACGACAGCATCACCGTCCAGGCCGGTGGCACCAGCGTCGCGTACAAGACCGGCGACGAGGTGATCACCACCGCCGACGACGCCACCCACCAGATCACCATCACCAAGAACGGCAAGGTCATCAAGACCATGGCGACCTCGATGGGCAAGAAGGGCCACGAGACGCCCAACGGCACCTACTACGTGGGCGAGAAGAACCGCAAGATGATCATGGACTCGGCCACTTTCGGCGTGCCGAGCACCTCGCCCGAGGGCTACAAGCTCGAGGTCGAATACGCCACCCGGCTGGCCGGCAACGGCATCTTCCTGCACGCCGCCCCCTGGTCGGTGGCCCAGCAGGGCAACTCCGACGCCAGCCACGGCTGCCTGAACGTCAGCACCGCCGACGCCGCGTGGTTCTTCGACAACGCCCAGAAGGGTGATCCGGTCGTCGTGAAGAACTCCACCGGCGCCGCCAGCCACAGCGACGGCATGGGCGACTGGAATTGATGTAGCGACAACACACCGAATGTGTGGCCTCGGACGATGTCCGGGGCCACATTTCGTTCCGCAGAGTTGCTCCTGATGTTCATCGTCGATTTGCTGCTCGAGGAGGGTGTGCGCCTTTACGATTCGGCGCATGTCCGTTTTGCCCAAGGGGGAGGCCGCCGACGCTGAGCCTGTACGGCGAGGCACCGGCGGGATCGGCCGAGTGCTCGCAGGCAGACGTCGTGGCGGCGCGGTGCGGGCCAGGCCCGAGCGCGTATTGCCGCGGGCCCGGGGGCGGGGGTTGCGGGGGCGGCCGTGGGGTGACTACGGGCTGTTCCTGGTTCTGGTGGTGCCGAATCTGGTGCTGCTGGGGGTGTTCGTCTATCGGCCGCTGATCGATGACATCCGGTTGTCGTTCACCGACTGGAATCTGGCCGATCCGCTGGCGCACTACATCGGGTTCGAGAACTACCGGGAGTGGTGGGGCCGCGGCGATTCCTGGCAGATCGTGGGCAATACGGTGATCTTCACCGTCGCCGCGGTGGCCGGAAGTATGTTGCTGGGCTTGGCGCTGGCCCTATTGCTGGATCGGAAACTGTTCGGGCGCAACGTGGTTCGCTCGGTGATCTTCGCACCGTTCGTGATCTCCGGCGCGGCCATCGGGGTGGCGTTCCAATTCATCTTCGATCCCAGCTTCGGCCTGATCCAGGACGTGCTGCACCGGCTCGGCGTGACGAATGTGCCGGACTTCTATCAGAATTCGCACTGGGCGCTGTTCATGGTGACGGCGACCTACATCTGGAAGAACCTGGGCTACAGCTTCGTCATCTATCTTGCGGCGCTACAGGGGACCAGGGCGGATCTGATGGAGGCCGCCCGGATCGACGGCGCGGGCCCGTGGACCCGATTCACCCGAATCCTGTTGCCGCAGTTGCGCCCGACGACGTTCTTCCTGTCGATCACGGTCATGCTCAACTCGCTGCAGGTGTTCGACATCATCAACGTGATGACCCGCGGCGGGCCGCTGGGCACCGGCACCACGACCATGGTCTACCAGGTCTACCTGGAATCCTTCCGCAACTTCCGGGCCGGGTACGGCGCGACGGTCGCCACCATCATGTTCGTGGTGCTGCTGATCATCACGCTGGTGCAGGTCCGCGTCATGGATCGGGGAGAGGCGTGAACGCCACGTACCAGCGCCGCAAACTGGCGGCCACGCTGCTGGGCTACGCCGCCATGGTGTGCGTGCTGATCATCGTCGGGGTGCCGCTGTTCTGGATCCTGATTACTTCGTTCAAGGCGCGCCCGGACATCTACACCGCGCCCGCGGTGTACTGGCCGCACAGCTGGCATCCGGAGAACTACCGCGAGGCGACGACCACGCTGCCGTTCTGGCAGTTCCTGCGCAATTCGCTGATCATCACCGCGATCATCTCGGCGGTGAAGTTCGCGCTCGGCATCATCAGCGCGTACGGGCTGGTGTTCCTGCGGTTCCCGGGCAAGAATCTGGTGTTCCTGGTGATCATCGCCGCGCTGATGGTGCCGAATCAGATCACGGTCATCTCCAACTACGCGATCATCGCCGAGATCGGCTGGCGGAATACCTTCCAGGGCATCATCATTCCGCTCTGCGGCGTCGCGTTCGGCACCTTCCTGATGCGCAACCACTTCCTGTCGCTGCCCACCGAGGTGATCGAGGCCGCGCGAATGGACGGCGCGGGCTGGTGGTCGCTGCTGACCCGGGTGGTGCTGCCGATGTCGGGGCCGACCATGGTCGCCTTCGCGGTGGTTACGCTGGTCAACGAGTGGAACGAATACCTGTGGCCGTTCCTGATGGCCGACGATTCGCGAGTGGCCACCCTGCCGGTCGGCCTGACGCTGCTGCAGAACACCGAGAATCCCAGCGTCACCAACTGGGGTCCGGTGATGGCCGGGACCCTGCTGACCATGGTGCCGATCCTGCTGGTGTTCCTCGTCCTGCAACGGCACATGATCAAGGGCCTGACCTCCGGTGCCATCAAAGGCTGAGCGCGAGTGTGCCTCGGCGAGAAGGAGACTGCCGTGTCCGATGCTGTAACCCGTAGCGCCGCCGGAGCGCGCGCAGCGTTGTCCCGGCGCGGATTCCTGGGCCTGTCCGTCGCGGCGGCCGGGGCGGGCGCCGCGGCCTGCGCCGGGATGGGCGGCGGCGGAGTACAGGGCGGCGATCCGAACAACATCACGTTCTGGTCGAACCATCCGGGCACGTCCAAGCGCCGGGAACTGGCCATGATCGATGCCTTCCAGGCGGCGCATCCGGGGCTGCGGGTCACCCTGGTCGATGCGGGCAAGAACTACGAAGAGGTGTCGACGAAATTCAACGCGGCGCTGATCGGCGGCCAGCTGCCCGATATCGTCGTGCTGTCCGACGTGTGGTGGTTCAATTTCGCGATCAACAAGGCGATCACGCCGCTGGATCAGTATTTCGGCGATGCCGGTGTGCGGCTGGACGATTACGTGGACACCTTCGTCAACGACTATCAGTTCCAGGGCAAGCACTACGCGCTGCCGTACGCCCGATCGACGCAGATCTTCTGCTACAACCAGGACGTCTGGGCCAAAGCCGGTCTGCCGCAACGGGGTCCGCAGTCGTGGGCGGAATTCGACGAGTGGGGCCCGAAGATCCAGAGCCTGCTGGGCCCGAACCGGTGGGCGCACGGATGGTACAACGCGACCAACAACCTGTCCTGGACGTTCCAAGGTCCGATGTGGACCTTCGGCGGCGCGTACTCCGACGGCTGGACGCTGAAATTCACCGACCCGGCCACGATCGCCGCGGGAAATGCCCTGCGCGAGATGGTCAATGTCAAGCGGTACGCCAGCATTCGCCCGCAGGCGGCCACCGATTTCGGCACCGGGGTCATCGCGTCGGCGATCACCTCCACCGGGGACCTGGCGGGTATCAACGCCAATGCCAAGGGCAAACTGTCGTTCGCGACGGACTTCCTGCCGCATCCCGGTGGCCCCGGCTGCACCACCGGCGGCGCCGGACTGGCGATTCCCGAGCGTATTTCCGATGAGCGAAAAGTGAACGCGCTCAGGTTCATCGAATTCATCACCGATGCCACCAACACGGCCACGTTCGCACAGTCCACCGGATATATCCCGGTGCGCAAGTCGGCGCGGCAGGATCCGTCCGAGGTGGCGTTCCTGGCCGAGAACCCGAATTTCCGGACCGCGCTGAATCAGCTGCCGCTGACGAAATCCCAGGACTACGGCCGGGTTTTCCTACCTGGCGCGGATCAGATCATCGGCACCGGACTCGAGCAGATCGGGCTGCGGAATCAAGATGTGTACTCGGTCATGTCGAGTGTGCAGAATCAGATGCACGGGATCTACACCCGGCAGGTCGCACCCAAACTGCCGAAATGATCACCAGATGCGCACGCGCTCTTCGGGTTCCAGGTACAGCGCGTCGCCGGGACGCACATCGAACGACTCGTAGAAGTCGTCGATGTTGCGGACCACCGCATTGCAGCGGAATTCGTTGGGTGCGTGCGGATCCGCGGTGAGCCGGCGGATGGCCTCCTCGGGACGCACCTTCGCACAACGCATCCGGGCCCAGCCCATGAAGAACCGCTGCGCGCCGGTGAATCCGTCGATGGTCGGGGATTGCTCCTCGGCCAGGGAGATCCGGTACGCCTTCATCGCGATCGACAGGCCGCCGAGGTCGCCGATGTTCTCACCGATCGTGAACTCACCGTTGACGGTGTGTTCCCCGGGCAGATCCCGGGGTGAGAGCACCGCGTACTGATCGATCAGAGCCTTTGTCCGCCGGTGGAATTCGGCGCGATCCTCGGCGGTCCACCAGTCGACCATATTGCCGTCGCCGTCGTGGGTGCTGCCCTGATCGTCGAAGGCGTGCCCGATCTCGTGGCCGATCACCGCGCCGATCGCGCCGTAGTTCACCGCGTCGTCGGCGGCCGGATCGAAATAGGGCGGGCGCAGATAGCCCGCGGGGAAGGTGATCGCGTTCATGCCGCGGTGATAGAAGGCGTTGACGGTCTGCGGCGGCGTCTGCCATTCGGCGCGATCGACCGGACGCTCGAGCCGGCGCAGCTGGTAGTCGTGTGCCGCGGCGTATCCGCGCCGATAGTTGCCCACCAGATCGTTCGGATCGATGTGCACGTCGGAGTAGTCGCGCCAGGTGTCCGGATAGCCGATCTTCGCAACGATCTTGTCGAGTTTCGCCGCGGCCGCGATCTTGGTGTCCGGACCCATCCAGGGCAGGTCGGCGATACTGCGGCGGTACGCCTCACGCAGGTGAGTCACCATCTCGACCATCTTCGCGCGGGCCTCGGGCGGGAAATGCTCGGCGATGAAGATCTTTCCGACCGCGTCGCCCAGCAGTTCCTGGACCAGTGCCACACCGCGCTTCCAGCGATCCCGGATCTGCCGGGCTCCGGTCAGCGTGCGGCCGTAGAACTCGAAATGTGCCTGCGCCAGATCGTCGGTGAGATACGGTGCGCGCCTGCGGATCACCTGCCACAGCGCCCATGCCTGCCAGTCGGCGAGGGCGGCATCGGCCCACAGCCGGGCGAAGGTGCTCAGGTAGTCCGGCTGCCGCACCACTACCTCGGCGTGCACCTCGGGTCCCGGCCGGCCGACACCCTCGGTGAGGGCGGAAGTCCAGCTCGCCCAGTCGAATTCCGGGGCCTGCGCGGTGAGCTCGTCGAATGTGCGCAGGTTGTAGGAGGATTCGGCGTCGCGGCGGCGCACCACGTCCCAATGTCCGGCGGCCAGGGCGCGTTCCAGCTCGAATACGCGCTGCCCGATGCCGCTCAGGTTCTCCGGCAGCGACTCCCGCAATGCCGGGTCGGCGGCGATCAGGGCGAACATCGCGTCGACATGCTCGGCATAGGCCGTGCGGATCTCGGCGAATCCTGCTTTGCGGTAATAGGATTCATCGGGCAGGCCCAGGCCCGACTGGGTCAGGTGGACCAGATTCCGGCGCGCGTCGTGGCTGTCGCTGCTCACGAAGATCTCGACCGCACCACCCACGCCGGTACGCTGCAATCGGCCCAGCAGGGCCGCGAACTCCGTCCGATCGGTGATCGCGGTGATGGCGGCCAGTTCCCCGGCGATCGGCCGGAGCCCGGCGTCGGCCACCGCGTCCAGATCCATGAAACTCGAGTACAGTTCGGCGATCCGGCGCACCTCCTCGCCCGCCGACTCCGGTGCGGCGACCGCGGCCATGATGATCGCCTGCACATCCAGTTCGGCCTGGTCACGCAGATCGGAGACCGAGCCCGAATGCACACGGTCCGCGGGGATCTCACAGGTACGCAGCCAGGCGCCGTTCACGTAGCCGTACAGATCGTCCTGCGGCC
This sequence comes from Nocardia miyunensis NBRC 108239, assembly GCF_001613065.1. Classification (GTDB taxonomy): domain Bacteria; phylum Actinomycetota; class Actinomycetes; order Mycobacteriales; family Mycobacteriaceae; genus Nocardia; species Nocardia miyunensis. The sequence goes on from NZ_BDBQ01000085.1 coordinate 61,575, forward strand.
GTACGGATTCGTCGATGTGGGAGAAATCGATACCTGAAACACGATTCGGCACAACAGTCACCTCAACCAGTATGCCGTGACCGCGCCGCCGACTCGGGCGAATCGGACCGCCCGCCCGAAACCGCAGACCACCACCTCGTTCGCAGCACACTCGCGCACGCCGCACTCGATCACGTTGGACGGGCGAGTCGGACAGGTCGAGCGGCTCTCCGGGAACATCCGCTCGGACATTCCCGGGCGGCGGCGCTGACGCCTACCAGATCCGAACGCGCTCAGCGGGTTCCAAGTACAGGGCATCGCCCGGCTTCAGGTCGAACACCTCGTGGAAGGTGTCCAGATTGCGGACCACGCCGTTGCAGCGGAACTCCGCCGGGGAATGCGGATCGATGGCCAGGCGGCGGATGGCCTCCTCGTCGCGCGCCTTGGTGCGCCAGACCTGCGCCCAGCCGAAGAACACCCGCTGCAGACCGGTGAGCCCATCGATGACCGGGGCCTGCTCCTCGCCGAGCGCGATGCGGTAGGCCACCAGGGCGATCGAGAGGCCGCCGAGGTCGCCGATGTTCTCGCCGATGGTGAACTCGCCGTTGACCTTGTGGTTCTCCGCCAATCCCTTGGGGGTGAACTCGTTGTACTGGTCGATCAGGGCCCGGGTGCGCTTGCCGAATTCGGTGCGGTCCGCATCGGTCCACCAGTCGACCATATTGCCGTCGCCGTCGAATTTGCTGCCCTGATCGTCGAAGCCGTGGCCGATCTCGTGACCGATCACCGCCCCGATACCGCCGTAGTTGGCCGCGTCGTCGGCGTTCATATCGAAGAACGGCGGCTGCAGGATCGCGGCGGGGAAGACGATCTCGTTCATGCCCGGGTTGTAGTAGGCGTTGACCGTCTGCGGGGTCATGAACCACTCGTCGCGATCGACCGGGCCGCCGAGTTTGTTCAGGTCGCGGTCGTGATCGGCGGCGTAGCCGCGACGGTAGTTGCCGACCAGGTCGGCCGGGTCGACGACCACGGCGGAGTAGTCCCGCCAGCGGTCCGGATAGCCGATCTTCGGGGTGAACTTGTCCAGTTTGGCCAGCGCGGCCTTGCGGGTGTCGGCGCCCATCCACTCCAGCTCGGCGATGTTGCGGCGGTACGCCTCCTGCAGATTCGCCACCAGCACCTGCATGCGCGCCTTGGCCTCGGGCGGGAAGTGCTCGGCCACATACAGTTTGCCGACCACCTCACCGAGCAGATCCTCGACCAGCGAGACGCCGCGCTTCCAGCGTTCGCGGTTCTCCTGGGTGCCGGTCAGCGTGCGGCCGTTGAAGTCGAACGACTCCTCGACGATCGCGGCGGTGAGATACGGTGCGCGCCCGCGCAATACCCGCCAGCTCGCCCACGCCTGCCAGTCGGCCAGCGATTCCGACGCCCACAGGCGGGCGAAGGTGCGCACGTAATCGGGCTGGCGCACCACGACCTCGGCGAACAGTTCCGGGCCGGAGGCGGCGACGCCCTCGGCGAGCGCGGATGTCCAGGCTGCCCAGTCGAATTCCGGATTCTCCGCGGCCAGGTCGGCGAAAGTGGTGAGGTTGTAACTCAATTCGGCGTCGCGGCGGCGGACCACATCCCAATGTCCCGCGGCCAGCTTGGTTTCCAAGTCGAAGACTCGCTGCGCGTCGAAGTCGAGCCCGGCCAGGGCGAACATCCGGCCGATGTGGGCGACGTACTTCGTGCGGATCTCGGCGTAGTCGTCGCTGCGGTAGTACGACTCGTCGGGCAGGCCGATCCCGGACTGGGTCGCGTGCACCAGATAACGCTGCGAGTTCTTGTCATCGGTGTCGACGTAGAACCCGAGCGCCCCGCCGACGCCGACGCGCGCCAGCCTGCCCAGCAGGGCGGCGAATTCGCCACGATCGATGACCGCGGCCACCGCGTCGAGTTCCGCGGCGATCGGGGTCAGCCCGGCGGCCTCGACCGCGGCCTCGTCCATGAAGCTGGTGTAGAGGTCGCCGATCTTGCGCTCATCGCTTCCGGACGCGGCGGCCGAGGCCGCCGCGGTCTGGATGATCTTCTGCACATCCCGCTCGGCCTGGTCGTAGAGGGTGCGGAAGGCGCCGTCGACCGCGCGGTCCGCCGGAATCTCGTACGTCTCCAGCCACTGCCCGTTGACGTGCGTGAACAGGTCGTCCTGCACGCGCACGGCGTCGTTGCGATAGGTCAGATCCAGGCCGGAGGAACTCGTCAGATCAGCAGTCACGCTGTCCAGTATGCCGATGCGCGCCGAGTGTCGCCGGAACCGTCGGCCTCGGCCGCTCAGCGGGCCCGGGTGGGGGTGTTCTGCAGGCTCGAGCGGAACTGATCGGCGCACTGCTGCAACTTCGCCTTGTCACCGTTCGCCTGCTTGGTGCAGTCCATGTAGGTGCGACCGCCGTGATCGGCGACCCACAGGCCCTCCACGACGCCGATCGCGATCCCGGCGACCAGGCCGAGTGTGGCCAGGGACAGGCCGAACCACGCCATGACCCCGCCCCCGGCGGTGCCCCGGCGAGCCTTGACCACCGCGATGATGCCGAAAATCAGACCGAGGAGTCCGAACAGCACACCGCCCAGCACCGTCGGACAACTCAGCAGCGCCAGAATGCCCAGTACCAGCGAGGTGATCGCCAGACCCCGGCCCTGTCCCTGCGGTCGGTACGGCTCACCGGGCGGAGCCGGATAATCGCTCGGAGGCGGCGGGGGATAGCCGCCGCCGGGGTAGCGAGCGGGATCCGAACCCGACGATGCCGACGGGTACTGACCGGGTGGGGGATACTCCGTCATGACTGTCTGTCCTCTCGTTCCGCGGCCGACGACCACGGCCGAACCGCCCGCGACGACATTTCCCGAAGAGGTTATTGCCCGCCGAGGCGCGCGTGCATCTCCCACACGAGGATCTCCGCGGGCCGATTCGCGGTGATGCGCTGGCCGCCGCTGCGGGTCATGCGCACCGCGTCACCCGCGTAGAGGGTTCCGGTACCGGCCATGTCGACCTCGCCGTGCGCGATGAACAGATGCAGGTAGGGAGCCTCGGGCAGATCCACTGTCGTCGGCTGACCGGGCAGTCCGAGCCGCGCGACGTGCAGGGCCGAATGGCTGCTGTTGATCTTGATCGCGGTGCGATCGCGATAACGCGGCAGTCCGGAGGCCACCGTCACCAGACCACCCGCGTCCAGTTCGGTATCGATCTCGAGTTGCTGATAGCCCGGCTCGAGATTCGGTTCGTCGGGCACCACCCACATCTGCACGAAATGCACCGGTTCGGTGTGCTCGGCCGTTCCGCCCTGGTCGGGGGGCAGATGCCAGGAATCGTTCTTCTCCGAGTGCAGTATCCCGGTGCCCGCGCTCATCCGCTGGGCCAGACCGGGATAGATGATGCCGCTGTGCCCGAGCGAATCCTGGTGCACCAGGGAACCGCTGAGCACCCAGGTCACGATCTCCATATCCCGATGCGGATGGGTTTCGAAACCCTCGCCGGGGCGCACCACGTCCTCGTTGTTGACCAGCAACAGGCCGTGATGGGTGTTGTCCGGGTCGTAATGCTGGCCGAAGGAGAACGAATGCTTCGAATCCAGCCATGCCACACGGGTTTTCATGCGGTCGCCGCCGCGATGGACATCGATGTGCGGGGTCGTGAGTGTGGACACCGGGGTCCTCCTCTCGGGCCGGGCGTCGAAAAGACAGTTCCAGCGTGCCACAACATTGCCCGCATCCGCCCGGTGGACGCGGCGACCACACCGCAGCGCACTCTATCAGCAATTATTCAGCAAATAGACTGCGGCCATCGTCCACCCGGGATATCGGCCGCGGTGTCGCGATCGGCTAACCTCGCGGGGTGGCCGACCCTCGCCCCGATGACGTTCCGGCCGCACCGGGTCGACCGGCCGCGCGGCGTGATCTGCTGCGCCTGCTCCGGCAGTCGGGCGCGGGGCTGCGGCGGCTGTCGGCGGTGCGTTTCGCGGGGCAGTTCGGGGACGGGATGTTCCAGGCCGCGCTCTCGGGGGCGATCCTGTTCAATCCGGAACGGCAGACCGATCCACCGGCCATCGCGGCGGGATTCGCGGTCCTGTTGCTGCCGTATTCGGTGATCGGGCCGTATGCCGGCGCCCTGCTGGACCGCTGGGATCGGCGGGCGGTGCTGTTCGTGGCGAATGTGTTGCGCGCCTTGCTGATCGGCGTGACGAGCGTGGGATTTGCGTTGGGTATCACCGATACGCCGCTGCTGCTGCTCGCCCTGGCGGTGGTGGGCGTGGGCCGATTCGTCATGGCGGGCGTCTCGGCGGCGCTGCCGCGGGTGCTCGAGCAGCGGTGGCTGGTCCCGATGAATTCGGTGCTGGCCACGGTGGCGTCCGGATGCGCGGCGGCCGGCGCCGCGGCGGCGGTGGCGATCATCGGGGCGATCGGAGCGGGCAACCCGGCCGGGGCGGTCGCGGTGGCGGCCAGCGCGTCGGGTTCGGTGATCGGCGCGGTGTGCGCGGCCCGGTTCGCGCCGCGCGCGCTGGGGCCCGGCGACGACGATCCGGCGACGGATCGGCCGGTGAGTTCGGTGCGGGCGATCCTGACCGGGCTGCGCACGGGCGCGCGAGCGGTGCGGGAATCCGCGCACTGCACGATCGCGATGATCGGCATCGGCGTGCACCGGATCGTGTTCGGCGCGGACACCCTGCTCATGGTCCTGGTCCTGCGACAATCGGCGAACGAGAACAGTTCGCTCAGCGCCGGGCTGGTCGGATTCGGGGTGGCGATCGCGGCCACCGCCGCCGGAATGCTGCTCGCCGCCGTCCTCGCACCCCTGGTGATTCCCCGGCTCGGGCGACCACGCACCGTCCTGGTGGGCCTGCTCACCGCATTGGTGGTGCAGTCGGCCCTGGTCACTCCCATCACAGTGACGCACGGCGCGAATACCGACGCCGCGCACCGGCTGCTGCTGGCCGGGGCGTTCCTGCTCGGCCTGGCCGGGCAGACGGTCAAACTCACCGGCGACGCCACCATGCAGATCGACATCGACGACTCCCGGCGCGGCCAGGTGTTCGCCCTGCAGGACACGGTATTCAACATCGCCTTCGTGCTCGCGCTGGCCGCGGCGGCGCTGGTCGTCCCGGCCGACGGACGTTCGATCGGGGTGGTGCTGGCCGGATCGGCCTGTTACGCAGTGGGAATCGCCGCGGTCGCGGTGATCATGGCCAGATCCGCTCGTCCCGGATCCCCGATTCGCTCGGATCGGTGACGCAGCGCGGGTTCCCGCCGAATCAGACTCGTTTCCACCTCCCAGGGCGATTCGATCGGCAGCGGGCGAATCCGGTCCGCTAGATTGGACGGGCTGTGCCTTGATCCACTTCTGCGAGTGACTCGCTGTGCGATGTCATCGTGGCACGGCCCGTACCCGGAACAGACCGAGAGAGGCCGTGGGGTTGCTGGCGAAATGCGCGCTGTTCGGCGTCCTGCTGACCGGTGCGATGGTAGTGCCGGCCCCGGCATGGGCCGCACCGCTGCCTTGGCAACCCGCGCCCGAGAATGCCTGCGGGGAAACGGGATTCGATCCCCGTGCACGCAAACCCGATCCGAATGCCGAACCCGGGCCGCTGCTGCCGCCCAACATCGACATCCCGGTTCCGGTACCGAAGATCACGCCGGTGCCGATCCCGGGGCCGCCGCCGAACAACACGCGGATCACTCCCGCGCCGCTGCCGATCGATCCGTGCCGCAATCCGTGTCCGGACGTTCGCGATACGCCGAAGCCCACGCCGCCCGCGACCAAGCCCGAACGGCCTGACCCGCACCCGAATTCCGGATCCGCCTCGGGATCGGGCACCGGGTCCGGAACCGGATCGGGGCAGTTCAACCTGCCGAACATCCGGATCAAGCCGGATATCGAGCCGATTCCGATTCCGGTGCCGGGCGGTCCGGCGCCCGCCCCGCAGAAACCGCCGCCGACCGTGGTGCATCCGGCCGAACCGGGCCCGGTCGCCGCGCCGCCCGCGCCGCGGACGGTGAGCTCGGTGGATCTGGTCGGTCAGGTCACCGGTCACGGCTCGGCCAACCGCACCGATATGCGCTGGCAGGTCGACGGCACCGATCTGGGCATCATGTGGCAGACCAAGCCCGGACAGATCGCGGTTCTGTTCGGCGACAGCTTCGGCAAGGGCTGGACCGGCGGCGGAGCGGGCGGAGACAACCAGGACTGGCGCAGTAATGTGCTGGGCTACAGCAGCAATCACGATCTGTCCCAGGGCCTGAAGATCGACACCATGGTCCAGGACAGCCGCTGCCACGCCGCGGAACTGCTGGACAGCCGCAAGATCGTGAACTTCGAGACCACCGTCATCCCGACCTCCGGATTCGCCCTGGGCAAGCGGCAGTACGTGAGCTACATGTCGGTGAACCACTGGAGCAAGATCCCGGGCATGTGGTGGACCAACGACGGCGGGCTGGCCTACTCCGACGACGACGGCATGACGTGGGTCAAGGATCAATACGCCAAGTGGAACAACATGTTCGGGGTGGACCGGTTCCAGGTCACGACGATGGTGCCGCACGGCGACTACGTGTACATGTTCGGCACGCCCAACGGGCGCATCGGCATCATCGGGCTGGCGCGCGTGCCGAAAGCCCAGGTGCTCAACAAATCCGCGTATCAGTACTGGGTGAACGGGACCTGGGCTCCGGCGCAGGAGAACCTGGCCACACCGCTGGTTCCGGGCATCGCGGGCGAATTGTCCGTGCGCTACGACGATTCCAGCCAGCAGTGGCAGATGGTCTACCTCGATTCACTGCGGCGCGCCATCGTATTGCGCACCGCGCGGGAACCGCAGGGCACCTGGACCGACGACCTCCCGCTCGTGGACACCGACGACTATCCCACGGCCTACGGCGGTTTCATCCATCCCTGGTCGACGGGCAAGGATCTGTACTTCACCATCTCGGCCTGGAACAGCTACAACGTGTACCTCATGCACGCGACGTTGAACCAGCCGCGGGCTCAGCACGGATAGACCTGCACCTCAACGGCTTTCACGGCGAAATAGACCTCCTCGCCCGGGGCGATGCGCAGTTCGGCGATCGCCGCGGGCGTCAGATCCGCCACCATCCCGGCGACACCGTCACCGTGATCCGCGGCGTGCACCCGGATCACGCCTCCGCGATCGGTGAGTTCGGCGACGCGGACGTGAAAGACGTTGCGCGGACTTCCCTCCGGATGTTCTCGATACACCGCGACGGCCGCGGGGGAGAATACCGCCGCCGCCCGCATGCCCGGCGTCCACGGTGACTCGCCGCGACCTCGGATCAGATCCGCGCCGCGGCGCACCACGCCGGTGCCCGAATCCTCCTTCGACGCAGGCGCTTCCGCGGTGCCGATCAGGAGATTGACGCCCGCGATGCGGGCGGCGAAGGCACTGCGCGGCCGGGAGAGCACCTCGGCGACCGGGCCCTGCTCCACGATGTGCCCGGACTCGACGACCACGACGCGATCGGCGAGCGTCAGGGCGTCGACGATGTCGTGCGTGACCAGGATCGCGCTGGGGGCAGGACCCGCACGGCGGGAGGACATCTCGGCATCGCGCAGGGCGCGTCGCAGCAGGCTGCGCATCGCGGGTGCGGCGGCCACGTCGAGTGCGGCCATCGGCTCGTCCAGCAGTACCATCCGGGGTTCCACGGCCAGCGCCCGCGCCAGCGCCACCCGTTGCGCCTGGCCACCGGACAACTCGCCGGGCCGCCGCCCGGCGAATTCGATCGCATCGACCGCCCGCAACCACTCCTGTGCCACCGCCGTGGCCGCGCGTGTGCGCATTCCGCGACTGCGCGGCCCGAACGCCACATTCGCCGCCGCCGTCAGATGCGGGAACAGCAGCGCGTCCTGCGCCAGCAAGGACACCTGCCGCCGGTGCGCCGGAATCGCGACCCCCGCACCGATATCGGTCAACACCCGCCCGCCCAACCGGACATATCCCGCATCCGGCCGGACAAGTCCCGCGACGATTTCCAGCACCGTCGATTTCCCCGCGCCGTTGGGCCCCAGCACCGCGAGCACTTCGCCCGGCGCCACCGCCAACTCCACGTCGACTCCCCGCCGGGCCAGCCGAACCGAAACCTCCAGCCCGGCAGCGTCGTTCACCGCGTCGACAGTCACCGCACACCGCCCCGCACATCGTTCATCGCGAATCCCGCTCGGTAATGCGACCGATCGAGGCACCACCGCCCCGGCGCCACCGGCCCGCCCGCAGCCCTCGAGACCGGCTCATGGCTCCGCACTCCCGGACGTCGCCACCCCGAGCAGCGCATCGGAATCCACAGCACCGCGCAGTTGTTCACCGACCGCGCCATCGTCCGCGGAGTTCCGACGCACAGCCCGTCAACCAGGGCGAATCCGGCCTTCGGCACATCTACCTTCACCACGCGCCGCCCTGATCTCCGGACAGCGCCGCCCAGCCGGAACCGTCGGCTCCCGACGCCACCGCTCGTCGCTGTCGGTCGTCGTGTCCTCGTCCGCCGCTCGACGGAGCGAATCGAATCCTGGAGCACGGCAAAGTCGTTCATCGCGAATCGCCCTCCGTTGCCGGCGTGGTCGAGGCGCGGCCGCCCCAGCGCCACAGGCCCGCTGCCCATTCGCGGCCTTCCGAGACGCCGACGCGGCGATAGGCGACCAGGACGATGAGGATCGCCATCACCACCAGCAGCAGTGAAAGCGCCACGGCGGCGCCGGGATCGTTCTCGCGCTGGAGGTAGATCTCCAGGGGGAGGGTGCGGGTGCGGCCCTGCAGGCTACCCGCGAAGGTGAGGGTCGCGCCGAATTCGCCCAGCGCACGGGCGAATGCGAGCACCGAACCGGAGATCAGCGCGGGACGCAGCAACGGCAGCGTGATTCGCCACCACACCGTCGTCGGCGCGGCCCCGAGCGTGGCCGCGATCCGCTCGTAACGCTCACCGGAGGTGCGCATCGCCCCCTCCAACGTGATCACCAGGAACGGCAATGCCACGAAGGACTGCGCCAGCACCACGGCCGTTGTGCTGAAGGCGATCTCGACGCCCATCGCCTCGAGCTGCCTGCCCAGCAGTCCGTACCGCCCGAACAGGTACAGCAGCGACAGGCCACCCACCACCGGCGGTAACACCAAGGGCAGCAACACCAGCGCCCGCAACACCGGCAGAATTCGCCACCGCACCCGGGCCAGCAGCACCGCCATCGGCACCCCCAGCACGACACACACCACGGTGCTGGCCAGCGCCGTCTTCAGACTGAGCCACAACGCGTCCCGAGAAGCCTGCGAGGTCACCAACTCCCCGAAGTGCGGCCACTCCACCGCCCCGGTCAACGCCACAAGCGGCCCGATGACCAACGCGAAACCGACCAACGCGGGCAGCAACAACCACCCTGGCACCGCGGGCCCCGGCCCCCGCACCACCGCCCGCAACCCACGTTTCAACGGCCCCGCGACACGCTGCCGCCCACCATCCGCACCGGTGCCCGCCGCAACCGGCGCCGCGCCCTTCACACGGCCGTTCCCGGTCACGTCGGCACCACCGGCCCGGATCCCGAATCACGCCACCCGACAGCCGGTCCGCGCACCGCCGTGCACGAAGCACCCCGGTCCACATCCGGTCCGCCCACGCTCGCAGGTATCGGCCCCGCGACGCTCTGCACACCGTCGGCATTCGCACCCGCGGCAATCGGCTCTGCGGCATCTTCCCTGATCACGCCAGTTCCACTCAGATCCCGAATCACGCCGGACGATGCCGTGCGCAACTTCGACGCCGCACGGCCCACGCTCGGTCCGTCCGGGCGCGCGATCCTCGGCCTCACGACACCCACCCAACCGTCCCGGTCACATCGGACTCGTCCGGACGAGTCTCGGACCATGCAACACGCCACCCGGCCGACGCGCGATCGACCCCACAATGCGATGGCGCCGCCGTTCGCGGCGTCTGTCGCCGTCCTACCTGGCCACGGTGATGCCGGCCCGCGCCACGGACGGGCTGGATGGCGTCCGTCCGCGCCCGCACCTGCTTCTCGACGAGGCGAACCACGATCCGCCATGCGGTATCCGCCGAACCACCCCGGGACCTGGCCGTAGCGTCCGCACATGACCCGGGCCACACGCGATCAACCTCGCGCACGGGCTGTTTTACTGCTGCGAGCGGCCCCGCTGCTGCCCGCCGAGGTCGCCGCGACTCGCGGTATCCGGCCTTTGCGATCTGCGGCGGACCGCCGCTCATGCCGATACCGCACTCGGCTTCGCGACGACTCGACGCAAACGGTCGCGGAGCCGAGAGGTTCAGGGGGACAGCGTTGTTCGCCGGGCGGCTGGAGATCGGGTTATGTCCCGCCGTCGAATTACGCTGTCCGCCATCGGTCACGGCGCGCCGAATCCGGCCTTCGACAGGACCGCGCGGCCCTCGGGGCCGGTCACCAGTTCGTCGAACTGTTTTGCCAGGTCGGCGTGTTTCGAATCGGCAACCGCCGCAATGGGATAGGTGTTGACCGCGCCGGAGGATTCGGGGAAGGAGACGGCGGTGACCTTGTTGCCCGCGCCGGAGGCGTCGGTCACGTAGACCAGACCGGCGTCGGCGTCACCGGAGGTGACCTTGGCCAGCACGTCCGTGACGTCGGATTCCTCACTGACCGGGGACAGCGTGACGTGTGAGGAGGCCTCGACCTTCTTGGTCGCCGAACCGCAGGGCACCTGCGGCGCGCAGACCACCACCTTCAGGTCCGGCTCGGCCAGATCCGCCAGGCTCGCAACATGTCTCGGGTTGCCGGGCGGCGTGACGATGGTGAGCACGTTGGTCGCGAAATTACGCGGCGTCTCGGTGATTCGCTTGGTCTTGACCACCTTCTGCATATTCGCGGTATCCGCGGAGGCGAACACGTCCGCGGGCGCGCCCTGGTTGAGCTGTGCGGCCAGATCCGAGGAACCGGCGAAGGAGAAGCTCACCTTGGTATTCGGGTGTTCGGACTCGAACTTCTTGCCCAGATCCGCGAAGACCTGATTGAGCGAGGCCGCGGCGAAAACCGTCACCGTGGTCGTCGAACCGCCCGAGCTGCTGCTCGAGCCACAGCCCGCCAGCGCCGCGCCCAACGCCGCGGCCGTGATCACGACCCCCGCGCGACGGGCGTACCTCATGGCGTTTCGACCACCACCGTGGTCGCCTTCACGCTGGCCACCGCGACGCTGCCGGGCTCGAGCCCCAACCTCCGCACCGACTCGCTGCTCATCAGGGAAATCACCGTGAACGGCCCGCATTGCATCTCCACCTGTGCCATCACCCCGTCGATCACCACTTCGGTGACCAGTCCGGGAAACCGGTTGCGGGCCGAGCTGGCCCCGCCCAGCGTCACCTGCGGCGGCCGCGCCTGGGCGACCGCCCATGCCGCCAGATCCCTGCCGTCGATCACCAGGCGTCCGGACGCGTCCTTGTGCGCGTCGAGGACACCGGTATCGATCCACCGGCGCACGGTGTCGTCGCTGACACCGAGCAGTTCGGCGGCGTCACGAATCCGCAGGTCGGGCATCAGTGAAGAATAGTTCCGCAGATTCGGTGAAACAATGGCGGATCGTCCGAATCTGCGGATGAATTCGCGGCGAAGACGGTGGATGTGACCGAACAGGGACGCCGGATGTCACCGCCTGCCAGTACGCTCTTAGCAATCATGGCCACCTATTTCGATCCGAGATCCTGGTCGCCGTTGCGGGCCGTCGGACTCGGCAGGCGCCTGCTGGACCCAGGCTGGCTCGAACAATGGAGTTCGTTCACCACCGCCTGGCTCGATCCGGTCGCCGACCTGGGCGCGGGCGCGGTCACCGCACTGCTGCCCGATGTGCTGATGACGCTGCTCAGCGAGGGAATCCTGAGCCGATTCGGCGGTCAGGTGATCAGCGCGGCCCTGCTCGGCAGCGATATGACCGCCACCCTCGAATCGCTCGAGGCCCGCCGCCGCGGCTCGCACTTCGAGACCCGGGCCGTGCTGAACGGGCTGCGCTGGAATCGCCACCCGATCGAGCGGATGACCGTCGTCGCGCACGGCGTGCGGCTGATTCCGGGTGTGCCGACGAAGATGCGCAGTACCCATCTGGACATCACCGGCACCATCACCACCGCCGCACTGGTCGACTGGCTGAACACCTGGCGACTGGACTGGAAGCTGAGCGTGGACGCCGGCGGGCTGATCACCGCCCGGCACCGGCGGCTGCGGATCCGGGCGGTGGTGGACGCCTCGGTGACCAACGATCTGCTCACCGTGCGGGTCCGGCAGGCCGACTGGATGGGTGTGCGGATTCCGCGGCGAGCGTTCGCCGTGACCCCGATACCGCTGACCGACCTGCCGAAACAGATCTCCGTGCGTAGTGCGCAACGCGAGGGTGAGCTGGTCCGATTCCACGTGGACGTCCCCGAGATCACCGGATCCTTCGATCTGGCGCAGATGCGCTCGGCCATCGTCGCCGGTACGACGCTGATCATCTTCTGACCAGCGGCTACCGCTCGCCGGTGATCACTGTCCGCCCGCGTTCCACCACTCCCGCAGCGCCGATTCGGCCTCCTCGCGCGTCATCGGGCCGCGGTCCAGGCGCAACTCCTTCAGATACCGCCAGGCCCGGCCGACCTGGGGGCCCGGTTCGAGGCCCAGCAGCTCCATGATGGCGTTGCCGTCCAGGTCCGGGCGCACCCGGGCCAGATCCTCCTGCTCCTGCAGCCGCTCGATGCGCGCCTCGAGATCGTCGTAGGTGGCGCGCAGTGCGGCGGCGCGGCGCTTGTTGCGGGTGGTGCAGTCCGCACGGACGAGCTTGTGCAGCCGAGGCAGCAGATCGGCGCCGTCGGTGACGTAGCGGCGCACCGCCGAATCGGTCCACTGCCCCTTGCCGTAGCCGTGAAAACGCAGGTGCAGGTAGACCAGGCGCGCCACGTCCTCGGTGAACTGCTTCGGATACTTCAAGGCGCGCATACGCTTTCGCACCATTTTCGCGCCGACCACCTCGTGGTGATGGAAGCTCACCCCGCCGCCCGGCTCGTTGCGCTTGGTGGGCGGTTTGCCGATGTCGTGCAACAACGCCGCCCAGCGCAACACCAGATCCGGATCGCCCTGCTCCTGATCGATGGCCTGCCGCAACACCGTCAGCGAATGCTGGTAGACGTCCTTGTGCTGATGATGCTCGTCGATCTCGAGTTTCATCGCGGGCACCTCGGGCAGCACCCGCTCGGCCAGCCCGGTCTCGCACATGATGTCGATGCCGTCGGTCGGATATTCCCCGCCGATCAGCTTGTCCAGTTCGGTGCGCACCCGTTCCGCGGTGATCCGGCCGATCTCGTCGGCCATCGTCGCGGTCGCGGCGCGCACCCGCGGCGCTAGTTCGAAACCCAGCTGGGCGACGAAACGCGCGCCGCGCAACATGCGCAGCGGATCGTCGTTGAACGAATCCTCCGGTGCGGCAGGGGTATCGAGCACACCGGCAAGCAGTGCGGACATGCCGTCCAGCGGATCGACGAATTCGAGCGCACCGTCCGCCCCGACCCGCACGGCCATCGCGTTGACCGTGAAATCGCGTCGGATCAGGTCGCCCTCGAGCGTGTCGCCGAAGGTCACCTCGGGATTGCGCGAGACCCGGTCGTAGTTGTCGCTGCGGAACGTGGTGATCTCCAGCTGCCATCCCGACTTGGACGCGCTGACCGTGCCGAACGCCAAACCGCCCGTGTCCCAGAGGTTGTCGACCCACCCGCGCACGATCTGCTGCACCGTCTCCGGCCGCGCATCGGTGGTGAAATCCAGGTCGGTGCCCAACCGGCCGAGCACCGCATCGCGCACACTGCCCCCCACCAGGTACAGCTGATGCCCGTGCGCGGCGAACATCTCACCGAGCGGAGTCAGCACGTCGGACACCCGCCCCAGCGTGATCGCCGCCGACGCAAGCAATCTCGTACGCCGATCCTCCGGCGACAACGGGACCGGCACTGCTACATCCTCGGACTTCGGCGAAACCACAGCCACGCAGCTTACTGACCGGAAAACCGCTCAGGTGCGCAGGTACGAGGCGCCGTTGAGGTCGACGATCGTGCCCGAGGCCCAGGCCGCGGCCGGTGAGGCGAGAAAGTGGACGGTCGCGGCGATCTCCTCGGGGGTGCCGACCCGGCCGAACGGGCTCTGGTCGCGGATCCGGTCACCGTCGGGGCCGGTGAGTTTCGCGACCTGACGCTCGGTGGCGACGAACCCCGGAGCCACCGACGTCACGACGATGTCGTGCGGCGCGAGCGCGAGGGCCATCGACTGTCCGAAGGCGTGCAGGGCGGCCTTGCTCGCACCGTAGGCGGGGAAGTCGGGTTCGCCGCAGAACGCGCCGCGCGATCCGACGTTCACGATGCTTCCGCGCGCGCCGCGATCGATGAGGTGCCGGGCCACCGCCCAGGTCACCTCGGCCGTGCCCAGCACGTTGACGTCCATCATGCGTCGCCAGATCCGCTGCCAGTCGTGCAGCGGGACGTCGGCGACCGCGTGCCGGGTGCTCTGCGACGGTGCGACGGCGGCGTTGTTGACCAGGACGTCGATGCCGCCGAGGGCCGTCACGGCCTCGGCCACGATCCGTTCGCCGGTACCGGGCTCGCCGAGATCACCTTCGATCAGCGTGTGCCCGGCGCCGGGCAGCTGCCGCAGCGCCTCCTCGGCGTCGGCGCGTCGGCTGGCGTACTGCACCGCCACTCGATCTCCACCCTCGGCGAACGCCGTGGCGACGGCCCGGCCGATTCCCCTGGACGCACCCGTGACCAGCACGCCCCTCATCGCGCGACCGCCATCCACTCGTCGCGGAACGCCTCGAATCGCGGGACGCCCCCGACGACGTCGCGGAAGAAAGCGGCTCGCTGCTCGGCCGGTCGGCCGAGGACGCAGGACACGATGTCCGAGCGGTGTGTCGCGGCCGAATCCTCCACCGAGACGGCCGAGCGGGCAGCGGGACGAAATGACACGGGTGTTATTCCTCTCATGACGCGGCAAGGTGCACCGTAAACCCGCCGGAGCGAAGCGGAGGTAAAGGATTCAGCACAGTTAGACTGACCGGGTGTCTCCGGCCGATCGCGCGAACAGTCGACGCCGCCAACCCCGGCGCCGCGGTTCGGCCGGTAATGCGGCCACCCCAAGGATGCGCACCGTGCGCGAAACCTCCGCGGGCGGGTTGGTCGTCGACGGGCTGGACGGCCCCCGCGACAAACGGTGCGCGGCCCTGATCGGCCGCACCGACCGACGCGGGCGGCTGCTGTGGTCGCTGCCGAAGGGACATATCGAGCAGGGCGAGACCGCCGAACAGACCGCGGTGCGCGAGGTCGCCGAGGAGACCGGGATCAACGGTCTGGTCGTCGCCGAACTCGGCAGCATCGATTACTGGTTCGTCACCGAGGGACGACGGGTACACAAAACAGTGCACCACTATTTGATGCGTTCGGTCGGCGGCGAGCTCTCGGACGCCGATATAGAAGTCACCCAGGTTGCCTGGGTTCCACTCACCGACCTGGATTCCCGGCTGGCATACGCCGATGAGCGCCGGCTGGCGGAGGTCGCGAATCGCCTGATCGACCGGATGGAGAACGGCAAACAATGACGCATGCGGGTCGGAGGCGTCAATGAGTCAGTTCATCGACGCCCCGCAGGCGCGGGCGCGCGCACTGTCTCGACACCGTTGGGCACTGTCTCGACACCGCGGGGCGGCGATTCTCGCCGTCCTGGCCCTCGCCGTGCTGAACATCGCGCTCACCGGCCCGGCCGCCGCAGAACCGTCGGGGGTCGGCGATTCCTCCTCGGCGCCGAAATTCCTCAAGCTCACCCTCGATTCGGTATCCCCGAATACGGTCACCACCAGCAGTGACTCGGTGGTCACCATCGCCGGGACGGTCACCAATATCGGTGATCGGGTGGTGGACGACATCGAGGTGCGAACCCAGCGCACCGGTGCGATCACCGATCCCCGCGGACTGCGTTCGGCGCTGCGGCTGGACCAGTCGAGTTACACCGTCAACACGCCGTTCGTGGACGTCGCGGACCGGTTGAGTCCCGGACAGCGCAAGCAGTTCACCCTTCGTGTGGGTGTGCGCCCCGGTAGTAAGGGCACGCCGGGGAGCGCGCCGGTCACCGCATCCCTGGACATCACCGGGCCCGGGGTGTATCCGCTGCTGCTGAACGTCAACGGGACGCCCGCCTACGGCGGTCAGGCCCGCCTGGACGACGCGCGTTTCCTGCTCCCGGTGCTGGGCCTGCCCTCGCCGACGGGTGATTCGGATCAGAAGACCGTTTCGGCCCCGACCGACGCGCCCGTCGCGACCACCATGCTGTGGCCGCTGGCCGACCGGCCCCGGCTGGTCGCCGGAATCCCGGGCTCGGTCGGCGACAAGGCACTGCTGACCGATGACGAGCTGGCCGGTGAGCTGGCCACCGGCGGACGCCTGGACCAGTTGCTGGGTGCGCTGGAATCGGCGGTCCACCCCGATTCGGCCGGGACCGGGGCCAATGTCGCGAACGCGCTGTGCCTGGCCGTGGATCCCGATCTGCTGCTCACCGTGTCGGATATGACCACCGGATATCGGGTGCTGGCCAGTCCGTCCGACCCGGACGGCCCGACTCGTGACGGCACCGGCACCGACGCCGCCAAGGCGTGGCTGAACCGGTTGCGCACGCTGGCCCCGACGATGTGCACCGTCAGCCTGCCGTTCGCGCAGGTCGACCTGTCCGCCCTGGCGGCCGTGCACGATTCGGCGCTGACCTCCCGCGCGATCTCCTCGCCCACCGAACTGGTCGATCAGATCCTGTCGATGAGATCGGTGCACGGGGTGAGCCTGCCCGAATCCGGCAGCATCAACTCCGATGCCGCGACGATGCTGAGCCAGCACGGCTTCACCTCCGCGGTACTGGCCGACAACGCCGTCGCACCCGCCGGGACCTCCAGCGGTTCGGGCTCCTCGACGCACACCGCGACGACGGTATCGGCGAGTTCGAGCACCGCGAGCCCTTCGACCGTGCGGCTGCCCGGTCCGACGCCGCCCGCGGCCGCCGCGCCGTCGAGCGGAAACTCCGCCGCCACGCCCGATCAGGGCATGAAGGTGTCCACCTTCGACATCTGGCCCGCCACCGCGCTGGCCGCGGTCGGGTCCAATCCGCCGACGCCCGCGTTCACCCCGGCGAACGTGCGTTACGACGTGGCCAAGGATTCCCGGACCGCACGTCTGCAGGACGCGCTCGGTGCGATGTCGTGGACCGCGCTCAATCCCCAGCCGAATCGGCCGCGTTCGCAACTGCTCATGCCGCCGCAGCAGTGGAGCGCCAACCGTGACGAGGCCACCACGCTGCTCACCCAGTTGCAGACATTGATCCACAGCGGTCTGGCGACGCCGCGGTCGTTCCAGGATCTGCTTGCCGTCCAAGCTGATTCGCACCCGTACGAGGTGAGTTATTCCGCCGGCGCGGCCGCCGACGCGGTGCCCGGCAGGTTCACCGCACCGGTCCAGCAGCAGGCCGGACGGATCACCGATCTGATGAACACCCTGGTCGAGGTGCCGCAGCAGGAGCCGACACCGCGCACCTTCCTGACCCCGCTGCGGGACGATCTGGTGCGGACGTTGTCGCTGTCCGACCGGACCAGCACCGGTTCCCAGGCCGACACCGCCGCGCAACGCCGCCTCGACCAGAGCACCACGGCCCTGGACGGACTGTTCCGATCGGTCACCGTGCTGCCCCCGGGCGGGGTGTACACCCTGGCCTCGGAGCAGAGTCCGCTGCTGCTGGTCGCCCGGAACGAACTGCCGGTCGCGGCCCGTATCCGGTTCAAGATCGGTGTTCCGTCCGGCACCGATATCACCGATATCGGCGAGCAGACGCTCCCCGCCGAGGGCACTCGGTCGTTCCAGATTCCGACGAAGGTCAGCGACAGCCGAAATCTGATGATTCCGATCTCCATTACCACACCCGACGGGATTGCGCTCGGCAACGCCACCTCGGTCAAGGTACGGTCCAACGCATACGGTTCAGCGTTGGCGATAATTACCGCATGTGCCGGTGCACTGCTGTTCCTGTTGGCCGGTCGCCGCTTGTGGCGGCGCTTCCGGGGACAGCCCGATCCGGCCGACGAGGGGTTGGACCCGGGGAAGCGACGCAGGCTGAACAGGTACCTGCGCGCGCGGAAGCGGGTCCTGCAGCGACAGGAGACACCATGATCCAGTACAGCGATCGAGCGGACGGGGCCGGATACGGCACGGCCGCTCTGGGTGTCCCGTCGTGCCCGGGTGAGTTCGCCGACGCGTCCGGGCCCGTCCGCCCGGCGCCGGGGGTCCGATGAGTGAATACGACGACCCTCGCCACATGGATCCGGCCGGAGACGATTCGTCCCGGCGGCGGCCGCCTGCCGCACCGTGGGAGCGAGGAACCGCGCCGGACCAGTTCGGCGAGCCGGAGGTTCAGCAGCAGCCGGATGCTCGGCCGCTGCGGGTGCCGCTGACCGGACCCATTCCTCAGGTGTCGCAGGCCGATCCGCGCGGCCCCGAGCAGATGCCGCCCAGCGGGACCGTGCGACGCGTCCCACCGGACCGCCGGCCCACCGAGATGCCGCCGAGCGGTGCCGCGCGTCAGGTTCCGCCGCCGAACGGCGCGGACCGCCGTCCTCCGCCGGACCGCATGCCGCCCGGTCCGGACCAGCGTCCGCCCAGCGGAACCATGCGACGGGTACCGCCGCCCGACGCCGACCGGATGCCACCCCGCCGCATGCCCCCGGCCGGGCCCGATCCGACATTCCCGGACGAAACAGTCCGACCGCCACGCCGAGGCGGACCGGACCAACGCCCGCCCAGCGGAACCATGCGACGGGTACCTCGGGGCGGACCGGATCAGACGCCCCCGGACGAGCCCGTGCGGCCGACACGCCAGGGTGGACCCGATCAGCGTCCGCCCAGCGGAGCCATGCGTCGCGTACCGCCGGGCGACCCGGACCAGATGCCCCCGGGCGGAACCACCCGCCGCATGCCCCCGGCCGGACCCGACCCGGCATTCCCGGACGAAACAGTCCGGCGACCACGCCGGGGCCGACCGGACCGTCCGCCCAGCGGGACCGATCGACCGGTGCCCCCGGACGGGCCCGGCCAGACACCTCCGGACGAGCCGACCCGCCGGACACGTTCGGCCGGACCGGATCGACGTCCGCCGACCGGGTCCATGCGACAGACGCCGCCGGACCGCCGGACCGCCGACGCCGGACCGCCGAGCGGTGCCGTGCGCCGGACACCGCGCGGACCGGTCCGCCGGACCGCACAGGACCCGCCCGCTTCCGGTCCGATCCGGCCGGACCAGCAGCCACCGACCGGTGCGGGCCGCCGTGTCCCGCCGAAGGGCAGACCGCCCGCGCCGCCGAGTGGTCCG
>NZ_BDBQ01000086.1 GCF_001613065.1 Nocardia miyunensis NBRC 108239
GTTCGGGCAGCACCCCGACGGAGTATTCGTAATGGCTCCTAACCGGTTGGCATGCGGTGATCGACAAGGGCGAGCAAATCGAAATATCATGTGCCGGAGGCTATGTAGGCCGCCGGGATGTAGTTCGGGTGCCGGTCCAGGACCGCCCACACGGTCACCGCAGGATCGGTCGATCACACGGCCCACCGCTGGCGGCAGCGGCATCAGTGCGACCTTGGCGCCCATGCCGACGACCCGCATGATGCGATGCTCGTGTTCTTCGCCGAGATCGGATCCGCAGGCTTCGAAGATCCGCAATCACAGCACCCCGAGCATCCTCGCCGACGCGAATCGGTGGCGTGGGACGAATCCCGCGCCGCGTGAGCATCGCGACGAACTGGAGATGCGAAAGCCTCGGCGTCGGTGACTCGTTCGATACCCGTGGTCGGCGTACATACTCCGCAGGCGAGTGCTCCGGAACACCGTCGATGACGGCATGAGCGGACACTCAGTTATTGGTGAACAAGCGAGCGCGTGCGGCCGTCAGCGCCACTGCCGCAGCCGCGTCGGCGGTGCTGTCGTCGACTGGCTCGCCGGTGATCAAGACGCGGAAATAGATCGGCGCCACAAGCGTTTTCACCATTTCGGCAGGATCCGTGCCGTCGGGAATCTCCCCGCGGGTGATCGCGCGCGTCACCACCGGCAGTGTTTGCCGAATCCGGTCGCGGAAGACGTGTCGAGCGGACAGTGGTGGCGCCGGTAGGCCCGCGGCGGTGGAAACCATCACGGCCAGCACTGCTCGGCCGGAGGCGCTGTTGGCCCATGCGACGAGGCTGCGCGCGAGCGCGCGGAGGTCTTCGTCGACCGAACCGGTGTCGGGGAGGGGGATTTCGGTGGTGACGCTATCGGTCAGAGCCTCGGCGATCAGGGTCTCGCGATCGGGCCATCGCCGGTAGACGGTGGTCTTGTGTACTCCGGTGCGCTGGGCGACGTTGTCGATCGTGAATGCGGCGTAGCCCCGTTCGCTCAGTTCGTCGATGGTTGCCGCGAGCACGGCGGTGCGGACCTTGGGACCACGGCCCAGGGGTGCGGTCGGACTCATTGCAACTCCTAGTTGCGATATCGGCGATGTACGGGCATGCTGACAATATCGCAACTAGGAGTTGCGATAGGAGTGGAGTGTCGATGCTGTCGAAATCCGTTCGGGGAGCCGCGTTGTTGTTCCCCGGTTTGCTCGCCGGTGCGTTCGGATACGGCGCGGTGAACGTGCTGTACGCGTTTCGTGAAGTGCCCCTTGATGTCCGGTTCACCTTCCATACCGCGCTGATGCGGGTCAACGGGCCTGTCATGCAGTCGCTGATGGGTCTGGCGGTGCTGAGCACCGTGCTGCTCGCGGTGCGATCGACGCATCGGCAACGTTGGCTCGCCGCGAGCGCCGCGGTGCTGGTCTTCTCCTCGTTCGTGGTGACCCGATGGGGGAATGTGCCGATCAATCAGCAGATCAAGCGCTGGCGGGTAGGCGCGTTGCCCGCTGACTACACCGAGATCCTGCGTCGCTGGGAATTGTTCCACTTCACCCGAACCGGTTGCGCCCTGATCGCATTCGCTCTGGTGATCACCACCGTGATCGGTTCCGCCGCCGATCGCCGCGCCGGTGCTCGCATCCACCCTTCCGTGGCACCGGAGTATCGATGACTCGCGCACGGGCCACGCCGGTCACTGGACACACCCTCGATTCACGACGCAAACCGCTGGATCGGCGGCATTACGGCGTGTCCGCATTGTCATGCGACGCTTCGGGTTTCCGGCGCGCTCTCAGGTGTGCGGCTGTTCGAGCAACCGGGTTGCGGAACGATGGACCTTTTCGAGCGCGGTGAGCAGGCATCGGCGTTCGGCTTCGGTGAGATCCGCGGTGATCAGGTTCTCCAGCGATGTCCGGCTGGTTTCGACCTGGTCTCGAAGCTCGTGCCCTTTGTCGGTGAGCCACAGCCGGACGAGCCGGTTGTCGTCGGGGTCACCGCGCCGGGTCAGTAACCCGGTCTCGGTCATGCGGTTGGCCATCTTCACGATGGTCGGCGTGGTGACTTTCAGTGCGGCGGCGACCTCGCCGGGGGTGCGGCCGTCGCGGTCCCAGAGCACGCCGAGCACCAAATCCTGACCCGGATACAGCCCGTAGGGCCGTACGCTGCGCTCGACCAGCGCCCGCAACAGCTTCGATGTGCGGCTGTGCAGGTCGAGGAATGCGGGCATCAAGCCTCCTGAGCTGGAGCGAGACCGTCGTCGGCAGCGCGCTTGTCATTGGGTTGTTAGCCGTCTATCGTTTTTCGATAGACGGCTAACGAATGGAGTTGTGATGATACTTCTCACCGGAGCTACCGGAAACATCGGTCGCGAACTCGTGCACGCCCTTGCCGTGCAGGATGTCGAGTTCCGCATTTTCGTCCGCGATCCACGACGTGCCGAGGGCCTGCCCGAGCGCGCTCGCCGCGTGGTCGGCGACCTGGATGATCCGAACACCTACGCGGCGCTCGACGGTGTCGACCGCCTGTTCCTGCTCGTCCCAGGGATCGGCATCGACCACACCCGCGACATGGTCGCCGCAGCGCGCGCGGCCCGGATCGGCCGGATCGTGCTGCTGTCGTCCTACAACGTGATGGGCGATCCGATACCCGCGATGGGGCGCTGGCACCACGAACGCGAGACCATCGTGAGAGCCGCGGGCATCCCGTACACGATCCTGCGGCCGGGCGGCTTGATGACCAACGCCCTGGAGTGGGCGCCGGTCATCCGTGCCGGAGGTGTTGTGGACGACCCCACCGGTCCCGGCCGATACGCGCCGGTCGATCCAGCCGATATCGCCGCGGTCGCCGCCATGACTCTCACCGAGAACGGCCATGACGGCAAGGAGTACTACCTCACCGGTGACGAGACGTTCACCATCGCCGAGCAAATCGCGGTCATCGCGGCCGCGATCGGCCGCGACATCGACGTGCGCGAGGCCGCCACCCCCGAGCAGGCCGTCGCGTCCCGATATCCCCACGGCGCACCCCCGGCCCTCGCCGCCGCCATCCTCGAAGGCTTCACCCTCATGCGCCAGGACACCACCGGATTTCGCACCGACACCATCGAACGCCTGCTCGGTCGCCGCCCCCGAAACTTCACCGACTGGTGCGCACGCAACATCGACGCATTCCGTACGGATCAGGCCGTCTACAATTCATGACGCCCGACTCCGTATGTGGGGAGCATCCGGTACTGCGGACACCCCAATAACTGTGGATGCCATAGTGATTCGCTAGGCATCGCATCGAAGCGTCCAGCCGCCCGGGAGTCGATGATCTCGACTCGAGTGAGACAGGGTGTGCGATGCGCGATCCTATCGCAGCGCATCGGAATGCTCTGGCGCACAACCGGACTGATCGCAGACCGCACCGCAGGCACATCGCCCCTTCCGGCCACCGGGACCACCTGCTCGTCTTACAATGCGCCCTTCGGGTACGCCTCAACCCGGTGACGCTGCCGCCAGCTCGGCACAGAGCGCATCCAGTTGGGATGCAGGGATTCGAGGCGCGTCCGGAGAATCGGCGTTGTGCCACGGCACATCTCGTGCGGTGTCGGCGGGGCGGGTGAAGACGTGCTGGTGCAGGTGGACACCGGCTGCGCTCAGGCCCGCCACGAAGGTGAAGACATGGGCGGGTTCGAGAACTCGGCGCAGGGCGCCGATCGACGAGCGGACGGCGCGCGCGAACGCTACTGTCTCAGCGTCGTCGAGCAGATCGAGGCTCGCAACGTGACGGCGAGGCTCGACGAACAGGTAACCCGGCCGGACCCACTCGCCATGGCCGGGCCGGTGGGTCACCACCACGAGGTCGTCGGCATGGATCACCGGGCTCACCAGTGGTCCGGTCCCATTGTGTTTGTCGCAGATCATGCACCCCCACATGCGGGGGGACGATACCGCTGCTCCGGCAGTTGGTGTGCAGGCGCATCTCGAACTCTCGATTCGGCGCAGGGTCAGTTCCGGCCGGAGGTGATGTAGTAGTACATGGGGTCGACCATGTCGAGTAGGTGTTCGATTTCGTTGTCGGTGAGACGGTTTCGGCGGGTGATCGTGATCAGCACGAGGTCGTTGATGGCTTGGGCGATGGTGTCGAATTCGCTGCTCGGCGGTGTGCCGGCGGTGTGCTCCGGCGGGTTCGCTTGCCGCAGTTCGATACCGGCGTCGACTGCCAGGGTGCGGAGGATGCCGGTGGCTCCGCGTGGGCTCGCAGCGGCGGCGGTGTGGTCGTAGAACTGGGCAGCGGCTTGGATCAGCGCGGCGGGATGCGGATGGATCAGCGGGTTCCTCGTTCGTGCTGGATCCGCGGTGTCGGCCGGACTGTTCACCGCTCCGTCGAGGGGAGCGAGGGATTGCGCTTTCGCCACCAGATAGCGCGCGACCAGAATGTCACGGATGGCACCGTATTCGGCGGTTCGGAGCAGGTCGATGGCCGCCTGCTCGTAGGCTTCGACGATCGACCGGATCCGGCCGGATTCGTCGGCCGGGCCGATCCGGTCGAGCTGGCGGGCCAGATCATCCAGACGCAGTAGGGCACGGACGTTGCCTTCGTGGCGATGGCTTTCGCTGGTTGTCGTGGGAAAGCATGCCAGCAACTTTCGTGTCGTGTCCGCCATGCTGTCACCGAAGATCGTGGCGTGCAGTTCGTGGTATTCGGGATGGGTGGCGTAGGCCATGTCGATTCGGTGCAGTCCGACGATGATGTCGGCGAGTTCCTCGGCTCGCAGCGTGTCGCGAGGGTCCAGGATACGAGCTGGATCAGGTCCGCACAGCTCGATCACGGTGGCGGCGATCGCTCGATGCGATCGCATTTCGCGGTCGGGGTCTTCTTCGCTGAGGGCGCGGGCGTGTTCGGCGTGGAAATGTGCCAGTTCGCGGCGCACCTGCCAGCCGAGGGTGTCGGCGAAGGCCATTTCGGTTTCTTTGATGGACCGGATCCGGCTGAGCCCGGTGGGCTCGTAATCGGTCTTTCTGCACAGTGCCGTTTCGGCGGCAGCGGCGGTCCGGGTGCAGCGTATCCCCATCATGCAATCCAGGCGCGCCGTGGAGTCGACCAGGCCGATGCCCCGGCGCGCCCAGTCGCGAGCCGCGATGACCGTTCGGCGCTCGCCGCGGCGTCGGCGTTGTAGGTGGCGTTCGGCTAGTTCGGCCGCCCAGAACAGCATGTCGGACTGCTCGTT
This sequence comes from Nocardia miyunensis NBRC 108239, assembly GCF_001613065.1. Lineage (GTDB taxonomy): Bacteria > Actinomycetota > Actinomycetes > Mycobacteriales > Mycobacteriaceae > Nocardia > Nocardia miyunensis. The sequence goes on from NZ_BDBQ01000086.1 coordinate 5,218, forward strand.
TCGCGCCGATGCGGCGTCGAACTCTTCCGCCAGGCGAGCGATGTCGTATTGCCGCGCCGAGAATCGCGCCTCCAGCCGCTGCGCGTCGACACCGTTCCGGCTGGTATCGGCATGTTCGTCGCGCGCCGCCAACGCGGCAATCGGATCGGGAACCTGCCGATTGTCGGCAGTCAGGTTCTCGACGACGGCGGCAGCGAGCGCTTGGACGGACTTGAAGTGCTTCCACATGGTGGCCTTGGGAATCGGGCCCTCGGTGCCGTCGCGTCGAATGTATCCACTTGCGGCAGCGCACACGTCGGCGATGGTGAGCCGTTCGATCGAGTGGCCCGGGCGGGACGTGTTGATTCGTTCCATCATCACCTGCTCGGCTGCGGCGATGATCATCGCTTTGGTGTTTTCTTCGATCGCTCGGCCGGCTCGCGCTTGGTAGCTCGGCGCATCGCGATGCATTGCAGTAGACGCCACAGCATCGAGTTTATTGCAGTACATATAGTTGTGTACTCGTCTATTCCGACTAGGGTCGGCTCTCGAGGCGAAACCGGTCGCATGGCCGGTCCGAGGGAGGACGTATCCGTGGAAACGACGACCGCCGCGAAACTGGCTCTGCTGCAACAGAATCTCGCGGCGACACGCGAGCCGACAGGGGCGGCGGGCATCGCCAAACGCGCAGCCAAAGGCATCCCCAGTCCCCGCGAGCGCATCGAAATGCTCGTGGACCCAGGCAGTTTCATCGAATTCGGTGCGTTGGTGCGCCAACCGGGACGTGCTGATGCTCTCTACGGCGACGGGGTGGTCACCGGGCGGGCCGCGGTCGAAGGGCGTCCGGTAGTGGTGGTTTCGCACGATCAGACGGTCTACGGCGGGTCGATCGGGGAGATGTTCGGGCGGAAGGTTGCCGCGGCGATGGACTTGGCGGCCGACGTCGGCTGCCCTTTCGTCGCGATCAATGATTCCGGTGGTGCCCGGGTACAGGACACCGCGACCTCGCTCGCCTGGTACGCGGCCTTGAGCCGACGGCAGCTACGCATGTCCGGTGTGGTGCCCCAGGTGTCGCTGATGCTGGGCAAATGCGCTGCGGGAGCGGTCTATTCACCGATCAACACCGATGTGCTGATCGCGACCGAATCCGCCTACATGTTCGTGACCGGCCCCGACATCATCCGCGAGACCACAGGCGAAGAGCTCAGCCTCGAAGAGCTCGGTGGCGCGTTCAACCAAGCCCAGAACGGCAACATCCACCACATCGCCACCGACGAACGCGCAGCATTCGACTGGGCGCGCAACTATCTGAGCTTCATGCCGTCGAACTGCTTCGACCGGTCACCCGTCGTGAATCCGGGCCTCGAGCCCGGCCTCACCGACAGCGACCGGGAGTTGGACACGATCATCCCCGATTCCGACCGGGCCGGGTACGACATGTACGACGTCCTGGCCAGGATCTTCGACGACGGCGACTTTCACGAAGTCGGCGCTGCCGCCGCCCGCAACATGATCACCGGCTTCGCTCGGGTCGACGGCCGCAGCGTCGGTGTGGTCGCCAATCAGCCGCTGGTGGCCAGCGGTGCGATCGATGCTCGCTGCTCGGACAAGGCGGCGCACTTCATCCGGCTCTGCGACGCATTCGACCTCCCGCTGATCTTCGTCGTCGACACCCCGGGTGTGCTGCCCGGCGTCGAGGAGGAGAAGATCGGCGTCATCAAACGAGGCGGTCGCTTCTTCTACGCCGTCGTCGAGGCCACCGTGCCGATCGTCACCGTCATCGTGCGCAAAGCCTACGGTGGCGCCTACGCCGTCATGGGATCCAAACAACTCGGCGGCGACGTCAATCTGGCCTGGCCCACGGCGCGCATCGCCGTTATGGGCGCCGAGGCCGCCGTCAGTCTGACCCAACGCCGCCAGCTCGCAGCCGTACCGGATGACGAGCGACCCGCCCTGCGCCAGCAGATGATCGACTTCTACAACGCCACCATGGCAACCCCGTGGACGGCCGCCGAACGCGGCTACATCGACGCGGTCATCGAACCAGCCCACACCCGACTGGAAATCCGGAAAGCACTGCGCCTGCTGCGTGATAAAACCATCCGGCACGGCCCCCGCAAACATCACCTCATGCCGCTCTGACACCCGAGACGCCCGGCACCGCTTCACCCCGGTCGCGGTCGCGGTCAGCGAGCGGCAACTCCAGGTCGTCCCGTTGACGCTCGGTCCGCTGCCGGTCCACGCTGCGGCGTCGGTCGGCAACCACAGGGCGATGACCGGATCTGCCGCCGCCGCATGTCCGTACGGACCGCCACAGGTCATGGGATAGCCTGCGCCACAGCAAATCTCGGCCTACCTACCGCGCCGCGTGTCGATACAGGACGGCCGCCGACGGGCGCGAGACGGTGAAGGCTACTCGCGCCCGGCGGCGGCCGCATCCGGAAGCCGGTCGGCTCGGACGGGGTTCTCAGGTGTGCGTCAGACCGCTGCGGCGCCTCCCTCCGCGGTCAGCAGGGCCGCCTCGGAGGCGCCGCCGCGGGATGGCGTCCGTCCGGTGCGCAGAGCGATGGCGAGCAGCACTGCCAGGACGGATGGTATGACGCCCACCGCGATGTAGGACAGGCTGTAGGCAGTGTCGGTGTAAACGCTCGGGATATTGCTGACGATCGTCTTACCCCCTTGGTTGGCGATCAGTTGGAAGGGGTGAGCGGCCGCGACCGCGGTGAACACGGCAGTGCCGACGGAGGTGCCGATGGCGCCGAAGACCGCCAGCATGCCGGCGCTGATTCCCTGACGTTCGGCGGGGACGGCGTCCATGAGCAGGTTGGGATTGGCGGCGTAATAGAACCCGAAGGCGATTCCGTACAGCACGCCGATGAACACCTGCTCCTGCCAGGTCGAGTGCCACTTGATCCACAGCGCGCAGGCGATCACCAGGAAGACGCCGCTGGTGATCAGCAGCAGGCGCGCGCCGAAGCGGCGGCACAGCCAGCCGCCGACAATGCCGAAGATCATGCCGAACAGCGCGGTCCACACGGTGATGTGCAGTGCCATCTGCAAGACCGAGAAGCCGTTGGCATAGCTGATGTCGCCCCGGAAGGTGACGAACTTCTCCACCAGTGACGGTGGAACGTGCGCTTGGGCTGCCGCACCTGCCACGACCTGTGCCTCCAACTGCGGAGCCTTCGGCGTCTGGAACATGTACGCGATGATGATGTTCAGCGTGCTGATGGTCAGGGTGATGAGGAATGCCACCGCCATCGGGATCGCGACTGCCCGCGACCGCAGCAGCGACAATTCGATCATCGGCTCGGGCACCCGCAGTTCCCATGCGATGAACGCGGCGAGCAGAACCACACCCACGATGAGGTAGACCAGCGAGGTGGCGCGCACCCAGCCCCAGCTCGACCCCTCGCTGACGTACAGCAGGATCAGGCCGATGGAGCTGCCGAACAGTATCGCCCCGAGAATGTCGAGGCGTTGTTTGACCCGGAACGGTGACTCGGGCACGAAGATCATCACGAGCGGGGTTGTGACCGCGACGTAGATGATGAGGAACCAGAAGACCGACCGCCAGCTGTAGTGGTCGGTCAGTGCGCCGCAGATGATGGGCGTGAGCACCGCGCCGATGCCGAACCCGGTCCCGATGACGCCGATCGCGACGGGGATCCATTTGCGCGGCAGGAGGTCGCGGACGAGGCCGTACTCGACCGCGGTCAGAGCCCAGGACGCGCCGCCCAGGGCACGCCCGACCAGGAACAGCGGCCAGCTCGAGGTGAATACGCACAGCAGGGCGCCGATCAGGAACAGCAAGCCGCACAACAGGGTCAGGCGCTTCTTGCCGATCAGGTCGCCGAGCTTGCCGAGTAGCGCCATGGTGGCGCCGCCCGCGATGCCGACGATCGTGACTGCCCAGGTCACGCCGGCTCCCGCACCGGGGAAGGACGCTGCGAATTTCGGCACGATGATCGAGACCATGCCGAGCTGCATCGGCGCAATCTCCGAGTACAGCACCAGTGCGACGAGGATTGCGACGAGGCGACCCCAGTGTGCGGAGTCGATTCGGCCCGCGTCCTCCGCTGCCGTTGGCTGTGAATGTTGGATGTCGGTTGGTTCAGCCACGATGTGTTACCTGCTAGCTACTTCGATGAGATTCGGGTTCAAGGGTGGATCGGATACTGAAGGCCATGGCTGCCGGGCCGCTTGTGCGCCCCTTCGGCTAGCCATGATGGGCCGCCTGCTCCTTTCTGGCAGGGGCGAGCCGTGGGTGGGATGCTCGAGGTCGGTCGCTTGCGGAGTCAGGCGTCGGCGTATATCTGTGTGCCGGGCGAATTACGGGCTATCGATTCGAGGGAGTGCGGGGCGCCCGGGACGGTGTCGCCCCTGGCTGCGGCGAGTCCGGCGGCGTAGTCGCAGCGGGTGGAGCCGATATCCGCAACGCGATCGCTTCCCGTGTGACGCCGGGCGGTGCCGCGCGGAGCTCTCATCAGTGCGGTGGCCTTTCGGAGGATCGTCCGGCGTACTGGACTGCCGACAGCCGGGTTGGGGTGAGAACCGGCAGGCGGGCGTAGCTCGGGGTGCAACTGTGCGACGCAGACGCTTGCATGGGTGTCTCTCCTAGTCCGCAGTGAGACGGTCTGTCCTGGATTTGCCCGGTGGGCGAACCGATCATAAGGCTTTTGAGAACGGGATTACCGTGAAATGAGAATCTAAGTCCAGGCCTCCAGCTGGGGCGTACAACCACGAGCCCGAGCGGCTGAGCGCACCGCGACCCTTTCATTTTTTAATCGGGACATCTAATATCCCTATTATGAAGATGGGTGAGGGCGTCGAGTGGAGCTTGCACTGTTGTGTGACCCTGGGTTGGTTGCAGGAGCAGGGCCCGGTGTCGATCGCGCGGCTGGCGAGCTGGTTCGACCTGCCGGTGGAATACCTGAAGAAGCGTTTGCAGGCATTGGTCCGCGCCGGGATCTTGACCTCCACCCCGGGGGTGCGGGGCGGTTTGAGCCTGGCTCGCCCGCCCGAGCGGATCACGCTCCTGGAGGTGGTGACGGCCATCGAGGGGGGTGTGGATCCGTTCCGCTGCACCGAGATTCGCCAGCGTGGGATCAGCGGCGCATCGGCGGTCGAAAAGTTCTCCCGCCCGTGCGGTATCGCAGTGGCGATGCGGCGGGCGGAACTCGCATGGCGGCGTGAACTCGCCGCACAGACCATCGCGGATCTGATGGCGGGCGCACCCGCGAGTTCGGTGGCGCGCACCCGGCGGGGATTCGAAAGCATGAACCTCTAGCTGATCGGAGCATTCGCCGGTGATCGCCGCCGTCTGCAAATAAAGAGGACATCTCATGTCCCTAATAGCTGAAAGGAGGACGCAGTGTCCAAGATTCTCGTAGTGGGCGGCGGTTTCGCCGGCGTCTGGAGTGCGGCGAGCGCGGTGCGACTGGTCCGCGCGCACGGTGCCCAACGTGACGTGTCGGTCACCGTTGTCGCACCCGGTGACGACTTGGTGATCCGTCCGCGGCTGTATGAGGCCGACCCGGATCGCATGCGCGTGTCGCTGGATCGAATTCTGGGTCCCGTCGGCGTGCGCCGGATGGCCGCGGTCGTCACCGGCATCGATACCGACCGGCGAACGGTCACCGGCGTCGGGTCCGACGGCCGCGGCATCCAATCCGATTACGACAGACTGATTCTCGCCACCGGGAGCCAGCTGACGCGACCGCGGCTGCCGGGCGCCGAGCTGATGCACGACGTGGATACCTTGCCCGCCGCGGCGGCGCTCGACGCGCACCTGCACCGGCTGCCGGAAATCCCTTCCGGGGAAGGGCGTTTCACCGTGGTCGTCGTCGGCGCCGGCTTCACCGGCCTGGAGATCGCCACCGAACTGGTGGACCGGCTTCGGCCGATCGCCGAGAGCGCGCCGGGCGAGGGCAGCCGAATCGTGCTGGTCGAGCGGAACGACGAGATCGGACCCGAACTCGGTCCTGGCCCCCGCCCGCACATTCTGGCGGTTCTCGCGAAACTCGGTGTGGAACAACGGCTCGGAGTGAGCGTCGCCGCCGTGGATCCGCGCGGGGTCACCCTGTCCGACGGCAGCCGGATTGCCGCTGCCACCGTGGTCTGGACCGCCGGAGTGCAGGCCAGCCCACTCACCGCCGACATCCCTGGAACCCGGGATCGGCTGGGGCGCATTCGCGTCGACGATTATCTGCGAGCGCGCGGTGCGCCCGGCGTATACGCCGCCGGCGATACCGCCGCGACGGCCGTCAACGATGACACCAGAGTTCTGCAGTGCTGCCAGCATGCCCTGCAACTGGGCAAATACGCCGGTCACAACGCCGCTGCCGAGGTGCTCGGCCTCCCGCTCGTCCCGTTCGTGGCCGAACCGTACGTCACCTGCCTGGATCTCGGTTCCACCGAAGCCATGTTCAGCAATGGCTGGGACCGTCGGGTGGTCGCCACGGGAGCTGCCGCAAAGGCACGCAAGCGCAGGGTCAACGAGCTGTTCATCTACCCGCCGGTCAACGACCCCGACGAACTGTTGCGCCAGGCCGACTATCGGTTCTCCGTGCGCCAACTCGGCCAGCCGCAGATGGCCTGATTCGGGCGGTCATATTGCGGCAAAGGCGTTCGGAGACAGAGTGATTGGCCCGGCTGGCACCAGCCGGACTCACCCTCGGCTGCCCAGCCCGCCCCACGGCGCTCGACTTCAGTTGTTCGGGACGTCGAGAGTCGGCGGGTGTGATCCGCCGGTGATGGTCAGGTCCTCGAACCGCACCGGCATTCGGCACGCCGAGCAGACCGTCCCCACCTCGAGCTGGTCGCCGCATCGGTGGGTGAACTCGACGGTCTGCTCACCGTCGCGACACCAGCGGTCGCCCCACTGCTTCAGGGCCAGCAGGATCGGCATCAGATCACGCCCGGAGTCGGTGAGCAGGTATTCCTCGCGGGGTGGGCGTTCGCTGTATCGGCGACGCTCCACGACGCCCGTGTCGCACAGCATGGACAGCCTGTTCGACAACACGCTGCGTGGTGCGCCCAGCTGTGCGACGAGGTCCACGAAACGGCGGTTTCCGTAGAACAACTCACGCGCGATCTCCAGCGTGTACCGGCCGCCCAGGACGGTCAGGGCATCGGTAACGGAACATTCTCGAGGGGTCGGTTTCAATGATGGACTCACCTTGTTAGAGTAACGACAACACTCAGTCCACATTCCGGACCGACTAGAAGGGATAAGCGTCATGACCACCGCTCAGAGCGTGCATGAGACCAATCGCATTGTCCGGCGTGTGCTGACCGACGGGCAGTACGTCGTCAACCACTCGCTGGTCACCGGCGACAGCGGGCCAACCGCGGTCCGTTTCGATTTGTGGCGTATCGACACCGGCGAGATCGTTGAGCACTGGGCCGACGAGGAACCGTGGGCGCCGGAGACCGCCAACGGTCATACGCAGATCGACGGTGTGCAGGCCATCGACCAGAGCAAGGACACCGAGGCAACCCGCGGGGTCGCCACCGCCACGGTGCAGGCGATCCTCGTGGGCGGGGACGTCTCGAAAGTCGACGAATACCTGGCAGAGTCCTACGTACAGCACAATCCGCGGTTCGCCGACGGTTCCAGCGGGCTACTCGCGGCGCTCGGCGCGCTCGCTGCGCAGGGCATCACGATGAAGTACGACGGGATCGAGCAGGTCGTTGCCGAAGGGGACTTCGCCTACGTCCGCTCGGAGGGTGCGTTCGGCGGGGAGCCCTACATCTTTCACGATCTGTTCCGCGTCGCCGACGGACGCTGCGCCGAACACTGGGACGTGATGGTCCCCCGGCAGTAGCCGCCGACCTTCGACCGATCAAGGAAACCGTGATGGCAACCAACCTGAGTTATGACGTACTGATCGCCGACCCCATCCCGCAAAACGTCGATGCGCTCGTTCCCAACGGGGATCACTACATGTGGTCACCACAATCGACCACCCTGATCTTCGGTGAGCACCAAGCCGTCTTGGTCGATCCGCCCTTCACCACAAAACAGGTGCATGACGTGATCGACTGGGTGCGTTCCAGCGGTAGGAACCTTACGCATATCTACATCACGCACGGACACGGCGACCACTGGTTCACCGCCGGAGTGCTGGCAGATCGATTCCACGCGCGAGTCGTCGCCACCGCGGGGACCATTGAGCTGATGCACCGTGAGGTGGCGAACCGGGAAGCGCTGTGGGACAAACTGTTCCCCGGCCAGATTCCGGCGGCCGAAGTTACCGCGACGCCCCCCGAAGACAACCACATCACGTTGGAGGGGCACTCACTGTGGGCTGTCGAGGTCGGCCACAGCGACACCGACGACACCACGGTGCTGCACGTACCGTCCCTGGACCTGGTCGTAGGTGGCGACGTCATCTACAACGGCGTGCACCAATACCTGGCCGAATCAGCCGGCGGCGGCCTCCGGAAATGGCTCGAGGCGGTCGACGTCGTCGAGTCGCTCGAACCACTGCGGATCGTCGCCGGACACAAGGACAGGAACCTGGACGACGCGGGTCCCCGGGCGATCACGCAAACCAGGGACTACCTGCGCAGCGCTGAAGAACTCCGCGCCGGCTGCGGCACCGCGCGCGAATTCTTCAGCGCGATGAGCGAACGCTATCCCACCAGACTCAACCCCACGGCGCTGTGGATGGGGGCGACCGCACTCTATCGATGAACCAATCAGGGCTTGGCCCAGCATGTTCCACTCGTGCAGCTCGGTCAGCCGCGGATGTACTGATTCGGTTGGTCAGCTCAGCGGGGTCATCCACGGGACTGCGTTGTGGGCGAAGCTCTGTCTGACCGGTACCAGGTTCGCATGATCGTCCAAGGCTGTGATCGTGACGCCTACCAAGCCGGTTTCATCTCCCTTGGACGCGACCGAGGAACCGCACTTCGGGCAGAACCCTCGGCAGATCCGCGGGAAGGTCTCGAACCAGGTCGGTTCCCCACCCGGACCGGTCCACGCGAATCCTTCCTCCTGGAAGGACACCCACGACATCACCGGGGCGCCGGAAAGTTTCTGGCAGTGCTCGCACGAGCACAGGTGAGGGAAGTCCGGGTCGCCGGTCGCGGAGAACCGGATATTGCCGCAGAGACAGCCGCCGTTCACATCGCTCCTTCTTGCTGGAAGCCAGGTCGTTTCATCCGATGTCGCGCGTTGCCGATCAATGACGCCCGACGCTCGGCAAGGCCGTCGCCGTCGCGGCACCGAGCAGGCATGGTCACTCTGTCACAGCGCGACGACGAGTTCGCTTGCGCAGCGCGGAGAAGGGGCCGGAAACGTTATGTGGCCCGGCCGCGAGCGGGGGCGTGTACTGCTCGGTACAGTCGGCGTGACCGACCCGTCGGAAGGAGTCAGGTATGGCAGCGTTGCCGTGGGATCGTAGTCCAGGGCTGCGGGAAGAACTCGCCGATTTCTATCGTGACCTGCACCGGCACCCGGAGTTGTCGTTGCAGGAATTCCGGACCGCGCAACGGGTTGCCGAGGCGCTCGCTCCGCTGAAGTTCGAGGTGACCACCGGGGTCGGCGGTACCGGGGTGGTCGGGGTGCTGCGGAACGGGGACGGGCCGGTGGTGCTGATGCGGGCCGATTTCGACGCGTTGCCGGTGGCGGAGAAGACCGGTCTGCCGTATGCGAGTTCGGTTCGGGCGCAGGATCAATCGGGTGTGGAGGTCCCGGTGATGCACGCCTGCGGTCACGATATGCACGCCACCTGTCTGATCGGTGCGGCCGCACTGCTGGCGAATTCGACCGCCGAGTGGTCGGGGACCGTGGTGGCGGTGTTCCAACCGGCGGAGGAACTGGCCTGCGGCGCGCGAAATATGGTGGCGGACGGGCTGTTCGAGCGATTTCCGAAACCGGACATCGTGCTGGCGCAACACGTCGGCCCGCTACCGGCCGGGATGATCGGCTACGGCAGCGGTCCGGTCATGGCCGGTATGGATGGGGTGCAGGTGACGCTGTATGGCCGCGGCGGGCACGGATCCCGGCCCGAGGCCGCGATCGATACCGTCCTGATGGCCGCGAACGTGGTGACCCGGTTGCAGGGCGTCGTCTCGCGCGAGGTCCCGCCCGCGGCGACCGCGGTGGTGACGGTCGGCCGCCTACAGGCGGGCACCAAGGACAACATCATCCCGGACACCGCCGAACTCGGCATCAATATCCGCACCTATGACGAGAAGATCCGCGCCCTGGTCCGCGCCGCCATCGAACGCATCGTGCGCGCGGAGGCCACGGCGTCGGGAGCCGAGCGCGAACCGGACTTCGACTGGAATATCAGCGCCCCCGTCCTGGTGAACGACCCGGATGCGACCACCGCGACGGTCGCGGCCCTCACCGAACATTTCGGCGAACAGCGCATACTGCCCATACCCCAGGTGAATGCCAGCGAGGATGCGGGCGTCCTCGGTGAGTCCGCGGGCGTGCCGAGCGTCTATTGGTTCTGGGGCGGAATAAATTACGCGGGCCGAGATCTGGATCAGGTACCCGCCAACCACTCACCCGAATTCGCCCCGGAGATCGAGCCCACCCTCACCACGGGAGTCGAGGCGCTGGTGGTGGCAGCTCGTAGGTGGCTGGAGCACACTGCCTGAACGGGGTTGCGTCTTCCCGTCGCTCAGCCGACGTGCCTGGGAGTTGACGCGCTGGAAACTCCAGCGCGGCGGGATTGGATACAGCTCGTGAACAGGTTTCGGCGAGAATGGGTTTCGCGCGTCTCGAGCGCCGAATGCACAGTTGGCGTGAGTATTGCGGGACGTACACATCGTATCGGTGCGCCCGGTGAGGTAACGGATCAGGGCTGTCGCGCGCTTGCGGAGGGGCGCATGTCGCTCGCCGGGGCGATGGACAGTGATGTGGTTTCCAGGAATCCGTCCAGACCCTCGGGGCCGAATTCGCGGCCGATGCCGCTGGCCTTGACGCCGCCGAACGGGGCTGCGGGGTCCATGCTGTAGGCCGCATTGATTCCCAGTGTGCCGCTGCGGATTCGGTGGGCGACCGTAGTTGCCCGGGAGACGTCGGGACTCCAGATCGAGCCGGAGAGGCCGTATTCGGTGTCGTTCGCGAGGCGGATCGCGTCTTCGTCGCCGTCGTGCGGGATCAGGGTGAGCACCGGCCCGAAGATTTCCTCCTGGGCGATGCGCATGCTGTTGTCGGCGTCGGTGAAAAGGGTCGGTCGGACGTACCAGCCGCGGTCGATCCCTTCGGGCAGGCCGGGACCGCCGACGAGCAAGCGCGCGCCTTCGCGGACACCCTGTTCGATGTAGCCGCGGACACGCTGCTGCTGAGGTCGGGACGCCATCGGGCCGACCCGGGTCGCGGGGTCGAAGGGATCGCCCACCGGCAGACTCTCGACGGTACTCGCCAGTGCGTCGGCGAACTCACCATACCGGTTGCGTGGCAGCAGGATTCGTGTCTGGGCGACGCACGCCTGTCCGCTGTTCATCAAACCCGCGACCGTCATGCCCTCGGCGACGACCTGTGGATCGGCATCGTCCAGGACGACCGCGGCCGATTTGCCGCCGAGCTCCAGGCTCACCCGGTGCAGCGCGGAACCACATGCCGCCGCGACCTGTCTGCCCGCGGCGGTGGAACCGGTGAACGAGACCTTGTCCACGCCAGGATGGGAGACCAGATAACGGCCGATCTCGCGGTCACCCGGCAGGACGCTGACCAAGCCGGGCGGCAGACCCAACTCGTTGAGCAACTCGGCGGTGAAGTAGGCGTCGAGCGCTGTCTCCGGGGAGGGCTTGAGCACGACCGCACATCCGGCCAGCAGTGCGGGAACGAGTTTCGCGACGGTGAGGAACATCGGCATGTTCCACGGGATGATCGCCGCGACCACGCCGACGGGTGCACGACGCACGGCCACCTCGCCGCCGAACGCGCCCGCGCGGGTCTCGTGCCACCGATGCCGGGCGGCGACGTCGGCGAACGCCCCGATCATCGCCCCGGGCAGGCGGGCGTGCGCCGACCGGGAGAAGGTGATCGGCGCACCCATCTCGGTGCTGATCAGCCGGGCCAGTTCCTCCTGTCGCGAACCATAGCGTTCGGCGAAGTCGCGTACGACCGCGATGCGGTCCCGCGGGTCCAGGCGCGGCCACGGTCCCGCGTCGAATGCGTTGCGCGCGAGCGAGATCGCGCGATCGACGTCGGCGTTCGTCGGCGCGGGCACGCGACCCACCGGTTGCTCGGTGTGCGGGGAGATCACCTCGATGGTGTCCGTCCCGCTGGGCGCGACCCACTCACCGCCGATGAACAGATGCCGATGAGTCGACACGGTTACCTCCTCGGTAGTCCGTTGTCCTGCGTGCGGGTCACGTTGTGCGAGTGCGGATCTGCCGCAGGAGCGCTTCGGATTCGACGTGGGGAATTCCCTGGGAATCGACGGGATTCGGCCTATTGACGTTTGACGACGCGGCCGTCCTTCATGACGAAGCGCACGTCCTGCAACGTGGTGATATCCGCGGTGGGATCGCCCGGGACGGCGATGATGTCCGCGAGCAGTCCGGCGGCCAGTCGGCCACGGTCGTCGACGTCGATGAGTTCGGCGCTGGTGACGGTGGCGGCGCGTAGCGCCTGAGCGGGTGTCATGCCCCGATCCACCAGTGCCCACAGCTCTTTGGCGTTGTCGCCGTGCGGAACCGCCGGTGCGTCTGTGCCACAGGCGATCTTGACTCCGGCCGCGATCGCTTTGCGCAGTGTCTCGCGAGCCTTCGGGAACACCTCCGCGGCCTTCTTCTGTAGCGCCGGAGCGGCTTTGGAGATGTCGAGGCCCTCGGACAGATAACTCGTCGGCACCAGGAACGTGCCGTGCTCGACCATCATCGCGATCGTGTCGTCACTGGCCAGCGAGCCGTGTTCGATGCAGTCGACCCCGGCGCGGATGCAGGCGCGAATTCCCGCGTCGCCGTGGGCATGTGCGGCGACCCGGATCCCGGCGCGGTGCGCCTCGTCCACGATCGCTTCCAATTCTTCGTCGGAGTACTGCTGCGCACCCGCGACGGTGCCGTGCGACATCACCCCACCCGAGGCCGAGATCTTGATCACGCCCGCGCCGTATTTGATCTGATAGCGCACGCATTCGCGCACCTGTGGCACACCGTTGGCGCGGCCCTCCTCCACGCTCACCGGCATGATGTGCGGGGCCAGGCGCTGGAACATCGTGGGATCGAGATGACCGCCGGTCGGGGTGACGGCGTGTCCCGCCCCGACGATGCGCGGACCCTCCACCCAGCCCTGATCGATCGCGCGGCCCAGATCGACGTCCAGCAGATAACCACCGGACTTCACCATCAGCCCCAGATTGCGGACCGTGGTGAATCCCGCGTGCAGGGTGGTGCGGGCGTTCACGGTGCCGCGCAACGTGCGATAGACCGGGTCGTCCTGCACTCCGTGCATGGGATTCGGCAGCCCGGTGGGGGTGTCGGGCCCGCCGATGAGCAGGTTGATCTCCATATCCATCAGACCGGGCAGCAGGGTGAGATCGCCCAGGTCGATCACCTTCGCGCCCGCGGGCTCCCGAGGCGGATCGACCGCGGTGATGTGCGTGCCGTCGACGACGATGGTCGCGGGGGAGTGCACCTGTCCGGTCTCGACGTCGACGCGGCGCGCGGCGCGCAGAACTGTACTCGGCTCGGTCACGACCGCACCTCCCTGGGCATCGTTGTCCGCTGTCTCGATCGTTCGTTCACGGGATCGGCTCCACGACGCAGTCCAAAGCCGTTGTGCCACTGTCGGGTACCCACGGCTGACTCCAGACCTCCACGGGGAAGGAGACGTTGATCATCGAATAGAGCAGATACAGCAGGTTCTGCACCTGTTCGGGGAGATCGTCCAGCGGAAACTCGTCGCAGTAGGCGATGACGGCCTCCGCGCGCGGCGTGATCGCATCGTAGAACTCCTGCATCTGCGGCATCGTGCCGGCCAGGCGACGGGCATAACGCTCGGGCTCGGTTGCCAGACACCATGTTTCGGCGAAGGGTTCGAGATCGGCGAATTCCGGTGGCAGTAGGGGCTCGCTCATCGCGCGGCCTCCGCCCGCTCACGCCGGTAGTCCTCGACCCAGTCCCCGGCCACCTTGTGCAGATGCCGCAACAGGATCTCCTGGTCGTTCAACGGAAATGCCGTCACCGCACGGGATTCCAACATCAACTGCGTCGCCTCCAGCGTGCTGCAATCCTGCAGGCCGTACTCCTTGAACGTCACCGCGGCCATCTCGTGCGCGACCCGCTCCCGCGTGTTGCGGGCGGGCGCGAAGTACAGATTTCCCTCGAAGATGTGGGTGTTGTGGGACGTCGGCCAGTAGTGATAGGTCAGATACCAACCGCTGGACCAGATCAGGATCACGAAGTTAGGCCACAGCTGGAACGAGTCCAGGCCCCACGGTTCGCATTTCGCGGGATTCACCCCGACGGGCATGGGCCCGAGATCCGGTGTGTCCCAAGGCCCGAACAGTCCGCTGCGGGTGATGTCCTCCATGGGTTTGCGCATGGTCGGATCGAGCTCCCAGGTGACCACGCCCGAGGTGCTGACCATCCGGTGCGGTCCCTCGAGCCGGTAGTGCGGCGCCTGAAAGCCCGCTTCCTGCGCGGCATTCGAAAAGTTGGCCGGTGTCTGCTTACCGTGCAGGACAGGTGCGTGATAGAACTCCTGGAAGGCGTCCATGTAGAGCTTCCAGTTGGCGTGCACCTCGGAGCGGTAGGAGAAGCGTTCGGTGAGCGCGTCGAAGGGGTACCCGTCCAGGTCGGTGATCATGGGGCCCAGGAATTCTCGCAGCGACTGGCGCGGCTCCCGAGCGAGATTGACGAAGACGAATCCCGACCACACCTCGCAGTGCACCCGCACCAGGCCGTACTCGTTCTGGTCCAGATCGAAGAATTCCTCCGGCTGCTGAACGAAATTCAGCGCGCCGTCCAGGCCGTAGCGCCAGCCGTGATATTTGCAGGTGAACTGGCGGCAGGTGCCCGACACCTCCTCGCGCGGGATGGTGTCCCATACCAGTTTGTTGCCGCGGTGGCGGCAGACGTTGTGGAACGCGTTGACGCTCCCGTCGCGGTCGCGCACGACGATGACCGAGGCGTGCGCCGCGGCGATCTCCTTGGTGAAATAGCTGCCGGTGCGCGGAAGTTGTTCCACCCGGCCGACATTGAGCCAGGCGCGTTTGAACACGGCCTCGCGTTCGAGTTCGAAGAACTCCGGTGAGATCGAATCCTCGTAGGACATCGGCGCGGTGCCGAGTTCGGGATAGTGCTGGGTCCAGCTACCCTCTGCGGGCTTGGGCCAACGGGGCATTGTGTCGCTCCTGGGGGTGGGTGGTTCTCGTCAGCTGATCGGTTCGTCGCCGAGTACGGTGGTACGCAACATTTCTCGCGGCGAGCCGGGTTCGTACGGGGCGGCGCGGTGGATGACGCCGCGGTTGTCCCAGATCACGGTGTCGCCCACCGACCACTCGTGCCGGTAGACGTGTTCGGGGGCGGTGCAGCGGTGCAGCAGGTCGTCCAGTAGTGCGCGGCTCTCATCGGGATCGATGTCCACCACGTGATCGGCCGAAGCGCCCAGCACCAGCGAGCGGCGGCCGGAACGATGCGTCCAGATCAGCGGATGCTCGCGGGTAGGGCGACGACGCCACGCGGCCAGCTGCTCGGGGGTGGGATCCGGGGTGACCGGACGTTGCGAGGCTTCCAGCGAATGCACCACCCGCAGTGCGGCCAGCCGGGTGCGCTCGGCCTCGGTGAGATTGTCGAAAGCCTTGTAGGTGGAGGCGAATTCGGTCTCGCCGCCGCTCGCGGCCACAGCCTTCGCGGTGAGCACGGTGGCCATCTGCGGGTAGGCGTCGTCCTGGGGTGTGCAGCCGTCGATATGCCAGTCGAACGTCGCGCGCAGATAGTTCGCCGAGGAGTTCTTCGTGGTGTCGAGGCTGACGCGGTAGATGCCCTCGACCGGATGATGCCCGGGTTCGGTATCGATCTCGCCGAGCTTGCGGCAGAACGCCACCTGCGTCTCGGCCTCGAGGTGCAGATCGCGGAAGACGAGTACCCCGTACTCTTCGAGAGCCCGGGGCAGGATGCCGGCGAGGGTGTCGTCGTCGAGCAGCTGTCCCCGCTCGACGCCCGTCACCTGTGCGCCGACCTCGTGGCCGAGGGGTTCGACGGTGATCGTCATGACGATGTCCTTCCGGCCCGTCGCCGGAATCGGCAGCGGGACTTGGGTTTACGGCGACGGCTCGGCAACGCGACGCAATTGCGCGTCGGCGCTGTCGGTGGGTGCGGGCTGCTGGAAGATCTCCACGGCCATGGCGACCATCACCAGCGAATACACCAGGTACAGCAGGTTCAGTACGTCCTCGGGCAGGTCGTCGAGGGGGTATTTGTCGCAGTGCTGGATAGCCTCTTCCAAGCGTGGCAGGAACGCGTCGTGGAATGCCACCAGATCCCGCATGGGCGTGGACATCCGGCGATCCCATCGCTCGGATTCGGTGGGCAGGCACCAGATTCGCGCGTACGCCTCGAACTCGGCGAATTCGGGCGGCAGCAGGTTCTCGGCCACGGCGCTCACACTCCCGCCGGTTCGCGCTGGTATTCCCCGACCCAGTCGGCGACCGCTTTGTGGAAGTGCCGCACCAGGATTTCCTGATCGTTGACCGGGAAACGGGTGATCCCGGCGCTGCGATACGCTTGTTCCAATGCGGTCTGGGTGCCGGTGAGCATGCCCGCGTCCTGGAGGGCGAACTCCTTGAACACCACCGAGGCGACCTCGTGTTCCACGCGTTCACGCACGGTCCGCGCGGGCTGATAGCACAGCATGCCCTCGAAGCGGTGGGTGTTGTAGGAGGTCGGCCAGTAGCGGTAGAGCAGATACCAGCCGCGGTAGATCAGGATCTCGATATTGGGGAATATCTGGAAATTGTCGATTCCCCACGGTTCGACGCGTCCGGGGTTCAAACCCGTTGGCATATCGCCGAGTTCGGGCGATTCCCACGGCCCGACCAAGCCGCTGCGGGTGATCCGCTCGATCGGATACATGAACTCCGGCGGCAGCGTCCAGCGTCGCGCGCCGCCGGTGCTGACCATCCGGTGCGGGCCGTCGAGTTGAAAGTGCGCGCACTCGAAGCCTTTTCCGGTGCGCACCGCGTTCGGGATCTGCTGCGGGTGCAGGCCGGGGACGTGGTAGTACTCCTGGAACGCGTCGGCGAACAGTTTCCAATTGCTGTCGTTGTCCGCGGTGAACTCGTACCACTCGGTCATCCGGTCGAACGGGTAGCCGTCCAGCGCGGTCACCATGGGGCCGAGGAATTCCCGCAATGTCTGCCGAGGCTCGTCGGCGAGGTTGATGAAGACGAATCCGTTCCAGACATCGCAGTGCACGCGGACGAGCCCGGATTTTTTCGTGTCCAGATCGAAGAATTCCTCCGGCTGTTGCACGAAGTCCAGTTCCCCACCGAGCCCGTAGCGCCAGCCGTGGTATTTGCAGGTGAATTGGCGGCAGACGCCGGAGGATTCGGTGCGCGGATCGTCGGTCCAGACGAGTTTGTTGCCGCGGTGGCGGCAGACGTTGTGGAAAGCGTTGATGCTGCCGTCGCGGTCGCGCACCACGATGATCGAGGCGCGCGCGGCGTCGATCTCCTTGGTGAAATAGCTTCCGGTGCGCGGAAGTTGTTCCACCCGACCAACATTCAACCATGCGCGCCGGAAGATCGCCTCGCGTTCGAGTTCGAAGAATTCCGGTGACACCGAGTCCTCGAACGAGATCGCGCCGGTGCCGAGGTCGGGATAGTGCTCGGTCCAGCTGCCCGCGGCGGGTTTGGGCCATTGCCTCACGGTTGCTCCTTGATCTCGCGATCCGTTCATATGACCGACCCGCCGTTCACGCCGAGCACCTGGCCGGTGATGTATCCGGCCTGCTCGGAACACAGGAACAGACAGGCCGCGGCGATGTCCTCGCCCGCGCCGAGGTGACCGACCGGGATCGCCTTGGCCATCGTGGCGTTGTCCGGGAGGTTCCCGGCCGCTTGGGAGTTGCGTGACATGGGCGTATCGATGCCCGAGGGCGGGATGGTGTTGACGGTGATGCCGCACGATGCGTATTCGCGGGCCAGCCCCTTGGTCATCGCCACGACCGCGCCCTTGGCGGCGGTGTAGTGGACCATGCCGGGCGACCCGCGCTGGGCGCTGGAGGAGGAGATCGTCACGATCCGGCCCCAACCGGCGGCGACCATATCCGGGATCACCGCCTGGGCGCAGTGGAAGGTTCCGGTCAGATTCACCTCGATGATGCGATGCCATTGTTCGGGGGAGATCTCGGTGAACGGGGCGAACCCGACCATTCCCGCGCTGGTGACGAGGATGTCGACCGGCCCGAATTCGGCGCGGACCTGACCCATCGCCTCGAACACCGCTTCGCGGTCGGCGACATCCACCGCGCGGGCCAGCACCGCTGCGCCACCGGCGCGAAGCTTCTCGGCGGCCTCTTGTGCGGCCGGGCCGTCGATGTCCAGGATCGCCGTGCGATAGCCGTGCGCGGCGAAGGACTCGCAGATGGACAGGCCCATTCCGGATGCGCCGCCGGTTACCACCGCCACCTGCTCGCGAGGGGATGCCGCCAGGCCCGGACCGGACGATCGGTCCAGGTCGGGCCGGTTCGTATCGCTCATCACATCTCCGTTCGTATGCCGCGCATGCGTGCAGATCGGCCGGGCGATCCGCCCGGTACGGTGCCCCGCCGCAGCGCCGCATTCTCGGATCGGCCGTGACGGATCGAGCCGTCGCGAGGCTTTCGGACGTCCCGGGGCGAGGCCTCGGGGGAGTTGATCGACTGCCTAATTAGGCGAGTGACTAAGATATACGGCAGCGGTGTCCGAGCTGTCAATAGGCTTCGGCGGGAAGCGTTTCCGTTCGGTGCGCGGTTCCGAGGCCCGGATTTGCCAGCCGTACACTGGGCGAACGTCGTCGAGTCCGCAGGAGGCCACCAGATGAAGCCGGGCACGGGTCCCGAGGACTCTCCGACCCGCATCGCGTTACTGGACGCGGCCGAGCGGATCATGCTCGAAGAGGGCTACGCCGCGGTGAGTACCCGTCGGATCGCGGCGCGGGCCGAGGCGAACCCCGCGCTCGTGTACTACTACTTCGGCACCATGGACAACCTGTTCATCGAGCTGTTCCGGCGCGGCGCGGAGCGCAGCTACCAGCGACAGAGCGAGGCGCTGGCCTCCGCGCAGCCGCTGTGGGCGCTGTGGGAGACGATCCACGACCGCTCGCATACGGCCCTGACCATGGAATTCGTCGCCCTGGCCAACCATCGCAAGGCCATTCGCGCCGAGATCGCCAACTCCTCCCAGCGATTTCGCACGCTGCAACTCGACGAGGTCACCAGGGTCCTGGACGGCTACGGCTACCGGTCCGAGACATACACACCGGCCGCGGTGGTCCTGCTGATGTCCAGTGTCTCCCGGTTCCTGCGCATGGAGGAGGCGTTCGGCATCGATGCGGGCCACCGCGACGTGACCGCATTGCTCGAGACACTCCTGCGCGAACTCGAGGGTGACCCGCGGCCGGTCACCGAAGCGGCCGTCCCCGCGCGACCCGGCCAGTCCTAGGCGACCGTCGAGTCGTGGATGTGGGGGCCAGCCCACCTGCCGCGGCCGCGTGGTCAGGCGTCGCGCGAATCTCGGCGGAGGTCAGGTAACCGACATGCCCACCCGGACGCTCGAGAAGGTCACGGCCGAGGTGGCGTCTCGCCGCGCGGGCGGCTCGTCCGTCCGGGAAATCGGTCCGAGATCTCCCTGACCGGCCCTCCAAGCGAATTACCTGAGCGATGCAATGATTTCTTGTCGACCGGTTCGGAATCTTCCGGCTGATCACGGACCATGCACGGCTCGACCGGTCGATCGCCGGTTGATTACGGACGTCTCGGCTGGGTATACACCGATGGTGCCCGGTGGACGAGAGTTCGATGAAAGATCACGAAACGGTCGCAATCGACGTTTCGTGCGAATTTTATTGCCATTTTCATTGCTGAACAGTTGCTGCCAGGCATAGCGTCGAGGTCCGACAGTCGCAAAACCGACATCGTGAGGCATGAGCCGCAGCGAGGTCGATCGCGACGCGGAGCAGCAGAGGGGTCGGGGGATCCCGCAAGCGAGGACTGTGCCATGAACAGATATCCGCACCCGATGTCCACAGTGCCCAATACACCCAATACCTCCGCCCCGGTCGGCGACGGAAGACTCATGGTGGCCAGAGTGCTTGTCGCCGAAGGCAATCCGGCCGCCGCGGAGATGGTCGGGCTGGTTCTCGAACACGCCGGTTATCAATCCTTGCGCACCGTCACCGGACGCCAGGTGCTCGCCGCTGCCCCGCAGTGGCATCCGGATCTGGTGCTTCTGGATCTGGACCTGCCGGACCTGCCCGGTCCGGACGTGTGCCGACAGTTGCGGCAGATGGTCTCGGCCCCGATTGTGGCCGTGTCGACCGAATCAGATCCGGAGGCCGCCGAATTGGCGATGGCCTGTGGCGCGTCGGATTACGTGCGCAAGCCGTTCCGCACGGTCGATCTGCTCTCCCGGATCGAATCGCGCCTGGCGGGCAGTGCGCTGGGCGGCTGACCCGCAGGCGCTCGGGACGCGTCAGGCGCGGTTGGTGCGTACGACCCAGAAGTCGTGCCGCCCCACGGTGATTCGCTCGATGCCCGGGTCCGCCAACCCCGCCGCGCGGCACAGCTCGGCGAACGATCGCGCCTGATCCTCGGTCCAGCCGTGTGTGGCCAGACCGGTCGCGCCCACCGGTGAATATCGCTCGACGGCCACGAAACGGCCGCCCGGCGCCAGCACCCGCGCCACTTCGGTCAGTGCGGTCGTGACATCGGGCCAGTGATGCACCGTCGCCACGGCGAGCGCGACGGTGGCCTCGTCATCCCCCAGCGGCAACCGCTCGGCGACACCGGTCGCCCACCGGATAGACGAACCGCGCACGAGCAGCCGGGCCAGTCGCAACATCACCGGCGACGGGTCCACCCCCGTGACCCGAGCGCCGCGACGGGCAGCGGCCCGCACCGCGGCACCGGAACCGCATCCGATGTCGACGACCCGGTCGGATCCGGTCACCGCGGCGGTCTCGATCACCATGCGGGCGCGTCGCCGCCCGGCGGCGAACATCAGCGCACCGGCCGCCAGCCCGGCGGGTCCGGAGAATCCGGGATGATCGGCGTGATGGTTGACCGGCAGGGTCTGCGGCGGGTTCATGCGAACGTCCTCCTCGCGAATGGGTGTTGTCACCACCTTGCAAGTTCAAGCCGACTGGAGGTCAAATGGCGCCATGGACCTGATCCCGATCGGGGAGGCCGCGGCGAAACTGGGCATGGCCGCCTCGGCGCTGCGGTATTACGACGAGCGCGGCCTGGTGCGTCCGGCCGCGCGCCGCGGCGGCAAACGAATGTACGACCGGGAACAGCTGCGCCGGCTCGCCTTCATCAAGGTGGCGCACAGCCTGGGACTTCCGCTGGAGACCGCGGCGGCGGTGCTGGACGCGCCGAGTCCGCAGTGGCGCGAGGTGCTCGAGCGACAGATCGCCGAACTCGAGGAGGCCATCGCGCGGGCCCGCACCGCACAGACCTTCCTGACGCACGCCGCGCGGTGCCCGTCCGAGCATCCCGCCCGTGAATGCCCGACCATGCTCGGCGGTCTGGACGCACTCCTGACCGGAACGCCGGTCACCGAGCTGATGGACGAAAACCACTGAGCGCGTACTGATTCGCACGTTCGACAGACATGGGCCGGCGCACGGTGTTGCGCGGCGCTGCCGTGGCCGGTGCCGCGCTGGCCGCCACCGCGGCGGCATATCTACCGCGCGCATCAGCCGGTCCGATCGCGGCTCGTGCGACCTCGCGGGGACGGGAGGTGGCGATCTTCGGCGGCGGGATGTCGGGATTATCGGCCGCGCACGAACTCGCCGAACGCGGATATCGGGTCACCGGGTACGAGCCGTCGTGTCTGGGTTCATTCCCGCCCTGCCGCACGCCGAACTGGCGTTCTTCGGCAAACAGGTCGCCATGTGGTTCACCAGCTCCGCCGAGCGGCGGTTCGGGCAGTTCGAGTACATCTCGTGGGAGGACATGCTCCAAGCGCAGGGCAAATCCGACGCGTACCGCGAATATCTGGTCGCCGCGCTGACCCGCATCACCCTCGCGGCCAAACCGCATCTGAGTTCCGCGCGCACGATCGGCACCATCGGCGAGGCGCTCGTACTCGCCGGGACCGGACTGTTCCCGCAGTATCAGGGCGGCGCGGACCGGATCCTGAGCGGTCCGACCAACGAGGTGTGGATCGATACGTGGGTGGCGTATCTGCGCTCGCGTGGTATGCGGTTCGTAATGGGCGCTCGCGCAACGTGATTGGACGTCCGGGATCGGCGGATCACCGGTGTCCGGGTCGTCGGCGGCGGGGTGAGCGGGCCGTCACGGCCGACTGGTGCCTCTGTGCGATGCCGGTCGACAAGGCGGTGTCCCTGCTGAACGGGCCTGTGCTGGAAGCGGATCCGTCGCTGGCGGGTATGCGGATCGGTAACTGTTCTTCGGCGGCGACTACGTGCGCACCCACATCGATCTGGCGACGATGGAGGGTGCGAACGAATCCGGGCGCGCGGCCGCGAACGCGATCGTGGACGCCGCGGGCGATCCCGGCCCGCGCGCCGGAATCTTCCCGCTGGTCGAACCGCCCGAACTCGAGCCGTTCAAACAGCTCGACGCGGCCCGCTACCGCGCCGGTCTGCCGCACATTCTGGCGTGAACCGATGGGCCGCAACCGGTGAGCCTGTCGGTCTACTGCGGGGGAGTCAGAGGGTGGGTGTGGCTGTGGCGCTCGGTGGTTCGGTGCGAGGTGCGCAGGACCGAGCGGCCCTTGTGGTTCGCCTTGGCCAGGTACAGGACGGTGTCGGCGGAGTCGAGCAGCGACTCCGCGTCGGAGCCCGCGAGCGGGGTGACGATGGCTCCGATGCTGGCCGAGACGTGCAGTTGGTGGCCGTCGACGGCGATCGGCTCGACCAGGGCCGACTGCAACTGGTCGACGATCGTGATGACGACGTCGTTCTCCGCCGGTGGCGGGATCAGGGCGACGAATTCGTCCCCGCCGATGCGGGCGATGAGGCAATCCTGTTCGCGCACACTGTCACCGAAGCGGGTGGCGACCTCGGTGAGCACCCTGTCCCCGGTGCCGTGGCCGTACATGTCGTTGATGGGCTTGAACCTGTCCAGGTCGACGAAGCACAGGCCCACCTGGTCGTCGTCGCCGACGCCGGAGGACACGGCCTCGATGCTCTCCAGCAGGCAGCGGCGGTTCGGCAGGCCGGTCAGCGGATCGTGCCGGGCCTGCCAGTGCAGTTCCTGCTGTAGTCGATGACGTTCGGTCACATCCTCACCGACCGCGAGCAGGTAGTCGCCGTGGCTCTGGTTGCCCTTGACATAGGTGATGGAGAACGCCACCCAGCCCACACTGCCGTCCGAGCGCAGCAGGCGACGTTCCATCTTGACCGAGCCCTCCCCGGCGGGGACCAGCTTGTCGAAGATCAGGGCCCGGATCTCGTCCTGATCGTCCGGGTGGGCGAAGTCGTAGACCGAGATTCCCCACAGTTGTTCGACGGGCACGCCGATCATGTCGGCGAGTCCGCGGTTGGCGTCGACGAGCGTCCCGTCGGTGTCGCCTATGGCGATCGCGATGTCGGTGCTGTCGAAGACGATGCGAAAACGCGCGTTCTGATCCTGCCGGAGCTGCTGCCGGGTCAGGAACATCTGATGGCCCTGCGCCAGCGCGGCGCCCAGCACGGCGAACCGGGCGCCGGCGTCGGGCCGGTCACCCTCGCCGACCAGGGGCTGCAGGACCTGGACGGTGCGGATCGGGACGGTGGTGTCGGTCCACCCCGCATCCGCCAGGGCCTCGCCGACCGAGGTGCCCGCGGCCGGGTCGAATTCCCGCGCCGCGAGTCCGGACCGGAGGGTATCGACCAGCCGCGTCAGCAGCCCGAGGGCCTGCTCGGGCTCCGCAGGTCCCGCACCCGTGGCGGACAGTTCCCGCCACCAGTCTGCGACCAGGGAATCTCGGTCCATACCCTCCAGCACCCCCTCGATGTCCGGCGACCGATCGGCATACCCCTCTCCGATCTGGCGCAGTCTTGCCTCTCACACTAGATCAAATGTGCAAGAAGCTGTTGCGCGGAATATTTCCGGTTGGTGGCAGCGGTCAGACGGCATGGTTCTCGTCGAAGATCGAGACCCCCTTGTATCGCGGGGTGACGATCTCCCAGGCCCAGGTCGCCTGCACGCAGCCGACCAGATCGCGCACGTGCGCGGCCACCGACTCCGCCGCCCGCCGCTCGGCCCGGGCGACGTATTCGTTGAGGATCTGCTCGCTCAGGGTGTGGAATTCGGTGAGCCGATCGCGCACGATCGCCGCCGACCCGTGCACAGCGTCTGCCAGGGTCGCGCCCGGTGTGTTCAGCAGCCACACCGGGATCAGGTTGAAGTCGGCGCCATCGGCGATGCACTCCTTCTCGAAGGAGAACATGTCGTTCATCAGCGCACCGATCTCGGCGGTCAGCTGTTGCAGTCTGCGCAACTGCGCGGCCGGGACGTCGGCCGGGATGAGATCCCAGGGCAGATAGTCGTCACGGCCGAACTCGCACATCGCGATCGCCGGATACATGCCGGAGACCTCCGATCGCAGATCGATGTACTCCGCGACGCTCAGCAATCCGCCACGGGCGTCGGTGTTCTGATTGCGGATCGCGGTCCGCAGATGTTCGGCCGTCGAGCTGAGAAACCGATCCAGCCATACCGGTTCGGCGTCGCGGGCCAGCAGGTCCAGGAATTCGGCTGTGGCGATTTCCTCCCGGCTCGGATCCGCTGCCGGGCTTCGGGATTCGAGCATGTCACGTAATCGGCCCGCGGTGTACGAGGCACGCAGCTGCTCGTCCTCGGACAGATGCGCGAACTTCTCCCGGCCGACGGTGTCGTTCAGCCAGAACAGGATCGCGTTGAAGATCCCGATGATCGTCATCCGTTCGGCGGTAACCGCGTTCGGATGCAGATAGGGGGTCATGCTGTTGTAGTGCGCGCCGCCGGATTCCAGCCAGATCCGATGTCGGCGACAGAAACGTTCCACCTCGGCGAGTGCGTGCTCGCCGAATCTGTTGGGGCGGAACTCTCGGCAGTAGTCCTCGATATCTCGGTCCGGTGTGCTGAACAGTGCTCGCAGCGACCACCGCTCACCCTGTTCCACCAGCGCGTCGTACTCGGATCGCATTGCGACCAGCGCCGTGTCCACCATCGTTTGCTCACTCACCACGGGATTGCCTCCCCGGTCCATCCGATCCACCAACCACCGTCGAGACGGTCAGACCGACTGGTGATAATCGTTCCAGTCGGTGCTTAAAGAGTAAGCAATAAGGACGAATCGAACAGTGTGTCCGATGTTCGTCCTGGTTAGGGCGCTGTCGGACCGGGCCGATCGGGTCAAGTTCACGAGCATTCCGACCAGCCCCCGCCGGGCGAGGGTTGGTGGGATGCGGCTCGGGGCAGGCTCAGCGGCGGATCAGCGGGCCGCGAACGACACTCGTGCCCGACACGCGATCGGCCGAGTCGAAAGAAGTCCTCGCGGTAGCTGTCCCGCGGGAACAGTCGTGCCTTCATCAGGGCCTTCATCGTGTCGGCGATCATCTCCGGGCTGCCGCAGAGGTACGCGACACGCCCGGCCGCCCAAGGATGGCCCTGGGCGAGTCGGCCGGGTATCCGGCCGCGCGGCCCTGTCATTCCTCGCGGGACAGCGCCGGGCGGTAGGTGAACCACGCGTGCTCGTCCTGCACGGCCTCGAAATGGGTGTGCTCGTGCAGATCCTCGCGGGTCGACACACGTGATACAGGACGGCATCGTGTCCGTACCTGGTCGGGTCGATGTGCGCGAGAATGGATTTCAGCGGTACGAGCCGGGACTCGCTGCCCAGCAACAGAATCGACTGGGTCCGGGCGGACGGAAGGAGAATCGCGACGCGGGACCTTCGAGATACCCTGCGAGATAAGCGCAATAGCGGTGCCCGGCGTACTCGAGCGGCGTGACGCCCTGGACGAACAGCTTGATCGGCGAGGTCATCCTCGGATTTCGGCGCCCAATCGGGATTCACCCCGGCCGCGACCGCCGCCCAGCAGGGCCTGCGATCGGGCGAGTACCCGGGCCAGGACGGGGGAGTCGTCGCCCTTGCGCCAGGCGATCGCCAGTTCGACCTCGGTGGTGGTGCCCACCAGGGGTTTGAACGTCGCGCCGGTGATCTGCAGATGCCGCACCGACGCGGGCACCAGCGCTACCCCGAAACCGGCGGCGACCAATGAGACCAGCGTGGATGTCTCGGCGACCTCCTGTGTCCGTTCGGGGCGGAATCCGGCTTTGCGGCAGGCCGTTTCGACCGCGTCGTGCACCACCGATCGCCGGTGCGAGGGATAGCTGATGAACGTGTCCGCGCGCAGGTCGGCCAGCCGCACCGCCGGTTGATCGGCCAGCGGATGCGCCAGCGGCAACGCGGCGATGAGCGGTTCGCGGCGCAGCACGCGCACCTCGAGTTGCGGATCGTTCACCGGCGGGCGCAGGAATCCCAGATCGATGGTGCCGTCGGCGAGTGCGGCGACCTGTCGCGGGGTGAGCATCTCACCGCGCAGATCCATTTCGATGCCGGGCAGGTCCTCGCGCATTATCTGCGCCAGGGTCGGCAGCAGTTCGTAGGTGGCGGTGCCGGTGAAGCCGATCGCCAGTCGCCCCACCTCACCGGACGCGATGCGCACAGCCTCGGTGCTCGCGACGTCGAGGGAGGCCAGAATGCCGCGGGCGCGATCCAGGAAATGCCGACCGGCCGGGGTCAGTTCGACCCGGCGGGTGGAGCGCTCGAGCAGGACCACGCCGAGTTCGTTCTCCAGCGCCTTGATCTGCTGGGACAGTGGCGGCTGGGCGATGTGCAGGCGTTCGGCGGCACGGCCGAAGTGGCATTCCTCGCCGACCGCGACGAAGTAGCGGAGATGACGCAGTTCCATGGCCTGAGCCTAGGCCGGACTGAAATATTTCCAGTCTCAATCCGGGGTAATTTCTATACGGAAGATATCAGTGCCGAGATGGTGCACTCGGCGAGATCGATCATGCGTTGCGCCAATGTGGTTCGCGCCCTTCGCGGTACGCGGTCATACCGTCGACTGGATCGCGGTGCGCGACGAGTGCGTCGGCCAGGACCGCTGTGTGCGGTGCGGTGGTCTCGGCATCGGGCAGCGTTTCGGTTCGCGCCAGGAACGTCAGGGCCGCGCGGGTGGCGACGGGCGAGCGGGCCACGATGTCCGCGGCCATCTCCCGGGCCAGATCCAGGGCCTTGCCCTGCGGTGCGGTGCGGGTGATCAGACCGGCCGCGAGCGCCTCGGCGCTGTCGACGCGGCGTCCGGTGAGGATCATGTCGTAGGCCAGGGCCCGGCCGACCAGGTGCGGCAGGCGCAGCAGGATGCCGGTTCCCGGCGGCATGCCCAGAGCGGTGTCCGGGACGGCGAAGGTCGCGGTCTCGTCCGCGACGCTCAGGTGGCAGGCCAGCGCGAGGGCCAGGCCGTCGCCGTCGGCGCGGCCGTTGATCGCGGCGATCACCGGTTTGGCCGGTGTGGCGTCCAGGGGTGAGCCGTCGAATCCGTTGTGCGGCTGGAGCATCAGCTGTAGCGGCGAGCGGATGCCGTGCAGGTCCGCGCCGAGGGAGAAGGCCTCGTTCCCCGCGCCGGTGAGTACCGCGACCCGGAGATCGTCGTCGTGGGCGAAGGCGGTGAGGATTTCGCCGAGTTCGCGGTAGGTGTCGCCGGTGAGGGCGTTGCCGTTCGCGGGCCGGTTGATCGTCACCTCCAGGATGTGCCCGGAGGTCGAGACCGAGACGGTGTCGTATTCCGCGCGCAGGTCCGGAATATGCTGTGCCAGTGCCGCATCCATCGCCTCGCGGCTCAGCGTGACATGGTTGCCCGCATCTCTGGAGCGGACGAAGACGCGTCGTCCGGCCGGGTGTTCGGTATCGGTCAGGACGCTGGTGGTCTCGCCGTCCAGGGGTGCGGCCAGGAATCGGCGGCCGTCGTCCAGGCGGCCCACGACGGTGGCGCGCGGGGATCCGCCGGAACCGTAACGGAGAACGAAACTTTCGATCGTTCCCCAGCCGTTGGGTTGATAGGCGACCGATACGCCCGGCGCATCGTTCAGTTCGGCCTGCAGGGATGTGGTGGGCCGGACGCGCCACGGCGCCGGTGTGGTCGAGTAGACGCCCGCCGAATGTTTGCTCAGCACACCGCCGTTCGCGGAGACCAGGCCGTAGCTGCCGGGCCGATCGCGAAGGCGCGCAACGGTTTCGGCGATGGCGTGCGTGGTGTAGTTGTTCCCCGGTCCGCCGAAGAACGGCAGCCCGCCGGTGACGGTCAGCCCGCGCGGATCGACCGGATCCAGGCCGAGACCGTCGCACAGATTGAACACCGCGATCGGGAAGCAGCTGTACAGATCCATGGTCGCCAGATCGTCGATGCCGATGGCGGCCATGTCCAGTGCGTGCCGCACCGCCGCGACGGCGGCCGGGCTGCGATCCAGATCGGGGCGGACCAGCAGTTCCCGTTCGGTGAGGTCGGCGTATCCGTGCAGATAGACCCGCCGCGATTGCGGAATCCCCAGCCGGTCAGCGGTTTCCGTGGAGGTCACCAGGACCGCGGCGGCCTGGTTCACCTGATCGCGGGCGACCATGAAGCGCGGATAGATGTCGGTGATGAGACGGTTGCGCTCGTCCACGCGCACGAGTTCGGCGGCGTCGCGTTCGATCGGGGCCGCCGCATGCGGGTTGGTCGCGGCGACCGCGGTGAACGGGCTGAACAGCTCGCCCATCGCCTGCGCGTATCGCGCCCGCGAATCCCCGAGCCGGGCGCGGCGGGCGTTCTCCAGTAGCGCGTAGCTGACCGCGGGTTCGACCACGTTGTGGCGCACCGCGTAGAACGGGGTCATCCCCTGGATGGAATATCCGCGATCCTCGAGCGAGCCGGTGTCGGACTCGGTGAAGTCGGGGCGTTCGGCGGGCGGCAGACTCGCCAGGTGCCGGACGGTCGAGATGGTTTCCGCGCCGACCAGCAGCGCGGCGTCGCAGCGGCCCTGCGCGATCTTCCCGCACAGCTCGTTGAGCAGCTGTTGCGGGCCCTGTCCGCCGGTCGGGCCGAGGATAGCCCGGGACGGGTTCGCGCCGATCCGCCGCGCGATCGCCCGGGGCACATTGTCGGGCGCGCCGAGTGCGGCGGTGGCGTAGGGACTCGAATCGTCGAACGCGCGGATAGCGGCGACGACGTCGAGGGCGGCGGCGAGTGCGGTCGGATCGGTGGTGGTGTCGGTGAGTGCGGCGCGTACGGCCTCCGCGGCCAGATCGGCGGCGGACAGGCCGCGATATCCGGTGTCACCGAGCCGTTCCGAGGCCTGGCCCACGCCGACGAGTACGGGTGTGGCCGGGGAGATGGTCACCGATTCGGGTGAGTTGTCGGGCATGATCGCGGCACTCCTTCCGGCCTGCAGCAGGTGTCATCCGCGCTGGGGATGGGCCTCGCACTGCGAGCGGCGGCAGCCGCACCTCGTGGACACTGTTCTGGACATTTGTTTTACACCGTATCAGGACTGTTCGGTACGAAGGGGGGCCCCGTCGCGAATTCGAATCGGACAATATCCACTCCCGGGGGCACAGCGGCCGTTCGGCTGGTTGGATGGGTGTGTGTCGAATCCCCTTCGCCCACAAGCGGTTGCCCTTCTTGCCGAACTGTCCACCGATGGCGCGGATTCGGGGGTGTGGTCGAATCTTCGGGAAGAGCTGTATTACCGGCACATCGGTGAGCACGCCTGCGCGGCCCTGCCCGCGCTCGCCGCGCTGGCTCGCGAGGGTCGTCCGCTGACCCGCCTGCGCGCGATCGAACTCGCCGGTGATCTGCTCGCGCGGGCCGATCCGCACACCGGGTGCATTCGCCGACGCTACGCACGGGACATCGCGGCCCTCCTGGACCTTGTCCGGTCGGATCTGGCGAAGAAGTACGCCGACGTGGACCATGAGCCGGACATCTTCGTCTATCGCATGCGCAGCATGCTCGCGTTCGAGGGCCAGACCGAATGGTCCCGCAGGCTGGTCGGGCTGATCGGCGGCGAATTCGAGATCAAATGCCCCGAATGCTCCGCGGTGGCGTTCGTAGCCCTGGGTACCCACGGCGTCTTCACCTGCTGGGACGACGACTCCCTCACCGACGACGCCGACGACACGGATCTCATCCCCGCCGCCCCCACCCAACTCGCCGGGCTCGCCCACCGGCTGCACACTCTCGCGGTCACCGCCCGCCAGCCCATCCTGGCCCGTCGCCTCACCTACTTCTTCGGCAGAACCACCTGCCCTCGCAATGCCCACGAATTCACCCCGGCCGACACGATCGCGGGGCTGCCCGGGTAGCTGGTACGCGAAACCCCCGTTTCCGGTTGGTTCGTCGAAACTGTTGCCAGGGTAGGTGATTTGCGCGGCTCTCACTCATCCCGTGTGCTGCGCGCGGACGCGGTCGCGTATCTACCCTGCACTGGTTCTGCGTGCGGGCCACCACGAACTGCTGACTTCGCCCACGCCTGCGGGTGGCGAACCCCGGCAGGCTTTCAGCAAGGTCATCGGCACCGTCCGGGCCGCTACAGGACCGGCGTCGGGACTGATGCGTCCGGGAATAGTCCACGCCCAGAGGATTTCGCCGACGAGCCGTTCAGTCCTGCCGATCGGTGCCCCGGGGACGGCCCGGGGCCCAGAAGACCAGGGCCAAGGCGGCGGCGCTGATGATGGCCAGGACGAGGGTCGTGTGGTGAAAACCATCGAGGAAGCCGGTGCGGGCGAGTTCGAGGAGGGGCTGGGCGCTGGGACCGGCTCGGTGGGCGAGTTCGGTTGTGGCAGCGAGGGAATGGGAGACGGGGGCTCGGGCCGCTTCGGGAAGCTGGGGGAGTACGGGGGAGATGACCGTGCGGTAGCCGGCGGCGAGAACTGTTCCGGCGAGGGCGATTCCGATCGCCGCGCCGATCTCGCGGGCTGCGTCGTTGACGGCCGCGGCGACGCCGTGCGCGTCCAGGGCGGTGTCGGTCATGATCGAGGTGGTGGCGGGGGCCGCGGTGAGCCCGAGTCCCGCGCTGACGATGCACAGCGGGACGAGTACGGCGAGATATCCGGAGGAGGGTTGCAGGCGCGTCATCATGCCGAGTCCGGCGGCGATGACGAGCAGTCCGGCGGCGGTCGGCCAGCGCAGTCCGTAGCGCATGGCCAGATGCGGTGAGACCGCGGACAATCCGATCAGGGCCGCGCCCATGGGCAGGATCGCGACGGCGGCGCGCAGCGGACTGTATCCCAGGATCAGCTGCAGATACTGCACGACGATCAGGAACATGCCGAAGGTGACGAGGAATTGGACGGTGATGGAGGCTGCGCCGGAACCGAATCCGCGCCTGGCGAACAGTCGCAGATTCAATAGTGGTCTGCTCGTTCGCAGTTCGATCGCGATGAAGGCGGCCCCGGCCAGTACGGCGCCGGTGAACCCACACAGGATGTAGGGATCGCTCCAGCCTCGGTCGCCGACGGCGATCAACGCCCACACCAACAGACCGACGGTCGCGATCACCGTGAGGGCTCCGAACGGATCCCATCCCGTAGGGATCGTGCTGCGGGATTCGGTGAGCGCGAATCCGGCCGCGGCGAGTACGGCCGCGAGTACGGCCAGAGCGACGAAGATCGACTGCCACGACCACCAGTGCAGCAGCAGCCCGGACCCGACCAGGCCGAACAGGCCGCCGGAACCGGCGAGCCCGGCCCACGCGCCGATCGCCCTTCCCGCGCCGCCTTCCGGGAACCCCGCGGTGATGAGGGACAGGGTGGAGGGCATCACCAGCGCCGCGCCGACCCCGCCGATCGCACGAGCGGTGATCAGTGCGGTGACCGTCGAGTTCACCACCGGGATCATCGACGCGGCGGCGAAGATCACCAGCCCGGCGATCATCACCCGGCGTCGGCCGTACCGGTCGCCGAGCGCCCCGGCGGGCAGCACCAGACATGCCAGTGCCAGGGTGTATCCGTCGATGATCCACGCGCTCTGGGTCTGATTCGCGCCGGTGGCGACGGCGATCGGCGGTAGCGCGGTGTAGAGCGCGGCCATGGACGCGACCACCACGCCCACCGCCGCACACGCGATGAACACCGTCCGCACCTGTGCCCAGGACCACCGGCCGGTCGAGGTGTCCGCGGCCTCGGTGGATAGCGACATCGGCGTTCTCCGTTCAGGATTCGGCGTTGCGCATGAGTCGGGCGGACGGGGAGCGTGGTGTTCGTCCGTGGCCTCCACGCTCGCTGACGGATCGGGTGCCGGACAAGGTGTGCGATCGAACTAGACATGTACCCGGGTCGCCGGTCGGCCGAGTGTGTCTCACCCCGGTGCGCCGACCTGGGTGAACTCTGCCGTCCGGGGTGCTGGAATGTCGCATACTGAGGCGATGAGCTCCGACTGGCTGCTGGGCGCGGATCGGCACGAGACGGCCGCCGATCACATCTACGCCGCCGCGGCGGATCTGATCACGCGGCACGGATTCGATTGCCTGACCGTCGATACGGTCGCCCGCCACGCGCACTGCTCGCGCGCGACCGTCTACCGTCACACCGGCGGCGCGATGCACCTGCGCGAGACCGTGCTGACCCGCGCTGCCACCCGCATCACCGACGTCGTCGACCGCGTCATGGCCGACCACACCGGCCCCGACCGCGCCTACGCCGCCCTCACGGTGGCCCTGCGTGAGATCCGTACCGAACCGGTCGTCCTCGCGTTCCTGTCCTCCGAGCACGGCCCCCGCGCGGCGGTAACCTTCGCTCAGTCACCCGCCCTGAACCGGCTCGCCGCCGAATTCACCGGCAGCCACCCCGGCGACCTGCTGACCACCACCTGGCTCATCCGCTCGGTCCTGCAACTACTGCTGTGGCCCACCGACCCGGACACCGAAAGCCTTCTGCTGCAACAGTTCCTGCTCCCGAGCCTCAGCCGCCGCGAGTCGATCCCAGAACGAGATCAATAGGGCAACAACGGCATTCAAGTGGGCAGGGCGAATTCTGCACCCATTCGCCCTGCCCTCTGCCACGGTAACGTGGCCCGCACCCCGATTCCAGACGGAACCACCAGCACTGGGACCATTCACCGCTTCACCCCACCCGGCCCTGTGAATTCGACAGTGTGGCTGGGGGTTCGCGTGCTGTGCCGCGCGTGGGGGCACGTGCGACTCCGCTACCGTGCGACGAACCAGTGCGCCGGATGGCCTCGGGCACATCGAGGTTCTGGTCGGCCGGAGCCGGTCCGCGCTGGTGACGGTGTGACGGGCCACCAGCCGACGGTGATGCGCCGGACGACGTGGCCCTCGTCGATGCCGTGCGCAGGCGTGCAGCGCAGACCGTCGGCGGCGACCGGACCGCGGCGAAGATGCCACGATGACAGGATGACCGCCGCCGCCTTCGACATCGCCCGGCAATTGGTGCTCGACCGGTTCCCGCGGGCGCGGGCCGCCTGGCTGGGCGGCAGTGTCGCACACGGAACGGCAACGGCGACTTCGGATCTGGACATCACCGTGCTGCTCGCAGGTTCATCCGCCCCATATCGTGAGTCGCTGCGTCACGCGGATTGGCCGGTGGAGCTTTTCGTGCAGACCGAGGAATCGATCGAGTATTTCCGCGCGACGGAGCGTGCCGCGCGACGTCCGGCCACGGCGCGACTGATCGGGCGGGCCCACATCTTGCTGGACGTGGACGGCAGCGGCGCGCAGCTGCGGGAGGATTGCGCGAGAGAACTGTCCGCCGGACCGGAATTGTTGAGCGACACGGAATTACGAGGCCAGCGCTACGGAATCACCGATCTACTCGACGATCTGGTGGGTTCCGAGGACGAGAACGAGAGGCTCGCGATCGCGGTCGCGCTGTGGCAGGCGGCGGCCCATCTGCTGCTCACCGCGAACAGGCACTGGAGCGGCGGTGGCAAATGGCTGCATCGGGAATTGGCGGACTTCGATCAGGTCGGCGGCACGGCCTTCGGTCGCGCGCTGATGGACGGAGTGCGCACGGCCGCTCTCGGTGAGATCGGCCCGATGGTCGAGGTGGTCACCGAGGTTCTGGACCAGGTCGGCGGACGGCTGTTCGAAGGATTCCGGGCGGACGGTCCCGTCTGAATCGACGTTCTACGGCGGATCGCCAGGAGCGCTATGGCGATCCCGCGGCGGATCGGCGTGAGTTTGCGGCGTAAGTGCTCGGATCTCCGGGAAAAGGGCAGGTCCGCAGGGGAGTTGTGGTCCGGAGGTCGGCGTAACGAGGCGCAACAGAATCGGATACGGGGCGGAAATACGGGGTTGGGACGGTCGATCCAGCACAGCGAAGGGATCGACCGATGGGCTTCACCGACAACCCCAAAATGGAGGACTACTCCCTGCGGTACACACCGGCCGCATTCCGTAAATGGTCACCGTGGATGGTGTTCCTGTCCTGCCTGGTCGGGATATCCGCGATGGCGGGATACGCACTGGACGCGGCGTTCGTCGACTCGTTCGGCTTCGGCAACGCGCTGATCGGCTTCGGCCTCGCGGCGGTGGTGACGTTGCCGCTGACGATCGTGATCGCGTTCGCCATCGCCCGCGGCCATATCGATATCGACTTACTCACGCGCGGTTCGGGTTTCGGCTACCTGGGCTCGACCGTGACCTCACTGGTCTACGCGACCTACACCCTCATCTTCCTCGCCTACGAGGGCGCGATCATGGCGCAGGCGGTCACCGCGCTGACCGGATTGGACATCCACCTGTCCTATGTCGCGGTGGCGGTGGTGATGATTCCGCTGACCCTCTACGGCATGTCGTTCAGCGCCAAATTCCAGGCGTGGACCTGGCCGTTGTGGATCGCGCTGATCGGGCTCGCCCTGGGCAGCGCGGCCACCGCACCGGATGCGGGAACGCATATGGTGCACCCCGCCAGCGTGGGGCCGGCGGGCGTGGCCGGGATGTCGGTGCTGGCGATCTTCACCATCGCCGCCGCGCAGTTGTCGCTGGCCGCACAGGTGGGGGAGCAGGGCGATTATCTGCGGCTGATGCCCGATCCCGAGCGCGGCAAGCGGGGGCGCTGGCGACTGGCGGTGCTGTTCGGCGGACCGGGATTCGCGTTGTTCGCGATGGGAATCTTCTTCGCCTCCACACTGCTGGTCGGTTACGCCTCGACCACGCTGAGCCCGGGGCAGGTCGGCGTGCCGGTCGATCTGTTCACCTCGGTCTACCAGCGGGTCACCGGTAATCACACCAGTGCGTTGATCCTGGCCGGAACACTGGTGCTGCTGTCGCAGATCAAGATCAACATCATGAACACGTACTCGGGTTCGCTGTCGTGGTCGAATTTCTTCTCTCGGCTGCTGCACCGTCATCCGGGCCGCGCCGCCTGGGTCTTCCTACAGGTCGGCCTTTCGTTGGTACTCATGGAGATCGGCATCTTCGACCACATCGTCGAGGTGCTGGCCTGGTACTCCAACATCGGCATCGCGTGGATCGCGGCCATGGTCGCGGATCTGGTGATCAACAAGCGCTGGCTGAAACTCGCACCGCCACAACTGGTCTTCCACCGCGCCCACCTCTACAACGTGAACCCGGTCGGCTTCGGATCGATGGTGATCGCGGGCGCGGTGTCGATGATCGCCTACTACCGCGTGTTCGGTTCCACGGCCGCGGCGCTGTCACCGTTCGTGGCACTTGTTCTGGCACTGGTGCTGCCGCCGCTGATCGCGTGGGCGACCAAGGGCCGCTGGTACATCGCCCGGATCTCCGAACTGCCCGAGCACGACGGCGAACTGCCCTGCTCGGTGTGCGAGGGCGACTACGACGTGGTCGACATGGCCACCTGTCCGTTCCACGGCGGCACCGTGTGCTCACTGTGCTGCTCGACCGAGGGCTCCTGCCGGGACGCCTGTAAATCCAATGCCTGGCGGCCACCGAAAGGTGCTGTGCCACTGGGCATGCCAGCGGTCGTCGGTACCGCACAACCCGAATTGGAGGTGGCGCGATGAAAGCGCTGATCGTCGTCGACATGCAGAACGGCTTCTGCCATCCGGACGGCTCACTGCCGCGGCTGGGGATGGCTCTGTCCGGGGCCGAGGCCGCGGTCGCCAATACCGCCACGGCTGTGGAGCACGCCCGACGCACCGGGATGCCGGTGGTCTTCACCCGGCACGTGTACAGCCCCGGCTATCTCGATCAGGGACCGTGGATGTGCGCCCGGACACCGGACCTGTCCTCGGTCGACGGCCTGCTCGCGGGTAGCTGGGACGGTGACGTGGTGGACGAACTCGGGTGTGGCCCAAAGGATCTTGTGGTCGACAAGGTACGGATGGACGCGTTCCAGTGGACCTCGCTCGACCAGCTGCTGCGCGGCCTGGGCGTGACGGAGCTGGTCGCCTGCGGCGTGGTGACCAACTTCTGCGTCGAGTCGACCGTGCGCTCGGCGGCCATGCGCGATTTCGAGGTGACGCTGCTGCACGACTGCTGCGCCGCGCAGACCCCGCGCCTGCACGAGATCGGCATCGAGATCATGCGCGACTGCCGTTTCGCCGAGGTCGTCTCGGTCGCGGACTTCGCGCAGACGGCGGTGGCGGCATGAGCGCGCGCACCGGGTTCGTGCCGGAGCCGATTGCCCGAGAGGTGCGACATGATCGTGCTCACCCGTAACACCCCGGTCACGGAGGGGAGATCGCTCGGCAACGGCGGTTGCTTACCGTCCAGGGGTATGCGGACTGCGGCCGGAGGGCAGCGGGCCCACGATGTGCGTCGGCTGCGGGACATATTGCGTGCTACGGTGCGCGGCGGCGGGTATGCGCGCGGTCAGTTGCCCAGTGAGAGCGAGCTGATGACCGCCTATCGGGTGTCGCGGGCGACCGTGCGGGCCGCCCTGGCGCTGCTGCGCACCGAGGGGCTGATCGAACGGACCCAGGGGATCGGCACGCACGCCGTCCTGAAACCGGTGACGACCTCGCTGCCCGAGGCGCACGGGGTGATGAAACCCTCTATGGGCAGCATGTTCAACCACCGGATGCGGCCGCGGGAACTGGATCGCTCGATGGTCCCGGCCCCGGGCGCCATCGCCGAACGGCTCGAAATCGCCCCGGGCACACCGTGTCTGCGGCTCGAGTACGTGGCGTTGCACGAGGACGAGCCGCTGGCGATCGCGACGAACTATGTCCGCTGTCCCGAGGCGATCCAGCTGCTGGACACGCCCTTCGTCTCCGACTGGTACCAACTGCTCGCCGATTCCGGTGTGGCGCTGTCGGATTCGGAATTCGTGATCGACTGCGAACCGGCCGACGCCCCGTTGGCCGCCGCGCTGGGCGTTCGGGAGGGGACGCCCCTGATCTCGATGGAACAGATCATCTACGACCTCGGCGGCCACCCGTTCGACGTCGCCTTCATTCACACGCGCGGGGAACGGTTTCGA
Source organism: Nocardia miyunensis NBRC 108239 (assembly GCF_001613065.1). Lineage (GTDB taxonomy): Bacteria > Actinomycetota > Actinomycetes > Mycobacteriales > Mycobacteriaceae > Nocardia > Nocardia miyunensis. Next base: position 42,774 of record NZ_BDBQ01000086.1, read on the forward strand.
TTCGTCTCACGCGCCAGCAGTAGCAGGGAGTTGTCATGACCGACATACCACTCACTCTCACCGACGCGGCAGCGGCACTGCGCGCCGGAACGACCACCTCGGTCGCCCTGACCCGCGCCGCGATCGCCGCGGCCGATGAATTCGACGGCACCGTAGGCGCGTATCTGGCCCGGTTCGACGAGTACGCGCTCGAGCGTGCCGCTGCGGCCGACGCCGACCTCGCGGCCGGGCAGGATCGCGGCCCGCTGCACGGAATTCCCGTGGGCGTCAAGGATATTCTGGCCATGGCCGAGGGGCCCACGACCGCGCAGAGCCTGATCCTGGACCGGGAGTGGGGTGCGGGCAAGGACGCGCCGGTCGTCGCGCGGCTCAAGGCGGCCGGTGCCGTGCTCACGGGTAAGACCACGACGATGGAATTCGCCTGCGGTATGCCCGATACCACCAAACCCTTTCCGGTGCCGCGCAATCCGTGGGATCCGGCCACCTGGCCCGGCGGGTCCAGCTCGGGTACCGGAATCGGCGTCGCGGCGGGGATGTTCCTGGCCGGAATCGGCACGGACACCGCGGGCAGCATCCGGATCCCGGCCGCGTTCTGCGGTGTCAGCGGGCTGATGCCGACATTCGGCCGGGTGCCCAAATCCGGTTGTGTGCCACTGGGTTACAGCCTCGACCACATCGGTCCGCTGGCGCGCAGCGCGCGGGATTGCGCGGCGATGCTCGAGGTGCTCGCCGGTGCGCATCCCAGCGATCCGGACTGCGTGGACGCCCCGTTCGCCGCACCGGAATGGGCCGGGGATCTGACCGGTGTGCGGATCGGGGTGGTGCGCGAGGGGCACTTTCCCGAGCTGAGCGATCCCGCGCTGGTCCCGACCTTCGACGCGGCCGTGGACGTGCTGGTGCGCGCGGGTGCGGACGTGCGCGAGGTGGTGCTGCCCTATCGGCAGGAGATGATCACCGCCGACATGATCACGATGGGATCCGAGGCGCTGGCCTATCACCGCACCGATCTGTCGCAGCGGTGGGACGACTATTTCGTCGCGACTCGGGCGATGCTGGCGATCGGCGCTCAGGTGTCGGGCGCGGATTACGTTCAGGCACAACGGGTCCGGAGTGTCGCCCAGAATGCGGTGGGCGAGCTGTTCGACAGCGTGGACGTGGTGGTCTGCCCGACCGCGGCGGTCGGTGCGCCTACCTTCGAATCGATCACCGGCCCGGGCGGTCAGACCGATGTCGGGACGCTGTTCAGCCTGATCCACACCCCGTACTGGGATTCGGTCGGTAATCCGGTACTGGCCGTGCCCATGGGTTTCACCGCGGCCGGACTGCCGCTGTCCATGCAACTGGCCGGACCGGCCTTCGGCGAGGCGGAGATCCTGCGCGTCGCCGACGTATTCCAGCAGGCCACCCAGTGGCATCTGCGGGCGCCCGAACTCGCCACCGAAGGAGCTGCGGCATGAACGAGATCATGAAGACCCTGCTCGACGCGGCACAGCTGCCCGCGTCCGAGGACGAGATCACCGCCTATGCGGCTGGATTCGCCGATCAGCGGGCCGCGGTCGATGCCCTCTACGCGGTGCCGGACGCGCGGTACGCCGCCCCGGCGCTGCATTTCCGGGCCGCTTCGCGGATCGCGGACTGGGCGAGCTGAGGTCCTGCGAGTAGGCGGCCTGCCTCTTGCCTGTTGAATGTGCCGTTAAATGACGGTACATTAAATAACGGTAAGAGGCGGATCCGTCGGGCGGGGCATGGTCTCGGGCGATAAGCGGATCCGAACACGTTGTGCACGTAAGGAGTTCGCATGTCTCGAAATGTCGTTCCGCTGGGCGCGCGGCGCACGCTGTCCCGTGCGGCCGTCGCGTTCGTCATCGTCGCGACGCCGGTCGCGGTCGCGGTCCCGGCCTTCGCCGCTCCGGCCGCCGGAATTCCGGTGACCCCGGCTCCCGCGGCCACCGCACCCGCCACCCCGTCGGCCGATCCGGTGCATCGCGGCTGGGGGCATGGCGGTTGGGGTCATCCCGGTTGGGGGCGTCCAGGTGGCTGGGGTCATCACGGCTGGGGTTGGAATCAGTGGCGTGGCGGCGGCTGGGATCAGTGGGGCGGCGGCATGTTCTCGCCATACCCGTACGGTGGCATGTTCTCGCCGTACGGATACGGCGGCATGTCCACCGGCAGCGCCATGTGAGCGCGGCGCATCGCGGGGCGGAGCCGTCGCCGGCGTGGATCGGCGGCGGCCCGGGGTCCTCAGCGCCGCCAGAAGAAGTGGTGCACCATACCGCTCGGGCTGGGGATCTGCTCCAGGTGGAAGCGGTCGGTGAGTTCCTCGGGACTGGACCACAGCCGCTCGCCACGGCCGATCTCGATCCGTCCCACCGCGATGTGCATCTGATCGATGAGATCGGCGTCGAGAAATTCCCGCACCGTGTTCACCCCGCCGCCGATGCGCACGTCCTTCCCGTCGGCCGCGGCGAACGCCTGTGCCAGCGCCTCCTTCGGTGACGCGTCGAGGAAGTGGAATGTGGTCTCGCCCAAGGTGAACGACGGTCGCACGTGGTGGGTGAGCACGAAAACCGGCGTGTGGAACGGGGGTTCCTCGCCCCACCAGCCCTGCCAGTCGTAGTTCTCCCACGGGCCGCGTTGCGGGCCGAATTTGTTGCGCCCCATGATCTCCGCGCCGATGTTGTTGTGGAAGTCGCGGGCGCAGTAGTCGTCCAGGCCGTAGGTGCCGCCCGGTTCGGTGCGGTTCGGCCAGTGTGCGGTCGCGCCTGCCCAGGCGAACAGTTCGGACGGATCGGCGTGGCCGAACGGCCGCTCGAAACTCTGCCCCTCCCCGGCTCCGTAACCGTCGCTCGACAGGGTGAAGTTCTGGACGCGGACCAGCTGTGTCATTCGAAACCCCTTCTGATTGCAATCTGCAGTCGGGAGACTAGCTGCGCGGGAGGCATCGGGGGGGCGAGCCGATGCCTGAGGGTGGCGTTCTCGCGGAATCGACCGCGGCCTACGAGGATGCGGTCGCCGCGCGGCATAGGTGCGCGGGCCTGGCGGGCTGAGCCGCCGCTATCTCATTTCTCCCGAGTTTGTGACGGCGTGGTGAGCAGATCGATGACGGCGTGCGCCTCCTGTGCGGTGGGGATGGGTAGGCTGTCGCGGCCGTGGATCAGGCCGATGCCCAGATAGACCATCGCGCCCGCGCGCAGGCGGGCCTGGGCGGTGTCGAAACCGAGTTCGAGCATGGTCTGCTCGACGATGTCGAAAACCTTGCGCTCGAGCGCCTGGACCGCGCCGGCCACCTTGGCGTCGTTGCGCGCCCATTCGCGCACCGTGGCCTCCACGATCCAGGTGCTCGGATCGACCAGCAGTGTGGCCATCTGCTCGATGCGCTGTTCGACGGGGATGGAGTCGATGGCGCCGAGGGCGCGCACGGCGTCGCTCTGCACGGCGCTCCAGCGGTCGGCCATCGCCTTCATCAGCTGCTGGATATCGTCGAAATGCCAGTAGAAGCTGCCCTTGGTGACGCCCAGTTCGGTGCACAGCCGGGGAATCTTGATGGCGGACACGCCTTCTCGCGCGAGCATGGCCAGCGCGCCGTCGACCCAGTCGTCGTAGGACAGGCGCGGGCTGCGGCTGCGACCGCTGCGCTGGGCCTGCGCCTTCTTCGATCTCCGCGGCCGCGCATCGGATTCCGGCTCGGTTCCGGTGCTCGGTTCCGGAGGGCTGTCTGCTGCGCTCACGTCTTCGATGCTAGGCCAACGATCGGTCGGGCCATTGCATGCACGGCTTGCGGCGCAGGTGAGGGGGCTGAATTCACGGGTTCTCCGATTCTGCTCGCCCGGTGGTCGCGGCTGTGTACCATTCAGCGAAGTACCGTGGACTATACCAAAAAGTATGATGGGACAGGATGTGCGATGAGGCCATCCGAGGAGGACCAGCGATGGGCGCGATCGGCCGCCGGAGATTTCTGCGGCGCGCCGGAATCGGTCTGGCCGTCGCCGGAATGTACGGCCGCGCAGGGAATCTCGCGTCCGCCGAGCCGCCCGCCCTGCCGCCGAGTCCGCTGCTGTTCCACTCCCCGCCGATGCGGCCCTTCGTCGACGAGATGCCGCGGTTGCCGGTGCTGCGCGGCGATGCTCTGGAGCTGAACGCCGTGACGACGACGCACCGATTCCATCGCGATCTGGGGCCCGCGCCCTCGCTCGGGTACGGCGGAATGGAGTATCTGGGCCCGACCATCGAACATCGCGTGGACGAGCCGCTGACCCTGCGGTTCGGCAACCGGATCGGCGCGCACCCCTTCGCGGCGGATATGGACACTACCGTGCACGGGGTCGGGGAGCACTACCGGACCTCGCCACCGTGTTCGTTCCATCTGCACGGCGGGGTGACCCCGCCGGACAGCGACGGGCATCCCGAACGGCTGGTCTTCCCCGGACAGAGCCTGACGCACCACTTTCCGCTGCGCCAGTACGCCGCCAACCTCTGGTATCACGACCACGCGATGGGCATCACCCGCGCGAACGTCTACGCCGGGCTGGCGGGGATGGTGCTGCTGCGGGACGAATTCGACACCGGCGCGCCCGGCAATCCGCTCGGACTGCCCGCGGGTGAGTTCGAGATCCCGATGGTGTTGCAGGAGAAGCTGTTCAGCGCCGACGGGCAGCAGAGCCTGCGTTCGACGGTCGTCGTGCCGCAGGGCGCGTGGGAGGGCGGCGGCGTCGGCGACGTGGGGCTGGTCAACGGCGTCGTGTGGCCGGAACTCGAGGTCGCCCGCGGGCTCTACCGGTTCCGGGTGCTCAACGCGGCCTCGTTCAGTCTGTGGAATCTGTTCTTCGGCAATCGAATGCGGTTCTGGGTGATCGGCAATGATCACGGCCTACTGGATCGACCGGTGCCGGTGCGCAACCTGCTGCTCGAGCCGGGGGAGCGGGTGGATCTGCTGGTCGACTTCTCCGGACTCGCACCGGGGGAGACCGTCGAGTTGCGCAATGACGAGGCGCCGGTGTTCCAGGCCGCGATGCTCGGTGAGGTCGCGATGCCGCTGTTCTGCCGATTCCGCGCGGCGAGCCGTCGCGGGTTCACCGGGCCTGTGCCGCAACGACTTCGGGGAGCCGCGGGCCTGCCCGCGGCGATGCCCGCGCTGGAGAGACCGGCCGTCGTGCGGAACGTCACCGTCAGCCAGCCCTACGCCGTGCGCATGCCACCGGCGATCATGGTGCTGAACAACCTCACCTTCGACGACCCCGAGATCGAGTTGCCCCGCCAGGGCACGGTCGAGCAGTGGAACATCGTCAACATCACCCCCGATCCGCATCCCATCCACATCCACCTGGTCAACTTCCGCATCCTGGGCCGAACCCCGTTGCGCACCATCGACTATCAGCTGGCCAACCCGCAGCCGCCCGTCGGAGTGAAGTGGACCCCGTCGGCGGAGAACTTCCTCGGCGGACCCGAACAGCCGCCTGCCCCATGGGAATCGGGCTGGAAGGACATCGTCCGGGCCGAGGGCGGCACCGTCACCAGAATCATCGTCCGATTCCCCACCGCCGAAGAACTCGGCTTCGACCCGGACGCGACATTCCCCAGCGTCCCCATGCAGCACACCGGAAACAACATGGCGGCAACGCATTCCATGCCCGGCGGCGAACTACAGGGCTACGTCTGGCACTGCCACCTGCTCGACCACGAGGACCACGAGATGATGCTGCGCTACCGGACGGTCCGCGAATGAACGCCCGCATCGCATCGCCTCGCGCGGAGCATGGATGGCATCGCCGTGAGCCACGGTGGCGTGAGCGCCGCAATTGTCGGCTGACGATCTCGCGAAAGGCCGGGCGAACGGCACCGTGTGGTCACTCGGGCCGCGGCCGGGGTCGACGGCCCTGCGTCGACTCTGATCGATGAGCTCGGACCGCTGCTGGACACCCAGACCGTCACCGGGGATCGGATCCGGCAGTGGGCCTCGTCGCTGGCCGCGCTGACCGGGACATTGCGCACCGTGGACGCACACCTGCGCGGCGTCATCGCCCAGGCCGGACCGGCTGCCGACGAGGTCACCGCCCTGTTCACCCGGCTGCGCCCGACCCTGCCGCTGCTGCTGTCCAATCTCGTCACCGTGGAACAGGTTGCGGCCGTGCACAACCCGTCACTACAGCAGATTCTGGTGCTCTATCCGCCGCTGATCGCCGCGCCCGCTGCGGCCGTACCCGCACAACCGGCCGCCGCGGTCACCACCTACACCCCGACCGACGGCAGCTACGTCGGCGGCGCCGGCAAACTCTACGCCGATGGGTCTGCGCCAGAACAATTCGGGGCATCCCCTCCGACTGCCCACCCTGCTCGCTCCACCACCGTGAAGGTCGATCGCGACTTTCACGGCCGATGTCGTTGCGGTGGAGCATGATTCGAGTCGGCCGTGGTTCGGGTCGAGCTGTTGTCGGCCCGCGAGCGCGGTCGCGGCAGGGGCTACTCCGAGGCCGGCTCGGAGTCCGTCGGTGTCCAGGTGTCGGCGGTTTCGCCGGTGGCCAGGAAGATGGTGCGGCGGCCCACCTCGACGGCGTTGTCGGCGAAACGTTCGTAGTAGCGGCCCAGGAGGGTGAGGTCGACCGCGGCGGTGACGCCGTAACCCCAGTCGGGATTCAGGACCAGGCCCAGGAGTTCCTCGTGGAGGTGGTCCATGGCGTCGTCCTGGGCGTCCAGGGTGGCCGCGGACTCCGGGTTGCCGGATTCGAGGACCGCGGCGGCGCTGGTGGCGATCTCGACCGCGGCCTCGCCCATGCGAGTGATCAACGGCCGCACGGGATCCGCGACGACGAAGTCCGGATGACGACGGCGAGCGCTGACCGCGACGTGACCGGCCAGCGCGCCCATCCGCTGCAGATTCCCGATCAGCTGGATTGCGGTCACGACCTGCCGTAACTCACTCGCCACGGGCGCCTGCAGCGTCAATAGTCGAATCGACTCCTGCTCTGCCTGCTGCGCCATGGTCTCGACGCGAGCGGCGGTATCGATCGCGGCTTCGGCCAGTTCGATATCCGCCGTCACCAGAGCCTGCGTCGCATCGGCGATCGCGGCCCTGTCCTGAAGGCAGATCAGTTGCTGCAGCTGTGCCAGCTGCCGCAGGTTCTCGTGGTAGTCACCGCGCATACCCGATTCAATCGCATTCGGGTTCGCGGCGCGTCACCACCCCGGGGGATTCGCCGATCGGATTGGGCTGCGGTTCAGTCGTTACGAAACTGTTCGGCTCGACCCTGCACCCGCTGGGAGAAGGTTTCGGTCCATGCGGCGGTCTCCCCGGCCTCCTCACCGAGCCCGCCGCGCCGCCCGGGGACCGCGGATCCCTTGGGGCGGGATCGCTGCGCGATCTTCCGCACGTTCCAGGCGAGGTAGTCCGGCACGCTCATGCCCGCGCACACGGCCGCATCGCACAGGGAATCCCAATCGAAGCTGTCCACGGTCACTGTCACAGTGACATCTCTGGTCGCCATAACGGAACACCATAGACCTCCAAGCAGAACGCGGTGCGCGACATTGCCGAGTTCATACGGTGTCCAGCTTGCTGACCAGCCAATGTTCACCGACCTCTACCAGTTCCAAACGCAAACTGCTGGACATGGTGGGGCTGATTGAGATCGTCCGCGGTCGTGACCTGACTGACGAAGACGAGCGCGACCGCGTGTCCGGAATCCGCCGAGACGACCGACGTGGCGGTCACCGTCGCGGTGGAACTCGTATGGCGTCCCGTAGCCGCCGGAACGACCACGTCGGTGCCGAGCTTGTCGAAATAGGTGGCGAAGTCTCCGGTGAGGTGAGAGTGCGCCCGCGCCAGATCCGCGGTGACGGTATCGGGTTTGTAGGACAGGACCGCAGCGGCCGCGTCGGCGGCAGCGGGTCCGACTTCGCGGTCGGCCGCCGTGAGCACGCGGAGCCGCCAGACCCGCGGTTCGTTGTTCGCGCCCGTCGCATCGGTGACTCGGGAGGTGGCGGCCACGAGTACCTTCGCGTCGTCGCCGGAGATCGATTCGATTCCGGCCGCGCTGACGGTTCCGGTGGTCGAGACGTGTGCCTGCTTCACGACGGCGGTGAAAGCGGCTGAGCGGGAACCGAAGTCGCCGTGGAAGGTGCTCGTGGACGCGGCGAGGATTCGGGCGCGTAGGCTCGCCGGCGTCGTCGCCGTCCGCACCTCTCCAATACATACTCTGGTGTACCGTCTGTGCGTACTATAAAGTACGGTGCGCGCGATCGCGATGCAGATCGCACCGACGTGGATCGCATTTTCGGTGGGAAAAAGATCAGGAGGCCGACGTTGGCCGGGACTGTCGAAGAACACTTCCAGCGCATGCCGTATCGCCCGGCGCAGGACGGGAAGGTGGAGATCCACTCCGGACTGAGTCGCCACTATCCGACCCTGCACGGCAATCTCGTGACGCCCCAGGGGTTTTCGCGCGATCTGGTGGTGCTGATGGCGCATCCGGCCTCGAATTTCCTGTCCCACTTCCTGCTGGAGGCCTTCGCCTCGGCCGGTATCCCGATCATGGGCATGAACACGCGCTACTCGTCCAATGAGCCCGCATTGCTGATGGAGCGTGCGGCGGAGGACCTCGGGACCGGCGTGCGCTGGCTCAGGGAACAGCACGGCTTCGCCCGCGTGGTGCTGCTCGGTTTCAGCGGCGGCGGTCCGCTGGTGTCGTTCTATCAGGGGCAGGCGGAGAATCCGACCATCACCGAGACGCCCACGGGCGAGCCCGTCGCGTTACAGGACGCGATAGCGGCGGACGGTGTGATGCTGGTCGGTGCGCACGCCGGGCGCGCCCGGGTGCTGCTGAACTGGATCGATCCGGCCGTGGTCGACGAATCGGATCCGTATCGCACCGACCCGGCCCTTGACCTCTACGATCCTGCCCGGACGCTCCCGCTGGATCGGGACTGGGTGCGCGAATACCGGCAGGCCCAGCATCGACGCGTCGAGCGGATCGACGCCTGGGCGCTCGAACAGGTGGAACTGTCCAAGGATCGGCCCGGCGCGGACCCGGGGCGCGTGGTGCACCGCACGGTCGCCGATCCACGCTTCGTGGATCCGACGCTGGACCCCAGCGACCGGGAACCGGGCAGCATGTACGGCGATCCGAGCATCGCCAATCAGGGGGCCGGTGGACTGGCCCGGTTCGTCACCGCGCGCAGCTGGCTGAGCACGTGGAGCGTGAACCACTCGCGCGCCGACGCGCTCACCGATCTGACTTCGGTCAAGGCGCCGACGGTGGTGATGTGCCTGCGCGGCGATCAGGCCGCCTTCGTCAGCGATTCGCGCGAAATGCACGCCGCCAGTGCGGATCCCGGTGCGGAGCTGATCGAGATGGCTGACCTCGATCACTATCTGGTCGATCAGCCCGAGGGGTTGCCGACGATCGTGCGGCGGCTGCGATCCTGGCTCGACGACCGCGTCCTGAGCGCGTAACCGGCTGCGGCACAAGATGACCGAGTTGCGAACGAATCCAAGGAGAACTCGATGACGGTGCAGGTCCAGCCCGCACGGGCCGATGAGCCGACGCGCTGCCCGAGCGCCTTCCGATACTGGGACGCGCGGCGCAGACCCGGCGTGCGGCGGCTCGAGCGGATCTTCAGCTCGCTCACCGGCCGTGCGCTGTTCCCGACCGACGAGCAGGCGCGCGCGCTGTGCGCAGACCTGTTCAGCGGCGACCCGGTCGCCGAGCGGTTCGTCGCGGAGGTCATGCACGGCGAGACCGGTTCCGAGCGCGGCCGCGAGATGCTCAACCAGGCCCTGAAGACCGGAATCGCCACGGTGCCCGACGCGCCGGAGGCCATGCGCGAGCTGTTCGCCGAGTTCGAGACCGTACCGGACTGGGTACGGCCGGAACTGGTCGAACAGGGCGCGGCCATCTGGCGACGCTGGGGCACAATGCTTTTCAGCTTCGCCGGAGCCGAGACTCTGGAGATGTACACCGAATCGGCCGTCGCCACTCCGCTGTCGCTGGCCGGGGGATACGCCGGTGACAGCGCGCTGCGCCGGTTCCTGGAGACCTGCCGGTTCTGGATGGACGTCTCCCAGCCCGGCGGCCTGCTCACCCTCGGCGCGCAGGGCCGCGCGACGGCGCTGCGGGTGCGCATCATGCACGTCTCGGTACGCGCCCGCGTCGCCGAACATCCCGAATGGGAGATCGACCGGTGGGGTCTGCCGATCAGTCAGACCTATCAGCTGCTGACCCTGCTGGGTGGCAGCGTCACGCCCGGACTCGGGTTGTGGGCGTTGGGATATCAGACCACGCCCTCGGAAATCCGTGCGCTGCTGCACTTTCAGAAGTACATGGGTTATCTGCTGGGCGTCCGGGTGGCCTGGTATCCCGAAACGGTGCTCGACTCGCTGCGGGTGCTGGCCATGACCATCGCCTCGCGCTCGTACGACGCCGGGCAGCACGGCGCGGAGCTGATCGAGTCCTATCCCTCGGCCTTCGCACCCCGCGACGGCCACCGCGGCCTGACCCGGCTGCGCGAGATGTACAACTTCCGGATCAACTCGGTGTATTCGGCGATGTACATGGCTCCGGGAACCCGTCGCAAATACCGTATGCCACCGGCATTTCCGTGGATCGCCATCCCGATCGCGCGATTCCCGCTGATCACCGCCATGGAACTGGCCCGCCGGTCCTGTCCGGCGTTCGCGCGGCGGCACGAGAAGCTCATGCTGTGGCATCGCGAGAACTGGTATCGGGCCCAGATGCAGGGCCGCGAAGCGAAATTCGATGCCAGCGGCGCACTGCGGCGATGAATCCGACTCTCTCCCAACGAAAGTGACCATGAGCACTACGGACATCATCGAAGCGTGGAACGGCCCGGGTCGCCGGGACGGCGAGCTGACCGCGGTCGAACCGCGCCACAACGCATTACATCCCGCGTCGAGCAAACTCGCCTTCGAGCACTGGTATTTCGATGCCCGGCTGGACACCGGGCACGTGGTGGTCGGGTTCCTCACCAAACGCCGCCCCGAGGATCTGCCCGGAGCCAAGCCGTGGGTCGAGTTGATCGTCTACGCCCCCGATGGGAGTCGGCGGCAGGTGGCCAAGCGGTATCCGCGCACTGCGGCGAGTTTCGGCACGGACTTCTTCGACGTGCGCGTCGGAGACAACCACGCGCACAGCGAATTCCGGGACGACGGGCTGCCGGTGCATCACGTCCACCTGGCCGAGGACGGTCTGGTTTTCGATCTGGAGTTCCGCAACGAACTGCCGAGTTGGATGCCGGGGCAGGGTGAGACGCGTTTCGACGCGCAGAACTCCTTCGGCTGGGCGGTCGGCGCACCCCGCGCCCGCGTCACCGGAACCGTGCGGATCGACGATACGGTCCTGTCGGCGCAGGGCCGGGGTTACGCCGACCACAACTGGGGCGTCGGCGATATGAAGAAGATCATCGACCGCTGGCACTGGGGCAGGCTGTACGACCAGGAATACTCGCTGCTGTTCGCCGACGTGCTGACCCAGCCGCGGCGCGGATCACACGAGATCGCGCCGCTGATGCTTGCTCGTGACGGGCAGATCGTCCTGTCGACAGGCGAGACCGTACTCACCGAGGGCCCCAAGCGATTTCATCCCGTCGCGGGCCGGGAATATCCGGAGTGGATCGAACTGCACGTGCCCGATCGGCTGGATCTGCGGCTCACGGTCGAATCGGTCATCCACGCGCACGACATCATCGACGATTTCCCGATCGTGCGTTCACGGCTGATCAAACCGCTGGTGTACCGGGCGATCGGGCATCCGGCGTACTTCCGCTTCCGGTCCGGGTTCGAATTGTCCGTGCACGAGGGCGGGCGCACCGACGTCCGCACCGGCACCACTCTGCACGAACTGGTGGCGCTGAAATGAGTTCCACGAATCGGCGCGCGGATCCGTTGTACCTCAACGGATTCGGCAATCAACATCAGACCGAGGCCGTCGAAGGCGCACTGCCGCGCGGGCAGAACTCGCCGCAGCGCGCACCCTTCGGGCTCTACGCCGAGCAGATGTCGGGCACGGCGTTCACCGAACCACGGGCGGTGAACCGGCGCAGCTGGCTCTATCGCATCCGGCCCTCGGCCGCGCACCCGCCGTTCCAGCGCATCGACAACCGCACCTTCCACAGCGCGCCGCTCGACGGCGTCGCGAATCCCAATCGGCTGCGCTGGGATCCCATGCCGCGCAACGGTTCCGGGGTGGATTTCCTGGACAGTGTGTACACCGTCGCGGCGAACGGTGATGTGCTGCAACGTCAGGGCATCGGGGTACACCTGTACTGCGCCACCGCTACCATGCGGGACTGCTACTTCAGCGATGCCGATGGTGAGTTGCTGATCGTCCCGCAGGAAGGGGACATCCTGGTACACACCGAATTCGGCCGACTGCTCGTCACGCCCGGTCGGATCGCCGTCGTGCCCAGGGCGATCCGATTTCGGGTCGAGATCATGGATTCCGTTGCGGCGGGCTATATCTGCGAGAACTACGGCAGCCCGTTCACCCTGCCCGAGCTCGGTCCGCTCGGTGCGAACGCGCTGGCGCACGCGCGGCATTTCCGCTATCCGGTCGCGGCGTACGAGGACATCGAGCACCGGGTCGAGGTGGTGCAGAAATTCGGCGGGAATCTGTGGTCCGCCGAATACGGCCACGCACCCCTGGACGTGGTCGCCTGGCACGGTTCGCATGCGCCCTATCTGTACGACCTGGCGGATTTCAACGCCTTCGGCACCGTCGGCTACGACCATCCCGATCCCTCGCTGTACACCGTGCTGACCTCGCCCTCGGATACGCCCGGTCAGGCGAACGTGGATTTCGTGGCCTTCCCGCCGCGCTGGATGGTGCCCGAGCACACCTTCCGACCGCCGCATTTCCACCGCAATGTGATGACCGAATTCATGGGACTGGTACGCGGCGTGCACGATTCGAAGGCGGAGGGTTTCGTGCCGGGCGGTGCGAGCCTGCACAACATGTGGGCCGCGCACGGGCCCGATCGCGAGACCTTCGAGACCGCCAGCGCCGCCGAATTGCGGCCGCAGAAGCTCGAGGGCTCATTGCCGTTCATGTTCGAGACCCGGCGGCCGCTGATCGTCACCGACCAAGCTTTCGACGCGCCGCATCGGCAGCGCGACTACGACACCTCCTGGGCCGGTCTGCGCCGGCATTTCCAGGCGCCCAGCTGAATCATCCACCACCCGAACATCTCTGCAATTCCCGGAGCGCGACATGACCGCCACCCGCCCTGCCTACGAACTGCCCGACCCGACGTTGCGGATCGGGGGCCGCAACCTCGAGGCTCGGGATCGAAACACCTATCGGTCCCACAATCCGGCCACCGGGGACCTCGTCGTCTCGATCGCCGCCGCCCAGCCCGAGGATGTGGACGATGCCGTCGCCGTCGCCCGTACCCAGTTCGAGGAGGGGGAGTGGTCGCGGATCAGCGGGGCCGAGCGCGGCCGGATCCTCACGCGCGCAGCGGATCTGATCGAACAGGATGCGGAGAATCTCGCGGCCCTGGAAGCCATCGAGATGGGCAAGCTGTTCCACGATTCGGTCGCCGGTGACATCCCCTGTGCCGCACAGGCATTCCGGCACTTCGCCGGATGGGCGGACAAGGTCACCGGAACCACCGCGCTGCTACCGGATTTCGGCCCGCAGAAGCGATTCGGCTACACGCTGCGGCAGCCCCTCGGCGTTCTCGGCGCGATCACGCCGTGGAACAATCCGGTGCTCATCGCGGCCTGGAAACTCGCTCCCGCGCTGGCTGCCGGGTGCACCGCCGTGGTGAAACCGGCGGAGGACGCGTCGCTGTCCACCATGCGTCTGGCGGAACTGCTTGCGGCCGCGGGCATTCCGGACGGCGTGGTCAATATCGTGCCCGGCCTCGGTGAGGTCGCCGGTGCGGCGCTGGCCGCCCATCCGGGGATCGACAAGATCTCCTTCACCGGTAGCCCGCGCGTCGGCAGGCAGATCCAGAGCCTGGCGGGGGACACCTTCCGCAAGGTCACCCTGGAACTGGGCGGTAAAGCGCCGCAACTGATCTTCGCCGACGCCGACCTCGAACAGGCGATGCCCTGGATCGCGATGGGCAACTTCTATCATCAAGGACAGGTCTGCGCGGCCGGAACCCGTGTGCTGGTGCACGAATCGATCCTCGATCAGGTTGTCGAGGGTCTCGTTGCCGCTGCGGAGCAGGCGCGGCCGGGTGATCCGTTCGACGCCGACAGCACCATGGGCACGATCGTCAACGCCAAACAGCTGGACCAGATCCTGCGTTACGTCGACATCGGTCGGGACGAGGGCGCGGACCTGATCACCGGCGGCAGCCGGCTGGACCGTCCCGGATATTTCATGCGGCCCACGGTCTTTCGCGGCACCAACGATCTGACCATCGCCCGCGAGGAGATCTTCGGCCCGGTCGCCACGGTGATCGGCTTCTCCACCACCGAAGAGGCCGTCCGCCTCGCCAACACCACCAAATACGGCCTCAACGCCATGATCCACACCCGCGACCTGTCCCGCGCCCTGACCGTCACCGAACAGCTGAAAGTCGGCACGGTGTGGGTGAACGGCTGGGGCGTACCGGATCCCGCGCTCCCCTGGGGCGGGCGCGCGGGCAGCGGCATCGGCCGCGAACTGGGCCGCAGCGGCATCGAAGGGGACACCGAGGAGAAAACGGTGCATATCGGCCTGTAGCTGCTGTGGACGGAGGTGTTGCGGGACAACAGTGGACGATTCGTCCGCCGACGTGCTGGTGATCTTCAACCCGGGCATCGAACGTTTCGACTACTTCAGGCTCGGTGACCGGATCCGTCGCGGTGCGGCCGACCCGGCCGAAATCCTCGCCACGCAGCAGAGATTCGACAACCATTTCGTGGACAGCCCGGTGTGGCGGCAGGCGCGCGGCGTCGATGTCCGGCCGTTGCTGAACACGGCGAAACATCGAGCGGAGTTCCCGTCCAGCAACGTTTTCGGACCCGGCCTGAAGAAGGCGCCGGGCAGGAAGGCTGAGCGGCAAGGGCTTTCACGGACGAGTCGGCATAGAGTTCGGTGGTGATCGATGTCCCGGAGAGTTTCGCGCGCGGCAAGATCGCCGGTGCGGGGGAGGCAGCGCGGGCCTGGATCGTCGCGGTGCCCGGCATCGTCGACGATCTGCTGGATCGCTGGTCGTGCACGCTCGACGGGCCGGTGCTGCACGGTGCTGTAGGGATCGTGGTCCCGGTGCGTCCTCGCGACCTGCCACCCGCGGTGATCAAGGTCTCCTACCCAGGATGGGCGGATACATCCGAAGCGGATGCCTACACCACGTGGGACGGTGCCGGTGCGGTGCGCATTCTCCGCCGTGACGACCAGCATGTCGCCATGCTGCTCGAACGCGCGTCCACCCGCACGCTCGCCACGATCGAGAATGCCGACGCGGCCGTCGCTATCCAAGGTCGGCTCACCCGCCGCCTGGCCGTCCCCGCACCTGCCGGACTGCCACGGATTTCCGATCTGGTCGACGGCTGGGAGCACGAGATCCGCACCGACGCAGCCATTCTGGGGCATCCACTGCCGCGACCGGTGGTGGACGCGGCCGTGGCCACGCTGTGTGAACTCGGCCCCGACCAACCGGACATCCTCGTGCACGGCGACCTCCATGACGCGAATATCCTTGCCGCCGAACGTGAACCATGGCTAGCGATAGACCCCAAGGTCTGCGTCGGCGATCCTGCCTACAACGCCTTCACCGTGATGTACAGTCCGCGATTCGGCAATCTGGCGGCAAGTGCGGGTCTGCGCCGCGAACTGCTCCGGCTCCTCGAGATCTATTGCGAAGCAGCTCAAATCGACGTAGCCCGAGCCCGTCGCTGGATCCAAGCAGGCGTGGTCCGCGAGGCACTCTCGGGCCGGAGGGACGGCGACCCGGATTGGCTCATCCACGCCGCCGACCAGTGGGCTTCGGCGCTGATGTGACGGTGGCCACCAGACCGCGCGGGTTGACCGACATGTCCAGATTGAAGTGAAGCGCCGAGCACAGAGGGCGCGGTCCCTGTGTTCGAGTAGCCAGCGGCACAGCAGAATTCAGGTGACGGCAGCAGTCGGTGTCCGGGCCCGGCGTTGAGGCGGGGACAGTGTGATGCGAGACAGGATCACTCGTCCCGTCTCAGAGCAGCACGCCCAGCCGGGGCGGCCGGGTGCCGTGCAGGGTGTGATTGCCCAGGTGGACGTACTTCCAGCGAGCGGGATCGTGCAGCGAATGCACCCGCACATTGCGCCAGTGCCGGTCGAGCGCGTACTTGCGGTCGGTGGCCGAGGTTCCGGCCAATTCCAGGACGCCCCCGGCGATTTCGACCGCGAACTCCTGCGCCAGTGCCTTGGCCGCGGCGACGGTGAGCGAGGCCGCGGCGGCATCGTCGCGGGTGAGTTCCGGCGCGCGCTGGGCCGCGTCGATCAGGTCGGTGCCACGGGCCAGCAGCGCCTCGAGCGCGTACAGCCGCGCGGTCAGCTCGCCGAACCGCCGGACGATATGCGGTTCCTCCGCGGCGCTGTCCACGCCCGCCTCGAAGTACGGGCGGCTGCGAGTCCGGACGAATTCCGCGCCGTCTTCCAGTGCGGCACGGGCGATTCCGATATCGACCGCGGCGTGCAGAGCCTGATCGAACGCACCCAGAAGCGATGGCTCCCCGGTCTGTGGATCCGGCGCGGGCCCCTCGTCGATCACGAATTCGTCCGCGACCACGACCTTGTCCAGCCCGACCTCGCCGCTGGCCGTACCGCGCTGACCGAACGAACTCCAGCGATCGAGCGCCAGATGCACTCCCGGTGTGTCCGAACGAACGAAAACGGTTGCGGTGCTCGCGGGTTCGGTATCAGCGATCCGCGCCGCGACTCCGATCCACCACGCGCCCAGCGCACCCGTGGCATAGTACTTGCGCCCGTTGAGAACCCAGCCGCCCTCGTCTCGGCGCCGGACCGTGGTCAGGCGCTCGGCCGCGGTCCGCGTACACCGCTCGGCGCTGGCGTTACCCAGTTGCGCCCCCGCGAGGATGTCGGCATACAGTCGCGGTGCGGGCGCGGTATTGCCCAGTCCCCGAATAGCTTGTCCGAGAACATAATGCGACAGCAGCAGCTGCCCGACCGCCGAATCGGCCCGCGAGAGCCTGCGCAGAACCTCCACCACCACCGACGGCGGCAGATCCGGCCCATCGTGCTCGGCCGGAACCCCGATCCCCAGCAATCCGGCGGCCGCGACCAGACGCAACTCCTCGAGCGGCGGCACATCCTCCAATTCGCGTCGCACCGCGCCCTTCACCACCTCGGCGGCCACCGCATCGGCAGCCGCCAACGCATCTTCAGCGGTGGTGAGCAGTGGCGGAGTATCGATTTCGATACTTGACATCTGACTGTGCTCCTAAAGGTAGAGATCGGGTGGTCCGGACCGGCTGCCGGTGTCGGGCCGGTCGCCTGATCCTGGTCGAATGCGCCGAACCAGTTGGGCGCCAGGTGTTCTCCCGAGGCGCGACTGTGCACATGAGATCGGCCGACAGTAAGTCGGTGTCGTGGCGGATCTCAGAGGTATTGCGGCATCCTGCAAGGTCTTTCAGCAATGCTGTAGCCGCCCCTCGCCGCGCAGCCGGGTGCCCTCGGTGCGGATCAATCCGACGAATGCGGCTAGCGCGGAACCGGGTTCGGGTGTCGCGGTGACCGCGAGCCCGATGCGACGAGCCGGGCGGCGCCCCGCGACGCGTCGTACCGCGACGTCGTCGCGCGCTCCGGAGGTCGCCAGGGAAGGCACGAGCGAGACGCCCAGTCCGGCCGCGACCATGCCCTGCACCGTCGCGTAGTCCTCGGATCGGAACGCGACCGTCGGCACGAATCCGGCGCGTCGGCACGCCCCGCGAAAGACGCGGGTGTCGGGGCAGCGCCCGGTGGCGGAGCTGATGATCCACTGCTCCCGGGCCAGCGCGGTCAGCGGGACGTCGACGGCCCCGGCGAATCGGTGCCGCTGCGGTAGCACCACGTAGAACTCGTCCTCGTACACCGGCACCGCGACCACGTCCGGATACAGCGGACGTTCCCCGGGAACCTCGGTGATCAGCGCCAGATCGGCCTTCCCGTCGCCCAGCAGCGCGACGCCGTCGTCGGGATCGGCGGTGATGATCTCCACGGGCACCCCGGGAAACGCGGACCGGAAACGCATCATCGCCCGCGGCAGGATCATCGCCGCCGCGCTGGCGAACGAGGCCACCCGCACGCCGCCGGACCCGCCCGGTGCGAAGGCGGCGATCGCGCGCTCGGCCGCATCGACCTCGTGCAGGATCCGCACGGCACGCTCGAGCAGTTCGGTCCCGGCCGGAGTCGGGCGCGCACCCGTGGGACCGCGGATCAGCAGCGGCACGCCGAGTTCGCGCTCCAGCGCCGAAACCTGCTGGGAGATAGCGGATGTGGTGTAACTGAGCGCGGTCGCCGCGGCACTGAGCGAGCCGCAGCGAACCACCTCGTCGAGCACGCGCAGGCGGCGGACGTCGAACATGCGCTCACGCTACGACGCCCGCGTCGGGCTGCCCATCGTTGTAATCAGCGCGAGAATTTCCGAATGTCAGTACGCCGCGGCCGGACCGCGCGGTGTGATGCCGTGGTGCCGGGCGGCCACGTCCGGATGCGCGCGGGTACGGGATTTCCAGGCGTTCTCGCCGTAGCTGTCGAAGATCGGGTTGTCCGGATCGGCCTCCACGCCGCGCGCGTGCGCGGCCAGCTCGGGCGGCAGATCCACGATCGGGATGCGCGCGTCCAGGCCGGGGTTGAGGAAGTACGGGATCGAGATCCGGTCGGTGCCCGGTTCCGGCGCGATCACCCGGTGCCTGGTCGCGCGCAGATATCCGTTCGTCGCGACCTCGAGCAGCTCGCCGATGTTGACGATGAACGCGCCGGGCAGCGGCGGCACGTCGAGCCAGCGATCGGGTTCGATCTCCAC
The DNA here is from genome assembly GCF_001613065.1 of Nocardia miyunensis NBRC 108239. Classification (GTDB taxonomy): domain Bacteria; phylum Actinomycetota; class Actinomycetes; order Mycobacteriales; family Mycobacteriaceae; genus Nocardia; species Nocardia miyunensis. The sequence continues at coordinate 61,722 of NZ_BDBQ01000086.1, forward strand.
CTGCAATCCCTGGGAGTCCGGCTCGACCAGCAGCAACGTCAGTACGCCGGAATCCTTGTGCGCGCCGACGCCCTGCGGATTGTCGACGTTGCCCGGATAGCGCACGACCTTGATCAGCGTGGCCGGGCGGTCGGCGAACGCCGCGTCGAACAGATCCTCGTCCGCACCCAGCGCGGCGGCCCAATGCCGTAGCAGCCGACGTCCGACCGCCGCCAGTGTGTCATCCCAATCCCGCAGTGCCGCACGGAATTCCGGCAGTGCCGAGGGCCACAGGTTCGGGCCCTGCAACCGCCAGTAGCCCTGCGCGTCGGGGATCACCGGAAGTTCGGGACCGATGTCGACCTGTTCGCGCCAGTCGACCGCACCGTTGGTGAGCTCACCGCCCAGGCGTGAATAACCGCGGAACTGCGGACTGCGCAACTGGCTGATCTGCTGTTTGTCCTCCTGCGACAGCGCGAAGAATCGACGCGCGACCGCGAGCAGATCGTCGATCTGCCCCTGCGGCACACCGTGACCGGTCAGATAGAAGAATCCGGCCTCGTGCGTCGCGGCGAGCAGCGCAGCGCGGAATTCCGCGGTGTCGGCGGCGGCCAGATCGAGAACAGGGAGCATACGCCCACTGTGGCCGATCCGCGCGGCCCGCGCACGCGGCTGCGCACTTTGTGCACGCGGTTGCAGAAAGTCTTCAGGGTTTCATTCGGCGGTGTGCGGGGTGGCGGGTGGACGCCCGCGCAGGAGCGAGGCAACCGCGCTGATCAGCGCCATGATCGCCGCCGTGGTGAAGACGATCACCAGCCCGTGGTGGAACGGCCCGGACACCAGCTGCGGGAAGAACGTCGTCCCGGTCAGCGCGCCGGCATTCGCCGGAGACAGGGTGTTCAGCACGTCGGGCCCGAGCAGATGTGCGATCGGGTTGTTCCCGAGGAAGGCCGAGAACAGGCTGCTGACCGGCGGGAGCGAGGCGAGCTGATCGGCGGTGCCCGAGGACACGCCGTGGGCTTGCAGTCCGCTGGAGAGCGCATGTGGCAGGCCCGAGGCCAGTCCGCTGATCATCAGCGAGAAGAACACCCCGATCGACAGCGCGGTACCCGAATTCTGCAGTGTGGCACGCATTCCCGAGGCTACGCCGCGTCGTCCGGCGGGCACGCTGCTCATGACCGAGGAGGTGTTGGGTGCGGAGAACATGCCCTGTCCGAGACCGCTGATCAGGATCAGCAGGGCGAACAGCGGATAGGGGAATACCACCGGCAGCGCCATCAGCCCGAGGAACGAGGCGGCCACGATGAGCAGTCCAGCGGTCGCGAACAGCCGCGCCCCGTAGCGATCGGAAAGATAGCCGCACAGCGGCCCCGCTACCAGGAATCCCGCGGTCAGCGGCAACATATAGATCCCGGCCCACAGCGGGGTCGACTCGTACGAGTAGCCGTGCAACGGCAGCCAGATTCCCTGCAACCAGATGATCAGCATGAATTGCAGCCCGCCGCGAGCGATCGAAACCAGCAGGGCGGCAAGGTTTCCCGCCGCGAAGGCACGAATCCGGAACAATCCGAGCTGGAACATCGGTTGCCGCACTTTGGTTTCGATCACACAGAACGCTGCCAGCAGCAGTACGCCTGCCGCCAGTGCCCCGATCACCTTGGGATTGCTCCAACCGGTGGCGTGCCGCCCGTAGGGCTGGATGCCGTAGGTGATCGCGGCGAGGATGACGCTGGTGCCGATGGTGAACGTCGCGGTCCCGGCCCAGTCCACCCGGGCGGGCTGTCGCGCGCCGATCTCGCGCAGGCTGCGATAGGACCACACCGTGCCCACGATGCCGACCGGGACGCTGACCCAGAACACCGCGTGCCAGTCGATCGCGGCCAGTACGCCACCGGCGAGCAGGCCCAGGAACTGCCCGGCCAACGCCGTGATCTGGTTGACGCCCAACGCCATTCCGCGCTGACTGGCCGGAAAGGCGTCGGTCAGGATGGCCGCGGAATTGCCGGTGAGCATCGCGCCGCCGAACGCCTGCACCATCCGCCAGCCGATCAGCCACAGCGCGCCGCCGGGCCCGTGCATCGGATCCATCGACAGCGCGAGTGACGCGGCGGAGAAGACCACGAACCCCGCGTTGTAGATGCGCACGCGGCCGAACATGTCGCCGAATCGGCCGAGCGTGACCACCATGACGGCCGAGACCAGCAGATAGCCCAGGATCATCCAGAGCAGGTAGCCGATATTGCCCGCCGCCAGCGGATCCAGGCCGATGCCCCGGAAGATCGCGGGCAGCGAGATGATCACGATGGAGGCGTCCAGCGAGGCGATGAGCACGCCCAGCGTGGTGTTCGACAACGCCACCCACTTGTAGCGGCCGCCGACGGGAGAAGTCTGTAATTCGGTGGTGCTCATAGACGTTCGGCCAGCCTCTCCAGCAGTGGGACCGCATCGAGCAGCTGGCGGCGTTCGGCCGCGGTGAATTCCGCGGTGAGCACCCGGGCGATGCGTTGGGTGGATTCGGAGCGGCGGTCGTCCAGGACGCCGCGACCGGTGTCGGTCACCGACATCACCACGCGTCGGCCGTCCTCGGCGTCGGGGCGGCGAGTGACCAGTCCCCGTTCCTCCAGGGCGGCCAGCGTCGTGCCCATGGCCTGCGGCCGCACCCGTTCCAGCTCGGCCAGCGCACCCGGCGTCGCGGGGCCCTGCCGCTCGAGCCGGGCCAGTACCGACACCTCCGAGAGCGTCAGCTCACCTACCGCGTGCGCCTGCCGCAGCCGACGGGCCACCCGGCCCACCGCGATGCGCAGGCGGGCGGCGGTCCCGCAGAACTCCGCGCTGTTCCCGGCGTCCTCATCCATGGTCGTAACAATAGACTTATCAATCTGGGTTTACGAATTTTCCCCGGCGAAGATGGGACGCCAGGTAACCCTGGGAGAATGGGAATCATCCGGTGGTCGCCAACGGCCTCGGCACCGCGTTCATGCCACCATCCGAGGCCCGCCGCTTCTCGGTGCTACGCCCGATCGAACTCACCGATCCCGTTCTGTGGCGGGTCTATCTCGCCTCACCGCCGGCCAACCAGATGACTCCTGCCGCAACGCGTTTGGCGGAGACGCTGCTCGCCGCCGCGGATCGAGCTCGCCCGAGCGATTGACTGTGCGCCAGAGGGGGGTGTTCCTATGGTTTTCGGCAGGTGTGTCGGTGGTCAGGTTGTGAGGGTGATCGGCTGGTCGAGCGGTCCTGAGATGGGCAGGCAGGTCAGGCCAGCAGAACGCGGACCGAGGTGTGGCGGATAGGTGGTTGTGGGTTCGGCTGCATGGGATGTCCTGTCCGTGGCGGGCTTGCTGGTATGGGTTGGTCAGCATGGCGGGATGGTCCGTTCGCGCCAATTATTCGCACCCGCAACACAATCCGGCTATGCTCGGGTGCGGCAGCGGCAGGCAGGCCGCTCATGCGCCGGTAGTGCGCGCACCGCGATACCAGGGGATCGGCGCATCTCGTCTGATTCATCGCATCTCGAATCACATTGTCGTCGGTGATGGGTGCGCCGGGCGGACCCGGCGAGTTCGGTTGCCGAGTCCTTTGTGCCGCAAGGGATTAGCCACTCGCAGCACGACCGGTGCTGGTGACAGCACATCACCGGTCTCTGATCGAGACCGGCAGAAATGAGAACTCACGGGTGATTGTCTTGAAGTCCCAGAAAGGAACTCGCTTTCCAAGGCGCATCCGGCTCCATTGCCCATCCGGCGTTACTCGATTTTCCGGGAGGATCCTGTGACCAGCACCGAAAACACGACCGATAGCGAGGAGAACACCGAAGACGACGGCCCCTCGTCGACCCTGCCGCGCCGCCAACTCGGGCGTTTCCTGCGCGATGGTCGCGACGCTGCCGGATTCACCATTGCTCGAGCGGCGAAACAGGTCGATCTGTCCAGAGCTGTTCTGCAACGTATCGAAACCGGACAGATTCAGAAAGTGAGTCGGCCGGTTGTACAAGCATTGTGCGAGTTGTACGACGTCAGTGTGGAAGAGACCAATGCGGCAATGGATCTCGCGACGCAGGCGCGGGCGAAAAGCTGGCATCATATCTACGGCGGGATGTTCAGCAGTGCGTTCAATATGTATGTAGGGCTCGAATCGGCAGCACGCCAATTGACCACCTGCCATGACCAGCACATCCCGGGACTGCTGCAAACTGCGGACTACGCACGGGCGATCATCAGTGCGTCTCCCCAGTTCGCCAGCCGCGAGGACATCGAGCGGCGTGTACAACTCCGGATCAAACGCCAGGCACTTATCACCCGCAGGACCAAGCCCGTTGAGTTGGATGCTGTACTGCATATGTCGGTGCTCTACCGCGTGGTCGGCGGGTCGCGCACCATGGCGATGGCACTGCGGCAGCTCGCCGAGTTGTCGAAGCGCCCCAACGTCACTGTCCGCATTCAGCCATACAGTGCGGGCCTGACCTGGGGAATACCGCACAGCTCGTTCATCATCATGGACTTCGACCGCAACGCGAAGGGCGAACCCGTCGAGCCCCCAGTGGTTTTCATCGATGGCGGCGCGGCACCGGATGTATATCTCGAGAAGCCGGATGAGGTCCGGCGGTATCGTGAACTTGTCGCGGCCATCCGGGATACCTGCCTGGATGAGGTACAGAGCAGAAACCTGTTACGGCAGGTGGCGAAGGAGTTCGAGCGCAGTGAACGATGACCGATCCGAGGCGAAGTGGTTCAAGAGTTCGCGCAGCGAAGGCAGCGCGAACTGTGTCGAGGTGGCATGGCTCGAGCGGGACAGGGTGGGCGTTCGTGACTCGAAGAACCCGAACGGCCCAGCGCTGACCTTCACCCCCGGCGAGTGGGACGCCTTCGTCGCGGGCGCACAGGACGGCTACTTCAAGCACCCGTAACCACGACTTACCTTCTACGGCAACGGCTCTGATCCCACCCCGGATCAGAGCCGTTGCCGTTCACCAGCATTACCTAGGTTGAAAGTAGATCCTGATCAGGCGTTCCATCCCGACTACGAATACCACATCAGCACAATCAACATGGAGAAGATCGTGGCCACCAGTGATGTTCAGGACAAGTTGTCCGGCTGCCTGGACTGGATCAAGGCCGAGGCGAAGCGAGATCCACAGATCAACGTGCTGAGAGAGATCACAGCGGGCTGGGTCGGTGCCGGGCCCACGGACAATCAAGATGTCGCCTTGGGAACATGAGGCAGCTCGAGGAAGCGGGTTGGGCTCGCAGCTTCAAGGCGCGCGGTGATATATCCCAATTCTGGAGTGGCGCACTGTGAAGGGAAAAATGCAGATCCGTAGGTTCGGGGCCGTCGGGATGTGTCCTCCAACAGGACATCGGCAATGAGCACTCGCCGGAGCCCGGGTATCCGTCGCGGTGGGTGGTGGTGCACAACAGTGGCGGGGATGCTCGGCGCGTGTTCATCCGGGCCGAATGCTGAAGTGACACAAGTCTGTTCGAGACATCCAGCGCAGGCCCCTCAGTTCTACCGCTGGTCGGGTTCGTGTCTGAGGGTGGCATTCGACCTTGTCGCTGATGGCTGGGCGCTGACCTGACGGTGAGCCGGTCCAGCCCGCGGCTTCAGCGCTCGCGTAGCGGGTTGCGGCCCACGGCGCGGCGGGCGTTGGCCAGGCCGGAGGCGGTGACTGTGCCCAGGACGCCCTGGTGGTCGAATACGACGGCGGTGCCGACCGAGAGTCCCTGGTGCTCCACGCGTTCGGTGAGTGCCAGCCCGAGACCGGTTGGCAGGCCGGTCGATTCGGGCAACCGGGCGATCGTCATCGTGAGGTCCGGGTTGATGAATTCCAGGCCCCCGCTGCCGAAGTTGGCGATCAGGTTGGTCAGATCGGCGACGGTGGCGGCCAGTTGGAAGGGGGTGAGGGTTTCGCCGTGCACCACGGGAATCGGGAAGTGCCAGATCTGCTTTCGCGCGCTGTGCTGGAAGCCGTCGGTCCACCCGCCCCAGCCGTGCTCGGGGTCGAGGTACAGGCGTTCCCGGTCATCGGTTGGTGCGGGGAGTTCGGGCGCGGTGGGGGAGGTTCCGCCGGACCAGACGGTCCCGTCCGGTGTCACGCTCGGGCGCAGACACAGGGCGCTCGCTCGCGCGACCGGTTCATCGTCCTGACTCAGCACCGTATCGATCAGGCACACTCGCGGCCCGTTGCGCAGCACGGTCGCCGAGGTCACCGAGGGTTGCATCGTGGCCGATCGGAACATGTCCACGGTCCAGCGCGCCGGGCGCAGATCGTGGCGTCCGAGAGTGCCGAGAGTGCGCTCGGTTTCCCGCGCCAGCGCGCCGCTGATAGCCAGGCCGCGCATGTGGTCGGCGCCCCAGCCGCTGGCTGCACACGGTTCGGGATGTAATTCCTCGGTGTCCGCGTATTTCACCCGGAAGAACGCGCGATCCATTCGCGGAGCCACCTTTCTCGTCGAATAGTTGCGATGCAGCCGCGGTGCGCTGTTCACCGGCCCGGGATGTCCCGCACGACGTGCGATCCGGTGCCGAATCAGTGCTATCACGCGGCGGTTGCCGCCGATTCAGCGGGCGGTGACAGCGCGCACGGCGAGGCGCTGCCGTTTCGTCAGTGCTCGGCCGCGCGGATCAGTCCGCCGCCGATGATCAGGCGCTGGATCTCGCTGGTGCCCTCGTACAGTCGCAGCAACCGCACGTCACGGTAGATCCGCTCGACGGGCACGTCACGCATGTATCCGGTGCCGCCGTGGATCTGAACCGCGAGATCTGCTGTGCGCCCGGCCATTTCGGTGCAGAACAGCTTTGCCGCGGACGGGCCGATGCGCCGATCCTCCCCGCTGACGTACCGTTGCGCCGCCTCACGCACCAGCGCCCGACCGGCCATGACGCCGGTCTGCTGATCGGCGATCATGGCCTGCACCAGTTGGAATTCCCCGATCGGCTGCCCGCCCTGCGTCGCCGACGCGGCGTACGCGACCGATTCGTCCAGGGCCCGCTGCGCCGTGCCGACCGCCAGCGCCGCGATATGCACCCGGCCGCGTGCCAGCGACGTCATCGCCGCTCGGTAGCCGACCTCCTCCGACCCGCCGACCAGCGCGCTCGCGGGCACCCGGACACCGGAGAACGTCACTTCGGAGGTCCACGCGCCCTCCTGGCCCATCTTGCGGTCCTTGACCCCGACCTGCACGCCAGGCGTACCCGCCGGGACCAGGAATACAGCGATGCCCGGACCGGACTCGTCAGCCGGCCGGGTCCGGGCGAACACCACGAACAGGTCCGCGAGCGGAGCGTTGGTGATGAACCGCTTGTTTCCGTCGATCACCCAGTCGTCGCCGTCACGAACGGCCTTGGTGCGCAATCCCGCCGGATTCGACCCCGCGCCCGGCTCGGTCAACGCGAACGAGGCCACCACCGCTCCGGAGGCGATCCGCTCGAGCCACAGCTCCTTCTGCTCGTCGGTGCCGAAACCCACGAGAACCTGTCCGGCGATGCCGTTGTTGGTGCCGAACATCGATCGCAACGCCAGCGAGGTGTAACCGAATTCCATGGCCAGCTCGACGTCCTGGGTCAGATCCAGACCCAGCCCGCCCCACCGCTGGGGAATCGCGTACCCGAACAAACCCATCTCGGCGGTCTGCTTGCGCAGATCCGCGGGGATGGCGTCGGCGGCCATGATCTCCTGTTCACGCGGTACGACCCGGGTCCGGACGAATTCCCGTACCTGGGCGAGAATCGCGCTGAAATCCTCGGGGTCCACTTCGGGCACCGTGATCACCGTCCTCCGCTTCGGTTGCCGCTCAGTGTGATTGCGTCGATCCCGCGATGATCCCCGCGTCGTGCAGGCGGCCCAGTTCGGTACCCGCGAGGCCGAGGATCTCCGCCAGAATCTCGTCGGTGTGCTCACCCAGATCCGGTGCGGTGGCGTACTCGCCGTACTCCGCGCCCGCGCGCAGCGGCGAGCGCGCGGACAGCATCGGGCCGATGCCCGGCTGGTCGACCTCGCCGAGGATCGCGGGACCGCCGTCGGCGCGGTAGGCGGCGGCCACGTCGTGCACGGTGCGGAAGCGGCTCCACAGCACGCCCGACTCGCTCAGCACGCGCTCGACCTCGGTGAACGGCCGTTCGGCGAACCACGGACGCAGCATGGCGGTGATGATCTCGCGATAGCGGTAACGGTCGGCCTCCGCGCGGAAGTCCGCACCGAGGGTCTCCTCCAGGGCGTCGAACACCTTGCCGGTGTCGGTGACGGTGCGCAGCGCGTCCCAGTGCCGGACGGTCAGCGCCACGACCATGACCCGGGCCCCGTCGGAGGTCTCGAAGTCCACGCCGAAACTGCCGTAGACGTGGTTGCCGTGCCGAGGACGTGCCGTGCCGCGCTCGTCGGCCTCGGCCAGCCAGCCCATGTTGGCCACCGACGCGTACGCCACGTCGGCCAGGGCGATGCGCAGGAACGAGCCCTCGCCCGAGCGGGTGCGGCGGTGCAGGGCGGCCAGCAGTCCGGTCGTCGCGGTCATCCCGGCGAGCAGATCCCAGGCGGGCAGCACATGGTTGACCGGTGCGGCGGCGTCGACCGGGCCGGTCATATTCGCAACGCCCACATCGGGATTCACCGTGTAGTCGACCGCCGCGCGCCCGTCGGCGTAGCCGTCGATGTGCACCTGGATCAGGTCCGTTCGCCGCTGGCTCAGCGCCTCGTAGGACAGCCATCCCCGCCCGACGTTGTTGTCCACCACGATGCCCGCGTCGGGGCCCGGCGCGGTGGCCAGCGCGACGATCAGTTCGCGGCCCTCGGGGGAGCGGACGTCGATCGAGATCGATCGCTTGCCCTTGTTCAGCGCGGTCCAGTACAGGCTGCGCCCGGTGCGGTCGGACAGCGGCCACCGCCCGTAGTCGGCAGCCCCGCCGATCGGATCCAGGCGGATGACATCGGCGCCCAGTTGCCCCAGCGTCATCCCGCCGGAGGGTCCGGCGACGAAGCTGGCGAACTCCAGGATGCGCAGACCCGTCAGCGGGCGTAGGGCGGAGTCGTCGGTGACCAATGCAACCTCCACTGTGGGGTGTGCGAGTTTCGGGTATCCCGCTGCAACGTTCGCATATCAGGCAGGACGCCGTGCGGCCGGTGGGCCAGGACCCCTCGACTCGAATCGGTAGCCAATGGTTGCGGGAGGGTTGCCAGATCGGGCGGCGGCGCCGACCGGTGCAGCTATTCTCATGAACGTGGCTCGTCAGTGAGGAGATGGCGATGCGGTACGACGAATATCGGGCTTACGATGCTGTCGGGCTGGCAGAACTGGTCGCCCGGGGGGAGGTGCGCGCGGTCGAACTGCTGGAGTTGGCGTTGGATCGATGTGCGCAGGTGGAACCGGCGATCAATTCGGTGAGTCTGCTGATGGAGGAGAACGGCCGGCGGCTGGCGGCGCGGGAGGATCTCGCGGGGCCTTTCGCCGGGGTGCCGTTCCTGATCAAGGATCTGGCGCAGGATTACGCCGGATATCCGACCTCGGCGGGCACCGGGCCGCTGCGGTCGATACCGGCGACCGGGCACAGCCTCGTGGTGCGACGCTGGCTGGACGCTGGGCTGGTGATCTTCGGCAAGACCACGACCCCGGAATTCGGCAGCAAGGGCATCACCGAGACCAGGACCTTCGGCGCGACACGCAATCCGTGGGACACCGAGCGCACGCCGGGCGGATCCTCGGGTGGGGCGGCCGCGGCGGTCGCCGCCGGCATCGTGCCGGTGGCCGGAGCCAGCGACGGCGGCGGTTCCATTCGCATCCCGGCCGCCTGCACCGGACTGTTCGGGCTCAAGGCCGGGCGCGGGCTGATTCCCAACGGCCCGGTTCTGGGTGATCCGCTGTTCGGCGCGGTCAGCGAGGGCGTGCTGTCCCGCAGCGTGCGGGACACCGCGGCCATGTACGACGTGCTCGGCGTGCCCGATCCCGGTGCGCCCTACGAGGTTCCGCGATCCCGACGCCCGTATCTCGACGCGGTGAAGGACCCGGTGTGTCGCCTGCGCATCGGGTTCACGCACGAGTCTCCGCAGGGCACACCGGTCGATCCGGAGGCGGTTCGCGCGGTCGAGGATGTGGCTGCCCTGCTGGAATCGCTGGGGCACACCGTGGAACCGGCCGCCCCGAATCTGGACGGACGACGTCTGGGCATGGACTTCATGACCGTCTGGACCGCCTGGTGCGCCGCGGAACTCGCCGAAGCCTGTCACGAAACGGGCGCGTCCGCCGCCGATTTCGATCTCGATACCCAGATGCTCGCGGCCGTGGGCCGCGCGGTCCCCTCCCCGGAACTGCTTCTCGCCCAGGCCCGCTGGACCGAATACACCCGGGCGCTGGCCGATTTCCACGAGACCTACCACCTGCTGCTGACCCCGTCCCTGGCTGAGCCCGCCCTGCGCATCGGCCAGAACCGCGCCCCCGCGATCGCCGATGTCGTGGTGCCGCCGCTGTTGCGCCTGGGAGCGGGAAAGATACTGTCCCGCACCGGATATTATCGCGACGTGGTCACCGCCAATCTGGCCGCGGTGCCCTTCAGCCAGCTGGCGAACATCACCGGCCGCCCGGCCATGAGTGTGCCGACCCACTGGACCGCTACCGGTCTGCCGTTGGGGACGCAGTTCGTCGGCCGACCCGGCAGCGAGTACCTGCTTTTGCAACTCGCCGCCGAGATCGAAACGGCCAGACCGTGGTTCGATCGGCACCCGCCCGAATCCGCGCTCGTGCCTGCGAGCCACTCGCATCAGTGACTTCCGAAAGGCATTGTCCGACAAGATAGTCGGCGACCGAACGGGACGTCGATGTTATTCGCGCCAGCCCTGGAGTTCGACGCCCTTCGCGGTATCGACCCGGAAACCGAGCGAAATATCCGCTGTCGCTTCGGGTTCCAGCGACAACCGCCAGGTCAGCTCGCCCAGATCGGTCCGCTGGTGCGGATCGGGGCGGCAGGTGATGTCGCGAACCACGATGGCCTCGTCCCGCGAGACCGGGACCCGGTCCAGGACGGTGACGGTCGTGGCACGGCGACCGTAGTTGCCCACGGTGATGCGGTAGCGGACCTCGCGTCGCGTCGAGCTGCCGATCACCACCTTGCCGGCGGTGCGGCGCACCAGTTCGCGTTCGGCCCGGATCCGTTCGTCCACACCGAGATTCAGTTCGATCTCCTCGCCGGGAGCCCAGACTTCCAAGGTTGTCGTGCCGACGAACTCCGAGTCGTGGAACACCGACGCGCGGCCCGGCCGTAGCGTGTGCTCGGAGGTGTTGACCGCGGTGGCCCGTAGATACACCTCCTGGCTCTGCGCCGGTGCGGTGATGTGGTCGAGGGTGGCCTCGAGATCCAGCGTGGCCACGGTGGTGCGATGTGCGGTCGCGTCGCTCGGGACGGCGATCCGCTGCGACGGACGGTATGTGGTGGCCGCGGCTCCGTGTTCGATTGCGGGGGTAGGAGATTCGACCATTGCCGTGTGTAAGACCTTGGCGCGAGGCATCGTTCCCGGCTCGGGTGGTCCACCGGCAGGGGCGCCGTAGGCGATCGGCTCGGGCGGTCGCAGGCGGTCGAGGAACCACGGCTCCGGCTCGGGAAGCCGCGCCGAGATCGCCGGGCGCGCGGTGGAGAGCGTCAGTTCGCACGGCGGCCAGTCCTCGCCGGTGTTCTGGGTGATCTCCGCATACCAGCCGAGCGTGAGCCGCTCGCCGTGCAACCGGATGTCGTAGGTCGAGATCCAGCGGGCGTCGTCGACGACATAGGACAGTTCGAGTTCGAGCTCCCCGGCCTCGTGCACGTCCAGGGAGACCGCGATCTGTTGCCGATCCGGCGTGCGCTGCCGGTGATGTTCGGCCAGATCGCGTTCCACGGCCCGCAGGTCCTCCTCGCGGCGTTCGTTGCGACGGTGCAGTTCACGCTGTCTCGCGAGCGTCGCGGCGAGCTGCTGGGCGAGCGAATCACTCAGTCCCGCAACCCGATCCGGCTCGATCTCGCCCGCCGCGAGCGCCTTGGCGAACGCGCTGCCGGAGCGGCGGCCGAGGCTGGTGAGCAGTTCGGTCCGGCTGTCCTCGACCGTGCGGCTGTCGGCCAGTTCGGCGAGTTCGGACCGGATCTGCTCGGCGCGCTGTTCGAGTTCCTGGACGACGGCGTCGGGCGAGCGCGGATGATGCCGCATCGACACATCGACCCCGAGGACCGCCGCCGCACCCCGCCCGCTCACCCGCACCGAGTCCCGGACCAGCCCCAGCGGCAGCCCGCCGACCTCCACCGCCTGCTCCCCGGCCTCCACGATGACGGTCGTGCGCCGCGTGATCCGCGCCTGCCCGGGATAGACGGTCACCGCCACGATCGGGGCGTCCACCATGCTCATTCCGCGAGGCTACCGTGCCCGAGTGACCTCGGGCTGCCGGCAGAGGTGCGGTGGGGTGCCGGGGCGATGCCGGAGAAGAGGTTGGCGATCAACGCGTCGGCGAAATCGGTGGTCAGGGGTTCGGCGGGGAGGAGGAGGCGGTGGTAGCACGCGCCCCAGAGTTGGTCGACGATGGTTTCGAGATCGGCGTCTTCGCGGATCTGACCGGCGCGGCGGGCTGTGCTTAGACGCTCGACGGCGAGGTCGCGGCGGGGGCGGATGTACTGCTCGGACAGGGACGCTGCCAGGTCCGGATCGCTTTGTGCCGCGCCGATGATCTCGGCGACGACCGGGCCGTTGCGGTGCAGCAGATCGACAAAAGCGTGCAGTTGGGCGGTCAGGTCGCGCCGGATGTCACCGGTGTCGGGGAAGGCGAGGGTGTCCTGGACGGCGTCGAAGTAGGCCTCGAACGCCAGCGCGCCCGGTGAGGGCCACCACTTGTAGAGGGTGACCTTGCTGGCGCCGGCGCGGGCGGCGACCTTCTCGAAGGTCAGACTCCGAATGCCTTGGGAGAACAGCAGATCTGATGCGGCGGCCAGAGTCGCGCGGCGAACGTCCTGCGCGCGACGGCGACCCCGTCCCGGGGTGAGCCGTGGTGGGTCGTGTCGTGTCATGGGGTGCTCCGAATTCTCCGTGTGCCTGCCGTCTCGAGGACACACGGAAGTATATGGACAATGTGTTCATATTACATTAGTGTACGGTTCGTTCACATACTTTAGGAGAGGGTCATGACCGCAGGGCAGGCAACGGGACGGGTCGCCATCGTGACCGGGGGTTCGGGCGGGATCGGCGGTGCGGTGGCGCGTCGTCTGGCCGCCGACGGAATGACGGTCGTGGTGCACTACGCCGGTAGCGCCGCGCGTGCGCGGGAAGTAGTCGAATCCATCACGGCCGCAGGGGGTGTCGCGATCGCGCTATCGGGCGATGTCGCCGACGAAGGGGAGATGCGGCAGCTGTTCGATACGGTTCAGGAGCGGTTCGGCGGCGTCGACGTGGTGGTCAATACCGCCGGAATCATGCTGCTCGCACCCGTGGCCGAAATGGATCTGGACGCGTTCGACCGGATGCACCGAATCAATGTGCGGGGCACCTTCGTGGTCTCGCAGCTGGCGGCGCGCGGACTGCGGTCCGGTGGTGCGCTGATCAATTTCTCGACCTCGATCACGCGGCTGCAACCGCCGACCTACGCCGCGTACGCCGCGACGAAGGGTGCGGTGGAGGCGATGACGCTTATCCTCGCGCGGGAGATGCGCGGACGGGACGTCACGGTGAACGTGGTGGCCCCCGGACCGACCGCGACGCCGCTGTTCCTCGACGGCAAGAGCGACGAGCAGATCGGTCAGCTCGCCGCCGCGCCGCCGCTGGAGCGCCTGGGCACCCCCGAGGACATCGCCGAATCCGTGGCGTTCCTCGCTGGTCCCGGACGCTGGGTGAACGGTCAGATCGTCTACGCCAACGGCGGCATCGCCTGAGGGGTCAGTGCTCGGATTCGGTTGCAGCGCTTTCTGTTGCGGCGCTGTCGTCGAGCGCGGCCGAAGCGATCGCGAAGGCCGCGTTCGACTTTGGCACGCCCGCGTAAACCCCGGTGTGCAACAGGACTTCGGCGATCTCCTCGCGGGTGAGTCCGTTGCGCAGCGCGCCGCGCACATGCATCGCGATCTCGTTCTCGCAGCCCAGCGCGGTCAGCACGGCCAGGGTGATCGCGCTGCGGGTCCGGCGGTCCAGCCCCTCGCGCGTCCACACCGCACCCCAGGCGGCCTCGGTGATGTACTCCTGGAACGGCCGGGTGAATTCGGTGGTCCTGGCGATGGCGCGGTCGACGTGCTCGTCGCCCAGAACCGCGCGGCGGACGGCCATTCCGGCGTTGTCGGTGTTCACGAGTTCTCCCGGAGGTGGTTGCGGATGAGTTCCAGAAATTGTGCGGGCTGCTCCACGGTGCCCAGATGCGCTGCCTCGCTGACGATTTCGAATCGGGCACGCGGAATCCCGTCGGCGATCACGCGGCCGTGTTCGGCCGACAGGGCCGCGTCCTCGGCTCCGGAGATCACCAGGCTCGGTGCGCTGATCCTCGGAAGGTCCGGTGTCAGATCGAGTTCGGACAGTAGCTCACAGCACGCGGCATACCCCTCGGCGGGCGTATTCGCGGTGAGTGCGCGCAGCGTTCGGGCGCGGTGCGGGTGGGCGTCGCGCCACGCGGGTGTGAACCAGCGGGTGATACTGCCATCGGCGATCGCTTCCATCCCCTCGGCCCGGGCCTGTGCCGCGCGCTCGACCCACATCTGCGGGTTTCCCGGCCGAGCCGAGCTACAGCACACCGTCAGCGACCGGACTCGCGTGGGATGATGCCGGGCGAGCCACAGGCCGAGCATCCCGCCGATCGAGATGCCGATGATGTGCGCGCGGTCCACGCCGAGCTGGTCCAGCAGGGCCAGTGCGTCACCGCCCACGTCGTCGATCCGGTAGGGGCCCGCCGGAACCGGTGAGTCGCCGTGGCCGCGAAGATCGTGGCGGATCACCCGGAAGCCGTTGTCCACCAGCGGTTTAACGTAGTCGTCCCAGATGCTCGAGTCACTGCCGATCGAGTTCGCCAGCAGGACCGGCACGCCATCGGCGGGACCGTCGACGCGATAGTGGACCTCGACCGATCGCGCGGGCGCGTCGGGACGGTCGGAGGGCGGGGCGGGGACGCGCTCCTGATGAACTTCGATCGCCCGCTCGATGAACGCCTCTGTGCTGCCCAGATATCCGGTCGGCGAGAGCAATGCCTGGATCCGGCGACGGTCCAGATGTGGTCGCAGCGCAGGATGTTCGGCCAGCAGTTCGGCGAACTCCGCCCCGGTGTCGGTGTGGCGGCGGGCGCATTCGGTCACCGCCTCGTGGGCCGCCCCGCGTCCGATCGCGGGTGTGAGTGCCGTGGTGACTCGTTCGGCCAGGAGTAATCCTCCTGTGGCCGTGAGGTTCTCGCGCATTCTGCCCGGACGGGTGTGCAGCCGGTCGAGGCTCACGCGCAGCCAGTACACGGCCGTGCCGCTCACGCGCAGCAGTTCGGTCAGCGGTCGCCACTCGGAATGCCAGGAACCGGCGGCGCGCTGATATTCCTGCGCGGCAGCGGAATACAGCGTCGCGACGAGTCCGGGCGCCTGGGCGGCCGCGGCGGCGGCCAGGACGGCGGCGATCGGATTGCGCTTGTGCGGCATGGTGGACGACCCGCCGACGCCCTCGGCCATCTCCTCGACCTCGCCGACCTCGGTCTGCGCGAGCAGTGTGATATCCCGGGCGATCTTGGCGACCGCGCCGCAGGTCGTCCCGAGGACACCGGCGAGGTCGGCGATCCGCCCTCGTTCGGTATGCCAGGCCAGTGCGGGTTCGGCCAGACCGGTGTGCCGGGCGAAGGCCGCGAGAACCTCGGTTCCGGCGGTCTCGAGCGAGGCGAGAGTGCCTGCCGCACCGCCCAATTGGACCGCCAGGCGGCGCTGGCGGACTTCGGTGATCCGCTCGGCCGCGCCGTCGATCGCCGAGAGCCAGCCCGCGGCGGTGAATCCGAACGTCACGGGCACGGCCTGCTGCAACAGCGACCGCCCGACCTGCGGCGTGCACGCATGATCGACGGCCAACCGCGCCAACCGGTCCGCGCACAGATCGAGCTGTCCGAGCAGCTCGTCCAGGGCCGTCCGCGCGACCAGCATCGCGGCGGTGTCGAGAATGTCCTGGCTCGTCGCACCGCGATGGACCGATCCGGCGGCCGCGGAATCGGTCTCCGCGACCCGCGTGGTGAGCGCCGCCACCAGCGGGCCCACGGGATTGCCGATACCCGTTGCGCGACGGCCGATTTCGGTAACGTCATAGAACTGCGCAGCGCAAGCGTCGCTGATCCGCGCGGCGTGCGCCACGGGAATCACACCCACCTCGGCCTCCGCCTGAGCGAGAGCCGCCTCGGCGTCCAGCATGGCTTGCACCCACGCGCCGTCCGAGAGAGTCTCCTGCACCGGACCGGCCGCCAGAATCGGATCGAAGAGTTCGGACACCGTTACCTCCTGCCCGTGCGTTCAGGGATCGATGGATATCGTTTCCGGTCTGTGCCGCAGGCGGATTCGGCCTGCGCCACAGCAGCCCTCGTATCGGTCGCGGACCCGCGCGACAGTGCCGCCGGAAGCCGAGAGCCATTGTTTCGCAGGTTGATTCGGCGCACCGCCAAGTGTCGGCGGGGCCGCGTCCGGACAGCGTCCGCAACGGTGATCCGA
Organism: Nocardia miyunensis NBRC 108239; assembly: GCF_001613065.1. Classification (GTDB taxonomy): domain Bacteria; phylum Actinomycetota; class Actinomycetes; order Mycobacteriales; family Mycobacteriaceae; genus Nocardia; species Nocardia miyunensis. Next base: position 78,336 of record NZ_BDBQ01000086.1, read on the forward strand.
TCACCGGCTTCGGGCTCTGCCAGGCGTTCACACATCGAAGAAGACCGTCTCGCCGGGACCCTGGAGGCGGATATCGAAGCGGTAGCCGTCGGGAGACGGGGTCGCGTACAGGGTGTCGCGGCGGTCCGCCGGGACGGTGGAGAGTACGGGGTCGGCCGCGTTGGCGTCGGGATGATCGGCGAAGTAGATCCTCGTGACGACGCGGTTCAGCATGCCCCGGGCGAAGACCGAGACGTCGATGTGCGGAGCCTGCGGTCGGCCGTCGCGTGCCGGGACCGTGCCGGGAAGCACTGTGTGGATGGCGTATTCGCCGAGACGGGTGTCGCTGCGGCCCAGACCGCGCCAGCCCGGGGTCCGTCCGCGGGGGTCGTCGGGATGGTCGAAACCGCCGTCGGGGGAGGCCTGCCAGGTTTCGATGATCGCGTCGGGTAGCCGGTCACCGGCGCCGTCGTAGACCTCGCCGCGGATCCAGAACGCTCCGGGCGTGCCCTCGGGTACCACCAGGGTTCCGGCGCGGCCCCAGTCCAGGCCGATGCTCAGGAAGGGACCGACGGTCTGCGACGGCGTCCCGGGCAGTACGGCGGTGTCGTTCGCGACGTCCGGTTCGGCGGTTGTGGGGTCAGTCATCGTGTGGCTCCTCGAAGGGTGTCGCCTCGCGCCCGCGCACGACGATGTCGAATTCGAACGCCAGCGCCCAGTTCGGTTTGGTGCGTTCCAGGCTGAATCGCGAAATCAACCGGGGCCGTGCGGCTTCCGGGGTAGAGTTGAAGATGGGATCCTGGAAGAACAACGGATCGCCGGGGAAGTACATCTGGGTCACGAGCCGCTGGGTGAACGCGCGGCCGAATACCGAGAAGTGGATGTGCGCGGGCCGCCAGGCATTGTGGTGATTGCCCCAGGGGTACGCGCCGGGCTGGATGGTGACGAATTCGTAGCGGCCGAATTTATCGGTCAGGGTTCGCCCCACCCCGTCGAAATTGGGGTCCAGCGGTGCGTCCCAGCGGTCGCCGATGTGCCGGTAGCGGCCCGCGGCGTTGGCCTGCCAGATCTCGATCAGCGAGTCCGGGATCGGGCGGCCGTTGCCGTCGAGCAGCCGGCCGAACACGACGATCTTCTGCCCGATCGGATCTCCGCGATGCTGGAAGGTCAGATCGTGTTCTCCGGGCCGCACCGCGTCGTGGCCCAGCACCGGGCCGGTGATCTCGGTCAGCGTGTTCGGCAACAGGACCGGCGGTTGTTTGGGATGACGTAGCGCGGTCGAACGGTAGTCGGGGTAATCGAGCGGGGCGTGGGTACCGGGCGGATCGGCCAGGTAGCCAGGTACGGCAGTGGTCATGAGA
>NZ_BDBQ01000087.1 GCF_001613065.1 Nocardia miyunensis NBRC 108239
GAGGCGGCGGGCGCGCGGCCGACGTACACAAGTCGTGCCCCCGCCGCGCCGGGGACCCTCACTCTCGGTGTAACCCCTTGTCCGGGCTGGTCTCGACACCACTCCGGCCGCACGGCTTGGTGGACCGCACCCGACATCGAATTCCTCTGTCCCCCATCGTCTTTCGACGCACCACCAAGGCCGGACCCGCCCATCCGGCGGCGACCGCACCTCGCGGGGCCCTGCCTGTTCCGGCGGATCCCGGGTCCCGGAATGCCCCCGCGGCACGGCGAGCGGAAGTCTCCTCACCTGTCGAGTCGAGCGGCATTCCGGTCACCGAGCCTGCGGGCCGTCGCCGCGGTTATCAGTTGTGCGCAGAGGTGATCAGGCGGATGCGGGATCGAGAGCACGCAGGTGCCGGGTGAGGAATTCGTTCACCGCGTCGGTACGTTCCCATTGCACGAGATGTCCCGCGCCCGAGATCTTTTCGACCGCGCGCAGATCCGGGACGTTCGCGCGGAGGGTGGCCAGCGGGTCACGGCCGCTGAAACCCTCCATATCCGGGTCGTTCTCGCCGTACAGGAAGTAGGCGGGGACCGGCACTGTGGTCGGGAGATCTGCGCTGAGCTCCCAGTTGCGGTCCAGGGCGCGGTACCAGTTCAGACCGCCGGTGAATCCGGTGCGTTCGAATTCCGTTACCTGGGCGTCGAATTCGGCCTCGGACAACCACGACCACGGCAGCGCGGGCGCGGTCGGCAGTGCGTCGAGATAGCCGATGCCGGGCGGATTCTTCCAGGTGTCCAGGTAGTGGTAGTCACCGCTGAGCGAGTAGTACACCCGGGCCAGGAATTCGCGCGGACGCCCGGCCAGTTCGGCGTCGGCGACACCGGGCGTCTGGAAATAGGACAGATGCAGGAAGTGACGTTCGGCCGCCTTCGTCCAGAATGCCGACGGCGGCTTGGGCGGACGCGGCGCATACGGATTGTTCAAGACGAACACCGCCGCGACACGCTCGGGCGCGCGCAGCGACAGCTCCCACACCAATTGTGCGCCGAAGTCCAGGCCGACGAAGACCGCGTGCGCGGCCCCGATCTCGTCCAGCAGGCCGAGCAGATCCCCGATCACGGCCTGATTCGTGGTGGCCTCGACTCCGTCGGGGGCTTCGGTGCGACCGTATCCGCGCAGGTCGGGGGCGATGGCGTGATATCCCGCCGTAGCCAGCGCGCCGAGCTGGCGAGCCCACACCGACCAGCCGTGCGGGAATCCGTGACAGAAGATCACCGGATATCCGGTGCCCTGTTCCGCGATGTGCATCGAGATCCCGTTCGTGCCCACCTGCCGATGTGTCGGCTCCACTCCGCCTCCATAACTAGAACGTGTTCTCATCTCAAGGTAGTGTCCTGAAGTCGTGAAAGGAATACTCGCCGGAAAGGTCGCGGTCGTCACCGGCGCCAGCCGCGGCATCGGCAAGGGCATCGCGCTGGAACTGGGTGCGGCGGGCGCGACGGTCTACCTCACCGGCCGATCGGCCACGCCGGGCCGCCTGCCGGGCACCGTGGCGCAGACCGCCGCGGAGATCGGCGAACTCGGCGGCATCGGGGTGCCGTACGTGTGCGATCACGCCGACGACGACGCGGTGCAGGCCCTGTTCGACCGGATCCGCTCCGACGACGGCCGCCTGGACGTGCTGGTCAACAACGTCTACAACGCCCCCGCCTCCTCGCGCTGGCTGGGCCGCCCGTTCTGGGAGGTGCCCCCGCAGGCGTGGGACGAGAGCTTCGACATCGGCGTCCGATCCCATTACGTGGCAAGCGTTTTCGCCGCACCGGCGTTGATCGAATCGGGCGGACTGATCGTGAGCATCTCCTCCCCCGGCGCGGAGCACTACACCCACAACACCGTCTACGGCGTCGCCAAGTGCGCGGTGGACCGGCTCACCGCCGATATGGCGCACGATCTGGCCGACACCGGCGTCACCGCGGTCTCGCTGTGGCCGGGCATCGTGAATACCGAACTGCTGCAGATGGTTCCGGCCGATGCGCAGGGCCGCCGGATGATCACGCTGCCCGGTGAGGGCACCTTCGATCTGAACGAGGCCGAGACACCGCGTTTTCCCGGACGCGCCGTCGTCGCCCTGGCCGCTGATCCGGATCGTCGCGCCCGCACCGGAAAGGCTTGGCGGGTACGCGATCTCGCCGACGCCTACGGTTTCACCGACGTCGACGGCCGCATCCCGCGACTGGGCTGAGATCCACCCCGGGCTTGACCGCCGACGCGACTTCGGCTTAGCCTTGCCCGCGTGACTGCCGGGTCGGCGACAAGCCGCGCACAGACAGGTTTCCCGGCCGCGAGGTGATCGCGGCGCGGGCCAGAGGCCCGCCCTCCGAACGCGTCCCGTTGTACTTCCAGGGACCGCGAGAGGAGGTGAATCACATGTCCCACGAACCAGTTTCGCCCCAGGAATGGGCGGCGTTCCGCGCTGCCCGCACCCCGGGTGGCACCCTCGCGGCGACCGTCGTCTCGGTCGTTCCGTTCGGTGCGTTCCTCGAGGTGGCCCCGGGCATCCACGGCCTGCTGCACACGCGGGAGTGGCGCGGCGAGCCGCAGGTCGGATCGACGCTGAACGTCCGGATCCTGCAACTCGACGACGAGAACCGCCGCCTGAGCCTGACCCAGGCGTAGTAGTGCGGGTGTGGGGCCGGAATGCGGCCGGCCCCACACCCGTTCAGCATAAAACCCGAGCACACCGCCACACTGCCAGGATGAGAATCCCGAGGCTCGGGGTTACAGGTGAGGTGAATCCTGTGTCAGCGCTGCTCGATGCCGAACTCCATGTCGCCGGGTCGACGATCCTGTGGCGTGAGGTCGTGGGCAACGGCTTCGGCCTTGCCTCCGCGATCGGCGGGATGCGGCGGCGGGTGTGGGCGTGGCCGGTCGGAATCGCCGGAAACGCGCTGCTGTTCACCGTCTTCGTCGGGGGCGTGTTCAATACCCCGCAGCATCTGAACATGGCCGGTCAGGCCGGACGTCAGCTGATGTTCGTCGTGGTGAGCGTCTACGGCTGGTGGGGGTGGTATCGACACTCCCGGCGCGAGACCGGACTCGAACATCGCGCCGTGGTACCGCGCTGGGCGAGCACCCGGGAACGCTGGATCCTGGTCGCCTCGATGCTTCTGGGCACCCTGATCTGCACCAGGCTGTTCGCCTGGCTCGGATCGTACGGACCGTGGGCCGAGGCGTGGATCTTCACCGGCTCGGTCCTGGCCACCTACGGAATGGCCCGCGGCCTCGCCGAATTCTGGCTGCTGTGGATCGCCGTGGATCTGGTCGGTGTGCCGTTGCTGCTGCGAGCCGGGTACTATCCGTCGGCGGTGCTGTATCTCGTCTACGCCGGATTCGTGGCCTGGGGTTTCGCGGTGTGGGTCCGGACCATGCGCCGCGATGCGGCCGTCCGGGCGGACACCCGGCCACGCGAGCCTCTCGGACTGCCGGATTAACGGTTCCCTGCCTGAAGGGCGGGGATTTCCAGCTCAGACCGCAATTTTTCGGTGGCCGCGCTGCAATCCCCGGGACACCGATCGCTCGGTACGCCGATGTGGGTGGTCGTCGGCGTGACCGCCGCACCCGCGACCCTGCTGTGGGATCTGATCGCCCGACGCTGGTCCGCCGAGACCGCGCTGATCTCCGCGGCGCTGTTCGGGGCGACGTCCACCGGAATCAACCACCATGCTCGCGATCTAGGTCGGCGGCGAACTTACCGGGCCCGGCGCCGCGGCCACGCTCACCGCGGGCTACGGCCTTGGTCAGGTCCTCGGTCCGCCGGGGGTGACTCCGATGCTGGGTGACGGATACGGGACGGCTTTCGCGATCGCCGCGGTGATTCTCGCCGTGGCGACCGCCGGTGCGCTGGTGATCAGGCGAACTTGATCTCCAGGCCGATGCCCAGAATGGCGATCAGCCAGATCACGCCGGTGAAGACGGTGATGCGGTCGAGGTTCTTCTCGACAACGGTGGACCCGGACAGGCTCGACTGCACGCCGCCGCCGAACAGGTTGGACAGGCCCCCGCCCTTCGCGCGGTGGAGCAGCACCAGCAACACCAGCAACACACTGGTGATCACCAGGAGGATATCCAGGAACATGCGCATGCCCGACAGTTTATGCACAACCCCGCGACACCCCCGCATCAGGTGATCCCCCGCACCGCGCTTCGCTCGCCCACACAACCGCAACACTGCGCCCGATATACATCCACACAGCACACACCTCCCCGTCGGGGAGCCGCTCGGGCGAGATTCTCGGCGACATCGCGACCGCGTCCGGTTCTGCCGCAGACCGCGCCCAGAAGTTCGGCGTAGGCCGATGCCCGATCAGGCGCAGCATCGCAATCGCGGCTCGGCACACACGCTCGATTGCCCGGGCGTCATGGTCCTCACCGGTACCATCGCGGCATGTCGGCCAAGGTGCTGTGGGGCCCGGTGGTGCTCGTGTGCGGACTGCTGGCCGCGTGTTCGGGCGGGTCTTCGGGACCCGGTCCGACGCCGATGGGACACACCTACATCTCCACGGAGGTGAAGGGGACGCCCATTCCGGGCGGCGGGCCGCTGACGCTGAGCTTCACCGACGGGCGGGTCTCGGCCGATGCCGGATGCAACAGCAGCAGCGGCCCGGTGACCTTCGACGGCTCGGCGCTGCGCGTCTCGCGGATGGCCACGACCATGATGGCCTGCATCGGCGACAGATCGGGGGCGGACGGCTGGCAGACCGCGTTACTGCAGTCCGCGCCGAAGTGGTCGCTGTCGGGCAGCACGCTCACTCTCACCGGACACGACGTCACCGTCACCCTGCGGGACAAACGGGTGCTGCACCCGGATCTGCCGTTGACCGGGACCACGTGGGTGGTCACGACATTGCTCCGGCAGGAGGGGCAGGTCCGGTCGCAGGCATTGGACGCCGCGCGACCCACACTCACCATCGCACCCGACGGCCAGGTCTCCGGCAACGCCGGATGCAACCGGATGACCGGTACCGCCGAGATCTCCGGTTCGGCGGTCACATTTCATCTGGCCACCACCCGGATGATGTGCGCCCCCGATGTCATGCAGGTCGAGCAGCAGGTGCTCGAGGCGCTGAACGGCACGACCGAGGCCACCGTGGACTCGGACACCCTGACCATCCACAATCGGGCCGACGACAACGGCCTGATCCTGCGCTCCGAGTGAAACCGCCACCCGGCGGCCCGCCGCGGGGCAGCATGGGGCGGGTGATCAACGAACGAGAGGCAGAACTCGATCGGCGGTTCCGCGCGGCGGTGGCGGCCGTGCGACCCGGATCTCCCCGCGCCGCAACCGAATCCGTGCTGCCGGGCAGCCCGCACACCGCGGGCGCGGTGCTGGAACTGTTCGACGCGCAGGCCACGAGCCGACATCTGGATCTGGCGGCCCGCGCGCTGACCGCCGCCGGACACGGGTACTACAGCATCGGATCGTCGGGGCACGAGGGGAACGCCGCACTCGCCGCGGCGCTGCGCCCGACCGATCCCGCGCTGCCGCACTATCGTTCGGGCGCGTTCTTCGTCCATCGCTGCCGCCGGGTCGGCGGCTCCGATCCCATCCGGGATGTGCTGCTGGGTGTGGTCGCCGCGGCCGCGGATCCGATATCCGGTGGGCGGCACAAGGTGTTCGGCAGCAAGGCCGCCGCGATCCTGCCGCAGACCTCCACCATCGCCTCGCATCTGCCGCGGGCGGTCGGGCTGGCGTTCGCGCTGGACCGGGCTGCTCGGCTGGGCAGATTCACGCCCTGGCCGTTCGATTCGGTGGTGGTGTGCACGTTCGGCGACGCCTCGGCCAATCATTCGACCGCGACCGGGGCGATCAACACGGCCGTGCACACCGCCCATCAACACGTCCCGATGCCGGTGCTGTTCGTCTGCGAGGACAACGGGATCGGCCTGAGCGTGCCCACTCCCCCGGACTGGATCGGCCGCGCCTACGGAACTCGGCCCGGTCTGCGATATTTCGACGTCGACGGCTCCGATGCGCTTGCGGCGCTGACGGTTTCGGCTGAGGCCGCGGACTGGGTGCGGGAGAATCGGCTCCCGGCCTTCCTGCGCTTGCGCACCACCCGGCTGCTGGGCCATGCGGGCTCGGATGTGGAGTCGGCGTATCGCCGCGGGGGCGATATCGCCGAGGAACTGCGCCGGGATCCGGTGACCGCGACCGCGCGCCTGCTGGTCGGCTCGGGCAGTATCGGCGCGCGGGAGATCATCGCCCGGTACGACGCCATCGGCGCCGAGGTCGCGACCGTCGCCGAGCAGGTCACCGGGGAGGCCACGCTCGATTCCGCCGCCGCCGTCATCGCGCCCCTGGCCCCGGATCATCCCGACCTCGTGCGCGCGGACGCCGTGCGCACCGAACCGCTGACCGACCCCGCACCGCCGCCGGGGGCTCGCATCTTCGACACCCGCAAGCGCGCACCGGCCGACCCCGCCGGTCCGGATCGCGCGAGCAATGCCGGTGCGTCCTCGAATCACGCTGCGACAGGGCAGGATTCAGCCGAGAGAACCCCCGCGACGACGCTCGCGCAGTCGATCAACCACACCCTGACGCAGTTGCTCGAACGCGATGGCGACCTGCTCGTCTTCGGCGAGGACGTCGGCCGTAAGGGCGGCGTCTACGGGGTGACGAAGGGGCTGCAACGCCGGTTCGGCGCGCGACGCGTCTTCGATACGCTGCTGGACGAGCAGAGTGTCCTGGGCACCGCCCTCGGTGCGGGCGCGGCCGGATTCGTCCCGATTCCGGAAATCCAATATCTGGCCTATGTGCACAATGCGCTCGATCAGATCCGGGGCGAGGCCGCCACGCAGCAATTCTTCTCCGCTGGACAGTTCCGCAACCCGATGGTCGTGCGCATCGCCTCCTACGCCTACCAGAAGGGTTTCGGCGGACACTTCCACAACGACGATTCCGTTGCGGCCCTGCGGGATATCCCGGGCCTGGTGGTCGCCTCCCCCGCCCGCCCCGACGACGCCGCGGCCATGCTGCGCACCTGTGTCGCCGCCGCCCGGATCGACGGCCGGGTCTGCGTCTTCCTCGAGCCGATCGCCCTCTACCACACCCGCGACCTGCACCAGCCCGGCGACGACGGCTGGCTGGCCGCTCCCGGCGACGCCCCGGTCGATATCGGCCGCGCCCGAATCCACGGCGACGGAACCGATCTCACGATCATCACCTTCGCCAACGGCCTGCGCATGAGTCTGCGCGTCGCACAACGCCTGTCCCAGCGGGGAATTCACGCCCGAATCCTCGACCTACGTTGGCTAGCACCACTTCCCGTCGAAGACATCCTGCATCACGCCCGCGCAACGGGCCGCGTCCTCATCGCCGACGAAACCCGCCGCAGCGGCGGCGTCTCCGAATCGGTCTGCACCGCCCTGATCGACGCCGGATTCACCGGCCCGATCACCCGCGTCACCAGCGCCGACAGCTTCGTCCCCCTGGGCCCGGCCACCGCACACGTGCTGTTGAACGAGGCCACCATAGCGCAGGCGGCCGCCGAACTGGTCACGGCATGAGCAATTCTCCGTAGCGCAACGGTGCTCGGATTCCGTGCACACCACCCACCCGAGCCCGGCAGCCGCCGGCACTACGGGTCGAGATCACCACGTTTGTACGACGGGAACCCGTATGCATCCGCATCACGGACGAATTCGCGGGTCATCCCGTCCATGCGGCGTACGAATCTCATATCCGATCGTCGGCGAACACACCATCGCGGCTCCACCGCTCCCGCACTCGGCGCACACCGCAGATCGTAGATCGCCGGAGCCGCAGATACGGTCAGCGCGCGGTGACGGTGGTGGGCAGGGCGGTGAAACCGCGGTTGTTCGAGGAGTGGATGCGGCGCAGGCCGGCCGGGTCCACCTCGAAGTCGGCGATGCGCAAGACGATCTCCTGCAACGCGATACGCAATTCCAGCAGCCCGAGATTCGAACCCAGACAATGGTGGCGGCCGCTGCCGAAGGCCACCGCGTCGCCCGTGTCACGGTCCAGATCGAACCGGTCCGGATTCTCGAACACTCGGGGGTCGCGATTCGCCGAACCGCTCAGCAGCAGGACGCGCGCGTCGGCGGGAATCTTCACACCGTGCACTTCCATCGGTTCGGTGGTGGTCCGCAGAATCACCTGATTCGACGGGTCGTACCGCATCGCCTCATCGATCCAGTCCTCGATGCGGCCCACCGGTGACTGGGACTGCCCGCCCAGCGCGATCCGGCGCTGATCGGGATGCCGCCAGGCCGCGTGCCACAGATTGCCCAGGGTCAGCATGGCCGTCTCGATACCCGCGCCGACCAGCAGGATCACCACGCCCACGATCTCCTCGGGGGTGAGCCGGTCGTCGCCGTCGGCCGCGTCGAGCAGGGCCGAGAGCAGATCCTCGCCCCGGTGCGCGGCACGTTCGGCGGTCAGCTCGGTGTAGTAGCCGACCAGGGCCCCGATCGCCTGCATGGCCTCGGGCCGCAGATCAGTGGACTCCTCCTCGGTGTACATGATCTCCATGCCGAGCTTGCGGACCATGGCCCGATCGGCCGCGGGCACGCCCACCAGCTCGGAGATCACCTCGGTCGGGTAGGGGCCGGCGAAGTCGGACATCAGGTCGAAACTGCCTCGTTCGAGCAGCGGCTCGAGCAGCCCGCGCGCGATCTCACGCAGCCGCGGCTCCAGGGACTGCACCCGATGCTGGGTGAACGCCCGCACCACCAGCCCCCGCATGCGCGTGTGCTTGGGCGGATCCATCGCCACGAAGGAGAAGAACCGCTCCGCCTGCGGTCCCCAGAAAGCGGGCTCCATCCGAAGGCCGTTCGCACTAGAGAAACGATCCGAATCGCGCAGGGCGGCCAGCACATCCGCGTGCCGGGACAACGCCCAGAAATCGTCCGTCTCGTTGCGGAACACAGGTGACTGCTCGCGCAGCTGTTCGTAATACGGATACGGATCGTCGTGGACATCGAAATCGTATGGGCTGTACTGCAACTGCATGAGGAAGCCTTCCGGACGGTGCGGCATTTACCGCTACCGGTTCACTATCCGAGCTGACATGATCACAGTAGTCGACAGGAAAGAGGACGTCGTGCAGTCTGAATTCGCACCTGCCGGAATCGATATCACCACCCCGCATCCGGCCCGCCGCTACGACTACTGGCTCGGTGGCGAGAACAATTTCGAGGCCGACCGAGAATCGGCCGAACTCGTCGCCGAGGCCTTCCCCACGATCCGCTTCGCCTGCCTGGAGAATCGCAAATTCCTGCGCCGCGCGGTCACCTATCTCACCGAGGAGGCCGGGATCCGGCAGTTCCTCGACATCGGGGCCGGGCTCCCCACCGCGGGTAACGTGCACGAGATCGCCCAGGGGATCGCCCCGGATTCACGGATCGTCTATGTGGACAACGACCCCATCGTGCTGATCCACGCCCGCACACTACTGGACAGCTCACCCGAGGGCGCCACTGCTTACCTGGATGCCGACGTGCGCGATCCGGCGAAGATCCTGTCCCATCCGGATCTGCTGTCCACCCTGGACCTGACTCAGCCCGTCGCGCTGATGCTGCTGGCGGTCATGCACTTCATCACCGACGAGGAGAAGCCGCACGAGTTGGTCCGGCAGTTGCTCGAAACACTGCCCCCCGGTAGCTATCTGGTGATGACCCACGCCACCGACGACCACCTCACCCAGGAGGATCTGACCGAGACCCGCAAGGCCAACGAGCGCAGCGGCATCCCGTTCCGATTACGGTCCACCGCCGAATTCGAACGCTTCTTCACCGGCCTGGACCTGGTGCCGCCGGGAATCAGCTCGGTGATGACGTGGCGTCCGGAGACCTGGCGCGCCCATCCCCGGCCCGAGGCCGTCTCCATGCTCAGCGCGGTCGCGCGCATCGGTTAGGCCGGGCCACTGCCCGGCGTCGTACAGATAGTGGCCGCTCCCATCGAGCGGGGACCGCATCCACTCGGCGAAATCGCCGGAAGTCGTGGCGTTTGACGGCGGTGTGCCGGTGACCGGCTGCATGGGCAGGTCAGCATCGGTCAGATGCTCGGCCACCAGCTCTGCGCGGGTCTCGACGGAAATCCCCACACCCTGAGCTGGGGCGAGATCGCCTGGGACGCAACGCAGGTCACATCTCGGCGGTTTCGGCCCGGTCGCGGGGATCGCGACCGGGCCGCATTCCTTACGGCAGCGGACCACCCGCGGCGATCGCCGAGAGGGTGGCGAACTCGTCACCCTTGAGCGAAGCGCCGCCGACGAGCGCGCCGTCGACGTCGGTCTGCGAAACCAGCTCGCCGACGTTCTTGGCGTTCACCGAACCGCCGTACAGCACCCGGACCGACGCGGCCACCTGCGGATTCGCCAGCTCGGCCAGCTCACCGCGGATCGCGCCGCACACCTCCTGCGCGTCGGCGGGAGTGGCGACCCGGCCGGTGCCGATCGCCCAGACCGGTTCGTACGCGATGACGACCTTGGCGATCTCGTCGGCCGTGAGCCCCTTCAGCGAACCGCGCAGCTGCTCGAGGTTGTAGGCCACGTGCTCGCTCACCTCGCGCACGCCCAGGCCCTCGCCGATGCACACGATCGGGGTGATCCCGTGCTTGAGCGCCTGCTTGGCCTTGGCCAGCACGGTCGCGTCGTCCTCGTTGTGGTACTGCCGGCGCTCCGAATGCCCGACCACGACGAACGAGCAGCCCAGCTTGGCCAGCATCGACGCGCTGATCTCACCGGTGTACGCGCCCGACTCGTGCACCGAGACATCCTGGGCGCCGAAGGTGACCAGCAGCCGGTCGCCCTCCACCAGGGTCTGCACACTGCGAATGTCCACGAACGGCGGAAGCACCGTCACGTCGACCTTGTCGAAGTACTTGTCCGGCAAGGCGAATGCGATCTTCTGCACCAGGGCGATGGCCTCGAGGTGATTGAGGTTCATCTTCCAGTTGCCCGCGATGAGCGGTTTGCGTGCCACCCTCAGCCCTCCAATACCGCGATGCCGGGCAGTTCCTTGCCCTCCAGATATTCCAGTGACGCACCGCCACCGGTGGAGATGTGCGAGAAACCGTCCTCCGGCAGACCCAGCGACCGCACCGCGGCGGCCGAATCGCCACCGCCGACAACGGTGAACGCGCCCTTCTCGGTGGCCTGCACGATCGCCTCGGCGACACCGCGCGTACCCGCGGCGAACTTCTCGAACTCGAACACGCCCATCGGGCCGTTCCAGAACACCGTGCGGGCCTCGGTCAACAGCGCGCCGAAGCGGGCCGCCGAATCCGGGCCGATGTCCAGGCCCATCCAGCCGTCGGGAATCTCGTTGGCGGACACCACCTTCGACTCCGCATCAGCGGCGAACTTGTCGGCCACCACGATGTCGCGCGGGAGGTGGATGACATCGCCGTACCGGTCCAGCAGCCCACGGCAGGTCTCGATCATCTCCTCCTGCAACAGCGAGGAACCCACCGGAAGACCCTGTGCGGCAAGGAATGTGAAGCACATGCCGCCGCCGATGACCAGGGTGTCGACCTTCGGGGCCAGCGCCTCGATGACCGCCAGCTTGTCCGAGACCTTCGACCCGCCCAGCACGACCGCGTACGGCCGTTCGGTGTCGGTCGTCAGCTTGCGCAGCACCTCCACCTCGGCCGCGACCAGCGTGCCCGCATAGTGCGGCAGCAGCTCGGCCACGTCGTAGACCGAGGCCTGCTTGCGGTGCACGACGCCGAAGCCGTCGGAGACGAAAGCGCCGTCGTCGCCGACCAATTCGACCAGGGCGCGGGCCAGCTTGCCGCGCGCGGCATCGTCCTTGCTGGTCTCACGCGGATCGAAACGGATGTTCTCCAGCAGCAGCACATCGCCGTCGGTCAGGCCCTCCGAACGCGCCAGCGCGTCCTGGCCGACCACGTCACCGGCGAGCTGGACGTTGCGACCCAGCTCCTGCGCCAGACGCTCGGCCACCGGCGCGAGCGACAGCGCCGGATCGGGCTCGCCCTTCGGGCGGCCCAGGTGCGCGGTCAGCACCACCTTGGCGCCCGCCTCGACCAGCGCCTTGATGGTCGGGACCGAGGCGATGATGCGGCCCGGATCGGTGATGACCCCGTTGTCCAAGGGGACGTTCAGGTCGGAGCGCACGAGCACGCCCCGACCCTCGACACCCTCGTCCAGGAGATCCTGAAGTGTCTTGACCGCCATTGTCTTACAGCGACTTACCGACGAGACCGATGAGGTCGGCGAGGCGGTTGGAGTAACCCCACTCATTGTCGTACCAGGACACGACCTTCACCTGGTCGTCGATGACCTTGGTCAACGGCGCGTCGTAGATCGACGAGTGCGGGTCGGTGACGATGTCGCTCGACACGATCGGGTCGACGTTGTACTTCAGGATGCCCTTCAGCGGGCCCTCGGCGGCGGCCTTGAACGCGGCGTTGATCTCCTCCAGCGAGGCCTTGGTGCGCAGGTTCGCGGTCAGGTCGGTGACCGAACCGGTCGGCACCGGCACGCGCAGCGCGTAACCGTCCAGCTTGCCCAGCAGGTCGGGCAGCACCAGGCCGATGGCCTTGGCCGCGCCGGTGCCGGTCGGCACGATGTTCAGCGCGGCGGCGCGGGCGCGGCGCAGGTCGCTGTGCGGGCCGTCCTGCAGGTTCTGGTCCTGGGTGTAGGCGTGGATCGTGGTCATCAGGCCACGCTCGATGCCGAAGCTGTCGTTGAGCACCTTGGCCAGCGGGCCCAGGCAGTTGGTGGTGCACGAGGCGTTGGAGATGATGTTCTGGCTGCCGTCGTACTTGTCGTCGTTGACGCCCATCACGACGGTCAGGTCCTCACCCTTGGCGGGCGCGGAGATGATGACCTTCTTGGCACCGGCGGCGAGGTGGCCCTTGGCCTTGGTCGCGTCGGTGAAGATACCGGTCGATTCCACCACCACGTCGACGCCCAGCTCGCCCCACGGCAGCGCCGCCGGGCCCTCCTTGATGGCCAGCGCCTTGATGCGCTGATCGCCGACCACGATGGTGTCGTCGCCGTCGAGCGAGACATCCTGCGGCAGGCGACCCAGGATCGAGTCGTACTTGAGCAGGGTCGCCAGGGTTGCGTTGTCGGTGAGGTCGTTGACCGCGACGACTTCGATCTCCGTTGTGCCGAGCGCCTTCTGCGCCTCGACCGCCCTGAAGAAGTTACGCCCGATGCGGCCGAAGCCGTTGATGCCTACCCGGACAGTCACGTTATCGCTCCTCAGCTTTCTGCGGATTCTTCTCCGTTGTCGATCCACCCTAATGCCCGGCCGTGATGTCACAGACACGCCCCTGGTCACGGTGAGAACGCCGGGCACCACCCCGTCCTCGCGACGCTGCGAGCACTCCCTGCGCAGAATACCGACCCGGACCGACAAGATATCGGGCGATGTACGTGAAAGTGACGAAAGCCGCCGTGGCGCAAAGGTGTTCGCACCACGGCGGCTATCGGTCAGCGTATGTCTCAGGCGTCTTCGAGCAATTCGGCGGTGACCGCGGACTCGGTGTCCGGAATGCCGAGCTCCTTGGCGCGGCGATCCGCCATCGATAGCAGCCGCCGGATACGGCCCGCGACCGCGTCCTTGGTCATCGGCGGATCTGCCAGCTGGCCCAGTTCCTCGAGTGAGGCCTGACGATGCTCCACGCGCAGCTTCCCGGCCGCGGCCAGATGGTCGGGCACATCGTCGCCGAGAATCTCCAGGGCGCGTTCGACCCGCGCGGCCGCGGCCACCGCGGCCCGGGCCGAACGGCGCAGATTCGCGTCGTCGAAGTTGGCCAGGCGGTTGGCGGTCGCCCGGACCTCGCGGCGCATCCGCCGCTCTTCCCAGGTCAGCCGGGTGTCCTGCGCACCCATCCGAGTCAGCAGCGCGCCGATGGCCTCGCCGTCGCGCACCACCACCCGATCGGTGCCGCGGATCTCGCGATTGCGGGCCTGGATGCCCATCCGGCGCGCCGCGCCGACCAGGGCCAGGGCGGCCTCGGGCCCCGGGCAGCTCACCTCGAGCGCCGAGGAGCGGCCGGGTTCGGTGAGCGAGCCGTGCGCGAGGAACGCACCCCGCCACGCGGCCTCCGCATCGGTGATGCTGCCGCCCACGACCTGCGCGGGCAAACCGCGCACCGGGCGACCGCGCACGTCCAGCAGACCGGTCTGGCGCGCGAGCGCCTCGCCCTCCTTGGACACCCGCACCACGTACCGGGACGTCTTGCGTAACCCGCCGGCGCCCAGCACGTGCACATCCGAGCCGTAGCCGTACAGCTCGAAGATCTCGCGGCGCAGGCGCCGGGCGATGGAACCCATATC
Organism: Nocardia miyunensis NBRC 108239; assembly: GCF_001613065.1. Taxonomy (GTDB): domain Bacteria; phylum Actinomycetota; class Actinomycetes; order Mycobacteriales; family Mycobacteriaceae; genus Nocardia; species Nocardia miyunensis. The sequence goes on from NZ_BDBQ01000087.1 coordinate 14,319, forward strand.
CACCTCCGCCTCGACGATCACCCGCCCGCCGACGATGTGCAGCCCGCCGGCGAACCGTAGTAGCGCCGACAATTCGGCCTTGCGAGATGAGACCTGCGAGACGGACAGACGGCTCAGCTCGTCTTTCACCTCGGCTGTCATCGCCACGAGACCCGCTCCTTTCCACCCAACGCGGACCGCACATCCTGGCCCATGTGCCGTCCTTCGACTCGAAGCCCTGCTGATTCCGGCCGAGGCGCCCGGATCACCTGATCCAGTGCGGCGGCCAACTTTCCAGGGTGGTGCCGGTCCGTCCCCGCCTCGGCGACATCAGCGAAGGTTACTCGCGCACGCAGCTGTTCGGCAGCTCTTGCCACATGTTCGCGTTCCCTACCCTCGGGTACGGACCCGGAGTCCACCACCACGTGGTCCACCGCGAAATCCGGTGCGTGCTGGGACAATACATGTAAATGGCGCTCCGCGGAGAATCCGGCCGTCTCGCCGGGCTCCGCAGCGAGGTTGAGTACCAGCACTTTCCGGGCACGCGTGTGCACCAGAGCCTCGTGCAAGCCCGGGACCAGCACATGCGGGATGACGCTGGTGAACCACGATCCGGGACCCAGGATCACCACGTCGGCGTGTTCGATGGCCGAGGTCGCCTCGGGACTCGCCGGCGGGTCCGAGGGGATCAGGCGCACCCGCCGCACCTTTCCGGGCGTGGTGGCGACCGCGACCTGTCCGCGAATGCACCGGCTCACCCGGGGATCGGCCTCGAGCCCGGACACGTCGGCCTCGATGGTGAGCGCGGCCGGCGACATCGGCAGCACCCGCCCGGTACAGCGCAGCAGCGAACCCACGGTGTCCAGCGCGGCCACCGGATCGCCGAGCACCTCGGTCAGCACGGCCAGGATCAGGTTTCCCGCCGAATGCCCTGCCAGCGCACCTGTTCCGCCGAAACGGTGCTGGACGCTGCGCGTCCATACGCCGTCGGGCTCCTCGGCCAGCGCCGCGAGCGCCATGCGCAGATCACCCGGCGGCAACATGCCCAGCTCCGCGCGTAGCCGCCCGGACGAGCCGCCGTCGTCGGCGACCGTCACCACGGCGGTGACCTCCGAGGTGAGCCGGCGCGCAGCGGTCAGCGTCGCGTACAGCCCGTGCCCGCCGCCCATGGCGACCAGGGCCGGATTCGGCCCCTCCGCACTCACTCGCGCCCCAGGTCTCGATGCACCACGCGCACCGGGTCCGCGCTCGATTCGCCGAGTGCCTCACCCAGCGCTTCCGATACGGCCACACTGCGGTGCTTTCCACCGGTACAGCCCACTGCCACGGTCATGTAACGCTTCCCCTCTTGGCGGTAACCGTCGGTCGTCAGGTCTATCAGGTGGCGGCACGTCCGCAGATAGTCCTGTGCACCCGGGCGGGACAGCACGTATTCGCTGACCACCGCGTCCTGTCCGGTGTGCTCACGTAATTCCGGTACCCAATGTGGGTTGGGCAGGAAACGCAAGTCGAACACCATATCCGCATCCAGCGGTACTCCGTACTTGAAACCGAAGGACTGGATGGTGACCTGCAGTGCCTTGGGCGCACCGCCGCCGTACGCCTCCTCCAATTTGCGGTGCAGCTGATGCACCGACAGCGCGGTCGTATCGATCACCAGGTCGGCCGCCGTTTTCACCGAGTCGAGCCGGGCTCGCTCGGCGGCGATGCCCGCGGACAGCGTGCCGTCGGCGCTCTCGCTCTGCAGCGGGTGACGCCTTCGCGCGAAACCGAACCGGCGGATGAGCACATCGTCGGATGCCTCGAGGAACAGTACCCGGGTTCGTACACCCCCGGAGCGCAACTGCTCGGTGACCGCGGAGAGGTTACCGGTGAAGAAGCGGCTGCGCACATCCATCACCAGCGCGAGGCGTCGGATCGGCGGATCCGCGGAGACGCCCAGCTCGATCATCCGCTCGATCAGCTCGGGCGGCAGATTGTCCGCGACGTACCAGCCCAGATCCTCGAGCACCCGCGCCGCGGTGCCACGTCCCGCACCGGACAGACCGGTGACGATGACGACCTCGACCGCCCGGTCCGCCGCCGGATCGGACGCGGACGCCTCCGCCGCACTACCGTTCGATTCCACGCTGGTCATGTCCTACCGGATCCGTTGCTGGCGCTCATGCGATCATCCTGCCTTTTTCCCGTATCCAGCGCCCGATACGCACGCCGGGCGACATCGAGACGTAACCGTGCCATCCGATTGATAGGCGGCGACTATTCGCCGTGCAGGGCCGCGAGCACCGCCTTCGCTGTTGCCACCCCGATGCCCGGAACCTGTGTGATCTCCTCCACCGTAGCCTGCTCGAGCCGGGCGACGGACCCGAAATGCGTGACCAGCGCGGTGCGGCGCGTCTCGCCGAGCCCGGGGACCGCGTCCAGCGCCGAGGCCGTCATGCGCCGGGAGCGTTTGCTGCGATGGAAGGTGATGGCGAATCGGTGCGCCTCGTCGCGCACTCGCTGCAGTAGATACAGCGACTCGCTGTTGCGGGGCATGATGACCGGATCGGGCTCGCCCGGAACCCACACCTCCTCGAGGCGTTTGGCCAGCCCGATCACCGCGACGTCGGTGATGCCGAGATCGTCCAGTACCTCCGCGGCGGCCGCGACCTGGGGTGCGCCGCCGTCGACGACGTACAGATTGGGCGGATACGAGAATCTGCGGGGTTTGCCCGTCTTCGGATCGATGCCCGGCGTGGGGTTGTCCTCGGCCTCGAGCACCTCCAGATCGCGGCGCAGTCGCTGGAACCGGCGGCGGGTGACCTCCGCGATGCTCGCGACGTCGTCCGAGCGGCCTTCGCCCGCGGCCTCCTTGATCGCGTAGTGCCGGTATTCGGATTTGCGTGCCAGCCCGTCCTCGAAGACGACGAGGGAGGCGACCACATCGGTGCCCTGCACATGGCTGATGTCCACGCACTCGATCCGCAGCGGTGCGGTGTCGAGCTCGAGTGCGTCCTGAATACCTTGCAGCGCGGCCGATCTCGCGGTCAGGTCCCCGGCGCGCTTGAGCTTGTGCTGAGCCAGCGCCTCGGACGCGTTGCGCTGGACGGTCTCCATCAGGGCCTTCTTGTCCCCGCGCCGGGGCACCCGCAGTTGCACCGCGGAACCGCGCAGCCCCGAGAGCCAGCCCTGCACCTGTTCGGCGTCACCGGGCAACGCGGGCACCAGGACCTCGCGCGGCACGGCCGTCCCCGCGGGCTCGGCGCCGGTCTGCTCGGCGAAGGCGGCCTGCTCACCGTAGAACTGCATGAGGAACTGCTCGACCAGCGCGGCCAGTTCGCCGCTGGACTCCGTCGCCGGGACCGCATCACCTGGTTCGATGTCCCGGGCCGCGTCGTCACCGGGTTCCGCGGAATTCCCTCCGGCACCGAGGCCCGCGGATTCCTGATCGGCACCGCCGGAATCCCGGCCATCGCCGAGTTGCGCGGCATCCTGCTGGACCAGGTCGACCGCGTCACCCGATTTGTCCACCACCCAGCCGCGCTGACCGCGAACCCGGCCGTCGCGGACGTGGAAGATCTGCACCGCGGCCTCGAGTTCGTCGGTGGCGAAGGCGACCACATCGGCATCGGTGCCCGTGCCCAGCACCACGGCCTGCTTCTCCAGCGCGCGGCGCAGCGCCTGCACGTCGTCGCGCAGGCGGGCGGCGGTCTCGAAGTCCAATTCCTCCGCCGCGGCGTGCATTCGGCGTTCCAGCTCGCGGACCATGCGATCGGTCTTACCGGCCAGGAAATCGCAGAAGTCCTCGGCGATGCGACGGTGCTCCTCGGCGCTGACCCGGTCGATGCACGGCGCGGAGCACTTGTCGATGTAGCCGAGCAGGCACGGGCGGCCGATCTGACTGTGCCGCTTGAAGACTCCGGCCGAGCAGGTACGCACCGGGAACACCCGCAGCAGCAGATCCACCGTCTCGCGGATCGCCCACGCGTGCGCGTACGGGCCGAAGTACCGCACGCCCTTCTTACGCGGGCCGCGATAGACGAATACCCGCGGGTACTCCTCGTTCATGCTCACCGCGAGCATGGGGTAGGTCTTGTCGTCGCGGTAGCGGACGTTGAACCGCGGATCGAATTCCTTGATCCAGTTGTATTCCAGCTGAAGGGCTTCCACCTCAGTGGACACCACGGTCCACTCCACGCTCGCGGCGGTGGTCACCATCTGGCGGGTGCGCGGATGCAGCGCGGTGATGTCGGCGAAATACGAATTCAACCGGCTGCGCAGACTCTTGGCCTTGCCGACGTAGATGACCTGCCCGAAGGAATCCCGGAACTTGTACACACCGGGATCGACGGGGATGGTGCCCGGCGCGGGCCGGTACGTCGCTGGATCTGCCACGAAACCAGATTAGCGACGTGCACCGACAGGTGATCGGGCCGACTCCGGCGCGCTCATCCGGCGCGCCGGGGCAGGGTCGCGTGCTCACGCCGGGCGCCCGCCTCGATCGCATCGCACAGCGCCCGCTCCGGCTCGGATAGCCGGCTGCGACGGCGCAGCAGCACGAACTCCAGATCACCCAGCGTCGGCAGCCGATCGTCCGCGACCGCGAAAAGCCCTGCGGGAAGCAGACTTTCCGCATGCACGATGACGCCCAGCCCGGCCAGCACCGCCGCCCGCAGGCCCAGCTGACTGTCGCTCACGCACGCGATCCGCCAGGTGCGTCCCTCCCGTTCGAGCGCCTGCAGCGCCGCCTGTCGGGTCATACTCGGCGGCGGATAGGTGACCAGCGGCACCGGATCGGCGAAACCCGTCGCGCCCGAACGCGCCGCCCACACCAGCCGGTCGCGCCACAGCAGCTCACCGTGCTGTTCCCCCGGCCGCCGCTTGGCCACCATCAGATCCAGCTCCCCGGCCGCGAGCCGGGTCCGCAGCGTCTCGCTGAGCCCGACGGTCAGCTCCAGATCCACACCCGGATGGCTGCGCTGGAATTCCAGCAGCACATCGGGCAACTCGCGGGCCATCACGTCGTCCGAGGCGCCCAACCGGATCAGCCCGGACAGCCGGGACTCGGAGAAATAGCGGTCGGCGTGCGCCTGGGCATCCAGGATGCTGCGCGCGAAACCGACCATCGCCGCACCATCCGCGGTGAGCGCCAGATTGCGGGTGTCCCGGCGGAACAGCGCCCGCCCGGCCGCCTGCTCGAGCTTGGCGATATGACCGCTGACGGTGGACTGACGCAGCCCGAGGATGCGGCCCGCGGCGGTGAAGCCACCGGCCCGCTCGACGGCGAGGAAGGTGCGCAGCTGATCCGGATCGAACACATTCATCATGATATCCGTTCAGAGATATCGAATCGAACGACTTTCGCGATCATTCAGCCGGAACGTATCGTTCGTCTGTGCAGCTACTCGCCAAATTCCGGATCGACGCCTTCATGCTCGGCCTGCTCGCCGCCGTCCTGGTCGGCGCGCTCCTGCCCGCGCGCGGCGAGGCCGCCGACGTCCTGAGCTGGGCCACCAAGGTCGCGATCGGGATCCTGTTCCTGCTGTACGGCGCGCGGTTGAAGCCGCGCGAGGCGCTGGACGGGCTCAAGCACTGGCGACTGCACTCGAGCGTGCTGGCGGTGACCTATCTGGTCTTCCCGCTGATCGGGCTGGCGCTGCGCCTGCTGGTCCCCTCGGTGCTCACCGACGACCTGTACACCGGCGTGCTCTACCTGTGCCTGCTGCCCTCGACCGTGCAGTCCTCGATCGCCTTCACCTCGATTGCGCGGGGCAATGTGGCCGGTGCGGTGGTCAGCGCGTCGCTGTCCAATCTGCTCGGCGTGTTCGTTACGCCGCTGCTGGTCATGCTGCTGATGAACACCACCGGCGGGGCGACGGTGTCGGCGGGATCGATAGTGGCGATCGTGTTGCAGCTGCTGGTGCCCTTCCTGGCCGGGCAGTTGCTGCGGACTCCGCTGCAGGTGCTCATGCGTCACGCCACCGTCACCAAGGTGGTCGATCGCGGTTCGGTCTACTTGGTCGTCTACGCCGCGTTCAGCGACAGCATGGTGGAGCACATCTGGGGAGGCATTTCGGCGCTGTCCCTGGTGACGGTGGTCGCGGTGTGCGTCGTGGTGCTCGCCGCGGTGCTGTCCCTGACCACGCTCGCGAGTCGGCTGCTCGGATTCGATCGCGGCGATCGCATCGTCATGATCTTCTGCGGTTCGAAGAAGAGCCTGGCCAGCGGGCTGCCGATGGCCACGGTCCTGTTCGCCGGGCATGCGGTCGGCCTGATCGTGCTGCCGCTGATGATCTTCCACCAGATCCAGTTGTTCGTCTGCGCCTGGCTGGCCGGACGGTGGGAGCGCAAGGCCGACGCAGCGGAAGCAGCGGCCGCGCGCGAGGAACCGATCGCCACCGAGGCCGCCTGAACAACGCTATCTCGTTGCGTCCATGGGGAATCGGCTCGATGCCGCGCCGCCCGCCGGGATGATCGGCAGCACCACCGAGGACGGATGCGCCGCATCGTGCAGGATGGTCTGGGTCGCGATCTGCGTATCGGCACTGGCCCCGAAGGGCTGACCGGTGTTGGGATTCGGGGCGAACTGCGGATAGTCGCTGCTGGAGATCTCCACGCGAATGCGTGAACCGGCTTTCACCAGGTAGCTGGTCGGCCAGATCCTGATCGTGTACTGGTACGTCTGACCGGGCGCCGCGGGGGTTGGGTCGTCCAGCGAATCGCGGAACGGGGTCCGGATGATCCCGTTGTTCAGGTTGATCGTGGATCCGTCCGGCGCGACCGCGACCAGTTTCGCGGTGAAATCGGTATCCGGCGCGGTGGACGAGGCCCACAGTTTCACCTCGGTCGGCCCGGTCAGCTCGGTGTCGGCGGACATCGGGGCGGTGGTGTAGGTCAGCACGTCGGAGCGCTGTTCGACGACGTACTGGTCATACGGCCCCTGCGGCCCCGAGGACGCGCCGCAGCAGGAGTGCCCGCCGGCGCTGGGCACCGGATTCAGCGGATCGTAATCGTAGGTGTCCGGCGGTTGCGGATCCTTCGGCGGCTCGGCGCTCAGCGCGCCCAGCCGTCCGGACAGGCCGTTGGCGCCGCTGCCGGACAGGTAATAGGTGGTCCAGTGGGTGTTCGGCAGCGGCCACGCGGTCGCTGTCTTCCACTTGTTCGCACCCATCAGGAAGTAGTTCACCGTGGGCTGCCCGGCGACCCTGTTGTCCTGCCCCTTCAAGAAGTGGTCGAACCAGGCCAGCATCAGATCGTTCACCGGACTGTCCCCAGCGGGCCCGGCGGCGGCGAGCAGCGGCGCGGATACGCCGCTGCCCGGACGTCCCCAGCCCACGTGATCCCACGGTCCGATGACCAGCCGCTGATTGCTCCGGGCCCGCGGGGTGCCGCCGTCGTGCACCATCCCGCTGAAATTCTCGGTTCCACCGGCCAGGAACGCGTCGTACCAGCCCTCGAAATCGAGTACCGGAACCCGCACGTTCGGATAGCGGTCGCGAATGCTCCACTGCTTCCAGTAGTTGTCGCGCGCGGAATGCCGGATCCAGTCGAAGAACCACGGCGCGACCGCCGGATCGCCCGGGTGCATCGGCGGGAATTGTTGATACGGCCGGTATCCCATCCAGCGGGTGTACTGCGCAGCATCGGCCGCCAGCTGCTTCGCGGTGGCGGTGTCGCCGCGATTGATCGCGGCGGTCTCCGCGATCGTCCCCGTGGCCCAGGGCTCGACGAAGGCGAGCCGGAATTCCCCGCCCTGGTAGGTCCAGCCGTCGTAATAGTCCGAGGCGGTGTTCGAGGGCACGATGGTGACCAGGTGCGGTGGCGCGGTGACCGCCGAAAGCCATTGTGTGGCACCCACATACGACGATCCGTACATGCCGACCTTGCCGTTGGAGCCGGGCAGCCGCGCGGCCCACTCGACCGAGTCGTATCCGTCGTCGCGATCGTTGGCGAATTCGGTGAACGTGCCGCCAGAGGCCCCCTGCCCCCGAATATCCTGCACGACAACGAGATAGCAGTGCGAGGCGAACCAATCCGGGGTCTGGTACCGATACGGCTTCACCTGTGCTCCGGATTTGCCGTACTGGGTGCGCATCAGGATCACCGGCACCGGATCGGTGGTCTCGGGGCGGTACACATCGGCCTTCAACACGACCCCGTCGCGCATGGTCGCGGGTACGTTCTCCTGCTTGCCGACCGCGCATTTCCCGCGCCCCCGCGACGGCGGCCAGGCGCCGGACGCGGACTGCCCGCCGGAGGGGCCGCTCGTCGATCCGCCGCATCCGCTCAGGACCAGTATCGTGGCGGCCAGCATCGCGCCACCACGCAGAATTCGATTGCGCCGCGCCCGATTCCACGACATCCACCGACGTTAGCACCGGGCGGCGGCGGTCATGATCGGGTTCGGCCGACCGGTCACACCACTGCCGCGAGCAGACTCGCCAGATCCCCCCGCTCGCCCACCTCGATCGTGTCCAACTCCAGCCAGTCGGCGAGTTCGCGCAGCGACCGCGCCAGTTCGGCCGCGACGTACGGCGCGTCGCGATCCGGCTCGGCGAAGACACCGGGCACCAGCAGCCGCCCGGAGGACCGCTCGGCGCGCAGATCCACCCGCGCCACGAGCTCACCGTCCAGCAGGAACGCGAACACGTAATAGCCGTGCACGCGTTTGTGTTCGGGGGTGTAGATCTCGATCCGGTAGTGGAAGTCGAAGATCCGCTCGGTGCGCGGGCGGAAGAAGATCAGCGGATCGAACGGGCACAGCAGCGCGGCCCCGGTGACGCGCCGCGGGATGCGCGCACCGGCACGCAGATACGCCGGGCGATCCCAGCCGTCCACCCGAACCTGTTCCAGCTCACCGGAATCCATCAGATCCGCGATGGCGGGCTCGGTCTGGCTGCGGTGCAGGCGGTAGTAGTCGCGCAGGTCGGGTTCGGTACCGATACCCAGGGCCGTGGCCGATCTGCGGACGAGTTCGCGTACCGCGTCGGACTCATCGATTTCGCGGGAATGCACCTGCGGCGGCAGAACTCGCTCGGTGAGGTCGTAGTGGCGCTGGAATCCGACGCGCCTGCCCACCGACAACTCGCCGGTGGCGAACAACTGCTCGCACACCACCTTGGTGTCGCTGTAGTTCCAGCCCCAGTGGTCCTTGCTGCGCGGCCGGTCCAGCTCGAGATGCTTCTCCACCTCCCCCGCCGTGCACGCGCCGAACTCGCGCACCACCTCGAGCACGTCCTTGGGCAGTGACGGATTGCGTTCGAGCACCTGACGCGCACCACCCCACCGGCCATTGCGGTACCGGGTCATGCGCCAGCGCAGCAGCGGCCAATCCTCGACCGGCATCATCGCGGCCTCGTGTGCCCAGTACTCCACCAGCCGACGGGGACGTCGCGCGGAATCGCTCCAGGCGGCCTCGTCCAGCAGCGCGCGATCGTACGGGCCGATGCGGCTGAACACCGGCGCGTAGTGCGCCCGCACCACCGCCGACACCGAATCCAGTTGCAGCACCTGCGTTCTCTCCAGGACGCGCAGCACGGTCCGGCGATCGGGCGAGGCGGGGCGCGGCGCGGCGAAGCCCTGGGCGGCCAGGGCGGTCCGGCGAGCCGCGACGGCGGTCATGGTACGCACCACCGCACCATGCCACGTGGTACCGACAGATTTCGCCGGGACCGGTCACCACCTGCTCGAATCCTTTCGAGCCGCACCCCGGAACCGGCTACCCGCAACCACCGGTCTGCTAGGTTGGGAACAGTTCGATACATCCGTGTATCCGATGCGCGGCGACCCGGCCGCGCGCCCCCGACCCGGAGGAGTTCCCGTGGCATCGTCACCGCAGCCGGACGCCATCGTCATCGGGGCCGGTCTAGCCGGACTCGTGGCCACCTACGAACTCACCCGCGCCGGACGCCGGGTGCTGGTACTGGACCAGGAGAACCGCAACAACCTGGGCGCACAGGCGTTCTGGTCGCTGGGCGGCCTGTTCCTGGTCGACAGCCCCGAGCAACGCCGCCTCGGCATCAAGGACTCGCTCGAACTGGCCTGGCAGGACTGGCAGGGCTCGGCCGGATTCGACCGCGAGGACGAGGATCTGTGGGGCCGCCGCTGGGCCCGCGCCTACGTCGAGTTCGCCGCCACCGAGAAGCGGCAGTACCTGCACGATCTGGGCCTGCGGCTCACTCCCCTGGTGGGCTGGGCCGAACGCGGCGGTTCCACCGCCGACGGGCACGGCAACTCGGTGCCACGTTTCCATCTCACCTGGGGCACCGGTCCGGAGGTCGTGCGGGTATTCCTGGAACCGGTCCTGGCCGCCGAACGACTCGGCCTGGTCGAATTCGCCTTCCGGCACCGGGTGGACGAGCTGATCGTCGAGGACGGCGCGGTGGTCGGCGCGCGCGGCGCGGTCCTGGAACCCACCGATCTCGACCGCGGCAAGGCTTCCTCACGAAATACGGTGGGCGAGTTCGAATTCCGCGCACCCGCCGTGCTCGTCTCCTCCGGCGGCATCGGTCACAATCACGATCTGATCCGCCGCAACTGGCCCACCGAACGACTCGGCCCCTGTCCGGAGACGATGATTCCCGGCGTGCCCGCCCACGTCGACGGGCGCATGCTGGGCATCACCGAACAGGCCGGCGGCCGGATCGTGAACCGCGACCGCATGTGGCATTACACCGAGGGCCTGCACAACTGGGATCCGATCTGGCCCGACCACGCCATCCGGATCATCCCCGGACCGTCCTCGATGTGGTTCGACGCCAACGGAAAACGCCTGCCGGCACCGTCGTTCCCCGGCTTCGACACCAACGCCTCGATGCGCGACATCCTGGCCACCGGATACGACTACTCGTGGTTCGTGCTGAACCAGTCGATCGTGGAGAAGGAGTTCATGCTCTCGGGTTCGGAGCAGAATCCGGACATCACCGGCAAGGACCGCAGACTGCTGTTCGAGAGCCGTATCCGCAAGGGCGCGACCCCGCCGGTGGACGCGTTCCTGCGGCACGGGGTCGATTTCGTCGTCGCCGATACCCTGCCCGAACTGGTCGCGGGCATGAACAAGCTCGCCCGCGGCCCGCAGCTCGACCTCGCCGACCTCGAACGCCAGATCGTCGCGCGGGACCGGGAGGTGGCGAACAAGTACAGCAAGGACGCCCAGATCATGGCCATCGCCAACGCCCGCCGGGCCCTCGGGGACAAGCTCGCCCGCGTCGCGTCACCGCATCGCATCCTGGATCCCGCACACGGCCCGCTGATCGGCGTCCGGCTCAACATCCTGACCCGAAAAACCCTGGGCGGCATCCAGACCGATCTGGACTCCCAGGTGATCGGTTCGGACGGAACACCTTTCGCGGGCCTGTACGCCGCGGGCGAGGTCGCCGGATTCGGCGGCGGCGGCGTCCACGGCTACAACGCCCTGGAAGGCACCTTCCTCGGCGGCTGCATCTTCTCCGGCCGTTCGGCCGGACGCGCGATCGCCCGCCTGCCGCGCTGAGTCTGCGCACAGGCCGACGGCGCGACCGTCCCGGCCGCGGGTCCGGACTCTGCCGACGAGCTCGGCTACCCGCGGCAACCGCGTGGCCCCGGCGATACGAGCGGAGGCGACGCGGCGGTCAGAGCACGTCGTGCCTGGCCAGAGCGTCGAGCAAACCGGTCCGGCGATCGGCGGTGGGAGCCGGATCCACCCATTCGTAGGCGCAGCCGACCTCGATCGCGGCACCGTCGTTCTCGCGGCTGTCGCCGACCATCAGCGTCGCCTCGGGAGGCAGGCCGAGGCGGTCGAGCGTCCATTCGAAGATCGGCCGATCCGGCTTGACCGCGCCGAGTTCGAACGACAGCGCGTAGACCTCGACGTACCGGTCCCAGTCGTGCGCGAGGAAGGCCGGTCGGATGTCGAACGGGATGTTGCTGACCACCGCGACGCGGATTCCGTTGGCCGACAACGCCTCCAGCACCTTGCCGGTGTCGGGATAGGGCGTCCACAGCAACGGATCGACCATGCGCGCGTACAGCCGCTGAGCGGGATCGCCCTCGACGCCGCTCTGCCGCAACACTTCCCGATACACCTCGCGATGCCGGGCCGGTTCCAGATCCCGCTGCTCCCAGGCATGCTGGTGATGGGCGTCGAATTGCACCGCCTGATGAACCGGAGTGGTCATCCGGTCCAGGATCTCGGCCGATTCCGCCTCGTCGAAGGGACATCCGTCGGCCGTCACCAGATCGGGAGCCCAGCTCTCGTCGGCCTCGAGCCGGAACAACGTCCCCGAGAAATCGAACAGCACCGCGCGAATGGTCACGCCGCACAGCGTACCGAAGTCATCCCATGACCCAGATCACCTATCAGCTTGTCTGAGGACTTGTTACCGTGGACACATGGTCGACTCCCCTATCCTGCAGGTCACCGCCGTCGATTTCGTGCGCAACGGCAACGCGATCCTGTCCGATATCTCGCTCACGGTGCGCGCGGGCGAGCACTGGGCGCTGCTGGGCCCCAACGGCGCGGGCAAGACCACCCTGCTGAAGATGGCCGGGGCATTCGAACATCCCACCCGCGGCACGGTCGAGGTGCTCGGCAAGCGGCTGGGCCGGGTGGACATGCGCGAGTTGCGCACATCCATCGGACACGTGGATCCCCGGCACACCCTGCCGTATCCGCTGCGGGTGCATGAGGTCGTGCTGACGGGCCTGACCAATACCGCCGATCTGCAACAGCGCTGGACGCCGACCGCCGAGCAGATCGCCGAGGCGGACCGGCTGGTCGAGTTGCTCGGCCTCGCCCATCGCCGGGACGCCCGCTGGCCCACCCTGTCCCAGGGCGAACGCGGTCGTGCGCTGATCGCCCGCGCCCTCATGGCCGATCCCAGCCTGCTGCTGCTGGACGAGCCCGCCACGGGACTCGACGTGGCCGGACGCGAACAGCTCATCGACCGGATCGACCGCCTGCAGGCCGCGCATCCGGACCTGGCCTCGATCCTGGTCACCCACCACCTCGAGGAACTGCCGCCCGGCATCACGCACGCCATGCTGCTGCGCGACGGCCGCCGGATCGCCGCCGGACCCGTCGACGACGTGCTGACCAGCGAGAACATCAGCGCCTGCTTCGACCATCCGATCCGGCTGACCCGGACCGACGGCCGCTGGCAGGTCCGCAGCGACCGGACCGTCCCGGCCTAGCGGTCGGCCTCGCCGTCGATGGGAATGTTGGCGACGACGGGGAACTCCCCGGTGTACCCCGTACGCTGCCGCGCGATGACCAGCACCCGCTTGCGGGCGACGAACCAGCCGATGATCAGCGCCGGAACGATCACCACGAAACTGGCGACTGTCCACGTGCCGACCGGATAGTCGAATGCCGTCAGCACCAGCACGGCCGCCAGGAACACCAGCGTGAGAATCCCGGTGTAGGGCGCGCCGAACATCCGGAAGCTCGGGCGTTCCACCCGCCCGGCCCGCGCCCACCGCCACATCTGCAACTGACACAGCACGATCGTCGCCCAGCACGCGAGAATGCCCAGCGAGGCCACGTTCAGCACGATCTCGAACGCCTGCGAGGGCACCAGATAGTTGAGCCAGATGCCGAACAGCGCCACCACGGCCGTGAGCATGATGCCGCCGTACGGCACGCCCCTGCGGTTCATCCGGCCGGTGAACTTCGGCGCGCTGCCGTTCATCGACATCGAGCGCAGGATGCGCCCGGTGGAGTACAGCCCGGCGTTCAGACTGGAGAACGCCGCGGTGAGCACGACGAAGTTCATCACCGAACCGGCATGCGGCACACCGAGTTTGGAGAAGAAGGTGACGAACGGGCTCTCCCCCGCCGAATAGGCGGTGTAGGGCAGCAGCAGTGCCAGCAGCACCAGTGAGCCGATGTAGAACAGAGCGATCCGGATCAGCACCGAGTTGATCGCGCGCGGCATGATCTTCTCGGGGTTTTCCGTCTCGCCCGCGGCGGTGCCGACCAATTCCACTGCGGCATAGGCGAATACGACACCGGAGGTGACGGTGACCAGGGGTAGTATCCCGGTCGGGAACAGGCCGCCGGTGTGATTGATCACCCCGAGACCGGTGCTGTACCCCTGAACCGTGAAACGCCCGCCCAGGAACACCACGCCGACGCCGAGGAACCCGGCCAGCGCGACGACCTTCACCAGCGCGGCCCAGAATTCCAGCTCACCGAACCATTTCACCGAGATCAGGTTGATGCTCAGCACGATGACCAGCGCGATCAACGCCAGGAGCCACTGGGCGACGGGTTTGAACGCGCCCCAGTAGTGCAGATATGTCGCGATGGCGGTGGTGTCCACGATTCCGGTCATCGACCAGTTCAGGAAGTACATCCATCCCGCGACGAAGGCGGCCTTCTCACCGAAGAACTCGCGGGCGTAGGAGACGAACGACCCGGAGGACGGCCGGTGCAACACCAGCTCGCCCAGCGCTCGCAGAATGAAGAAGACGAAGATGCCGCATACGCCGTAGACCAGGAACAACCCCGGTCCGGCGCTGGCGAGACGACCACCGGCACCCAGGAACAACCCGGTGCCGATCGCCCCGCCGATGGCGATCATCTGCAACTGACGCGGTTTGAGGCTCTTGTGATAGCCGCTGTCCTCCGCGCCGAGGAAATCCTTTTCCCGTACCTGGGTCATATGACAGTTCGATCCTTAGCGTTCGATGGTCGAGGGCAGAGGTTACCCGGCCGATAGCCAGGTGGCGGATATCGGCCTCTACCGAAACAGCTTCCACCGAATGATACTGGTAACGATGGTAGATTGCGTCGGTACAAAAGTAGCCGAGCGGCAACGCAATTGGCTTCCCGCCGCTGGCAGGAGCCTCCTGCCCGATCCCGATACAGTCCGATCATGACGCATACCCGACACCTCACCGGCACAGCCGCGGCCACCCTGCTGCTCATCGCGGGTGTGCTGACAGGTTGCTCGGACCAATCCAGCGGCGCGAGCGGACCCTGTGCCGATACGCAGAACGGCACCCATATCGCCGCCGCCGCGCCGACCGCCTCCGGGGATATCGCCAACAACCCGGAGGTCGGGACCGGATACCGCACCGATATGACGCCGGTGCGCACCCGCACCTACGCCGTCTCGGCCGCGAATCCCCTTGCCACACAGGCGGCTTGCCGGGTGCTCGCCTCCGGTGGGACCGCCGCGGACGCGCTGGTGGCGGTGCAGACGGTGCTCGGCCTGGTGGAACCGCAGGCCACCGGCATCGGCGGCGGCGCGTTCCTGCTCTACTACGACGCCGCGACCAGGACCATCGACGCCTACGACGGCCGCGAGACCGCCCCCGCCACCGCGACGGAGAACTATCTGCGCTGGGTCAGCGACACCGATCGCACCACGCCACAGCCGAATACCCGCGCCAGCGGCCGATCCATCGGCGTGCCCGGCGTGCTGCGACTGCTCGAGCGAGCGCACGCCGACCACGGCAAGCAGCCCTGGCACGACCTGTTCACCCCGGCGATCGATCTGGCCGACCGCGGTTTCGCGATCAGTCCGCGGATGGCCGCCGAAATCGCCGCCTCCGCTTCGGATCTCGCCCGGGACGACAACGCCAAGGCATATTTCCTGCGGCCCGACGGCTCGCCGAAACCCGCCGGCACCACCATCACCAATCCGGCGATGGCCAAGACGCTGGGCACGATCGCCGACGACGGTGCGAACGCCTTCTACACCGGCCCGATCGCCCGGGACATCGTCGCGGCCGCCGCGACCACCTCGGGCGGGCGCACTCCCGGACAGCTGACCCTCGCGGATCTGAGCGACTACCAGGCGAAGAAACGCACCGCGATCTGCACGAACTACCGCACGCACGAGTTGTGCGGTATGCCCGGCCCTTCCTCCGGTGGCATCACCGTGGCCGCCGCCCTCGGCATCCTGCAGAACTTCGACATGGCTTCCCTCGCGCCACAGCACCTCGATCGCAACGGCGGAATTCCCACCGCCCGCGCGGTACACCTGATCTCCGAGGCCGAACGGCTCGCGTACGCCGACCGCGACAAATACGTCGCCGATCCCGACTTCGTCCCGCTCCCGGGAAACTCACCGGACACGTTGCTGAACGAGAACTACCTCAAACAGCGTGCGGCACTGATCGATCCGGCGCACAGCATGGGCACCGCGCAGCCCGGTGACTTCGGGCCGATTCCGGTGGCGGCCGGGCCGCAGCAGCCCGAGCACGGTACGAGCCACATCTCCGTGGTGGACCGGTACGGCAATGCCGCGACCATGACCACCACGGTCGAATCGGCGTTCGGCTCGTTCCACATCGTCGACGGTTTCGTACTCAACAATCAGCTCACCGATTTCAGCGCGAGTCCCACCGCCGCCGACGGCACCCCGGTCGCCAATCGGGTCCAACCCGGTAAGCGCCCGCGCAGCTCGATGAGCCCCACCCTGGTCTTCGACCGTGCTCCCGACGGATCCCGCGGCCAGCTCAGCTATGTCACCGGCTCGCCGGGCGGTGGGATGATTCCGCAGTTCGTCGTGAAAACCCTTGTTGGACTGCTCGATTGGGGTCTGGACCCGCAGCAGGCGGTATCCCTGGCCGATTTCGGGGCCGCCAACACGCCGGTGACCGGTATCGGCGGTGAGGATCCGGATATCGACGCCACGTCCAACGGCGATCACAACCCACTCGTGCAGCAGCTACGTGCGATGGGCCATCAGGTCTCGGTGGTCCAGCAGTCCAGCGGACTCAGCGCCCTGAAACGCATACCGGGCGGCTGGATCGGGGGCGCCGATCCGCGACGCGAGGGCGCGGTCGAGGGAGATGCCAACTGATCGGCCGCCAGCCTCCCCGGACCCTGGCCTGGAAATCAGCGTCCTCGGGATGGCGATAACGCATCGGGCAACACCCGCGCGGCCCGCCACCCGATGAGGCAGCGACCCGAGCGACGTCGCACTGGCCCATCCCAGCGGTTCCGCGACAGCTCGGCCCGGCCGAGCCGATGGCACCCGCCGCATCTGGGATCGGGAGTACCCGCAGGGGTTCCACATCGGCGTGAACGGTGGACGTTCGCGCTCACTCCCCCTGTTCGGCAGTGTATTTCGCGCCCAGCTCGCGGAAGCGGTCCATCGCCTGCGCGGCGTAGTCCTTGTCGTTGACCCGAATGGCCAGCATCGGCACGTACTCGTCGCCTGCCAATTCGAGCCTGGCCCAGGCCTTCTTGTCCGGAATCGACACCCCGCGAATGTCCTGCCAGTCGAACTCGTTGTCCCCCAGGATGTTACGCACGACCACGCCGCGCGCACCGACCCGCACGCGCGGCCGGGTCAGCAGGAGCACCGCCGCGGCCAGCAGCAGGCCGAACACGATGACCGCCACCTGATCCGCGCCGCGGAAATTCACCCCGGTATGACTGTGGTTCGACAGCACCCCGGCCAGGATGAACACGATCGCGATCACCGCGGCGACGATGCGGGAGGTCCGCACCGCACGACGCGGGCGCACCTCCAGATCCCAACCGGCATCGGCGGTTTCGCGCGCCGCCTGCGGTGTGCGCTTCCAGATTCGGACGACCGGCGTCATCGGATCAGACGGCCTGCCGCAGCGCGCGCAACGTCAGCGCCGCATCCAGAGCGGCCGCGGCGGCCTGCTCACCCTTGTTCTCCGCCGAATCGGGCAGTCCGGCCCGGTCCAGGGCCTGCGCCTCGGTGTTCACCGTCAGCACGCCATTGGTGACCGGGGTGCTCTCGTCCAGCGAGACGCGGGTGAGCCCGGCGGTCACCGAATCGCAGACGTACTCGAAATGCGGTGTCTCGCCGCGGATCACGACGCCCAGCGCGATCACCGCGTCGTGCGTGCGGGCCAGCGCCTGTGCGACGACCGGAAGTTCCATCGCCCCGGCGCAGCGCACCACGGTCAGCTGATCCACGCCCGCCGCTCGCGCCACCTGCTCGGCATTGGCGAGCAGGGTGTCGCAGATCGTGGTGTGCCACCGCGACGCGACGACGCCGACCTTCAGGTCCTTGGCATCGTCGAGATCGAAGGCCGGTACTCCGGTACCGCTCACGACTCCGCCTCGCCGACGCTCGGCTCCATCGTGCGCGGTGCGCGCTGTGCACATGATTCGCTGCGCTGCGCTACGCTCATCGGCTTCCTTCCTCTAACCTACAGCCGCACAACGCGGCCCGATGGTCCTACTGCGCGGTCTCGCCCAGGTCCAGGTCGTCGAGCCCGACCAGGTCGTGGCCCATGCGGTCGCGTTTGGTGCGCAGGTACCGCAGGTTCTCGGCGTTGGCGCGCACCGGCATAGGCACCCGTTCGGTGATGCTCAACCCGTAGCCGTCCAGGCCGACGCGCTTGGCCGGATTGTTGGTCAGCAGGCGCATCGAGGTGATGCCGAGATCGACGAGAATCTGTGCGCCGGTGCCGTAGTCGCGGGCGTCGGCGGGCAGGCCCAGTTCGATGTTCGCATCGACGGTGTCATGGCCGTTGTCCTGCAACTGATATGCCTGCAGCTTGTGCATCAGGCCGATGCCGCGGCCCTCGTGCCCGCGCATGTAGAGCACCACGCCGCGGCCCTCGGCGGCGACCATCTCCATCGCCGCGTGCAGCTGTGGACCGCAGTCACACCGCAGCGAACCGAACACGTCGCCGGTGAGGCATTCCGAATGCACGCGCACCAGCACGTCCTCGCCACCGTCCACCGCGACGTCGCCGAGCACCAGCGCGACGTGCTCGACCTCGTCGTAGATGCTCTTGTAGCCGACGGCCTTGAAACTGCCGTAGCGGGTGGGGATTCGCGCCTCGGCGATCCGCTCCACCTGCTTCTCGTGCTTGCGCCGCCAGGCGATCATGTCGGCGATGGAGATCAGTGCCAGCTCGTGTTCGTCGGCGAAGACCCGCAACTCCTCGGTGCGGGCCATATCGCCCTCGTTCTTCTGGCTGACGATCTCGCAGATGACACCAGCCGCGGACAGTCCCGCCAGACGGGCCAGATCCACCGCGGCCTCGGTGTGCCCGGGACGGCGCAGGACTCCACCCTCCTTGGCGCGCAACGGAACCACGTGCCCGGGGCGGTTGAACTGATCGGCCGTGGCCGACGGGTCGGCGAGCAGGCGCATGGTCCGTGCGCGGTCCGCGCCGGAGATGCCCGTGGTGACGCCCTCGCGCGCGTCCACCGACACGGTGTAGGCGGTGCCGTGCTTGTCCTGGTTGATCGAGTACATCGGCGGCAGACCCAGCCGGTCGCAGTCGGTGCCGGTCAGCGGCACACAGATGTAACCGGAGGTGTAGCGGATCATGAAGGCCACCAGTTCGGGGGTGGCCTTTTCCGCGGCGAAGATGAGGTCGCCCTCGTTCTCCCTGCCCTCGTCGTCGACGACGACGACCGCCTTACCCGCGGCGATATCGGCGACTGCGCGCTCGATGGTGTCGAACCTGGTCACGTCTGCTGTGCTCCGTCTCGATATGGATGCCAATTACAGTACGGCGTCGCCCGGCTGGGTTGTTCGCCACCCGAACTATCCGCGCTGCATGAGGCGCTCCACATACTTCGCGATGATGTCCACCTCGAGGTTGACCGTCGTTCCTACCGGGGCGGACCCCAGCGTGGTGAGCTCACGGGTCGTCGGGATGAGCGAGACCTCCAGCCAGTCGAGGTGACCAGGTTCACCCTCGGTATCGGTGCCGATGCCCGAGACCGTCAGCGAGATGCCGTCGATGGTGATCGAGCCCTTCTCCACGATGTAGCGGGCCAGCGCGTCGGGCACCGAGACTCGCACGACCTCCCAGTTCTCCTGCGGGCTCCGGGAGACGATGGTGCCGGTGCCATCCACGTGGCCCTGCACGATGTGCCCGCCGAGACGGCTGTCGACCGCGGCGGCGCGCTCGAGGTTCACCTTCGCGCCGAGGTCGAGTTTGCCGATGCCGGAGCGGTTGAGTGTCTCGCCCATCACGTCGGTGGTGAAGCTGTCCCCGTCGACGATGTCGACCACGGTCAGGCAGACGCCGTTCACGGCGATGGAGTCGCCGTGCCGGGCATCGGAGGTCACGAGCTTGCCTCGGATGGTCAGTCGCGCCGCGTCGGCCAGCGGCTCGGCCGCCACGATTTCGCCGAGTTCCTCGACGATGCCTGTGAACATGCCCGCTCTCCTTCTCACCCGGTGCTCGCCTCCACCAACGGTCCGGACCGTCGGCGATATTCCCTGCCGGGCCGGTGTGTTCTCAGCCTAACGAGGCCGGTTCGGCCGCGACACTCGCCGTCCCGCCCGACGGACTCCGGACCGCGACTCCGGCGAATCGGACATAAGCCGACGCCGCGCCCGGATGAATCCGTACGCTCCGGTTATTGCTGCGGAATAAATGGCCGAATCGGGAAATAGTTGCACGATTCAGGCGCTGATCGAGATGATCGTCGGCAATACGAATGCTTTCTCGTATCACCGGATCGATATAACCGTTCGGATAACAACTCGACCTTGCTGGTTACCCAATTCGCAACGCGCTGACACCTCGCGCTTGCGTTTCGAATCAATCGGAAGCAACATTGTTATGCAGTTGATTCCCATGATTCGTGCCACGTTCCGGCCGAAGGAAGGTTGAGGCCCGCAAGGGCTGGATCAAGGTTGAACGACTACACAGACGGGGGTGCGGTGTGACCATGATTCTCGATTCGACACTCGAAATTCGCTGTGTGCAGTACCGCTGTGAATCTCATCTGCCGGCATCGGTCGATCCGGCGTCGCATCACATCCTGCTCGAGGTCGGCTCGCGCTACGGCGCCATCACCATGCCCGCGGACCTCGGCGAACGCGTTCAGCGGCGACTCGACCGGGCCGGCGTCGCCGGACCCGTCGTCGACCACCCCCGCGCCCGCCGGTGGACGTTCATCACCGGTCCGGGCAGCCCGAGCACCTCGGTCTCGGCCGAATTGTTCCGGCTCTACGCGACCGTGGCCTGCGCGGGCAGTCCGGTGGTGCTGCCCTCGGCGGACGACGAGCGCACCGGATATCGCGTCTGGGTACAGCCCCCGGGCGAGGCCGATGCGGTGCCGCCGCTGGAGACGGTGATCGAGGCCGCCCGCGCCGAGTCCGGCGGATCGCCTCGACCCCGGTCCAGGTGGTAGCGATCCACCCGCGAAACTAGTTCCCGGCTTGGATGGCCTTGCGGCGCAAGGCTTCTACGGTCGCCGCGCGATCCGGGGTGCCGTACACCGCGGATCCGGCGACGAAACAATCCACGCCCGCCTCGGCGGACTGCTCGATGGTGTCCATATTGATGCCGCCGTCGATCTCCACCACCAGACGGAGCTCGCCGGAGTCCACCAGACGACGCACGGCGCGGGCCTTGTCCAGCACGTGCGCGATGAACGACTGGCCGCCGAAACCGGGTTCGACGCTCATCACCAGCAGAGTGTCGAAATTGCGCAGAATCTCCAGATACGGCTCGATCGGGGTGTTCGGCTTCACCGCCAGCCCGGCCTTACCGCCCGCCGCGTGAATATCGCGGGCCACCGCGACCGGGTCGTCGGTCGCCTCGGCGTGGAAGGTGACGTTGTACGCTCCCGCCTCCGCGTACGGCGGAGCCCACCGGCCCGGATCGGTGATCATCAGGTGGCAGTCCAGCGGAATGTCCGTCGCCTTCAGCAGGCTCTGCACCACGGGCAGGCCGATGGTCAGATTCGGCACGAAATGGTTGTCCATCACATCGACGTGCACCCAGTCCGCCCCCGCGATCTCCGCGGTGTCCCTGGCGAGATTGGCGAAATCGGCCGACAGGATCGAGGGCGCGATCATCGGGGCCGGGCGGTGGAAGTTCGTCATGGTGCGGGTGGCGGTCTCGGTGCTGGAGGTATCGGAGGCGGGCACAGCGCGAAGTGTAGCGGCCCGCGGTAACGTCCCCAGCCCGGCCGCCGCGGCCGCACAACGGTTTGCCTCGGCAACACGTTTGCGTCGTCGTCGAGTGCCGCAATTCGGGCACGGATTCGATTGTGGCCGGGTTATTTGGGTAGCCTTCACCTCGTGATCAATATTTCGGCGGAACAGGGACTGCGCGGCACCCCGGTGGAGATCGGCGTGGCCGCGGCCGTGTCGCAACTCCCGATCGTGCGCGGGCTCGCCGAAACCCTGGTTCTCCTCAGCGATTTCACCCTCGACGAGGTGGCCGACGTCCGGCTCGCGGTCGACGAGGTGTGCTCGACACTGATCGGTCTCGCGGCCCCCGACACCACCCTGCAATGCCGATTCTCGGTCGGCGAGACGGATCTGGTGGTGCGCGTGCGCGGTATCGCCGCCGCGGAGGGGTTACCCGATCAGCGCAGCTTCGGCTGGCACGTGCTGCGCACCCTCAGCGACGAGGTGCAGGCCACGCAGGACCCCTATGACCAGGCCGCTTTCGGCTACCCGACGATCGTGGAGTTCCGGCGGGCCCGGGGGAAGGCATAGTGACCGGCGAGGACACCGTGTTCGAATCCGGCGATGCCGTGGAATCTCGTGACCCGCAGGCTCCGAAGGACACGGCTGCTGCCGGCAGCCGGGGAGCCGACGAGCCCGAGGCGACCACGACCGAGGAGGAGGTGGCCGCCGACGAGGTCGAGGAGGTCACCCAGTCCGTTTCCGGATACGACGATGTCGCAATCCTTTTCGAGCGCCTCGCCGCCGCCGATGAGGGCAGCGCGCAACGCGGCGAGTTGCGTTCCCAGCTGATCAGCCGGTGTATCCCGCTGGCCGATCACATCGCGCGCAAATTCAGTGGCCGGGGTGAGCCCTTCGACGATCTCACTCAGGTCGCGCGGGTCGGTCTGGTGCACGCGGTGGACCGGTTCGACGTCTCGCGGGGCTCGAACTTCCTGTCCTTCGCGGTGCCCACGATCATGGGCGAGGTGCGTCGTTATTTCCGCGACAACACCTGGGCGATGCGAGTTCCCCGCCGGGTCAAGGAGACTCATCTGCGCATCGGTTCCGCGATCGACGCGCTGTCGCAATCGCTGGGCCGCTCACCCACCGCCAAGGAGATCGCCGCCGAACTCGACATCGATCCGGACGAGGTGACCCAGGCGGTCATCGCCGGTAACGCGTACCAGCCCAGTTCGATCGATGCGGTGTCGGTGGGCCGCGATACCGAAGCCTCGCTGCTGGACACCCTCGGCGAGGAGGAGTCCCAGTTCGACCGGGTCGAGGAATACGTGGCGATCCGGCCGCTGCTGGCCGGACTGCCCGAACGCGAGCGCCGCATCCTGACCATGCGCTTCTTCGAGTCGATGACCCAGACACAGATCGCCCAGCGGATGGGCATCTCGCAGATGCACGTCTCCCGCATTCTCGCGAAAACCCTTGCGCGCCTGCGGGAACAGACCTCCCGCGAATAGCGGTCCCCACGAATTGCCGGTTCGCCGACCGTATCGGTCCTCGTCCCGGCCCGAATCCGCCCGCGGCGCGGTGCCGCATCGGATGGTCGGGATCGACGCCGCGGTCGAGACAAGTCCGCTCGTGCCGTAGATTCAGGGCGATCATGATCACCGCGCCGAGGTGAGGTTGGTGAAATGCTGTTGCCGTTCGATTCGCTGTACCGGCACGGGTTCGCGCGGGTGGCGGTGGCCGTGCCGTCGGTGCGGGTCGCCGATCCGGCGTACAACGCCGAACAGACTCTCGGGCTCGCGCGGCGGGCGGCCGCGGACGGGGCGGCGCTGACGGTGTTCCCCGAACTCGGGCTGTCCAGCTACACCGCCGACGATCTGTTCCATTCCGATGCGCTCGATTACGCCGTCGAGCAGGCGGTGCGGCGGATCGTCCAGGAGAGCATCGGCATCGAGACGGTTCTCGTGGTGGGTGCGCCGGTGCGGGCGCAGGGGCGGCTGTTCAACTGCGGGATCGTGATCGACCGCGGCCGGGTCCTCGGTGTCGCGCCCAAGAGTTATCTGCCCAATTATCGTGAGTTCTACGAGAAGCGGCAGTTCGCGGCGGCGCGGGAGGCGATCGAGGATCGCATCACCGTTGCGGGACAACGCGTTCCGTTCGGGACGGATCTGCTTTTCACCGCGACGAATCTGCCCGGATTCGTCTTTCACCTGGAAATCTGCGAGGACGGCTGGGTTCCATTGCCGCCCAGCGGTTTCGCGGCCCTGGCCGGGGCGACCGTGCTGGTGAACCTGTCGGCGAGCAATATCGTCATCGGCAAGGCCGACTATCGCAGGCAATTGTGCGCCTCCCATTCCGCGCGCTATATCGCGGCCTATCTGTATTCGGCCGCCGGATACGGCGAGTCGACCACCGATATGGCCTGGGACGGCCAGGCCCTGGTCTGCGAGAACGGCGAATTGCTCGCCGAGGGTGAGCGTTTCAGCGAAGAGCAGCAGCTTGTGATCGCCGATGTGGATCTGCGCCGGCTGGCCGCGGACCGGCTGCGGATGACCAGTTTCGCCGATACCGCGCACGATCACCGGGAACGGCTGGCGGGCATGCGGCGCATCGATGTCGACCTGCCGGTGCCCGCCGACGCGGTGGCATTGCGGCGGGCCATACCTCGATTCCCTTATGTGCCAGCCGATTCCGCGATGCGCAACGAGCGCTGCGCGGAGGTGCATCACATTCAGGTGGCGGGCCTGAGCACCCGGCTGGCGGCGACCGGATCACAGCGCGTGGTGATCGGCGTCTCCGGCGGACTGGACTCGACGCTGGCGTTGATCGTCGCGGTGAAGACGATGGATCGGCTCGGCCTGCCGCGCTCGAATGTGCTGGCGTACACCATGCCCGGCTTCGCCACCGGTTCGCGCACGCGCACCGACGCGCATCGGCTGATGCGGGCGCTGGGCGTAACGGCGCACGAGATCGATATCCGCCCCTCGGCCACCCAGATGCTGCGTGATCTGAATCATCCTGCGGCCGAGGGCATTGCGCAGTACGACGTGACCTACGAGAACGTGCAGGCCGGGGAACGCACCTCGCACCTGTTCCGCCTGGCCAATCAGAACGGCGCGATCGTCGTGGGCACCGGCGATCTGAGCGAACTGGCGCTGGGCTGGTGCACCTTCGGCGTCGGAGATCATATGGCGCACTACAGCGTCAACGCCTCGGTGCCCAAGACCCTGATCAAGTATCTGATCGCCTGGGCCGTGCAAACCGGCGAACTCGGACCGGACGCGGACGAGGTGCTGCGCTCGATCCTGGCCACCGAGATCTCACCCGAGCTCGTACCCGTTGCGGCGCAGGATGATCCGGCGTCGCAGGATCAGCCCGGACAGAGTTCGGAGGCGGTGGTGGGCCCGTACGAACTACAGGACTTCCACCTGTACTACCTGCTGCGATTCGGCTATCTCCCCAGCCGCATCGCCTATCTGGCCCGGCACGCCTGGTCCGACCGAACGCGTGGCGCGTGGCCGGATCTGATTCCCGAGGCCGATCGTCACGAGTACGACCTGCCCACGATCAAACACTGGCTCGCGGAATTCCTGCGCCGCTTCGTGCAGACCAGCCAGTTCAAACGCTCCACGCTGCCCAATGCGCCCAAGGTCGGTTCGGGCGGTTCACTGTCTCCGCGCGGGGACTGGCGCGCACCCAGCGACGCCGTCGCGACCGCGTGGCTGGACGAGCTGGCCCGGAACGTCCCCGACGCCTGAGCCCATGTACCGTCCCCGTGACGAAGATCCGCGTTACCTCGTCGCGCCGGACGCGGGCAGCTCCGGCAGCGCGGTCTCGTACAACCACCGGTTCCACAGCGGCCGCAGCGATGCGGTGCTGTAGCGCCCGGCGAGATCGGCGAAGTCCTCGCTGCTGACCGTCGAATGCCGGTAGCGCGCAGTCCATTCCCGCAGCAACCCGAGGAATCCGGGATCGCCCAGGGACAGCCGCAGGGCGTGCAGGGTCAGCGCGCCGCGCTTGTAGACCCGGTCGTCGAACATCAGCCGCGGGCCCGGATCACCGACCACGATGTCCTGCGGCGAGCGGGCGAGATTCTGCCGCGCGGCGCGGGCCATCTGGTCCGCGCTCGGACCGCCGCTGGCCTGCGACCAGATCCACTCGGCGTAACAGGCGAAACCCTCGTGCAGCCAGATGTCGCGCCACTGCCCGACGGTCAGGCTGTTGCCGAACCATTGGTGGGCCAATTCGTGCGCGACCAGGCGTTCGGCTCCGCGCCGCCCGTCGCAGTGGTTCGCCCCGAAGATGGACATCCCCTGCGCCTCGATCGGAATCTCGAGTTCGTCGTCGGTGACCACGACCGTGTACGCCCCGAACGGATACGGCCCGAAACGTTCGATGAACTCGGCCATCATCTCGGGCTGGCGGGCGAAGTCGTGATCGAAGTTCGCCCGCAGCCGCGCGGGCAGGACCGCCTGCATCGGCACGCCCTCGTGCACCGAACCGACCCGGTACTTGCGATAGGGCCCGATCTGGATCGTCGCCAGATAGCTGGCCATCGGCTCGGGTTGGTCGTACACCCAGGTGGTCTGGCTGGCCTTGGTCTGTTTGCGGACCAGTTCGCCGTTGGCGACGGCGTAGTAGGGCGAGTCGGTGGTGATCGAGATCCGGTAGCTCGCTTTGGAACTCGGATGGTCGTCACACGGGAACCAGGACGCGGCCCCGTTGGGCTGACTGGCCACCAGCGCGCCCTCGGTCAGCTCCTCCCAGCCGACCTCACCCCACGGTCCGCGCACCGGGGCGGGCGTGCCCGTGTACTGGACCACGACGACCAGCGCGCCGCCCGCGGGCACCTTGTGCGCCGGGGTGACGGTGAGTTTGCCGCGATGGTGCGTGTACTTCGCCGCCTTGGATCCGTTGACGAAAACCTTGGTCACACCGAGGGATTGCGACAGATCCAGCGCGAACCGCGGCTGCACCGCGGTGGTCACGGCGGTGATCGTCGCGCGACCCGAGAGCCGGTTGCTGGACACCTTGTAGACCAGGTCCAGCTCGTACCTGGAGACCCGATAGCCGCGATTGCCGTTCTGGGGCAGGTATTCGTCGATGGGCGGTGCGTAGAACTTGTCCGCCATCAACGGCGCCCCTGCCGATCCGGCCACGGCGCGATCGGATTGCCCTGCCACCGGGTGGAATCGGGAACCGTATCGCCGCGCATCACCAGCGAGGCCGGTCCGACGGTCCCACCGGCCCCGATCCGGGCAGCGGGCAGCGCCACGCAGTGCGGGCCCAGCGTCGCCCCCGCCTCGAGTGTCACCGTATCCATGGCCATGATCCGATCATGAAACAGGTGCGTCTGCACGACACATCCGCGTTCCACCGTCGCGCCGTCGCCGAGCGTCACCAGATCCGCCTCGGGCAGCCAATAGGATTCGCACCACACACCGCGTCCGATCTTCGCGCCCAGGCCGCGCAACCAGATGTTCATCACCGCGGTACCGGTGGCCGCCCGCGCGAACCACGGCGCGGCAACGGTCTCCACGAAGGCATCCGACACCTCGTTACGCCAGACGAACGAACTCCACAGCGGATGTTCCACCTGGTCGATCCGGCCCACCAGCAACCATTTCGCCGTCACCGCGACCGCGCCCGCGAAAAGACCCGCGAAGATCAGGACCACACCGGAAACCAGTGCGGCGAACCAGTATCCGACCGTCGCGGCCAACCAGGCCAGCGTGAACAGCACGCCCAGGCCGATGCCGAAGGTCACCATCACGGGAATCAACCGGCAGGTCTCCACGATGCCGCGCGCCATCCGCAGCCGCGCGGGCGGATCGAACGTGCGCGCGGTGTCGGAGTCACCGGCGGTGCGCCGCAACCGGACCGGGGGGCTGCCCAGCCAGGACGAACCCGCCTTGGCTTTCTCCGGCGCGGCGGACAGGACCGCGACCAGACCGTTCTTCGGCACGCGGCGGCCCGGCGCGGTCATCCCGGAGTTGCCGAGGAAGGCGCGCTTGCCCACCTTCGCCTCGCCGATGCGCATCCAGCCGCCGCCCAGCTCGTAACTGGCGATCATGGTGTCGTCGGCGAGGAACGCGCCGTCCGCGACGGTGGTGAACTTGGGCAGCAGCAGCACCGTCGAGGCTTCCACGTCCTTGCCGATCGATGCGCCCAGCAGACGCAGCCACACCGGCGTCAGCAGGCTCGCGTACAGCGGGAACAGGAACGTTCGCGCGGAGTCCATCAGACGCTCGGTGGTCCACACCTGCCAGCCGACCCGGCTGCGGACCGGGTAGTAGCCGTCGTGCAGGCCGATGCTCAGCAGCCGCACCGCGATGACCGTCGCGACCGCGAAGACCGCCAGACTCAGCACCGTGGCGACCGGCAACATCGCGTACGCGTGTACGAGCGCGGCCGCACCCGTGCGATCGTCGCGAATCCACCACGCCAGCAGCGCACCGCCGACCGCCAGGCCCAGCACCGGCATGGCCGCCAGCGCCATCGAGGTCAGGCCGAAGACGATCACCCAGTGCGCGGCCCGCGCGGGCGTGCGCGGCGGCCACGGATGTTCGGCCTTACCGACCTTCACCGCGGGCGAACCCGCCCACTCCTGGGCCGCCTTGACCTTCCCGAAGACCGCCGAACCGGGCGCCACGACGGCGTTCTTGCCGACCACCGCGCCGGGCAGCAGCGTCGAGCGCGAGCCGATCACCGCGCCCGCGCCGATCCGGACGCCGCCGATGTGCACCACGTCGCCGTCGATCCAGTGCCCGGCCAGATCGACCTCGGGTTCGACGCTGCAGCCGTCGCCGAGTTCGAGCATGCCGGTCACCGGCGGCAGCGTGTGCAGATCGACGCCCTTGCCGACCTTGGCGCCCAGGGCTCGCGCGAACGGCACCATCCACGGTGCGCCGGACAGGTTCTCCGCACCGCTGGCCTCGGACAGCCGCACCGCGGTCCACAGTCGCAGATGGACCGCGCCGCCGCGCGGATAGCTCCCGGGTCGCACACCGAACAGCAACGCGCGGGCACCGGCGACGCAGATCGTCATGCGCCCCAGCGGGGTGATGAACAGTACGAATGCCACCAGCAGCCACCACCACGACAGCACCGGCAGCCACGGCAGCGAACCGGACCAGCTGGCGATGTCGGTCACGATGCCGAGCCAGGTCAGCCACTGCAATCCGGTCAGCGTCGTCAGCGGCACCAGCGTGAGCACCTGCGCCCACTGTGCCAGGCGCGGTGTGGGTTTCACGAAACGCGGCAGCACCGCGGCAGCCGGTTCCGCGGCGTCGAGCCGCTCCGCGAGCGCGCCCAGCCGCGGATGATCGTACAGGTCCGCGACGGTCACCTCCGGAAAACGCTCGCGCAGCGCGGTCACCAGCTGCGCCGCCGACAGCGAGCCGCCGCCGAGGTCGAAGAAATCGGCCTGCGGGCCGGTGACCTCCGCGCCGAGAATCGAATTCCACAGTCCGGCAAGCCATTGCGCGGTGCCCTCGAGTTCGCTCGAGGATTCGGGGGCCGAGCCCGCACCGGGCAGCGGCCAGGGCAGCGCGTCCCGATCGACCTTGCCCGAGGTCCGGGTCGGCAGTTCGCCCAGCACGGCCAGGCGCGGCACCAGGGGTGCGGGCAGCTGCTCGGCCAGCAGCGCGCGGGCAGCCTGAACGTCGAACTCCGGATTCGCGCTGGCGAGATATCCGACCAGAATCCGGTTGCCCGCCTTGGTGGTTCGCACCGCGCACGCCGCACCGCTGACGCCGGGCAGGTTCTGCAGCGCGGTATCGATCTCGCCGAGTTCGATTCGGCGGCCGCCGATCTTGACCTGATCGTCCGCCCGGCCCAGGAAGATCAGCGCGGTGCCGTCGAAACGGACCAGATCACCGCTGCGGTACGCCCGCTGCCAGCCGAGAGTCGGCATGGGCGCGTACTTCTCGGCGTCCTTGGCGGCATCCAGATAGCGCGCCAGGCCGACGCCGCCGATCACGAGTTCGCCCGAATCCCCCTCTGCCACCGGCCTTCCCGAGGCCGGGTCGACCACGGCCAGGTCCCAGCCGTCCAGCGGCAAGCCGATCCGCACCGGTCCCTGCCCCGTCAGCAGAGCCGCGCAGGCCACGACGGTGGCCTCGGTGGGACCGTAGGTGTTCCACACCTCCCGCTCGCCGCTGCCCGCGAGCCGCTCGGCCAGTTCCGGGGGCACGGCCTCACCGCCGAAGATCAACAGCCGCACCGCGTCGAGCGCCTCGGCGGGCCACATCGCCGCCAGCGTCGGGACCGTGGACACGACGCTGATCTCCCGGCGCACCAGCCACGGACCCAGATCCATGCCGCTGCGCACCAGCGCGCGGGGCGCGGGCACCAGGCACGCGCCGTGCCGCCAGGCCAGCCACATCTCCTCGCAGGAGGCGTCGAAGGCGACCGAGAGCCCGGCCAATACGCGGTCACCGGGGCCGATCGGCTTGTCCTGCAGGAACATCCGGGCCTCGGCGTCGACGAAGGCGGCGGCGTTGCGGTGGCTGACCGCCACCCCCTTCGGCGTCCCGGTGGAACCGGAGGTGAAGATGATCCAGGCGTCGTCATCGGGCTCGGGCGCGGCCTCGGGTGTGGGCCGGATCCCGCTCGCGACGCCCGTCGCGGCGATTCCGGCGGCCGTCACGATCGCGCTGACGCGAGCCTCCCCGAAGACGAGCTGAGCACGCTCGTCCGGATCGTCGGCGTCGACGGGGACGTACGCGGCCCCGGCGTACAGCACCGCGAGGATGGTCACGTACAGCTCGGCGGTGCCCGAGGGAATGCGGACCCCGACCCGGTCGCCACGGCGCACCCCGGCCGCGCGCAGGCGGTCGGCGATGTCGTCCACCTCGGCGAGCAGTTCGGCATAGCTGAGCACATCGGAGCCGTCGTCGAGGGCCGGCGCCTCGGGATGGCCCTGCGCGGTCGCGGCCAGGACGTCGACGAGGGTGCGTGGCGGCGCGGCCTGCGCGGAACGCAGCAGGGGCGAGGGCGACGAGCCCTGCTGCCCCGGGACCTGCGGCCGTGAAACGTCCCACTGGAGCGTCACGTACTGTCCACCTTTCCGGATCGGCGCCGAGTGCGCGCAACCCGTTGTCTCACGTCAGGGTTACCGATGCGCAAACGCGATACTTCGGTTCGGCTCACCCCGCGCGGGGGCGGGACATCCCTGCCGGGCGGATCAGCTCGATTCGCCCGCGCTATTGTCCCAGGTCGGCGGAATGGTTGCGGCAGAGGGTTGTCGCGTACACGGCGGCAGCCCGCGAATCGAGGCCACGCATCGGCGCCCGTATCGCCGGAATCCCTCGTCGGTCATCCACATGCCGGTCGGTTGGGTATTTGCCCGAGATCAGCTCGCACAGGCGACACCGGACGAATTCTCACGATCCTCCCAGCCCGGGCCCGGATGCTCGTCCTCACGTGAGCGGAACGTCGCGCTCGCACGAGGGAACAGGAATACCATGCCGTCATCGGATCCAGGCCGCCGAGCCGGTCGCACCGCAACCCGAGTGCTGGCGGCGCTCGGCGTCGCCGGAACCCTCGGCGCGGCCGCTCTGGCCTACAGCGACACCCATACCGCGAGCGCTACCACCAGCACGAGCAGCAGCGATACCGGTACGAGCACCGCGAACCAGAGCAGCAGCACCTCCTCCGACGATTCCGGTACCTCGTCGGCGACAGCCCCGCAGGTCGCGACCGGGTCGGGCGAATCACACGCGCAGTCGGCCGGATCATGACCGCGCGCACCCTCGAACCGGATCGCATCGCGACGGCCGACTGGTCGGTGTGGAGTACCACCGCCAGGCTGGTGGTCACCGACCCGGCACATCTCACCGCCGCACAGGAGGCGGTGCGCGAATATCTCGACGCCGTGGACCGCGCCTGCAGCCGATTCCGCGACGATTCCGAACTCAGCAGGCTGACCGCGCATCAGGGTCGCCCGGCCGTCATCGGTCCCGTGTTCGCGGAGTATCTGCACGCGGCGCTCACGGTCGCCGAGGAAACCGCGGGGGACGTGGACCCGACGGTCGGCGCGGCGCTGGCGCGGCTGGGTTACGACCGCGATTACGCGCTCATCGCGGGAACCGATACGAGCGGCCCGATCCAGGTGACGTTCACCCCGCGCACCGACTGGACGACGGTGCTGCTCCGCGAGCGAACCGTCACCGTGCCCCGCGATGTGCGGCTGGATCTGGGCGCGACCGCCAAGGCCGTCGCCGCCGACCGGTGCGCGCACATGATCGCCGAACGATTCGGCTGCGGAACGCTCGTCAGCCTCGGCGGCGACATCGCCACCGCTGGATCCGCACCCCGAGGCGGGTGGCAGATCGAGGTTCGCGACGGTGCGGGCGAACCGGGCTGCCGGATCAGCCTGCCCGCGGGCGCGGCGCTGGCCACCTCCAGCACGGTGCGCAGACAGTGGAAACGCGGCGGTCACCTCGTCCACCACATCGTCGATCCGCGAACGGGCGTCGTGGCCGAAACCGTCTGGCGCACAGTCTCGGTCGCGGCGAACACCTGCCTGGCGGCCAATGCCGCTGCCACGGCCGCCGTCGTCCGGGGCCGCGCCGCGCTCGGATCGCTGCGCCGGTCCGGGCTACCGGCCCGGCTGGTCGATCGCGACGGGCGGGTCAGCGCCCTCGGCGGCTGGCCCGAGGAACGATAGGCGGACGACATGAACCAAACGGCCATGACACAGGCTCTGTGGGCCCTGGGCCGCGGCAGCGGAATCGCCGCGCTGGTCGTGCTGACCGTCGCGGTGGTCGTCGGCATCGCGGCACGGTCGGGACGCGCTATCACCCTGCCGCGCAGCGCAATCGCCGAACTGCATCGTGGCGCGTCGCTCATCGCGTGCGCCCTGGTCGGCATTCACGTGCTGAGTCTGCTCGCCGATCCCGACGCGCAGTTGCGGCTGATCGACATCGTGCTGCCCTTCGTCGCGGACTACCGCCCGGTCTGGCTGGGCCTGGGGACCGTCGCGGTCGATCTGCTCCTCGCGGTGGTCGTCTCGGCGCTGCTGCGGCATCGGCTCGGCCCGCGGACATTCCGGCTGATCCATTGGGCCGCATACGGTCTGTGGCCGGTGGCGCTGATCCACTCGCTCGGCACCGGCACCGATGCGGCGCGGCCATGGCTGCTCACGGTCGCGGGGGTCTGCATTCTCGCCGTCGCCGGTGCGGTGACCTGGCGGGTCGGGGCGAACTTCACCGAATTCGGACGCATACAGCGAAGGAGCGCATCATGAGCCCCGCAACCACGATCGATCGGACCGGCGCGCCGGCCGGTACTCGGCGGCTACTTCTCGGTGGTCGCGAGTTGTCCTCGCACACAGAGCGTTTCGGCTCGATGCCCGCGATATCCGATCGCGCGGCATTCGTGGACGCCGTGGCCGCCGCCGGATTGCGCGGCCGGGGCGGGGCCGCGTTCCCGGCCGCGCGCAAACTCGCCGCGGTCGCCGCGGGACGCCGTGCCGTCGTCATCGCGAACGGGGCCGAGGGCGAGCCGGCCAGTCACAAGGACGCCGTATTGCTCTCCCGCGCACCGCATCTCGTGCTGGACGGGCTCGGCATCGCCGCGGACGTCGTCGGCGCGCGTGACTGCCATTTCTATGCGCCCGGGGCCGTCCTGGACGGCGTGCGCCGCGCACTCGACGAACGCCGGGCGCGCGGTTACGACCGGCGGCCGGTCCGGCTCACCGCGTCGGCCCAGACCTTCCTGTCCGGGGAGAAAACCGCCGTCATCAACCGGATCGCGGGCCTGCCCGCGCTGCCCGGCGATCAGCTCGTCAGCACGTCGCAGGCCGGATTGCGCGGTCGTCCGACACTGGTGCACAACGTGGAGACCCTCGCGAATCTCGCCCTCATCGCCCGCTACGGACCCCGGTGGTTCCGAACCGCGGGCACTCCGGACGAACCCGGCACCATGCTGGTCACCCTGTCCGGAACCACGGAGACCGGCGTCGTCGAGGTGCCCCTGGGAATCCCGCTCCTGGACCTGATCGCCCGCCACGGACGAACCGACCCGCGAACCGTGCGCGCGGTCCTCATCGGCGGCTACCACGGCACCTGGATCCCCGCCGACGCGCTGCACCGGGCCACCCTGTCCGCCGCCGCGCTGCGACCCCTGCACGCCGCACCCGGCGCGGGTGTCGTGCGGGTGCTCTCCCGAACCGAGTGCGGCCTGCGGACATCCGCCGAGATCATCACCTATCTCGCCGCCCAGAGCGCCCGCCAGTGCGGCCCCTGCCGCAACGGCCTCCCGGCCCTCGCCGCGACATTCACCCCGCTCGCCACCGGCCACCCCGTCGATCCCCGCGAGATAGCCCGCCTGGCCAACCTGGTCGACGGCCGTGGCGCGTGCGCACACCCCGATGGCACCGCACGCCTGGTCCGATCCGCACTCGACGTCTTCGCACCGGACGTCGCGCTGCACCTGCACGGCAAATGCGAGATCATCGAAGCACAGATCGGAGCGCAGCTGTGAACCACAACCCATCGAGCACCAGCCAGCCAGGGTACTCCCCACCGAATGTCGCCACCGTGCGCGGTGCCGGGCGCCTCGACGTCGACGCACCGGTTGGAGTGATCGTGCCGTGCGACCGAGCGCACCCCACCCGGCCGAGATACGTCGCAGCGGACATCCGCACCGAAAACGCGACATCGCATCTGAGCAGTGTGTGCCGGGGCGCGCAGCCGGTATTCGAAACACGGTCATGAACCGCGCCGAAAGCAGCCATGGCGAGTGGCAATTGCATATCGACTGGACTCGGTGCGATGGGCGAGGCGTGTGTACCGAACTGCTGCCCGGGGTCCTCGGACGCGACGACTGGGGCTTTCCGCTCACTCGCGATCATCGGGATCCGGTCGTCGGGACGGATCGGATCGCCGCCGCCCGTGACGCCGTCGACCTGTGCCCACGGCTTGCGCTGCGACTGGATCGGACGCGGCGCACATGATCGTGGACCGGAGGATTTCCGTATGTCGTCGGGGGATCCTCCGGTCCGCGGCTCAGCGGGGTTTGCGCAGAGCCGCCACGAACATCGCGTCGGTGCCGTGCCGGTGCGGCCACAGTTGCGCGGCGGGGCCGTCGCCCAGCTCGGTGACACCGGGCAGCAGTGGGCGGGTGTCGAGTTCCTCCGCGCCGGTGCGGCGTACGACGTCGGCCACCACCGCGACGGTTTCGGGCAGGTGCGGCGAGCACGTCGAGTACACGACCACTCCGCCGGGACGCAGCAGATCCCATGCGGCGGTGAGCAATTCGCGTTGCAGCACGGTGAGCTCGCGCACATCGGCCGGGGTGCGCCGCCAGCGCGCCTCGGGACGACGACGCAGCGCGCCCAGGCCGGTGCAGGGTGCGTCGACCAGGATGCGGTCGTAGCCCGGGACCAGTCCGCTGTCGCGGCCGTCGGCGACGTGGACGGTCACCGGCAGGTCGCGGGTCGCCTTGCGCACCAACTCGGCCCGGTGCTCCGCGGGCTCGACCGCATCGACGCGGTAGCCATCGATATCGGCCAGCGAACCCAGCAGCGCGGCCTTACCTCCGGGCCCCGCGCACAGATCGAGCCAGCGACCGCCGTCCGGACCGAGCAGTTCGGCCCGGGTGAGCGCGAGCGCCACCAGCTGACTGCCCTCGTCCTGCACACCGGCCAAGCCCTCGCGCACCGGCTCCAGCGCACCGGGATCGCCGCCGACGAGGTAGACCGCGTAGGGCGACCAGCGTCCCGGTTCGCCGCCGGTCACCAGAGCCAGTTCCTCGGCGGTGATCGCACCGGGCCGCGCGATCAGATGTACGGCCGGGCGCTCGTCGTCGGCGGCCAGCAGCTCACCCAACTCCGCCGCCGACGCGCCGAGCGCGTCGGCGAACGCCTGCGCGATCCACACCGGATGCGCGTACTCGAAGGCCATGTGCCCCAACGGATCCTGCGGCGCGAGCCGGTCCACCCACTCCCCCTGCTCGCGCTCCCCTGCCCGGCGCAGCACGGCGTTCACGAAACCCGCCTTGCCGGAACCGAATTCGGCCCGCACCAACTCCACCGACGTATCCACCGCCGCATGCGCGCCGACCCGCGTCCGCAGCAACTGGTACACGCCCAGCCGCAACACATCCAGCAGCGGGCCGTCGATCTCCTCGACCGCACGCCCCGCACACGCCTCGATCACCGCGTCCAGCATCCCGATCGATCGGCACGCCCCGTACGCCAACTCGGTCGCGAACGCCGCATCCCGCCCCGACACCCGCCGCTCCCGAAGCAACCCGGGCAATACGAGATTCGCGTACGCATCCCGCTCCCGCACCGCCCGCAACACATCCCGAGCGACTTCCCGAGGCGCGTCCACCAGAGCGGACTTCCGCCCGCCCCCGCGATGCGAACGTCCCGGAGCATCCCGGTCCCGCCCGGCGGGCCGCTGCCCACCCCGGGCACGAATCTCCTTATCGCCCTGCGATTTCTGTCGACCTGACCGGTCGGCACCCTGCCCGCCCGCAGTACGAGCCGACGAATCCGCATCGTTCGCATCGGGCCGCCGCCGCGGACCGGAATCCGCCCCCGGCTGCCGCGATGAATCCGACCGGCGTGCGATTCGGCCACCGCCGTCCCGGCCACCGGAACCGCCACCCCCGGTCCGGTCATCACCGGCCCGCCGCTCCGAATCCCGCTGGTACGCAGGATCGTTCGCCCGGCCTCGCGCATTCGACGCGCGATCAAAGGCCCCGGGACCTCCTCGCCCGGCCGATGAACGATCCGAGCCGCCCACGCCCGCATCGCCCCGGCGCGAGTCATCGTACCGACGTCCACCGGATCGACCCCGCTCCGAGTCCACCGGACGGGCCCTGTCACGGGCGCGGTCGTCCGTGGCGCGTCCCGTCTTCCCAGCACCTCTGCGGTCCGAATCCCCTTGGCGCACAGCATTTTCACCACTTCGACGGTCGGCTGCCGAACCGCCTGTCGACGCGCCGCGCCGACGCGGCGCACCCGAGGTGTCGTCGTTCCCGTCCCGCTTCGGCCGGGTCATCCGATCACCGCGCCGGGCTGCAGGCGCGCGCCGCGGGCCCAGTCGAGGGCGGGCATCATGCGTTTGCCCGGGGGCTGGATGTGGTCCAGGCGAACCGCGGTGGTGGCGGTGCCGACGAAGACGCCCGATTTGCGGACCTCGATCACGCGCGGCGGCAGCACCTCCTCGACCAGTTCCACTGGGCCGAGTTTGATTCGCTTACCGTCGATTTCGGTCCATGCGCCGGGTGCGGGGGTGACCGAGCGGATGCGCCGGCTCACCGCCAGCGCGGGCTGATCCCAGCGCACGTGTGCGGCCTCGACATCGACCTTCGGCGCGTACGACACGCCCTCGACGGCCTGCGGAACGGCCTGCAGCACGCCGTCCTGGATCCCGTCCATGGTCGAATCCAGCAGTCGCGCACCGGATTCGGCGAGCCGTTCCAGCAGCACTCCGGCGGTGTCGGTGACGCCGATCTTCTCGGTGACCACCCCGAAGACGGGCCCGGTGTCCAGACCCCTCTCGATCAGGAAGGTGCACGCGCCGGTGATCTCGTCCCCGGCCAGGATCGCGGCCTGCACCGGCGCGGCTCCGCGCCAGGCGGGCAGCAGCGAGAAATGCAGATTCACCCAGCCGTGCCGCGGGATGTCGAGCACCTGCTGCGGCAGCAGCGCGCCGTAGGCCACCACCGGACAGCAGTCCGGGGCCAATTCGGTGAGCTGCGCGACGAATTCGGGATCCGCGGGCTTGTGCGGGGTGAGCACCGGAATGCCGTGCTCGTCGGCCAGGCGGCCGATCGGCGAACGCGACACCTTGCGCCCCCGGCCCGCAACCGCGTCCGGACGGGTCACCACCGCGACCACCTCGTGCCGCGTGGATTCGAGCAGCCGCCGCAGCGAGGGCACCGCGGGCTCGGGCGTACCGGCGAAGACCAGCCGCATCAGTCCCCCTGCCCCGCCGAGGCCACACGGGCCCCGGCCACCTCGGCCGCCGACATGACGGTCTTGCCCGCACCGAACCACTCGGATTCGCGCACCTCGCGCAGGGCCGCCTTGCGCGCGGCCGGGTCGAGCCGGTCGAGGTAGAGCACACCGTCGAGATGATCGGATTCGTGCTGCACGCAGCGTGCCAGCAGTCCCTCGGCCTCGAATTCCACCGCGGCGCCGTCCGCGTCGACGCCCCTGGCCCGCACCCGCAGCGATCGGGTGACGTCGTAGCGCAGTCCCGGAATCGACAGGCATCCCTCCGCCCCGGTCTGCTCCTCGTCCCCGAGCACCTCGTAGGACGGGTTGATCAGATGTCCGGCGCGAGGCGTGCCGGCGCGTGTCGCACCGAGCGTGTCGTAGACGAACACCCGCAGGCCGACCCCGATCTGCGGCGCGGCCATCCCGACGCCGCCGCTGGCATGCATGGTGTCGGTCAGGTCGGTTACCAGTTGACGCAACTCCCGGTCGAAGGAGGTGGCCTCGTCCGCGCGGGCGCGCAGGACGGGGTCGCCGAAAAGGCGAACGGGCTGGACGGTCACGGTAACTCCCCGAGGCGATGAAAGAATGCGGTCGCCTCATTTTACGGATGGCCCCGACAGCTCCCGCGCGGAATACCCGACCCGCCCGGCTCAGGTGTACGCGCCCAGGATCACCTCGGGGATTCCGGTGCCCAGCGGCACGAACCGGCATTCCGGCGGGCGAGCGTGCGCCGGGTCCAGCACATTGCGCAGCAACTGCTGCACGAACGGGTCGTACACCATGTGGAAATGCCCGGTCAGATCGATCGGGCACAGATCCTGCAGCACGAGATTACGCGCTCCCGGACCACGCAGTTTCATACTGTCGAAGGGCTGGACCATCTCGTCGACACGGGTGATGATCGTCGTGTAGTCCACTCCCGGCACAGTGTCCCCGCCCTCGTTCAGCTGCCGGATGAACGGCGAGCCCGCGGCCTGTTGAACCGCGGCCAGCGAGGTCAGATCCCGATAGACCGGCCACAATCCGGGCAGCGCGTCGGCGAGCGGGACCAGCCCGTACATGATCCCGCCGTTAGTCGGCGAGGCGAGACCGACCCATCGCGCCACCTTGGACGCGCCGCCGAGTTTGTCGATGTAGTACCGGGTCACGTTGGCGCCCTGGGAGAATCCGACCAGGTCGACCTGCCGCGCACCGGTCGCGGCCAGCACCTGATCGACGAAGTCGCCGATCTGATACGAGGAGATCCACAGATCCTCGGTGCCATAACTGGTGGCGCCGGGCTTGCCGCCGTAATTCGGCGCGAAGACGCAGAATCCGGCCTGCACCAGCTGCGGCCCGATCCCCGCCCAGTTGATATAGGCCGAGGCGTCGGTGCCGTGCGCCAGAATCACCGGACGCGGATGCTCGGCGGTCGGGCGGCAGCCGAAGTCGTTGGTGCCCTCCGGAGTCACGCCGGGGTGGGCCCTCTGATAGCGCACCGCGTCCAGATGTCCCTGCTGCGGCGGGCCCGGCAGGGTGGGGACGACGGGTGGGCGATATGCGGGCGGCCGCGGCGGTTCGGCCTCGCCGGGTGTGCCGATCCCGAGGATCAGCGCACCCGCCAGTGCCACCGCCGCGGCCGTCCGACGTGATCGGTTCTGGCGACGCGATCGTCCCGAATGCTGTGACCAGCCCCGATCAATGCGGGGACCGCATTGTGCCATGTCCCGATCATTGCGCACCGGACCGGAAATCCGTGCCGCGGCACGGCGATCTGCCCGGCCCGAAGTCGCGGTTCACTTCTCGCCGGTCTCATCGTCGGCGAGGATCCGGTAGAGCGAGCGGCGCGCCTCGGTGAGCACCTCGGCGGCCTTGGCCGCCTGCTCCGCGGTGCCCGCACGAGCCACCTGCGCGACCGCACCCATCAGCTGCCCGACGAGCTCGCGCAGATCCAGGGCCTGATCCCCGACGCCGTCGCGGACCTCCTGCCAGGGATCGCCGAGTTCGGCCGCGTGCTGCTCGACGTATTCGACGCCGGACTCGGTGAGCTTGGCGGTCTTGCGACCGGCCACCTTGTCGATGAGCACCAGACCCTCGTCCTCGAGCTGGGACAGCGCCGGGTAGATCGACCCCGGGCTGGGCCGCCAGACATCGCCGCTACGCTCGCGGATCTGCTGGATCAGCTCGTACCCGTGCATCGGACGGTCCCGCAGCAACAGCAGGATCGCCGCACGCACATCACCGCGCCGACCCCGTCCGCCGCGGCCCCGGCCACGACCGAAACCACGGCCGAAGCCGGGACCGAAATCGCCACCGAACGGGCCGAATTCCGGACCGAAGCCCGAACCGCCGTGCGGGTGCCGACGGAAGTGCTCACGACCGCCCGGACCGCGGCCCTCCCATCGGCGATCAGCGGGGCGCGGGCCGCGACGGCGGCCGCGCATATCCATGTTCTCCATGTTCTCCATGGCAGCCTCCTCAGGCTTGTTCTTACGATTACTTAATCGACGATATATCGACAATGCATCTTAGACAAGTGTGAGGAGAGCCACGAACCGACCATTCGGCTCAGTTCGAGGGTAGCCAGTTGCCGTGGAATCCGGCGGGCACCCGATGTGGCAGGGCGATACTCGCCACGGTCTCGAGGGTTCCGGCGTCCAGGATGGCCAGCTCACTCCGATCGGTCGGCGCGTCGTACACGAAACCCATCAGCACGCCCTCGTCCTCGGCCGCATCCGGCGAGGAGGGCTCGAACACGAACTCCCCCAACCCTTTTCTCGCGCCGAAGGAACGTTCGGTGGTGTCGCCGGTGCTCAGATCGTGCTTGTACAGCACCGCGCCGCCCTCCAGATCACGCCCGACCGCGGGCGCGTAGCCGTACCGGTGCCGGCGCCCCACGAGACGCTCGTCCACCCGCGGGAACTCCTGCGGGCGATCGTCCAGACGAGACTGCCGCACCTTGCCCGCACCCAGGTCGACCTCCCAGCGATCCAGGGCCGCACGCCCGGACGGACCGCGATGCCCCTGCTCGAACATCGTGTCGTAGCGGACCACGTCCAGCACGATCACGCCGTCCTCGTCGTAGGCGTTCATCGGATGAAACACGTAGCACGGCTCGATGTCGAACCACCGCACGTCCGCGGAGCCGCCCGCGCGGGGCATCACCCCGATCCGGGCCGGATATTTCGGATCCCAGCTGTACGGCATCCGCCGATCCCGCAGGGGCGCAGGTGAATTCGGCGTCGGCGGCGTCGGCACCCGCACCCGGCCGACCATGGCCGAGAGCATCAGCCGCACCGGCAGTCGCAGCCCCCGGGGCACGCTCATCTCCGACGCGATCCGAGCGTCGAAGGTGACCGGCAGGTCGTAGAACACCACGTGGTTCTCGGTGAGCGAGAAATCGTGCATCATCGGTGAGCCGCCGACCTCGATGTCGACCGTGCGCCGGGCCCGGCCGTCGACGCCGATCACCGAGTACTGCACCCGATTTCCGCGCTGGAACGAGTACGACACCGCGTGCAGCTCGCCGGTGGCCGGATCGCGTTTGGGATGTGCGGTGTATCCCCCGGTCAGCGTGCCGTCGAAATCGCAGGGCCCGACCGTGTCGAGTTCCTCGGTGAGTTCGTACGCCGGTCCGCCGGCCTCGACGATGGCCAGCGTCCGCCCGGCCACTCCGATCACGTTCGTATTCGGCCCATTCCCTCCGGCGGCCGAGTTGCCCGCCAGCGGCTGCTCACCGAGCGCGACCGAGGTCATCGGGCCGCGCACCCAGCGATTGCGGTACCACTCGGCGCGGCCCTCGCGCAGGCGGATGCCGTGCACCATGCCGTCGCCGCGGAACCAGTGATAGAGCTCCGGATCCAGATCACCGGCCGGATTCGGACCGTTGCGCAGATATCTGCCGTCGAGATGGTCCGGGATCGTGCCGGTCACCGGCAGATCCGTCAGCGTGAATTCCTTCTCGAGCGGCGCGAAGCCGCCCTCGAGGTAGCGATTTCCCATGCGAGACTCCTCCCGTATAACAACGTTATATGAGCTACGATAACCTTGTTATGGAGGTGCCGCAACAGTGAGTTCTCAACCCCGCCGATCGACCCGATCGACTCGGCAGACCGGCGCGCAGATGCGCGAACAACTGATCGAAGCCGGTCTCCGGCTGCTCGAGGAGGTCGGCCCCGAAGCGCTGCAGGCGCGCCGCGTCGCCGCGGAGGTGGGCACCTCGACGATGGCGGTCTACACCCACTTCGAGGGCATGCCCGGACTGCTCTCGGCGATCGTCGGCGAGGCGTTCACCCAGTTCGGCGCGGCGCTGGGCTCGGTCGCGCCGACCGAGGACCCGATCGCCGATTTCCTGGTGATGGGCGCGGCCTATCGGCAGTACGCCCTGGCCAGCCCCCAGCGCTACCGGCTGATGTTCGGCCTGACCTCACTGCACACCGGCTCGCTCCACGACTTCACCGCCGAAGCCCTGCCGGAGGGCAACGACACCGAGACATACCAGCAGCTCGTCAGAGTCGTACAACGGATGATCGATGCCGGTCGCATCCGCGCGGATCCGCCCCAGCAGGTTGCCGCGCGACTGTGGGGACTCATCCACGGGGTCGTCCTGCTCGAACTGACCGGCCTTCTCGGCAGCCAGGGCCAGGCCATGACCGCCGTCCTGGGCCCCGCAACCGTGGACCTGCTGATCGGAATGGGCAGCGACACAGCGGAATTGGATCGCTCGATCCAGCGCGCCCTGCGGACGATCACCGAGAGCCCCGGGCTCACCCTCGAGCACAGCAGCGACGAAACCTGACGCGCGGTCAGGCCGCCAGCGAATCGATCCACTTCTCCAATCGGCGGCCCTCCACGATCATCAGCTCCGGATCGCGAAAAGTGTTGGTGAGCAGTGAGATTCCCTGATAAGAGGCGATCAGCGCCATCGACAGCTCGGCGGCGTCGGGGCGACCCATCGCCGCGAACTGCGCGCGCACCCAGGTGATCAGCGCCCGCAGGACGACGGCCAGCTCACGATCGAGACCGTCGCCGCGCTTGTCCAGCTCGGTGGCCAGAGTTCCCGTGGGAC
Organism: Nocardia miyunensis NBRC 108239; assembly: GCF_001613065.1. GTDB lineage: Bacteria > Actinomycetota > Actinomycetes > Mycobacteriales > Mycobacteriaceae > Nocardia > Nocardia miyunensis. The sequence continues at coordinate 57,100 of NZ_BDBQ01000087.1, forward strand.
AACCGAATCGGGCCGCGAGATCACTCCGGCCGATCCAGAGGCGAATGAGTCCCTTGAGCCGGTCGGCCGGGTCCTCGTACCGCTCGAGTTCCGCGACCACGTTGCGCATCCCCAGCGCGTGGGCGCCGATGGCCGCCTGCACGAGCTGATCCTTGGTCTTGTAGTAGTAGTAGACGTTGCCGACCGGCACGTCCGCGGCTCGCGCGATATCGGCGATGGTCGTCTTCTCCACACCCTGTTCGTGGAAGATGCGCGCGGCCGCCGTGGCCAACCGCTCCCGCTTGCCGACCCGCTTCACTTCGATTGAGTCAGTCATACAACTAAGTATAGACAACAACGGACTTCCGGCCGTACAGTCTTAGTCAGCCAACTAACTAAGGAGATGTCGATGATCGTGGTGACCGGGGCGACCGGCAATGTCGGCGAAGCGCTCGTGCAGGGTCTGGCCGCGCGGGGCGAGAAGGTGGTAGCGCTCTCGCGGGGCGTGAAGGAGAGCCGTCACCGGGAGGGAGTCGAGTACCGGCGCGCCGACCTGTCCGATTCGGACGAGCTCGCGGCGGCCGCTGCCGGTGGCGACGCACTGTTCCTGCTGCTGTCCGGGGAACAGGGCGTTTTCGGACCTCCGCCCAGCGAGGTCCTGCGCGCGATCGAGCGGGCCGGAGTCCGCAAGGTGGTGCTACTCGGTTCGCAGTCGGCCGAAACCCGCCCCGGCAATGCCGCGGCCCCCCGCATCACCGCTTTCGAAGCCGCACTGCGGGATTCGGGCCTGACCTGGACGATCCTGCGGCCCAGCGGATTCTTCTCGAACACCTTCGCCTGGGCCGAGTCGGTCCGCGCCCAGCGCGCGGTGCACTGGCCGTTCGGCGATATCGCACTGCCACAGATCGATCCGTCCGATATCGCCGAGGCAGCCGCCGCCGCACTGTGCTCGGACGAGCACGCCGGACACGCGTACACCCTCACCGGCCCCGAACCCATCTCCCCGCGCGAACAGGTCCGCGACCTGGGCCGGGCACTCGGTGAGCCGATCACTTTCCACGAACTCACCCGAGCCCAGGCGTTCTCGGCGATATCCGAGTACATGCCGGCCCCCGTCGCGGAGGTCACCCTGTCGATCCTCGGCACGCCCACCCCCGCCGAACAGCAGGTCAGCCCCGACGTCGAGAAGGTCCTCGGCCGCCCCGCCACCCCCTTCGCCAGCTGGGCCGCTCGCCACGCGGACGCCTTCCGCTGACCCGCTCCTCGGACTCGAATCGCACTGCACCGCAGCAGGACTCGTTGCCGAATCCGCTGCGGCTCAGCCGATGTCGATGGGATCGATCTGGACGCGCAGCGGGTCGCCCGAGCGGCGGGTGCTGCGGACGGCGAGGGCGGCGGACAGCGCGTGAGACAGGGTTGCGGCCTGTGCTCGGTCCGCGCGCAGGATCATGCGTTCGATCTCGGGGGGTGCGTCTCCGGCGGAGAACGGTGTGCGTGCGCCGGGCGGGAGCGGTACCGGGCCCAGTACCTCCACACCCGCGGGAAGCTTTGTCTCGCCGAGCAATTCGGCGATGGAATCGGTGGTTCCGTCGAGGGCGGCCAAGCGCACCGCGGGTGGGAAGCGGACCTCGGCACGCGCCGCCAGTTCGAACTCCGCGTGCGTCACCGGATCCCAGCGCACCAGCGCCTGTACGGTCGGCACCGACGGTTCGGCCATCACGATGACCTGGCCGGTCGGGCGGACCAGCGCGGCCGCGGACATCCAGCGCCGCAACGCGTCCTCGGCCGCGCGCAGATCGGCGCGCCCCAGCAGCGCCCAACCGTCCAGCAGCAGCGCGACGCCGTACCCTCCCGGCGCACTCGGCTCCGCACCGATGGTCGACACGACGACCTGCGGTCCCTCGGAAATCGAATCCAGCACGGTCGCACCGCCGGACCCCCGGATCGGCACGCCCGGGAAGGCCCGGCCCAGTTCCTCCGCCGTGCGCGCGGCGCCGATGACCACCGCGCGCAACGCCCGCGCACCGCAGGCGCCGCAGCGGAAGGCCGCATCGGTCCGGCCGCACCAGCGGCACTGGGGACTGTGCGCGACCTCCCCGGACCGACTACGCGACAGCGCAACCCCCAGTTCCCGAGCCGACCCCGGCCGGGCGGCATCCCCGGCGGGCCGAGGCACGGCGGGCTCAGCGGGCAGGGCGAGCGGACCGTTGCAGTGCCGACATCGCGCGGGCGTGCGGCACCGCGCACACGACAACGCGGGAACGTAACCGCGCCGAGGCACCTGCACGAGCACCGGATCCCCGGCAGCGAGCGCCTTGCGGGCCGCGGTGAAGGCCACCGCGGGAATCCGCACCGCCCGCGCGACCGGATCCCGTTCCAGCGCGACGTCACTGTCCCCCGGCGCGCTGATCCGCGGCGCGTACTGCCGCACGACGGCGCGATCGGCGACGAGGTCGTGTGCCCAGCCCGAGGCTACGACGGCCTGGATCTCCGCGGTCCGCGCGAATCCCCCCGCGAGGAACGCCGCCCCGGTCTCGTGCACCCGCAGCATCGCCACCTCCCGCGCGTGCGGATACGGCGACCGCGGTTCGGCGTAGGTGTCGTCGCCGTCGTCCCAGATCACGACCAATCCCAGATCGTGCACCGGCGCGAACACCGAACTGCGCGTCCCCACGACGATCCGCGCAGTCCCCCGCAACGCCGCCAACCACCGCCGATACCGCGCCGAGGGCCCCAGCCCCGCGGCCAGCCCCACCGCGGCCTCCCCCACCAACTCAGCACAGGCCGCCAGCACCCGATCCAGATCCCGCTGATCCGGAACCATCACCACCACGCCGCGCCCACCCCCGGCCACCACAGCCGCCAGCTCCGCCAGCCGCCGCGCCCAATCCTCCCCCGGCAACGCCTGCCACGCCGCCCGCGGCCCCTTCCCCGCCGCCAACGCACCGAGAAACGAAGCCCCGTGCCGATAGCGAGACCACTCCGAATACCGCGAAATATCAACTGCCGCAGCACTATCCGGCCGCACATCCACACCCGCGCCGGATTCGCTCACCGGATCGTCCACGTCGCCTGCCGAGGCCCGCACATCACCGTCCCCGCCCCCGGCACGGTCACCGCGTTCGGTATCGAGGCGTTCCCCGGCGGACTCGATCATCGAGCTGTCAGTGGTTGATCCGAACTCGATATGCGATTTTTCATCGGTCACGACGTATTCGCCGGCTCGGTCGGTCCCGGCCGTATCTGCCCCCGCACGGCCCGCTCGGTCGGCAATGTCATCTCGACCGCCCGCGTCTGGCATGTCATCGAGCCCGGCATCGGCGTGCTTTTCGGTGGACACGATGAGCGGTCGGTCGGGGGCCGAGGTCAGGCGTGCATTCGACGCTGCATCGGCTCCCGGATTCGCCGCGGTCTCTCCAGCGTCTCGATTCGCGACCTTGTCGTCCACGGACGAGGAATCGGATGGGTCCGCGGTGCCCGATACCATCGCTGCACGCGGTTCGGGGGACGCGGTGTCCGCGGACGGGATATTCGGGAAGGTGGGTTCGGGATCCGATGTGCCGAGTGCCACGGTGGGATCTGCGGCGACCGTGGCGTCGGAGAATGCCTCGGCACGAGATTTCGGCGTGTTGCGGGCCAGCTTCGGATTTGCCGGGCCCGCTTCGGTTCTCGCGTGGCGCGGTGGGATCGCCAGGCGTAGGACGTCGGCGCGGGTTCCGGCGTAACGCGCGGCGACGGCGGTGATCAGGCGCAGGATTTCCGGGGTGAGTACGCGTTCCCCGGAGACGACGCGCTCGAGACGCATCAGGGTGCCGGTGTGGTCCGAGTGTTCGAGTCGCTCCAGCAGGTAGCCATCGACCAGGCGACCCGAAAAGCGTATGCGCACACGCACGCCCGGTTGAGCGAGCTCGTCCATCTCGGGCGGGACCAGATAGTCGAAGTCGCGATCGAGATGAGCGGGTTCCAGCATCGGCAGGACCCGCGCGACGGGGTGCGAGACGGCCACGTCGTTCGTGGCCGTCTTCGTTCGCTTCCCGCGCCGCTTCCCCGCACCCGCCGCATCGGAGGCGGATCCGGCGGCCGCGGCGGACACCGTGGGCTCGGCCAACTACTGCCCGGCGGCCGCGCGCACCGCGCGCACGCGCGATCCGACGCGGCCTCCTACGGAACATGCACGGCCCCACCGCAATTCACGGTGTGCCGATCCGCATCCGGTGCAATGTCCCAACGGCTTACAAACCCGCCGCGGCGCGGAGCTTGTCCGCACGGTCGGTACGCTCCCAGGGCAGGTCGATGTCGGTGCGGCCGAAGTGGCCGTACGCGGCGGTCGGTGCGTAGATGGGGCGCAGCAGGTCCAGGTCGCGGATGATCGCACCCGGACGCAGGTCGAAGACCTCGCCGATGGCCGCGGAGATCGCGGTCTCCTCGACCTTCTCGGTGCCGAAGGTCTCGACGAACAGGCCCACCGGGGCGGCCTTGCCGATGGCGTAGGCGACCTGCACCTCGACCCGCTCGGCCAGATCCGCGGCGACCACGTTCTTCGCGACCCAGCGCATGGCATACGCGGCCGAACGGTCCACCTTCGACGGATCCTTGCCGGAGAACGCGCCGCCACCGTGGCGGGCCATACCGCCGTAGGTGTCGACGATGATCTTGCGACCGGTCAGACCCGCATCGCCCATCGGACCACCGAGCACGAACTTGCCGGTCGGGTTCACCAGCAGCCGGAAATCGGAGGTGTCCAGCGGGATGGGCAGCTCCAGCTCGCTCAGCACCGCCTCCACGACCTTCTCGCGGATGTCGGGGGTAAGCAGATTGTCCAGATCTATATCGGCGGCGTGCTGGGTGGACAGCACGACCGTGTCCAGGCGCACCGGCCGCGCACCCTCGTATTCGATGGTCACCTGGGTCTTGCCGTCCGGCCGCAGATACGGCAGCACACCGGACTTGCGCACCTCGGTCAGACGCCGCGACAGGCGGTGCGCCAGCGCGATCGGCAGCGGCATCAGTTCGGGGGTCTCCCTGGTGGCGTACCCGAACATCAGGCCCTGATCGCCGGCGCCCTGCCGCTCGATCTCATCGTCGGAACCGCCGACGCGGGCCTCGTGCGAGTGGTCGACACCCTGGGCGATATCGGGCGACTGCGCACCGATCGCGATGTTCACACCACAGGAGGCGCCGTCGAAACCCTTTGCCGAGGAGTCGTATCCGATCTCCAGCACCTTCTCCCGCACGATCGTGGGGATGTCGGCGTATGCCTCGGTGGTCACCTCACCGGCGACGTGCACCTGACCCGTGGTGACCAAGGTCTCCACTGCCACTCGGCTGCGCGGATCCTGCGCGAGCAGAGCGTCGAGAACGGAATCGCTGATAGCGTCACAGATCTTGTCCGGATGGCCCTCCGTCACGGACTCACTGGTGAATAGGCGGCTGCCAGTCGTGCCCACAGTTCTCCCTCTCCCTCAACGGGTTTCTCGTCCCGGGCCCGCGACAGCACCGCGATCACGGAGCTGCTCGGCCCGCTGTCATGAGGCCTTTGCCTCAGACTATTCCAAACCACCGACGCAGTGGGGTCTCGCATAACGCCGTCAGGACGCACGCACCAGCCACAACGCCTCCACAGGGCCCCGTTTCGGCGATCGGTGAAACCGTGCACCCGATGCCGTGGAGCATCGCGTGCTACTTGCAGGATAGGCCGAATCCGCCGATTGCTCAGCGCAGCAGCGGACCGAGCGCATCCAGCACCCGGCTGGCCAGCAGAGCCTTCGATCCGTGATCGAGGGCCTGCTCGGTGCCGTCGGCGCCGAGCAGCCAGCCGTCGTTGTGGTCGACCTCGAAGGCCTTGCCCTCGCCGACCGCGTTCACTACCAACAGATCACACCCCTTGCGCTTCAGCTTCGCGCGCGCGTGGGTGAGGACGTCGCCGTGTTCGTCACCGGTCTCGGCGGCGAATCCGACGATCGCGGTTCCGGTCAACCGGCCGTCCCGCCGAGCCTGCACCAGACCCGCCAGAATGTCTTCGGTTTTCGTCAGCTCGATCGAATTGGGTTCGCCGGCGCCCTTTTTGATTTTCGCGGCGGCGACGTTGATCGGACGGAAGTCCGCCACCGCGGCGGCCATGATCACCGCGTCCGCGCCGGTGGCGTGCTTGTCGACCGCGACGCGCAGCTGTTCGGCGGTGGTGACGTGCACCAGTTCCACCGCGGCCGGGGCGTCCAGGCCGATGGTGTTTCCGGCGATCAGCGTGACCCGAGCGCCGCGTTGCGCCGCCAGGCGCGCCAGGGCGAAACCCTGTTTGCCCGAACTGCGATTGCCCAGGAAACGCACCGGATCCAGCGGCTCGCGGGTACCGCCCGCCGACACCACGACGCGGCGGCCCTCGAGATCGCGCGGAATGGCGTCGTCGCGTTCGAGCAACAGCGAGGCCAGCGCGAAGATCTCCTCCGCCTCGGGCAGCCGCCCGGGACCGGTGTCCGCGCCGGTGAGCCGTCCCGACGCCGGTTCTGCGACGATCGCGCCGTGCGCACGCAGCGTCCGGACGTTGGCCACCGTGGCCGGGTGCTCCCACATCTCGGTGTGCATCGCCGGGGCGAACAGGATCGGACATCGCGCGGTGAGCAGCGTCGCGGTCAGCAGATCGTCGGCGCGGCCCATCGCGGCGCGCGCCATCAGGTCGGCCGTCGCCGGGGCGATGACCACCAGATCGGCCTCCTGGCCGAGGCGCACATGCGGAACCTCGGGCACGTCGGCGAAGACGCCGGTGTGCACCGGATTGCCCGACAGGGCCTCGAACGTGGCCTTGCCGATGAATTGCAGCGCAGACTCGGTCGGTATCACCCGGACGTCGTGACCGGTCTCGGTGAATTTACGAACGAGCGAGCAGGCCTTGTAGGCGGCGATCCCGCCGCCTACGCCGACAACGATCCGCATTCGTCATGCCTCTTCGGTGCGTCGGGTCACTGTGCCTCGCGGCGCTCGCTCACTCGCCTTCGGTGTGTTCGAGCAGGTCGGAATGGATCTCCCGCATGGCCACCGACAGCGGCTTCTCCTGCAGGCCCGGCTCGACCAGGGGACCGACGTACTCGAGGATCCCGTCGCCGAGCTGGTTGTAGTAGTCGTTGATCTGGCGCGCCCGCTTGGCCGCGTAGATGACCAGCGCATACTTGGACGACGTGCGCTCGAGCAGCTCGTCGATCGGCGGGTTGGTGAGGCCGACCGGGGTGTCGTACGCGGGCACGGTCTTGGTGTCGCTCACTGGTGAGGCTCCTGCGGGTCTGTGTAGTGGTCTGGGAGACAGAGCCGTCGCCCGGACGACGGGCGCGCTCTATCGCGAATTTGTGCTAACGAACAACGATACCAACTGCTCACAGGCAGCAGTCACCTCGTCGTTCACGATCACTGTGTCGAACTCGTCACATGCCGCGAGTTCGGTCTTCGCGGTCAGCAATCGGCGTTCGATCACCTCGGGCGATTCGGTGCCGCGCGAGGTCAGCCGGGCGACGAGCTCCTCCCAGCTGGGCGGGGCCAGAAATACCAGCAGGGCCTGCGGCATCGCGGCGCGAATCGAGCGCGCCCCCGCGAGGTCCACCTCCACGAGAACCGGTTTCCCGGCGGCCAGCGCCGTCCGGACCGGTGCGGCCGGTGTCCCGGACCGCTGCAGGCCGCCGTGGATATCGGCCCACTCGAGCATCTCCCCCTTCTCGATCATGGTGTCGAATTCGGCCCTGGTCACGAACCGGTAGTCGCGGCCGTCGACCTCCCCGGGCCGCGGGGCCCGGGTGGTGGCCGACACACTGAATACCAATTCCGGCAGCCGCTCGCGGACACAGCGGACCACAGTGGACTTCCCGACGGCCGAGGGGCCGACCAGTACGACCAGCCGACCCGTCTTCGTGTGTTCGACCACCCTCGGATCAGGCTTCGAAGTCGAACTTCGCCAGCAGCGCCTTGCGCTGACGGTCGCCCAGGCCACGCAAGCGGCGGGTCGGGGCGATCTCCAGTTCGGTCATGATTTCCGCCGCCTTGACCTTGCCAACCTTCGGCAGGGCCTCCAGCAGTGCGGACACCTTCATCTTGCCCAGGACCTCATCGGTCTCGGCATCCTTCAGGACCGTCTTCAGGTCGGTGCCGCCACGCTTCAGGCGCTCCTTGAGCTCTGCCCGAGCGCGGCGAGCGGCAGCCGCCTTCTCCAAAGCAGCGGCGCGCTGCTCGTCAGTCAGCTGGGGAAGGGCCACGGTTCCTCCGTCTCATCGTTCATTGCATGATCTACCCCCGGTAACCCGGCGGTCTCAGCGACCGTACCCACGCGGCCTGCCGATTGCGAACCCACCCCCCAGGTCAGCGGGTGATTCGGGCGGTCGCCCAGGCGCGCGCACGCCGTTCGGCGATGATCCCGGACGATCTCGGCGAGGCCTGTGCGAAAATTGCGAACAGCCCTCTGACCAGCATATTCCTCACCGGATACGGGGTACTCGCGGTACCGGATGAACCGACCCGCCAACTCGTAACCGTGCCGTTATCGCCCGACCAGGAATTTTCTGGAATTTATCCGCGTGTCGCACATTTTTGCCCAGCGTGTCGCGCTCCGCGGCCAGCGCAGCAGGCCATCGAGCGAGCTTCTGCCCGACGCATTGCGCCCGCACCGACGACGGGCAGGACCGGATTATCGCGCAACGCCCCCACAGCACCGTCCAAACGCCTCCCTGACGGCGTAAAACTCATCGCGATGAATCCTCGGCCATCCACCGGATCCGAACGCGCAGCGTGCCCGTAACGAAAAACGGACCGGTCGCCCCCGTCAACTGGGGCGACCGGTCCGGCCGTCACGGCGGACTCACCGCCGCACCGGCTTCAGGTCTGCAGGAAAGCGAATTCGTCCGCCAGCTGGGTCACCCGGGTGCGCAGGGCGGCCACCGACGGCCCCTCGCCCAGCACCTCCCGCGAGACGTTGGGCACCACGGCCCGCAGGCTCTGCGCGGGTACCAGGGCGCGGATCGAATCCGCTCCCCCGCCCTGCGCACCGACACCGGGCATCAGGATCGGGCCGTTGAGGCGGCTCGGGTCGGGCGCCTCGGCGAGCGTCGCCCCGATCACCACGCCGACCGAACCGAATTCCGCGCCCGCGTTGTGCGCCGCGACCTCGTCGACCATGGTCTGGGCAACGTCGCGCCCCTCGGCCGCCTGCGCGCGCTGCACTTGCGCGCCTTCGGGATTGGACGTCGCCGCGAGCACGAACACCCCGCGGCCGTTCGCCGCGGCCAGCTCGAGGGCCGGCGTCAGCGAGCCGAAACCGAGATAGGGCGAGACGGTGAGCGCGTCACACCCCAGCGGTCCGTCCGCCAGCCATGCCTGCGCGTAGGCGGCCATGGTCGAGCCGATATCGCCGCGTTTGGCGTCGGCGAGCACCAGCGTGCCCGCCTCGCGCAGAGCCGCGATGGTGTCCTCCAGCACGACGATGCCGCCCGAGCCGTAACTTTCGAAGAACGCCACCTGCGGCTTCACCAGCGCGACCCGACCGGCGAAGGCGTCCACGCAAGCGTCGGCGAATCGTTTGAGCCCCTCGACGTTCTCGGGGAGCTCCCAGGCGCGCAGCAGTTGCGGATGCGGGTCGATGCCGACGCACACCGGGCCGTGCCGACCCATCGCATCGCGGAGCCGGACACCGAACGGATTCACCGCGGCTCCGCCGCCGATCCGGCCGCGGCGGGCTCGCGCGAATCCGCCAGCCTCCCGTCGACGGCCAGATCGCGTTCCGCGGCGGCCAGCTCGCGGTCGATGGCCTCGAGCTCACGCTCGAAATCCGACTGCTCCCCAGGCTCCGGCGCCCGGGTGCGATCGATCGGCGGGTTGGCGCGGAAGCCGACGGTGCTGTACCCGCCGACGTTGCGCATCACCCGGATATCACCACCCGGCACCCGTACCTCGCCGAGACCGGTCCGCCGCCGACGCGGCGTTCCCGGCCGGGGTCCCGCACCAAAACCCATGGCTCCCACCGTCTTCGTTCCTCTCTCAGCTGTACTAGATCGCGGCGTTCACGGATGCGTGATGATCACGCTCGTTACCGCCTTCGGGTCGGCCACTCGTACCGGCCCTCAGGACGGCGTGCAGCTCCTGGAGGGACCGCACTCCGATCCCTCCATTGATTGTCGCCTCGATGCCCTGGACGGCAGCGGCCGCACCTTGCACCGTCGTGATACACGGGATGTTCGCGCCCACGGCGGCGGTGCGGATCTCGTAGCCGTCCACTCGAGGTCCGGAATTACCGTACGGGGTGTTGAACACTATATCGATCTCGCCGTCCTTGATCTGGTCGACGATGGACGGCCCGGCGAGGTCCCCGGCGCTCGCATCCGCCCCGCCGCCGAGCGCCGGATCGGACTGCTTGCGCACGCGCTCGCAAGGAATTCCGTTGCGCCGCAACATCTCCGCGGTGCCCTCGGTGGCCAGGATGCGGAACCCCAAGTCGTGCAGGCGCTTGACCGGGAACACCATCGCGCGCTTGTCGCGGTTGGCGATCGAGACGAACGCGGTCCCCTCGGTGGGCAGCGAACCGTAGGCCGCGCTCTGCGATTTGGCGAACGCGGTGCCGAAATCCGCGTCGATGCCCATGACTTCACCGGTGGACTTCATCTCCGGCGAGAGCAGCGAATCGATGCCGGTGCCGTCCGGGCGACGGAACCGGTGGAAGGGCAGGACCGCCTCCTTGACCGCGACCGGGGCCTCGATCGGAGCGTAACCGCCGTCACCCTCCGCGGGCAGCAGCCCCTCCTTGCGCAGCCCGGCGATGGTGGCCCCCAACGCGATTCGCGCCGCGGCCTTGGCCAGCGGGACGGCGGTGGCCTTGGACACGAACGGCACGGTTCGGCTGGCCCGCGGATTGGCCTCGAGCACGTACAGCACATCGTCCTTGAGCGCGTACTGCACGTTCAGCAGACCCCGCACGCCGATCCCCTTGGCGAGCGCGGCGGTCGAGCGGCGAACTGCCTCGATATCGCTGCGGCCCAACGTGATCGGCGGCAGTGCGCACGCCGAGTCACCGGAGTGGATACCGGCCTCCTCGATATGTTCCATGACCCCGCCGAGGTAGACCTCCTCGCCGTCGCACAGGGCGTCGACGTCGATCTCGATGGCGTCCTCCAGGAACCGGTCGACCAGCACCGGATGATCCGGGGTGATCTCGGTGGCGCGAGAGATGTAGTCCGCCAAGGACTTCTCGTCGTAGACGATCTCCATGCCGCGCCCGCCCAGCACGTACGAGGGACGCACCAGCACCGGATAGCCGATCTCCGCGGCGATCTTCTTCGCCTGTGGGAAGGTGGTCGCGGTGCCGTACTTGGGCGCGGGCAGCCCGGCCGCGGTCAGCACCTCGCCGAACTCACCGCGATCCTCGGCCAGGTCGATGGCCGCGGCCGAGGTGCCGACCACGGGAACGCCCGCATCGGTCAGCCGCTGCGCCAGGCCCAGCGGGGTCTGCCCGCCCAGCTGGCAGATCACACCGGCCACGGTGCCCGACTCGGACTCCGCGTGATACACCTCGAGCACGTCCTCGAAGGTGAGCGGCTCGAAGTACAGGCGGTCGGCGGTGTCGTAGTCGGTCGAGACCGTCTCCGGGTTGCAGTTGACCATGATGGTCTCGAATCCGGCGGCCGAAAGCGTCTGCGCCGCATGCACACACGAGTAGTCGAATTCGATGCCCTGGCCGATGCGGTTCGGGCCCGAACCCAGGATGATGACCTTCTCGCGCTCGCGCTGTGGAGCCACCTCGGACTCCGCGGCCGGATCCAGCTCGTACGCCGAGTAGTGGTACGGGGTCTTCGCCTCGAATTCGGCGGCGCAGGTGTCCACCGTCTTGAACACCGGGCGGATGCCCAGCCGGTGACGCAACTCCCGCACACCGCCCTCGCCCGCGAGTTCGGGTCGCAGCGCGGCGATCTGGCGATCGGACAGGCCGTAGTGCTTGGCGGTGCGCAGCAGCGGCTCGTCCAGGACGGGCGCGTCGATGATCTCCCGGCGCAGCTCGACCAGGCCCGCGACCTCGGCCACGAACCACGGGTCGACACCCGAGGCCGCGGCGACGTCCTCGATGCTCGCGCCCAGGCGCAAAGCCCGCTCGACCTGGTAGATCCGGCCCTCGGTGGGAACCCGCAGATCGTCCAGGATCGCCTGCACATCGGTCCACTCGCCATCGCCCTGCGTCCAGAAGCCCGTGGCCTTGGTCTCCAGCGAGCGCAGCACCTTGCCCAGCGCCTCGGAGAAGTTGCGGCCCAGGGACATCGCCTCGCCGACCGACTTCATGGTCGTGGTCAGCGTCGGGTCCGCACCCGGGAACTTCTCGAACGCGAACCGCGGCGCCTTCACGACCACGTAGTCGAGCGTGGGCTCGAAACAGGCCGGCGTCTCCTTGGTGATGTCGTTGACGATCTCGTCGAGCGAATAGCCGATCGCGAGCTTCGCGGCGATCTTCGCGATCGGGAAACCCGTTGCCTTGGAAGCCAATGCGGACGAACGCGAGACGCGCGGGTTCATCTCGATGACGATCAGACGCCCGTCGGCCGGGTCCACCGCGAACTGGATGTTGCAGCCGCCGGTGTCGACGCCGACCTCGCGCAGGATCGCGATGCCCAGATCGCGCATCTTCTGGTATTCGCGGTCGGTGAGGGTCATGGCCGGGGCGACGGTCATGGAGTCGCCGGTGTGCACGCCCATCGGGTCGACGTTCTCGATCGAGCAGACGATCACCACATTGTCGCGGCGGTCGCGCATCAGCTCGAGCTCGAATTCCTTCCAGCCCAGGATGGATTCCTCGATCAGCACGTTGGCCGTCGGCGATGCGGCCAGGCCGCCACCGGCGATGCGGTCCAGATCGTCGTCGTTGTAGGCCATGCCCGAACCGAGCCCGCCCATGGTGAACGACGGGCGCACGACCACCGGAAAACCGAGCTCGGCAACGGTTTCGCGAACCTCGTCCATGGTGTAGCAGACCCTGGAGCGGGCGCTCTCGCCGCCGACCTTCGCGACGATGTCCTTGAACTTCTGCCGGTCCTCGCCGCGCTGGATGGCGTCGAAGTCCGCGCCGATCATCTCCACGCCGTACTTGGCCAGCACGCCCCGTTCGTGCAGGGCCACAGCGGTATTGAGCGCGGTCTGGCCACCCAGTGTGGCCAGGATCGCGTCGGGACGTTCCTTGTCGATGACCTTCTCGACGAATTCCGGCGTGATCGGCTCGACGTAGGTGGAGTCGGCGAATTCCGGGTCGGTCATGATTGTGGCGGGGTTCGAGTTCACCAGCGACACCCGCAGTCCCTCGGACCGCAGCACCCGGCACGCCTGGGTGCCGGAGTAGTCGAATTCGCAGGCCTGGCCGATCACGATCGGGCCCGAGCCGATCACCAGGATGTGGCGTAGATCCTCGCGGCGAGGCATCAGGCTCCTTCCATCAGACCGGCGAAACGGTCGAAGAGATATGCGGCGTCGTGCGGACCGGCGGCGGCCTCGGGGTGGTACTGCACCGAGAAGGCGCGGCCGTCCACCAGCCGCACGCCCTCCACCGTGCCGTCGTTGGCGCAGGTGTGGCTCACCTCGGCCGTGCCGAACGGGGTGTCGAAGCGCTGCCCGGCCTCGCCCTCGAGCGCGAATCCGTGGTTCTGCGCGGTGATCGAGATCTGTCCCGTCGCGTGATCCACGATCGGCACGTTGACGCCGCGGTGCCCGAACTTCATCTTGTAGGTTTTCAAACCCAGTGCGCGCCCGAGGATCTGGTTGCCGAAGCAGATGCCGAACAGCGGAAGTCCTTCGCCCAGAATGCCTTCGGTGAGCGCGACCGCGGCATCCTGGGTGGCCGGGTCGCCGGGGCCGTTGGACAGGAACACCCCGTTCGGATTCAGCTCCTTTATCTGATCCAGCGTGACGTTCGAGGGCACCACGTGCACCCGCATACCCCGCTCGGCGAACATCCGCGGGGTGTTGGTCTTGATGCCGAGATCGACTGCGACGACGGTGAATCGGCGCTCGCCGGTCGGCTCGATCGTGTACAGCCGATCGGTGCTGACCTGCTCGGCCAGATCCGCGCCAAGCATCGAGGGCTGATCGTTGACGCGGGCGAGCAGCTCGTCCACCGGCGCCGCCGCGGCCTCGCCGGAGAAGATCCCGGCCTTCATCGAACCGCGCGTGCGCAGGTGCCGCACCAGTGCCCGGGTGTCGATCCCGGCGATGCCGACCACGTCCTGGCGGACCAGTTCGTCCTGCAGCGTGGTGCTGGCGCGCCAGTTCGAGGCGCGTCGCGCGGGATCGCGCACCGCGTATCCGGCCACCCAGATCCGCTTGGACTCGTCGTCCTCGTCGTTCCAGCCGGTGTTGCCGATCTGCGGGGCCGTGGCCACCACGATCTGACGGTGGTAGCTCGGATCGGTCAGCGTCTCCTGATAACCCGTCATCGCGGTGCAGAACACCGCCTCACCCAGGGTCTGCCCCTCGGCGCCGAAGGACGAGCCGCGGAAGACCCGCCCGTCCTCGAGCACCATCATCGCGCTCTGCCCGGTCACGTCGTCTCTTCTCCCGTCTTCGTGCTGGCCGCCGCGGCGACCCACGCCGGGTACACCGTCTTGTCGTCGCCGCGGAAACCGGTGTCCACCTCGGTTCCCGTCGGCAGCTTCCAGCGAATTACCAGCACACCATCTTGTGTCATCACTTTGCCCGCATGACCGCGTTCGGTGCGCACCGCGGTGATGGATTCCTGCGGAATCCAGAGCACGTCGGCACCGTCGCGTTCGAGCAGGATGCCGCGTTCGAAGCGGGTCAGCTCCGCCGCGGCCCGGAAACCCAGATCGCCCACCGCGATCCGGTTCTGCCAGCTGGGCGCGAGGGTCGTACCGGTGTACAGGCCCGTCGTCGGTTCCAGCAGTTGCGCACCCAGTTCGGCGGGCACCGGCGGCAGCTCGCCGACCGCCTCGGCTTGGCGCCGGGCTTTCTTCTGCCATGCCCGGTACATCAGCCACAGGACCAGGCAGAACAGCACGAGTAGCAGGACGACCTGCAGTGTCCGCTCCATCAGAACGCTCCCGTGGTCTCGTCGCGCGGTTCCGGTTTGCCCTCGCGAGCGGTGATCCGGCCGCGCAGGAAGGTGGCGCTCACCCGCGCGGGCAGGGTCATCGCCTCGAAGGGCGTGTTCTCGGAGATGCTCGCGAGCTCACTCCCGCGCACCGTCCAGGTCGCATCAGGGTCGACCAGCACCAGATTCGCCGGTTCGCCCACCGCGAGCGGACGGCCCTGATCGTCCAGACCGGCGATCCGCGCCGGATTCTCGCTCATCACCTGGGCCACCCCGCGCCAGTCGAGCAGGCCCGGCGCGACCATGGTCTGCACGATGACCGACAGCGCGGTCTCGAGTCCCAGCATGCCGGGGCGGGCGGCGGCGAATTCGCAGCACTTGTCCTGTTCGGCGTGTGGCGCGTGATCTGTCGCCACACAGTCGATCACGCCCTCGGCGAGGGCGCGGCGCAGAGCCTGCGCATCGGATGCCTCGCGCAGCGGCGGATTGACCTTGTTGACCGCGTCGTAGGTCTCCAGGCGCGAATCGTCCAGCAGCAGATGATGCGGAGTCACCTCGGCGGTGATCGAAATCCCCTGCCCCTTGGCCCATTTCACCAGTTCGACGGTGCCGGAGGTGGACGCGTGGCAGATGTGCACGCGGGCATCGGCGTCGCGGGCCAGCAGCGCGTCTCGGGCCACGATCGACTCCTCGGCCGCGCGCGGCCATCCGGCCAGGCCGAGCCGGGCGGCGTTGGGGCCCTCGTGCGCTACCGCCCCCTCGGTGAGCCTGGGCTCCTCGGCGTGCTGGGCGATCAGGACGCCGAGCGAGTTCGCGTATTCCAGTGCCCGGCGCATGATCAGCGGGTCGTAGACACAGTGGCCGTCGTCGGAGAACATCCGCACCCGCGCCTCACCGGCGGCCATGGTGCCCATCTCGGCGAGCTGCTTGCCCGCCAGGCCCACGGTCACCGCGCCGACCGGATGCACGTCCACCAGGCCGATCTCCCGCCCGCGTCGCCACACGTGGTCGGTGACCACGACCGAATCCGCGACCGGAGTCGTGTTGGCCATCGCGAAGACCGCGGTGTAACCGCCCAGAGCGGCTGCGGCGGAACCGGATTCGATGGTCTCGGTGTCCTCGCGGCCCGGTTCGCGCAGATGCGTGTGCAGATCCACGAAGCCGGGCAGCAGGAACTTGCCCGCGCCGTCCACGACCTCGGCGTCACCGGCGTCGAGCGCGGGGCCGATCTCCCGGATCTCGCCCTCGCCCAGGCGCACGTCGACCTCGTCGCCCGCACCGTAGAGGCGCACGTTCCGGATCAGGACGTCGTTCATCGGATTCCTATCTCTTCGCCGCGCACCGGCGTCCGGCCATCGCGGGCCGCGGTGCGCTCGGTGTCCGTCCGGCGGCTCATGCGGGCTCCCCCGCACCGACCAGCAGGCGGAACAGCACCGCCATGCGCATGTGCACGCCATTGGTGACCTGTTGCAGCACAGCGGCTTTCGGCGAATCCGCCACCTGCGGCGCGATTTCCATGCCGCGCAGCATCGGGCCGGGGTGCAGGACCACCGCGTTCTCGTCCAGCAGCGCCATGCGTCGCTCGTTCAGCCCGTAGTTCACCGAATACTCACGCGCGGACGGGAAGAACCCGCCGTTCATCCGTTCGGCCTGTACCCGCAGCATCATCACCGCGTCCGCGCCGGGCAGTTCGGCGTCGAGGGAATGCGAGATGCGCACCGGCCACTGCGCCACGCCGACCGGCAGCAGCGTGCGCGGCGCGACCAGCACCACCTCCGCGCCGAGGATGTTCAGCAGCAGCGCGTTCGAGCGGGCGACCCGGCTGTGCAGGATGTCGCCGACGATCACCACGCGCTTGCCGTCGAGCGAGCCGAGGCGCTGGCGCAGGGTCAGCGCGTCCAGCAGGGCCTGGGTCGGATGTTCGTGCGTGCCGTCCCCGGCAT
This sequence comes from Nocardia miyunensis NBRC 108239, assembly GCF_001613065.1. Lineage (GTDB taxonomy): Bacteria > Actinomycetota > Actinomycetes > Mycobacteriales > Mycobacteriaceae > Nocardia > Nocardia miyunensis. The sequence continues at coordinate 74,068 of NZ_BDBQ01000087.1, forward strand.
TGATCACCGCCGGACCCGGCCCCGCGAATCCGCCTGCGCCGCTGTCCATCTCGCCGAACCAGCGGGCGATCTGATGTGCCGCGCCCGAGGCCGGATGCCGGACGATCAGCGCGTCCGCGCCCGCGGCGTGCAGGGTCAGCGCGGTGTCGCGCAGCGATTCCCCCTTGGAGACCGAGGAACTCGACGCACTGACGTTGATCACGTCGGCGCTCATCCACTTCCCCGCCACCTCGAACGACACCCGGGTGCGGGTGGAGTTCTCGAAGAAGACCGTCATCACCGTGCGGCCACGCAGTGTCGGCAGTTTGCGCACCTCGCGCCCGAGCAGCGCCTGCTCGAAACGCTGGGCGTCGTCCAGTAGTTCGGTGGCCGCGCCGCGGTCCAGATCGGTCACCGACAGCAGATGCTTCACGATCGCCCCCCGCGAACCCGGTCGGGATGCGTCCTCACGCCTGAACCTCCTGATGCAGGTAGACGCCGTCCCGGCCGTCGTATTCGGTCAACAGCACCGAGATGTCCTCACTGCGCGAGGTGGGCACGTTCTTGCCCACGTAGTCCGCGCGGATGGGTAGTTCGCGATGGCCGCGGTCGATCAGCACCGCCAGCTGCACCGCGCGGGGGCGGCCCAGATCGCGCAGGCCGTCCAGGGCCGAGCGCACGCTGCGGCCGGAGAACAGCACGTCGTCGACCAGGACCACGAGCGCGTCGTCGATGCCGCCCTCGGGGACCGAGGTGCGTTCGAGCGGCCGGTGCGGGCGGTTGCGCAGATCGTCGCGGTAGAGCGTGATGTCCAGCGAGCCGAGCGCGGGACGCACACCGGAGAACTCCTCGATGCGTTCGGTGAGCCGTTCGGCGAGAGTGGTTCCGCGGGTGGGAATTCCGATCAGGACAACCCGCGGCAACGTCGTGTCGGCGGAATCCAGTGCGGTCTTCTCGATGATCTGATGGGCCATTCGCGCGATGGTCCGGCCGACATCCTGGGCGGACAGCAACTCACGCCCGGCCTGAACCCACTCGGGATCGTGCCGCTGCGAATACTCGGCAGCGTTCGACCTGGCCGAGCTGTGTTCACCGGCGGCATCCGCGGGCCCTGCGTGGTTACGCTCGCCGCCGGGCCTGACGCGGCTGCCGCGACCTTCGGGCACAGCCATGCCGACCTCCTTCCCCGCCTCACGGGACGGTCCGTTAAAGGATGTCTTTCGGGTGACGAGCTTAGCAGTGCGGCGGGTCCGCACCCACACCGCACCCCTCGGGCAATCGATGGCCGGCACCGCCGGTCCGGCAGTGTGGCGCGTCCCACCGGCCCGATATGGCACAACGCCGCGACCAGCGGCTTCGCCTCGGCGGTCACACACCCTGTCGTCATCGTCAGGCAAATTTGCTGTTATCACGCGTGCGAATGAATCCGCCCGATGGCCGCCTCCGCGCTTCGCGTTGGGAGCAACCTCACACGTCCGGTCACGAGGTCCGGTGGGGATCTCGCCCGTCGCCGACCATCGAAAGCCGAAGCCCGGACTGGCGCGAGATCGGCAATGGCTCCCCTTTATGTCAAGAGGT
>NZ_BDBQ01000088.1 GCF_001613065.1 Nocardia miyunensis NBRC 108239
GCCCTGGCAGGAATCCCTGGACGGCGGGATCGAGCACATACGCCGGGTCGTATGCCAGGACAGCCTCGGCATCGCCGCCGACCTCGAAGCCGCCATGGCCCGCCACATCGCCGGTTACAAGGACGAATGGGCCGCGGTACTCGCGGACGAGGAAATCCTTTCTCGCTTCGTCTCTTTCGTCAACGCGCCGGAGGAGACGGACTCGACCATCTCGTTCGACGACACCGGGGATCGCAAAGTACCGGTCCTGCTCGGCGTACCCGGCGTACCGGCGTCCTGAAAGACCGCTCAGCGCAAGGTTTTCCGCCCGGGATCAGCGCCAGCTCGGCAGCATGAGACGCGCATGCCAGTCGTCCACGGTGATCGGCATCCCGGTCAGAATCGGCCACAGCCACACGAAATTCGCCACCACCGCAGCGAGATACAGGCATACGACCATCAGATTCAACGTCCGCCGCTCACTCGGGGCCAGGAACCGATTCCCGTCGGCCGCACGCAGAATCGGCGCGGGACCGAGAATTTCCCCGAGCACCAGCGCGACACCCATCGCGAGGAACGGGGCCATCGGAACCGCGTAGAAGAAGTACATCTCGCGATCCAGATCCAGGAACCAGGGCAGGAATCCGGCGCAGTACCCGACGAGCACTGCGGCATAACGCCAATCGCGGCGGGTCGTACTGCGCCACAGTGCCCAGGCCAGCATCGGCAGCGACACCCACCACAGCGCCGGGGTGCCCACCAGCATCACCGCGTCCACACAGTACGACTTGCCGCAGCCGGTGACGCCGCCGTCCGAGTAGTGGTAGAGCATCGGCCGCAAGCCCATCGGCCACGACCAGGGCTTGGACTCCCAGGGGTGATGGTAGCCAGCCGAATTGGTCAGTGCCGTATGGAAATTGAGCGACTCGCCCTGGTTGTGCCACAGTGACCGCAGCGCGTCCGGAATCCAGGACCACGGGCCTCCCGAGCCGGGCGGATGTTTCCCCGCATACGGGTTGCCGACCGAATACCGGTCGTAGCCGTCCGCACTGGCGAACCAGGTTCCGTAGCTGCCCAGGTACACCAGCAACGGGATGACCACCAGCGCGTACAGCGCCGGTCCGACATCGCGCAGCGCGGTGCCCAGCCACGGCCGCGGCACCCGGTACGCGCGCCGGGCGGCCAGATCGAAACAGACCGACAGCATCCCGAACGCGGCGATGAAGTACAGCCCGGACCACTTGGTCCCGCAACCCGATCCGAGCAGCAGCCCGCCCGCGAACCGCCACCAGCGCACGCCCAGCCGAGGCCCGTACCGGCTCACCGCGATACGTCCCTCGGCGTCCGCGCGGGCCAGCCGGGCGCGCACCTGATCACGATCGACGATCAGACAGCCGAATGCGGCCACCACGAACAGCGCCTGGAAGATGTCCAGCATCCCGATGCGCGACTGCACCATGCTCGTGCCGTCACAGATCACCAGCAGACCCGCGATCCCCCCGATCATGGTCGAGCGCGTCATGCGCCGGGTGATGCGAACGACCAACAGCACCAACAGCGTCCCGAAGACCGCCGCACTGAACCGCCAGCCCATCGGGGTGTAGCCGAACAGCGCCTCCCCCAGCGCGATCATCTGTTTGCCGACCGGCGGATGCACGATGTATCCGTAGGCCGGATCGTCCTCGATCCCGCCGCCGGTGAGCATCTCCCAGCCCTGATGGGCGTAGTACTTCTCGTCGAAAGTCGGTGTGCCGCCGTCGGTCGGATAGCCCAGATTCTGGAATCGGGTGATGGCCGCGATCGCGGTGAGGACCAGTGTGACCACCCATCCGCGCAGCCGATCGGCCGGGCCCGGATCGGGCGAGGGGCGCAGCAGAGCCGGGGTGGACAGGGCCGGGCGCGCGCCACCCACCGGGCGCTCGGTCAGCTGGTTCACCGCGCCGATCGTATGCGGTCGCCGCGGCGGCCTGCCGGGCGGCCGTGGGTCACGCCCGATCCCCTTCCGCGACAACGACTATCGGGGATCCTCGGTGCCCGGCAGCCAGCTGCCGCCCGGCTCGGTCCAGCCCCGGCGCTTGATCATCTTGCGCGCCGCACGCTGATTGCGCCCGATCAGCCGGGTCAGATACAGGCGACCGGCGAGATGGTCGGACTCGTGTTGCAGGCACCGGGCGAGAAATCCGGTTGTCGCCTCCACCTCGACCGGCTCGCCGGACATGTCCACCCCGGTGACCTTCGCCCAACTCGCGCGGCCGGTCGGGAACCACTCTCCCGGCACCGACAGGCAGCCCTCGAGATCATCGTCCGGATCCGGCATGTACTCGGGCAGCTCCGAGGTCTCCAGCACCGGATTCACCACATGTCCGCGATGGCGCACCCCGCCCTCGACCAGGTCGTAGACGAATACCGCCCGCGGATCGCCGACCTGGTTCGCGGCCAGGCCCGCGCCGTTGGCCGCGGTATTGGTCTCGAACAGATCCTCGACGAACGCGGCAAGCTGGTCGTCGAACTCGGTCACCGGCAGCGCCGGGGTTGCCAGCCGGGGATCACCCGCGATGAGAATCGGTCGTATTGCCACTCGGCAGAGAGTACTCAAATCAGAGTAGTTGTGCCAGACTCACTCAGATGAACGAGACCCGGCTGTTCGTCCTGGCCGCCCTGGCCAGACGCGGCCCGATGCACGGCCATCAGATTCGCCGCGGCGCACGGGTCGATCGCGCCGATCTGTGGTCCAGGGTCAAACCCGGCTCGCTCTACAGCGCCCTGCACCGGATGCAGGACGAGGGCCTGATCCGGCCGATCCGCACCGAGCAGGACGGCGCGCTGCCCGCGCGGACCGTCTACGAGATCACCGCCGAGGGCATGCGCGAGCTGCGCGCCCTGCGCGACGAGGCACTCACCGAGGTCGACATCCGCCCGGACCCGGTCGACCTGGCCCTGACCGCTGCCGCCGACCTGGACCGCGACCTCCTGCGTGGCTACCTCGAGGACCGGATCACCGCCCTGCGCGCCCGCACCGCCCGGATCGACCACCAACTCGACCGCCAGTGGCCCGACCAGAACCCGGCCGACGACCTCATCGCCGACCACGCCCGCATCCGAATACAAGCCGAAATCGATTGGCACGAAAAGGTTCTGGCCAATTTCGACAAAATGATACCGCCGCACTGAATCACCGGCGACACAACGGTTTTCACGCGCTGCCGCAGCGGATTCGCTGGGACACGGGATGATCTGCCGGTCTTGCCGCACACTTGCGCGAGGACAAACTCCACACATGCGGCCGGTTCCCGCCGAGAGACGGGCCGCGGCGATCGCAGCGGAGTAGAACAGCGCAGGCCGCAACCGCGCCGGGAGCGCCGATGAGTTACCCGTTGGGGCCGGTGATCCCGGTGATGTCGGCGTTCAACTCACCGGACGGCGTGGCGATGTACTCCGGCTCTCCCAGGCGCACCACGACGACTCCGGCGAGAATCAGTGCGCCGCCGAGGATTTGGATCGGGTGCGGAGTTTCGCCGAGTAGCGCCCAGGCGAAGACGATCGCGGCCACGACCTCGGCCAGAGCCGCGAAGGAGGCCAGGCGGGAGCCGAGCAGGCGGGTCGCGGCGATGCCGCTGACGTAGGCCAGCGCCGCGGTCACCACTCCGAGGGCCAGCACCGGGAACCACCAGGCAACGGCGCGACCGCCGAAATCCGCCGGCGCCGTCCCCGCATGCAGCGGGACGATGCCGACGATCCCGGCCAGGAGCAGTCCGATACCGCCGAGTAGCAGCCCGCCCGAGGCCAGCACCGTACCCGGCACCGTGTCGCCGCCGTGTGCGGACAGGATGAAATAGGCTGCCGCGCCGACCATCGCGCCGAGCGCCCAGCAGATGCCCACCCCGCTCGTCGTGACGCCGGAGATCAGGTCCAGAACCAGAATCAGGCCGGCGATTCCCCAGGATCGCCCCGAGAACCGTTGTGCGGCCGGGACGTTGACCGTGCCGCAGCCACAACCAGGCCACCACCGCGATCGGCGCGGTGTACTCGACCAGCAGCGCCGCGCCGACCGTCATATGCGCGACCGCGTTGAAGTACGCGAGCTGGGTACCCGCCACCGCGAGGAGACCGTAGGCGCCGAACAGAGAAAGGTTGCGGCGCAACAGGTTCCAATTCCCGCGCAGATGCACGATGGCGACGGGCAGCAGAACCAGGCCGCCCAGCAGGACTCGCACCACCACGACCGCCGCCGCGCTCCAGCCCGAATCCATCAAACCGCGCGCCAGCGACCCGGACAAACCGAAGGACGACGCCGACAGCACCGCACAAACCATCCCGGAGCGCACCCGGCCGTCATTAGTCATGATCCCCATGGCTAATGACGCTAAGAATCGGCGGGTAATATGTCAACATGATTTTTGCTCATGACACCGTCGTCGCGATGATCTCTGCGGTCGAGCTGGTGAATTCCGCGGAAGAGCCGGACACCATGACTGAAATCGCCCAGCTGGACCAGTTTTTCGTGACGCACGCCTACACCGGCACGCATGCTCGGGACGATGCCGAGCTGGCTGCCGTCCGCGCCCAGCGCGGCCCGCTGCGGGCCCTGCTCACCGCCGATCGCGACACCGCGGTCGAGTTGGTCAACGAGATCTTGGCCGCCCACCACGCCGTCCCGCGGCTGGTCCGCCACGACGCGCTCGACTACCACATCCACGCCGTCCCCCCGGACGCCCCGCTCGATGTCCGCATAGCCGTGGAAACCGCCATGGCCATGATCGATCTCATCCGCGCCGACGAACTCGGCCGCCTCGACATCTGCGCGGACCAGGCGTGTGAGGGTATCGTTCTCGACCTGTCCCGCAACCGTTCTCGCCGCTACTGCAGTACCGCCTGCGGCAATCGCAACGCCGTCGCCGCCTATCGCGCCCGCAAGAGATGACGACACGGATGCGGCGCAAGCCCGCATTCCCCCGCCGCCAACGCGAGCCTATGATCCTCATCTGGTCGATACGAAAAGCTTTCCCGCCGAACATGTTCAGTGCTCCAGCGGGGCACGGCTCCCAGCAGGCGAACTGTCGAAGGCGGCGCGGATCGTGTCGCGGAGCCAGCGTTGGGCCGGGTCGGCGTCGAGGCGGGCGTGCCAGGATAGGCGGACGTCGATCTCGGGGAGGGGCAGGGTGATGGGGAACCAGCGGATGGCCAGGTTGGCTCCGTACTGTTCGGCGAGGCGTTGCGGGACCAGCCCGAGGTAGTGGGTCGAGCCGACCAGGAGAGCGGCCACGAGATAGGTGGGCACGACGGCGGCGACGTGACGTTGCAGGCCCTGGGATTCGAGGGCGTCGTCGAGAGGGCCGCGCACACGGCCCCGGCGTGACACCGAGACGTGCGGGTGGCGGCACAGTTGCGCCGCGGTCGGGCGGCGATGGCGGCCCAGCGGACTGTCGGCGCGGACGATGCCGACGACGCGTTCGCGGTACAGCGAGGCGCTGTGGATATCGGGTGCGGCGGCCTCGCCCGCGCCGATGTCGAGGTCGATCGAGCCGTCCCGCAGGGCCTCGGTGCTCTCGTTGCCCTCGGCCACGAAACGCAGGATCACCCCGGGCGCGACCGCGGACGTGGCTTCGACCGCCGTGGCGGCCAGGGTCGCGGCGACGCCGTCGTTGATGCGAATCGTGAAGGTGCGCTTCAGTTCCGCGATGTTGTCGGCCCCCTCGGCACTGATCAGCGCGGCGGCCTCGTCCAACAGCGAGCGCACCCGCGGGGCGGTGCGCAGCGCGAACGGCGTGGGGGCCATGCCACGGCCCGCGCGCACCAGAATCGGATCGTTCATGGCCCGCCGCAGCCGCGCCAGCGCCCGGCTCGTAGCCGGGATGGACAGATGCAGACGCTCCGAGGCCGCGGTGACGCTGCCGTCCTGCAGCAGCGCGTCGAAGACCCGCAGAAGGTTCAGATCCAGCTGCTCGTTCACAGTTGCATCCTACGCAAAGAGTTATTGCTGAAGTTGCGTGGCACGAAATACCCGCACTTCCCTACCGTCGAAGACATGCAATTCACCGTTCCACTTCGCGACCGCGGGCGGACCGACACAAAGGAATCGACATGCAGGTATTCGTCACCGGAGCGACCGGATGGATCGGCTCGGCCGTGGTCGATCAGTTGCTCGACGCCGGTCACATCGTCACCGGACTCGCTCGCTCCGATGGCTCCGCCGCCGCGCTCGAACGCAAGGGTGCGCTGGTGCGGCGCGGTGACCTGGACGACCTCGAGAGTCTTCGCGCCGGAGCAGCCGCGGCCGAGGCCGTCGTCCACCTCGCCAACAAACACGATTTCGCGAATCCGGCCGTCACGAACAAGGCCGAACGCGGCGCCGTGGAGACCATCGGCACGGAGCTGATCGATTCGGATCGGCCGTTCGTAGTCGCCTCGGGGCTGTCGGGCCTCACTCCCGACCGGGCCACCACCGAACACGACCCCTCCCCGTTCCACGGCATCGATTCCATGCGCGGCGGGAGCGAGAATCTCGCACTGGAATTCGCCGATCGCGGCGTCCGGGCGATCGTCTCCCGTTTCGCGCCGACCGTGCACGCCGAGGGCGACCCGGGGTTCATGGCCGGACTGGTCGCCACGGCCCGCACCCGGGGTGTGTCGGCCTACATCGGCGACGGCACGGTCCGCTGGGCCGCGATCCACCGCTCCGATGCCGCGCGCATCGTGCGGCTGGCGCTCGAAAAGCCCGCTCCCGCAGGAACTGTCCTGCATGCCACCGCCGAGACGGGCATCGCGACCCGCGATATCGCCGAAGCCATCGGCCGCGGACTCGATCTGCCCGTCGCCTCGATTCCGGCCGAACGGGCCGGCGCGCACTTCGGCTGGCTCAGCCGGTTCTTCGGCACCGACATGTCCGCGACCAGCGACGCCACTCGTACGCTGCTCGGCTGGAATCCCCAGTCCCCCAGCCTCATCGAGGACTTGGACAGCGGCCGCTACTACCGCTGACCGAACACCCGGAATTCACCGGAAGGGAATCATCATGTCCGACAACGACTCCGAATCGACCATCACCGCGTTCATGTTGGTCAAGACCACGCCCGAATGGCTCGCCCTGACCGTCGAGCAGCGCGTGCACGCATTCGAAACCGAGATCGTCCCGACCATCCGCGAGCGGGTGACCGGCGTCCACTCCCGCTTCTACGACACCGAGTTCTACTCCGCACGCGTGACCGACGTCTGGAGCTGGGAGGCCCCCGACCACCACACCTACCAGCTCCTCATCGACGCGCTGCGCGAAACACCCTTCTGGGACCGCTATTTCGAGGTCGTCGACATCCTGGTCGGCGTCGAGAACGGCTACGCCCGCAACTACGGCACGGCCCCGATCGCAACCATCGACACATAGCAGCGGGCACCCGCGGACCGGTGCTCACCTGATTCGGTGGGCACCGGTCCAGCACCGCCGGACCGGGCCGGCCACTCGTCGCCGCGCGGAATGCGGCATCGAGATAATCGGGTGTGCGTTCCGGATCGTCGAGCCGATCGAACCACTTGCACCACGCGAACAGACTCCGATGGTCGAACTCTTGAAAGGCGTTCTTGTTCCGGTGCGGCCGGGGCACATCCTGGACGAGCGCGACGACCGGCGTCGAGGCCTTGGCCGCTTCGGCGAGCGGGGGTACCAGCAGGGCGGCGGCGGGGCCGTTCTGCGCCATGACCACAGCGCATCGGCGCGAGACCCGGGCGAATCCGTCGGCCATGGCGCCGCCCGCGTTCTCGGTGCGATACACGATTTGACGAATTCCGCGATCCTCGGCGGCCAGCACCAGACTCGACGGCAGACTTTGCGCAAAGAATTCCGAAATGCCCCGGTTCCGCAAATTTTCCGCGATCGCTACGGCAACAGTGGCGGCCATCGGCATACTCCTTGCTGGTATCGAATGATCTTGTCGGTCAATCCCCGTTCTTCGATCCTGACCGGTTTTCCCGGGGTCGGTCCAATACGTCTTTCTTCATCATTGATAACAACCTCTTATCCGGCTGGGCTGGCCGCGTGGAGGACCCGCGACGCGTGCGCTACTTCAAGCCGTGGCCGAACACCGACATTTCGGACGAGCCGCAGCCGCATTGCAAATCACCCAGCCCGCGCGCTCCCAGCAGATCAAGGCGCTCGAACGCGAACTGGGCGTCGAATTGTTCGTCCGGAACGGCCGAGGCGTGGAGTTGACGCAGGCCGGAAGCGCGCTCGCCGACGGCGCACCGGATCTGCTGGCCGACGCGGTCGCCCTGGAGCGCGCGATCCGCGCCTACGCCGCGGGCAGGGCCGGAAAGCTGCGACGAATTGGTCGGTCACATCTGGGGTGAAAGAATTCCGCATCTGGTGGCCGGGGAATCCGATGCCGAACAGGTGCTGGATTCGGTATCGAATCGCACCGGCATCAGCGTGCTGGATCGCCGCAGGACCACCCGCACAGCCCACGACAACGTCGTGGTCGTGCCCTTCTAGACGAATCCACCCCGGATCGCACTGCACGCCGCCTGGCTCCGGGGCCCGACCGCCGACCGTCTCCGCTTTCCTGGACTGGTGGGCCGCCGGCGAGGAGCCCGATCGGCTCGGTCTTTCCCAGGAGACCACATAGCCCCGGCGGTCCGCTTCGAACTCGACCACACCCGGCTCCCCGACACCTCTGTCATCCACAACTACGGCCACGGCAGCGCGGGCATCACCATCGACTACGGCCGCGCCCGGGAGGTCACGCCGAAATCGTTGCCGCCCTCTGGCAATCGGCTTTCGCGGGGCCGGGGAGACGTCAGGAGACCTGGGAGCGGGTGTAGGTGTAGCGGGTGTCGACCGTGACGATGTCGGCCAGGGTCAGCAGGGATGCCGGGACCTCCTCGTGAGTGAGGAAGTGGTCGAGGCTGGGGACGAAGATCGCGGTCGCGCCGATTCGGCCGACGACGTTGCACAGGCGCTGATGCGGTTCGTCGGTGTGGTTCGAGAACGCGACGATCCGCGACAGGTCGTAGCCGAATCGTCGTGCCAGAGAGCGGATCTGCTCCTCGTCCCACGGCTGTCGTGTGCCGGACACGTCCCGGCGCAGGTAGCCGACCGCCACCGGTCGGCTCATCGGGCCGCCCCCTCGATGTCGTCGCCAGCCGGTCTGGACAGCCACTCCCTGGCGGCGGCGGCGAACAGCCGTACGACCTCCGCGGGTAGTAGGTGCGCCGTCACTCCCGTCGCGAGGTGCGGACACATGTGCTGACCTGAAAACCGTTGTGGCAATTCGTACATCACAACCTTCGCTCTCGTGCAGGGCCTGGGTTGAAGGCACCCCGGCCACGCATGACGAGACAGGCCGTTGAAGGCCGGGGAGCCTGTTCTATGTTGCCGATCTCCAATGGCGCATTCAAGGCGTTTCTATGATGCGTTCATGCGACGCGAACGACTCATCGATGCACGAAAAGCCGTCGGGCTCAACCAAGAACAGGTTGCCGACATGTTGGGCGTGGACCGGACCACCATCGGAAAATGGGAGCGCGGCGACTCCACCCCCCAGCCGAACCAGCGCGGGGCGTATGCCGAGGCCCTGGGCGTGGAACTGCAGGAGCTCAACGCGATGCTGACCAGTATGCCGCAGGGCGACGGCGAGATGCCCGCCTGGCTGAGCACCTATCTCGGTATGGAGCAGTCCGCGACCAGGATCGCCTCCTACGAACCGCGATGCGTTTACGGGCTGCTGCAGACGCCGGCCTATGTCGAGGACATCGTCAGTCACGTCAGCTACAACGGCGTATCCGAGGCGTATATCGCCCGCACCGTCGAAACCAGGCTGATCCGCCAGAAACGTGTCCGCTCCGGCGAAGTGGAACTGAGCCTCGTCCAGCCCGAGTCGGCGCTGCGGCTGCGAATCGGCACTCCCGACGTTATGGCGGAACAACTTTCGACCATGGTGGAACTTTCCAGACTGCCGAACGTCACACTGCGGATAACCCGGTACGAGGCCGGACAGTACGAGGCGCGGCGATTGGGCGCGTTCTGCATCATGTCCCATCCCTGGGGTACGCCACAGGTTCACATCGAAGGTTACGGAGGTGGACGCTTCATCACCGACGCCGAGGAGGTTCAGTACTTTCAAGGTGTGTACGAGCATGCCGCGAACCGAATCGCCCTGTCTCCCAGTGAATCCCGGAAGTTCATCACTGGCCTGGCAAAGGAATGGAGCAATAGACGATGAACAACACCGATCTGACCTGGCGCGTATCCACCTTCTCGGACAACGGCACCTGCGTCGAGGTGGCGCTGGCCCCCGACGGCGGTGCCCTGGTACGCAATTCGAACGCACGTGAGGCCGGGACGCTCACGTTCACCCAGGCAGAGATGGCCGCATGGATCAAGGGAATCAAAGCAGGCGAGTTCGACGACTGGACATAGATTTCCCCGCGAATGGGTGCGCCCCGGCCCGCCGGGGCATCACCGGGTCACCGGAACAGGCCGCGTCACGGTGGGCCACCTCACACCAACCACGGTGTGCACGAACCTCATTCGCCCGATGGCGACCACACAGCAAGCCGAATGCGAAGGCCCGCCGAAATCGCGATCGTTCCGCCGGACCATCGACGAATCCGTGCCGAACGCGAATTGCGTTCAGTCGGTGACCTCTTCGAGTTTGCCGGTGGCGACATCGAAGACGAATCCGCGCAGCGAGGAGGTCTTGGTAATGAACGGACTGGTCTGGATTCGCCGAAGCGACTGCCGCACATCCTCGTTCAGATCAGTGAAGGATTCCGCGGCCCAGCTCGGCTTGATGCCGGTCTCGTCCTGGATACCGCGCTTGAAATCGTCGTCCGTGAAAGTCAGCATGCCACAGTCGGTGTGGTGGATGAGGATGATCTCGGTGGTGCCCAACAGCCGCTGACTGATTGCCAGGGAACGGATCTCGTCGTCGGTGACCACTCCGCCGGCGTTGCGGATCACATGCGCCTGCCCCTCGGCCAGGCCCAGAATCCGGTACACGTCCAGGCGCGCGTCCATACACGCGACCACTGCCACATGCTTGCTCGGCGGCAACGGCAGCGGCCCGCTGAACTGCGCGGCGTAGCGCGTGTTGTTGTCCAGGAACTCATCGGTGACTGTCATGCGGAACGACCTCCGATCGAAGACGTCTCGATATGCGAATGTTCGCATCCACTGTCTCGAACCGATCCCGAAACCACGACGGATAGAAACACCCCGAACCGAACTCTGGCGCGTCGCCCACACCAACTCCGGAACGCGACGCCCGTGTGGTCCGTCACCTCCACAATACGGAGTGTGACACGCATTGCACGCCCGTAACAGAGCAGGTCCCAGGAAACATACTTGTCCATGTGACGCCGATTTCCGTACGCACCGCACGAGCTCAACGGTGGCGGCGGCTGGCCGGACTGGCGGCCGGAATCGCGATGCTGGCCGGGGTGGGGCTCACGGCCGCCTGCGACGCGACGAGCACCGCGGAACCGCTCGCGGAACCGGTATGGCTGTGCCGGCCGGGGATGGCGAACAATCCCTGCAACCAGGACCGCTTCGGGTCGCCGCAGACATCGGGGCAGACCTTCACGGTCCGGCGTCCGCAATCGCACACCCGCACCGATCTGGACAGTACGGTCCTCGCGCGGGACGGCAGCACCACGCTCGCGCCTCTCGCCGCCCCGGACCGCCCGGCGGTCGACTGCTTCTACGTGTATCCGACCGTCGATCCGCTCGCGAATCCGCTCGATCGAACCGGTAATCGGCCGCCGAAGCCGACCGATATCGAGGTCGACACGACCTTGGCCCAGGTGGGCCGGCTGATCAGCGATTGCCGCATGTTCGTGCCGAACTACCGGCAGTTGCCGATGACGCAGGTGTTCGGCGGGAACACCGGCCCGCTCGACTTCTCCCTCGGCGCACACGACATCGAACAGGCCTGGGATCAGTACTGGGCGCACGACAACATCGATCCCGTTACCGGCCGCCACCGCGGGGTACTGCTGCTGGGCCACTCGCAGGGCAGCTACGACCTGCAGACCCTGATCCAGCAGCGCATCGAGGGGAATCAGCGGATGCGGTCGCATCTGATCAGCGCGATTCTGCTCGGCGCGGACACCATCGTGCCGATCGGCCAGGACCGCGGCGCGAACGATACCGAGGCCACCTTCCGCAGCCTGCCGATCTGCACCCGCAGCGGATCGGCCGCGCCGGTGCCGACCGGCTGCGTGGTCGCGTTCTCGACCTACCGCCAGTCACCGGGCAAGCTGTTGCCCCCGAGCGCCCGGTTCGGCCGGGCCGACCGCACCCACCAGGTCGCCTGCGTCAACCCGGCCGCCCTGCTCAGCGGCGCGCCGGCGAGTTCGACGACCCCGATCACCGCCCAGATGCCCACCATGGCGGTGACCCAGCACCGGACCGGACGGCCATTCGGCACCGGATTCGTTCGCTATCCCGGTGCGCTGACCGCGCGATGCACCGGCGGTATTGATGCCGAGGGCACCGCGCACTGGTTGCAGATCGGCGGCGACACCCGACTCGCCCGCCCGACCACCGGTTCGGGCCTGGGCCTGCACATGGACGACTGGCAGTTCGCACAGGACGACCTGGACGCGCTGGCGGTGGCCCAGAGCAAGGCATGGCTCGCCACCCACACCGGACCGCACATGTAGTTCGATTCTGTTGCGGCACAGTCTGTTCCGTACCGTCAGCCGACTCATTCGGCGAGTGTCTCCCACTCGAATCCGTCCGGATCGGTGAACGTCCCGAGCCCGCCGCCGAAGACCACCCGATGCGATCCGGAACCTTCCGGGGAGACCCCCGCGTCCTTGGCGGCCGCGCGTCGCCCGTACAGGGCCAGTTTGACCGAGGACGCCGGGGCGGCGAACTCGACGTATTTGCTGCCGAATCCCTTCGCCACCGTCAGGCCGCGCTCGATGTAGAACTGTTTGGTCGCCTTCACGTCCTCGACGCCGAGCAGCACGACGAAATCGTCCACCGTGCGGGTGGGGGCGCCGGAGTCCTTCTTCGAGGAGGTGGCGATCTTCCAGAGCGTCCCGTCCGGAGCCTGCACGACCCCGCCGTAACCCCAGAAACTCTTCTTCGCCGGCTTCACCGTCGTCGCGCCGGCCGCGACCGCGGACCCGATGAAACCGTCCACGGTGCTCGGCCCGGAGACCACCAGCGAGAGGGTGAAACCGCGGAACCCGCTGGTCGCGGCATCCGAGGCTCGGGTGCGCAGCCGGTCGCCGAGGCCGAATGCGGCGTCGTGGAACGTCGCGGCGGCCAGGGGATCGGGCGTGGTGAGAATGACGGACTCTATACCGGTTCGGTTCGTGGTGATGTTCATATCGACGACGCTATTCGCGGACCGATGACCAGTGCTTCTCGATTCCTGACCGGTGTGTGCGCGGTTGTGCGGCGAGCTGGCCCGGCCGACATCGCACGATCACGGGTTAGCATCGCGGCTGTGCCGACCATGCCGCAATTCCCGTTCCGAGGCTTCCGCAGGACCCTCCACGCCACACGTCCGCGGATCCCGGTGCCGACCGCGCGCGCCATCGTCGACTGCGCGGTCTACCGCGACGGACATCGGCTGCCGGGGCGATTCACCCATGCCGCCGCCCTGGAGAACGTGCGGGAGAAGGGTTCGGGATTCGTGTGGGTCGGCCTGCACGAACCCGACGCCGAGCAGATGGGCGACGTGGCACAGATCTTCGGCCTGCACGAACTGGCCGCCGAGGACGCGGTACAGGCGCACAACCGGCCCAAACTCGAACGCTACGACGACGTGCTGATCCTGATCCTGCGCACGGTGAAGTACGTCGAGCACGACCGCAACGCGGTCAGCGAGATCGTGGAGACCGGCGAGATCATGGTCTTCCTGGGACCGGATTTCGTGATCACGGTCCGGCACGGCGAGCACACCGGCCTGGCGGGAGTGCGGCACGATCTCGAGGCCATGCCCGAGCGGCTGGCGCTGGGACCGAGCACCGTCCTGCACGCGGTCGCCGATCACGTCGTGGACTCCTACGTGCTGGTGACCGGGGAGATCGAGGACGACGTGGAGGAGATGGAGGAGGAGGTCTTCAGCCCGCGCAGCCGCGTCACCATCGAGGCCAATTATCAACTCAAACGCGAGGTGGTGGAGTTGCGTCGCGCGGTCGCCCCGCTGGCGCTGCCCCTGCAACTGCTCAGTCACGAGACGAATCTGCCGCTGCCCAAGGAGATTCGGCGCTATTTCCGGGATGTGGCCGACCATCACACCGCTGCGGTGGACCGCATCCGCGACTTCGACGAGTCGCTCAGCGCGCTGATCAACGCCGCGCTGGCGAAGGTGAGCGTGCAGCAGAACACCGATATGCGCAAGATCTCGGCCTGGGCGGCGATCGCGGCCGTGCCGACCATGATCGCCGGAATCTACGGTATGAATTTCCAGCACATGCCCGAATTGCATTGGGTCTGGGGCTATCCGGCGGTGGTGGGGATCATCCTGATCATCTGCACCGGATTGTTCGTCACCTTCCGGCGCAACAATTGGCTGTGAGCACCGGGAGATTTCGATGACCGAATTCCGCCCGGCCGCGCGGCGCTCGGATGCCGAACGCAATCGCGCACGCATCCTGGACGTCGCGCGCGACGCGCTGGCCACCGCCGGTGATGTCAGCCTGCACGCCATCGCCAAGCGGGCCGGCGTCGGGCAGGGCACGCTGTACCGGCATTTCCCGACCCGGGAGGCACTGGTGCTCGCGGTCTACCGGCAGGACGTGGGCGAGCTGGTCGACGCCGCGGACGCGTTGCTCGAAGCGTACGAACCGTGGGATGCGTTGTGCCACTGGCTCGATCGCCTCGCCGACTTCGGCCGGGTCAAGCACGGCCTGGCCGGCGTCCTGCAGACCGCCACGCGCACCGCGCTGTCGGACGAGCACTACCAGCCGGTCATCGACGCGATCGACCGACTGCTGCGCGCCTGCCGGGGGGCCGGGCGGGTGCGCCCGGACATCGAGGCCGAGGAGCTGCTGCTCCTGGTCGGCTTCCTGTGGCAGAGCGAGCAGGACGCCGCGTGGGAGCAGCGCTCCCGGCGCATGCTCAGCGTGGTGCTGGCCGGTTTGGGCACCCTGGGGTGAGGTTCTGCCCACCCTCGGGGCACGGGAGTCATCACGAGGGTTGCTGTCGCCGGGTCGGCCGGGCGGGGAAATTGGAGATATCAACTCCGACGCAGCTCAGACCCTAGGGGAACCGACCATGCACACCATGACCGCACCGCTCGCCGACCACCTGCACGCCGTCCCGGCGGCGCGGGTAGCGCCCGAGGTCGATCCGAACGCGGTCGCGCTGTCCGGGCTCGACTGCGATATCACCGTCGGTGAGCTGGACAGCTGGTCCAATCGCCTGGCCCGGCTGCTGCTGCAGGACGGCGCCGGGCCCGGCGAGCGCATCGTGATCGCGATCGACGCACCGATCGAGGAACTCGTGGCCCAGCGCGCGGTCGCCAAGATCGGGGCCGTCGCGGTGCCCGCCGGCCGCTCCGCCCGCGGGGAGCGCCAGGGAATCACGACTCGGCAGTCCCGTCGCGAGGCCGACGGTATAATGAATTGGCTGGTCCTCGACGACCGCACGACGTTGCGGCGCTATCTGACCGGGTCGGACGCACCGCTGGGTGCGACCGATCTTCCGGTGGCGCGCCGGGCCGCCTGACCCGGCTCTTTCGGATGCCCTAACCGAATATCGGGGCGGTGCAACCGAATCACTCTCACCGCACATCCCTTGCCGCGCAACGATTCCCGAGTGACTCGTCGCGATGCGAACGCACCCGTACCGTGTCCGGAGTATTCATCCCGCGACCCGGCCGACGGCAGAATCCAGGAACCGTGATGCCGCACCTTCCCAGCATTTCCAACGAAATATCCACTCCCCCAGTCCCTTTCGAACTCTCGGCCGCCCAGCGCGGCATCTGGTTCGCCCAGCACATCGCGGGAGATGTCCCGATCTCGATCGCCCAGTACGTCGAACTGATCGGCGATGTGGACATCGAGATACTCGGGCAGGCCGCACGGCAGGCCGGCCGCGAATTCGGCACCGGCTATCTGCGGCTGGTCGAGGTCGACGGCCGCCCACTGCAACTGGTGGACACCAGCCTCGACGACGATCTGGACACCGTCGACCTGCGCGGGGAGCACGATCCCGAGGCCGCCGCGCAGGCGTGGATGCGCGCGGAGTACAACGCACCTCTGAATCCGCTCACCGATCGCCTGGTCAACGTGACGATGCTGCGCCTCGCGGAGAATCGCTGGTTCTGGTACTCGCGGATCCACCACATCGTGCTGGACGGCATGGGCGCGCTGACGATGGTGCAACGCACCGGCGAGCTCTACAACGCGGCCCGCGAGGGCAGGCCCGCACCGGCGTCGAAGGCCGAGGATCTGCGTGCGGTCGTGGAAGCCGATCGCGCATACCGTGATTCGGACCGCTTCGACGCCGATCGCTCGTACTGGATCGAACATCTGGACCGCATGCCCGACCCGGTGAGCCTGGCCGGACGACTCGCGGAGGTCGACGCGCACCCGAGCCGGGTCACCGGCGCACTGCCGAACGAGACCGCGGCACTGCTGGATTCGGTCGCGCAGGCGGTGTCCTCCGGTGTGGCGCCGACCGTGGTCGCGGCCTTCGGGGCGTATCTGGCCGCGATGACCGGTGCGCCGGAAGTGGTTCTGAGCCTGCCGGTTTCGGCCCGCACCACCGCGGTTCTGCGTCGCTCGGGCGGCATGATCGCCAATGTCGTCCCGCTGCGTCTGGCGATGGCCCCCGACGCCACGGTCGGTGAGCTGATCGGTGCGGCACAGCGCGAACTCACCGGCGCCCTGCGCAGGCAGCGCTACCGGCAGGAGGACATCCTCCGTGACCTGGGGCAGCGGATGGACGAGGCCGCGTCCTTCGGGCCGACGGTGAATCTGATGATGGTGGACACCAGGATTCAGCTCGGCCCGATCACCGGACGACTGCACGTGCTGACCTCCGGGCTTATCGACGATCTGTTCCTCAACCTGTATCCCGGCGTCGGCGGCGAGAGCACGCATATCGACTTCCAGGGCAATGCGAACCTCTACAGCGATACCGAACTCGCCCGCCAGCACGGACGTTTCGTGGACTTCCTGCACCGGTTTCTCGCCGCCGGGCCGGACGCGCCGCTGTCGGCGGTGAGCACCCTGTCCGAGGAGGAACGCACCGAGCTGGCGCCCGTGCGCGGCGGCCGGGACGCCGAGATCCGGACGTTGCCCGAAATCCTTTCCGCCGGTGCGGCAATCGACGCGCAG
Source organism: Nocardia miyunensis NBRC 108239 (assembly GCF_001613065.1). Taxonomy (GTDB): domain Bacteria; phylum Actinomycetota; class Actinomycetes; order Mycobacteriales; family Mycobacteriaceae; genus Nocardia; species Nocardia miyunensis. Next base: position 17,272 of record NZ_BDBQ01000088.1, read on the forward strand.
GCGCTCGCCCTGACCGATGCGGACACCGAACTGACCTATGCCCGGCTCGAGGAGTACACCAACCGGCTGGCCCGGGTGCTGCTCCACGCCGGAGCCGGCCCGGAGCGCACGGTCGCGATCTCGATTCCGCGCTCGGCCGAATCGGTGCTGGCGACGATCGCGGTGGCCAAGACCGGCGCGGCATTCGTGCCGATCGATCCGACCTATCCCCCGGACCGGATCGAACACATGATCCGCGACAGCGGGGTGATCGCGGGCATCACGGTCGAGTCCGCGCGAAAGTCGTTGCCGGACAGCGTGCAATGGCTGGTAATGGACGATCCCGCCACCGAGCTCGAGGCGGCTGTGCGATCCGCCGCGACGATCACCGATGCCGATCGACCGAGCCCGGTGCATCCGGACCAGACCGCGTACGTCATCTACACCTCCGGTTCCACCGGGCTGCCCAAGGGCGTACTGGTCACCCATCGTGGTCTGGCCAACCTCGTCGCGGGATCCGGCGAACGATTCGGTGTGGATTCGAATTCCGTTGTCGCACACGCAGTATCGCCCAGCTTCGACATCTCCGTCGAGGAGATCCTGGTGACGCTGGCGCGTGGCGCGACGCTTGCCGTCGTCCCGCCGACGGCGTACGCGGGCGAGGAGATGACTGGGGTACTGCTCCGGCACCGGGTCACCCATCTGGACGTCACCCCGACGGTGGCCGGTTCCCTGGACCCCGCCGAGCTGCCGCAGCTGCGCACGCTGGTGGTCGGCGGCGATGCCTGCCCGGCCGAACTGGTGACCCGATGGTCCGGACGCACCGTGCTCAACGGCTACGGACCGACCGAGACCACCATCACCACGACGGTGAGCGAGGCGCTGGTCCCCGGTGGCCCGATCACGATCGGCGGGCCGACGCGCGGTGTGTCGGCGGCGGTTCTGGATCCGTGGCTGCGTCCCGTGCCGGTGGGCACGACGGGTGAGCTGTATCTGTCGGGGGCGGGTCTGGCGCGCGGCTACCACCGGCGCACCGGGCTCACCGCCGAACGCTTCGTCGCGAACCCCTATGCCCGCGGCGAACGGATGTACCGGACCGGCGATCTGGTCCGCTGGTGTGTGCACGAGGGCCGTCACGAGCTGGAATACCAGGGCCGCAGCGATTTTCAGGTCAAGATCCGCGGCTTCCGCATCGAGCTGGGTGAGATCGACGCCGCACTGCTGGACCTCCCGGACATCGAATTCGCGCTGACGATCGGGGCCCAGGCCGGTTCCGGGGCCACCGCGCTCGTGTCCTACGTACTGCCGCGCTCCGGAACTCGAGTACATCCCGAGGACGTGAAAGCAGCTGTGGGACAGGGGCTTCCGTCGTACATGGTGCCCGCGGTCGTCATGGTGATCGATCATGTCCCGCTGACCCCGCTGGGCAAGGTCGATCGAAAAGCCTTGCCCGCGCCGGACTTCCGGGCCGAGGCAACGGGCGGGCGTGCGCCGTCCACACCGCGCGAGGAGGTGCTGGCCGGACTGTTCGCCGAGGTGCTCGGCCTGCCGTCGGTGGGCGTGGACGACAGTTTCTTCGCCCTCGGCGGCGACAGCATCATCTCCATTCAGCTCGTCTCCCGGGCCAAGGCCGCCGGACTCGGGTTGAATGCCCGGGACGTGTTCGAGCGCAAGACAGTTGCCGCACTCGCCGCCATCGCCACGGATGTGACGGATGCGGGCGTGCGCGAGCTGCCCGGAGGCGGCGCCGGACCGGTCGAGCTCACCCCGATCGTGCACGCGATGCTCGAGCAGGGTGATACGTGGCGGCGGTTCGGCCAGGCAGTGCTCGTCGGGTTGCCCGAGGATATGGATCGGGCGCGGCTGGTCGCGGCCGCGCGGATTCTGCTCGACCGGCACGACGTACTGCGTTCGGCGCTGCGCGGGACCGGTGACGGCTGGGAATGGCATGTGGCAGAACCGGGTTCGGTCGACGCCGAATCTCTGGTGCAGGTCGTGCACGCGAACTCCGATGCCGAAGAAGCGATTTCGAGCGCACTGGACGCCGCCGCGGACCTGCTCGACCCCGAAGCCGGTGTCGTCGCGCGATTCGTGCTGATCGAGCGGACCGCCGCGACGCCGCTGTGCTGGCTGGTCCTGCATCACCTGGTCGTCGATGGCGTGTCCTGGCGGATCCTGCTTCCCGATCTGGCGGTCGCCGCACAGGGCGGCAGCCTCGCCCCCGTCGGCACGTCCTTCCGGCGCTGGGCGCACGGACAAATCGCGCAGGCGAGCGAGCGAGCCACTGAACTGCCTGTCTGGCAGGGTATCTCGGCCATCCAGCACCCGGCGCGGGATATCGACGGCGCACAGGGGCATCCGGGCGACGCCGACCCGCAACACAGCTCGACCGCCCAGAACCCGGCATCGAGCGACCGCGGCCAGGGGCGTCCGATCGCGACCGACGAGCAGTATCTCTCGGCCGTCGAAAGTCCGGCGCTGGCCGCCGATCGGCTGGATCCCGCGATAGATGTGGTGGCGACCATGGCCCAGCGGCACACGGTCCTCGAGCCGGATCTCGCGGATGCCGTCCTGAGTATGGTTCCTGACCGATTCCATTGCGGCGCGGACGATGTCCTGCTCGCGGCGCTCGCCCTGGCGGTGAGCCGCTGGCGGGACCGCGCGCGCACGGTGTTCACCCTGGAGGGGCACGGACGCGAGGAGAGCGTGTTGCCCGGCGCGGATACCGCGCGCACGGTGGGCTGGTTCACCAGCGTGTATCCGGCCGCGATCGATCTGTCCGGTATCGATCGGGCCGAGGCGCTCACCGGCGGCGCGGCGGCCGGAACGCTGCTCAAGGCGGTGAAGGAACAGCTGCGCGCCCTGCCGGACAAGGGCATCGGCTACGGCATGCTGCGCTACCTGAACCCCGAGACCGCCGCCGCCATGGCCGCCGACCCCGCCCCGGACATCAGCTTCAACTACCTGGGCCGAGCGATGACCGGCACCGATGAAAGCCCCTGGCTTCCACAGCGTTTCGCGGCCACTCAGGACCGCCGCGCCCCGCTGGCCGCGGCGATCGATGTCAACGCGGTGCGCACCGACGCCGGTCTCGAGGTGACCTGGGCGTATGCCTCGCGCCTGTTCAACGCCGAGGACCTGGACGCGCTCGCCGTGCTGTGGCACGAGGCACTGCGCGCCCTGGCCGCGCACGCGAGCACCGCGGGCGCGGGCGGGCGCACACCGTCGGACTTCGCCCTGGTTCCGGTGCGTCAGCAGCAGATCGACCGCTGGGAGCGCGAATATCCCGAGCTCACCGACATCTGGCCGCTGTCGCCGCTGCAATACGGACTGCTGTTCCACGCGGTCTACGACACCGACACCGCCGACGGCTATACGGTGCAATCGCTGCTCACCCTCTCCGGCACCGTCGACGCGCACCGCCTGCGCAGGGCCGCGCAGGCCGTGATCGACCGGCACGAGAACCTGCGCGCCGTCTTCGTCGAAACCGACGACGGCCCGCGCCAGATCGTCAGCGCGCATGCCGAAATCCAGTGGCGGGAGGTCGATCTCACCTCCATCACCGATTCGGCATCGCGCCGGAGGGAGCTGGACCGCATCGTCGCGGTGGACGCGAACACCCGGTTCGAACTGACCCGCGCACCGCTGCTGCGGTTCACCCTCGCCCGCATCGATGCCGACACCTACCGTTTCGTGCTCACCAACCACCATCTCGTGCTGGACGGCTGGTCGACACCGCTGCTGGTGCGCGAACTGCTGACGCTGTACGTCCTCGGCGGCGACGCCGCCGCGCTGCCGCCCGCCCACTCCTACCGGGAATTCCTGGCCTGGCTCGACGCCTCGGACGACGCGCGATCCCTGGCGGCCTGGACCGGCTACCTGGCCGGTGTCGACGCCCCGACGCGGGCGATGCCGAGCCTGGCCGATATCGATTCCGCCGAAACCGGGATGGTGTCCACCGACCTGTCCCGCGACGTCGTCACCGCGCTCGACAAGACCGCGCGGGAGGCCGGTGCGACGGTCAACACGCTGATCCAGGCCGGGTGGGCGATGGCGCTGGCCATGCTGACCGGCCGCACCGACGTGGTGTTCGGCGCGACCGTCTCGGGACGTCCGCCGGAACTGGCGGGCGTGGAGGAGATGATCGGCCTGTTCATCAATACCGTGCCCGTGCGCGTCCGGCTCGACCCCGCCGAGCGGGTGGTCGACCTGCTGGCCCGGGTGCAGGCCGAGCAGGCGCAACTGATGGAACACCAGCATATCGGCCTCGCCGCCATCCACCAGGCGGTCGGACTGGCCGAATTGTTCGACACCCTCACCGTTTTCGAGTCCTATCCGATCGATCGCGAGGCGCTCACCGAGTCGCTGGACGTCGCGGGCATGCGGGTGCTGGACGTCGAGGGCACCGACGCGACACCGTACCCGCTGAATCTGATGACCGTCCCGATCCGGGAGGACGACGGCGACACACTGCGCATCAGCCTGAAATTCCTTACCGGACACCTGGATTCGCGAACAGCACGGTCGCTGCTGGATCGTTTCGTGCGGCTGCTGACCCAGCTCGCGGACGATGCGCAACTGCCGGTGTCCCGGGTGCAGTACTGCGACGAGGCCGAACGCACCGCGCTGCTGCCGGTTCGCGGCCCGGAATCGATGTCTCCGCGCACCCTTCCGGAGATCCTCACCGAGGGCGCTCGCATCGATCCGTCCGCCGTCGCGATCACCTCGGGTGAGTTCACCATGACCTACGGCGAGCTGGACGCCTGGTCGAACCGGTTCGCGCGAATGCTGTTGCGGCGCGGCATCGGCCGCGAAGTATTCGTGATCCTGGCGATGACTCGCTCGCTGGAATCCGTTGTCGCGGTGTGGGCGCTGGCCAAGACCGGCGCGGCCTTCGCGCCCTTGGACCCGAGCCATCCCGTCGAGCGGATCGAGCACATGCTCGCCGATTCCAAGGCGCCCATCGGCGTGACGGTGACCGAGACCGGAGAAACCCTGCCCGGCACCATCGACTGGCTGCTGCTGGACGATCTGAGCACCATCCGCCGCGTCATGACGGTCTCCGATGCCCCCATCACCGACGCCGAGCGCGGCGGGCCGATCGACATCGACCAGACCGCCTACCTGATCTACACCTCGGGATCCACCGGCAAGCCCAAGGCGGTGCTGCTCAGCCATCGCGGAATCGCGAATCTGATCACCGCGCAACGGGAATCGCTGGAAACATCGCCCGAGTCCGCGGTGTTGCAGGTGGCCTCCCCCAGCTTCGACGCCTCGGTCTTCGAACTGCTCACCGCGCACAGCGCGGGCGGCCGGCTGGTGATCTCGCCACCGGAGGTCTACGGCGGGACCGAACTGGAACAGCTGCTGCGCACCGAAGGGGTGACCCACGCCGTGATCACCCCCTCGGCCCTGGCCACCATGGAGCCGGCCGGGCTGCCCCGACTGCGGATGCTGTCGGTGGCCGGTGAAGCGGCCACGCCCGAGCTGATCGAGCGGTGGGCGCCGGGCCGCCGGATGGTGAATCTGTACGGGCCCACCGAATTCAGCATCTGGGCGACCGGACCCGCGGAACTCGTCGCGGGCGAACCGATCACCATCGGCGGGCCGATCCGCGGCGCGGCGGTCGCGGTGCTGGACACCTGGTTGCGGCCGGTGCCGATCGGGATCCCGGGCGAGCTGTACCTGGCCGGACCTGCCCTGGCCCGCGGCTACTTCAACCGGTTCGCGCTGACCGCGGAACGTTTCGTGGCCGACCCGCACGGCGAGCCCGGCGACCGCATGTACCGCACCGGGGACATGGCACGCTGGGTACTCGACGAGGACGACCGCCCGGTTCTGGAATACCTGGGGCGCAGCGATTTCCAGGTCAAGATCCGCGGCCTGCGGATCGAACTCGGGGAGATCGACGCGGCGCTCTCGCGCGAGGAGGAGATCGATTACGCGGTGACGATCGGCCGCGCCGGGCCCGCCGGGGCGACGGTGCTGGTGTCCTATGTGCTGCCCGCCGACGAGGCGCGGCTGGACACCGATCATCTGCGAGAGCGGGTCGCCGCGCAGCTGCCCGGATATATGGTTCCGGGATATATCGTTGTGCTGGAATCGATTCCGCTCACACCGGTCGGCAAACTGGATCGCGCCGCGCTGCCGATGCCCGATTTCACCGAGACGCACCGGCCCTACCTGGCGCCGCGAACCCCGGTGGAGGACAGCGTCGCCGAGGTTTTCGCCGAGGTACTGGGCGTCGAGCGGGTCGGCGTGGATCAATCCTTCTTCGAACTCGGCGGCAACTCCCTGAGCGCGACCAAGGTGATCTCCCGGATCAACTCGTCACTGGGATCGACTGTGGCACTGCGTGATCTGTTCGATGCGCCCACCGTCGCACAGCTGGCCGCACGGGTCGTCCCCGCCGACGGGGCATCGGACCGCCCGGCGCTGGCGGCGCGGATTCGCCCCGACCGGATCCCGCTGTCCCCCGCGCAGCAGCGTATGTGGGTGCTCAACCGGATGGATCCGGACGCGTCCGCCTACAACATCGCGGTGGCCCTGCGGCTCACCGGCGAACTGGACCTCGCGGCACTGGGCGCGGCACTCGCCGATGTGGTCGCCCGGCACGAGAGCCTGCGCACGGTATATCCCGCCGACGGCGACGGGGCGCGCCAGGTCGTCATCGATACTGCCTCGGGGACGCCGGAGATCACGGTGGCCGACACCGAGGACGGCACACCGCTGCGGTCCCGGATCGCCGCGCTCACCGGTGCGGGTTTCGATCTCACCGAGGAACTTCCGCTGCGCGTGGGCGTTTTCGCCCTGCCCGCAGCGGATCGACCTCCGGTCCACGTCGTCGTGCTGGTCGTGCACCACATCAGCGCCGACGGAGCATCGATGGCCCCGCTGGCCGCGGATCTGGTCACCGCCTACGCACGGCATTCGACAGGTATGGGCACGGCCCCCGCGCCGCTGGCGATTCAATACGCCGATTTCGCGATGTGGCACCGCGACCTACTCGGCGACGAGTCTGATCCGGATTCCGCTGCGGCACAACAGGTTCGGTACTGGCGGGAAAATCTCGCCGGTGTTCCCGACGTGCTGGAGCTGCCCGCCGACCGTCCGCGCCCGGCCGTGCAGTCGATGCGCAGCGCCGATATCGCGCTGCGCCTGGACGCCGAAAGGCACCGTGCCCTGGTGGATTTCGCGACGGAGCACGGGGCGACACCGTTCATGGTCGTGCACGCCGCGCTCGCGGTGCTCACCGCGCGTCTGGGCGGCACCGGCGACGTGGTGATCGGCACGCCGGTGGCCGGACGCGGCGACCGGGCCCTGGACGCGCTGGTCGGCATGTTCGTCAACACGCTGGCCCTGCGCACCCCGGTCGACCCGTCCGCCGGTTTCGCCGCATTCCTCGATACCGTCCGCTCGACGGACCTGGACGCCTTCGCCCACGCCGACGTCCCGTTCGAGCGGCTCGTGCAGGTGCTGGATCCGAGTCGCTCGACCGCGTACCACCCGCTGTTCCAGGTCTCGCTGAGCCTGCAGAACTACGTGGAACCGGTCCTGGAACTGCCCGGACTGCGTATCGAGGTCGAGGACGTGGACCGCGGCTCGGCGCAGTTCGACCTGACCTTCGATCTGCGCGAGCACTTCTCGGACAGCGGACCGGCCGGACTCGACGGCGGCCTGACCTACGCCACCGACCTGTTCGACGAGGCGACCGCGCACACGCTGGTGACCCGCTGGCTGCGGATTCTGGATGCGGTGCTCGCCCGGCCGCAGACACCACTCGGCGACATCGACATCCTCGACACCGCCGAGCGCGCCGCGCTCGTCGCGGTTCACGGTGCCCAATCCATCGGCGCGACAACACTTCCCGAACTTCTCACCGCGACCGCCGGCCGATACCCGGATCATCCCGCCGTCGTCGCGAACGGACGAACGATCACCTACCGCGAACTCGACGACCAGGCCGACCGGCTGGCCGGGCTGCTGAGCGAGGTTGGGCCGGAAAGCGTTGTAGCACTGGGTCTGCCGCGTTCGGCGGAACTGTTCATCGGCATCTGGGCGGCGGCACGGATCGGTGCGGCCTTCGTGCCGGTGGATCCACGGCATCCCGTCGAACGCATCGAGCACATGCTCACCGATTCCGGTGCGCGCGTGGGGATCACTCTCGCGGCTTATCGTCCGCAACTGCCCGACACCACGGAGTGGCTCGTGCTGGACTCCCCCGAATTCGCCGACACCCCGCGAACCACACCGCCGGACAACCCGATCCACCCGGACTCCCCGGCATGGCTGATCTACACCTCGGGTTCGACCGGAATTCCGAAGGGCGTCTCGGTCACCCACCGCGGCATCGCCGATCTGATCGCCACCCAAGCCGACCGGCTCGGCGTCCGGGAGAGTTCACGGGTTCTGCAGGTGGCCTCGCCGAGTTTCGACGCGTCGGTGTTCGAGGCGCTGATGGCCTTCGGATCCGGTGGCGCGCTGGTGGTCTCGCCGCCGGAGGTCTTCGGCGGCGCCGAGCTGGCCGCACTGATCGACGCCGAGGCGGTGACCCATGTGGTGATCACGCCCTCGGCGCTAGCCACCATGGATCCCCACGACGTTTCCGGCGTCCGGGTGCTGGCCGTCGCCGGTGAGGCGATGGGCTCCGAACTGGTCGAACGCTGGGCGGGCGGCCGCACGCTGATCAATATGTACGGCCCGGCCGAATTCACCATCTGGGCAACGAGTTCCCCGCTGGCCGCCGCAGAGGCGGTGTCCATCGGCACGCCGGTGCGCGGTGCGACGGTACTGGTGCTGGACGATCGGCTGCATCCGGTCCCGGTCGGTGTCGCGGGCGAGCTGTATGTCGCCGGACCCGCCCTGGCGCGCGGCTATCACGCACGACCGGGCCTGACCGCCGAACGCTTCGTCGCGAATCCGTTCGGCGGATCCGGTGAGAGGATGTACCGCACAGGCGATCTGGTGCGCTGGACCGAATCCAGCGAAGCGCATCTCCGCCTGGAATACTTGGGCCGCACCGATTTTCAGGTCAAGGTGCGCGGTCAGCGCATCGAGCTGGGCGAGATCGACGCGGCGCTGCGCCGTATCGGCGGCGTCGATTTCGCGGTGACGCTCGGCGTCCCCGGCCCCACCGGCGCGACCGCGCTGGCGGCCTACCTCGTGCCCGAACCCGGCGTCGAACTCGATCTCACCCGAGTGCGCTCCGCCGCAGGGGAAACCCTGCCGGGCTATATGGTGCCCGCGGCGTTCACGGTGCTGGATGCGGTGCCCATCAACGCGGTCGGCAAACTCGACCGGCGAGCGCTGCCCGAGCCTCGATTCGAGGCCGCGCGCACCGAATACCGGGCCCCGGCCACCCCGACCGAACGGATCCTCGCCGGGGTCGTCGGCGAGTTGCTCGGACTCGAGCGGGTGGGTGCCGACGATTCGTTCTTCGCGCTCGGCGGCGACAGCATCATGGCGATTCAGCTGGTGTCGCGGGCCAAACAGCTGGGGGTGAGCTGCACACCGCTGCAGGTGTTCGAACATCGCACGGTCGCGGCGCTGGCCGCGGCGGCCGATGCGGAAGGGGAGACGCTCATCCTGGACGAGCTTCCCGGCGGCGGTGTCGGGGAGCTCCCGCTGACCCCGATCGTGCACTACATGCTCGAAAGAGGCGGCGACTACGGACGTTTCGCGCAGACGGCCGTACTGGAACTCCCGCTCGGCATCGAGCGCGAACAGCTCGTCACGACCCTGTCGGCGGTGATCGACCGGCACGATATGCTGCGCGCTCGCCTCGTCACCCACGACGAGCGGCCGCACCTGATCGTGACCGAGCCCGGTTCGATCGAGGTGGACACACTGGTCCACCGGATCGAATGCGATGTCGAGAACCCGGTCGAGCTCCGGGAATACGCTGCGAGCGAACTGGATTCGGCGGCGGACCGCCTCGACCCCGCGAAGGGCGCCGTCCTGCAATTCATCTGGCTCGATCCGGTCGGCGACGCGGGCTCGCGGACCAGGCCGGGACGCCTGATCGTCCTCGCCCACCACCTGGTGATCGACGGCGTCTCCTGGCGCATCCTGGTACCGGATCTGATGGCCGCCTGGGCGCAGGTCAGCACCGGAGCCGATCCGGTCCTGGCTGAGACCGGCACCTCCATGCGCCGATGGGCGACCGCGCTGACCGAACAGGCCCACGCGCCCGACCGCGTCGCCGAACTCGGCTACTGGCAGAACGTCATCGAAGGGCCCGATCCGCTCATCGGACCGCGCGAGCTGGACCCGGCCATCGATCAGGCGCACACCCTGCGCACGATCGACCGGGAAGCCGATGCGGCGGTCACCGAGGCCCTGCTGACCACGCTGCCCGGCCTGTTCGGCGGCGGTGTGCAGGACGCGCTGGTGGCCACACTCGCACTGGCCCTGCGGCATTGGCGCGATACGGCCGACCGCAGCGTGCTGCTTCGCCTCGAAGGGCACGGCCGACAGCAGGAAGTGGTTCCGGGAGCGGATCTTTCGCGCACGATCGGCTGGTTCACCAGTCTGTATCCGGTCCGGCTGGACCTGGACGGCATCGATCCGGCCGAGGCGCTGTCCGCGGGTCCGGCCATGGGCGCGGCCGTCGCCGCGGTCCGCGAGCAGCTTCTCGCGGTGCCGGACAACGGAATCGGCTTCGGTCTGCTGCGCTACCTCAACTCCGGTACCGCCGCGCGACTGCCGCGGCGTCTGCCGGGCCGGGTGAGTTTCAACTACCTGGGCCGGTACGCGTCCGGTGACGCCCCCGCCGGGCTCGAAGGACTGGGCTGGCTGCCCACCGACGACCTCGGTGACCTGTATGCCGCCGAATCCCCCGATGTACCAGTGCAATCCGCGATCGACGTGACCGCGATGGTCGCCGGGGATCGCCTCCGGGCGAGTTTCAGCTACCCCGGAACGCTGCTGGACGACGAGGCGGTCACCGAACTGGCCGATCTGTGGATCGAGATGCTCACCGCGGCAGCGCGATTCGCCGTGTCCCCGGAAGCCGGGACGATAGCGGCTCGGTACGCGATCACCGAACCCGGGCCGTCCGGCGGCCTCGGACTCGATGTGGTGCTGCCCATCCGGCCCGAGGGCGCGGAACCGGCGCTGTTCTGCATCCACCCCTCCTCCGGAATCTCCTGGACCTATCTCGGTTTCGCGGAGTCGCTCGCACCGGACCGCCCTATCTACGGCTTGCAGGCCCCGGATCTCGGCGGACGCGAACCCTCGCCCGGCTCGATCGAGGAGTTCGCCGAACGCTACGTCCGGGAGATCCGCGCGATCCAGCCGCAGGGGCCGTATCACCTGCTGGGCTGGTCCTTCGGCGGCCTGATCGCCCACGCGATCGCGGCCCGGCTGGAACGCGACGGCGACTCGGTCGGCGTGGTGGCACTACTGGACGCCGACACCGCCGATATCGATGGCGAGAGCATCGAACGGCTCGACGCGGGCTCGTTCGTGCACGAATTCGGCTCGGTGTTCGGCATCGACAACGTCCCCGCCGAAGCCACCGCACAGGACGCCGCGGATCTGATCCTCGACCGGCTCGGCGGCGTCGAACTCGTGGACGCGGCCACTCTCGAGCGCATGGCGGCCTCCTACAACGCCGCCGCGCGCACCCGGACCGGCTATCGCCGACCCGTATTCCACGGCGACATCGTGTATTTCAGCGCGACCGCCGACACGTCCGAGATCTTCGGCCCCGACGGCTGGCGGCCGTACGTGACCGGCGAGATCACCACCCACGAGGTCGATGTCGCACACGACGACATGACCGCACCGCACGTGCTGCCGATCATCGCCCGCGTGCTCGACCAACACCTGGGAGGCCATCGATGAATTCCGGAAACGGAGTCCTGGTCGAGGGAATCGAGAAGTCCTTCGGCGAGGTGCACGCACTGCGCGGCATCAGTTTCACCGCCGAGCCCGGCGAGGTGCTTGGCATCCTCGGGCCCAACGGCGCGGGCAAGACCACCGCCGTGAACATCCTGTCCACGCTCATCGCGCCGGATCGCGGCCGCGCGCTGGTGGCGGGACACGATGTCGTCGCCGATCCTGCCACCGTGCGCCGCTCCATCATGCTCACCGGCCAGTACGCCGCACTCGACGACATGCTCAGCGGCTTCGAGAATCTGGTGATGTTCGGCAGGCTGATGGGCCTGCGCAAACGCGCCGCCCGCGCCCGCGCACAGGAGCTGATCGGCGAATTCGACCTCACCGCCGCGGCGGGCCGCAAGGTCGGCACCTACTCCGGCGGTATGCGGCGGCGGATCGATATCGCCTGCGGACTGGTCGTGCGGCCGGAGGTGGTGTTCCTCGACGAGCCCACCACCGGCCTGGACCCGCGCAGCCGCCAGGCCGTGTGGGATCTGGTGTCGGACTTCAAGAGTGCGGGCATCACCACCCTGCTCACCACGCAATACCTCGAGGAGGCCGACGCGCTCAGCGACCGGATCATCGTCATCGATCACGGCGTGGTGATCGCCCAGGGCACCGCCGACGAGCTGAAATCCCGTACGGGAGGCAGCTATTGCGAGGTGGTGCCGGTACAGGCGAGCGATCTGCCCGCCCTGACCGACGCGCTGTCCGAACTCCTGCCACCGGAGTTCCTCCTCCCCCACGAATCGGACCGGATCGCCATCCCGGCCCCCGACGGCCACCGCACCCTCGCCGAGGTACTGCGCCGAATCGACGCCACCGGACTCGACGTAGTCGACATCGCCCTGCGCAGACCCTCGCTCGACGAGGTATTCCTCCAGCTCACCGGCCATCCGGCCACCGAGGAGAACCCCGAGCCCGCGGAGGTCCCGGTATGACCGCCCAGATCTGGCTGGCGCGCACCGGCGCCACGCCGCGACGCGCACAGCAGTGGTGGGTACTGACCGCCCGGATGATCATCCCCGCGGCGCAATCCGGGGAGATGCTGACCTCGATCCTGGCTCCCGCCGCGTTCACCGCCAGCTTCTACATTCCGCTGAAGACGATCATGACCTTCACCGGAACCGGATTCAGCAGCTACGCCCAGTTCATGATGCCGCTGGTGATTCTGCAGGCGGCGGCGTTCACGGCGGTCTCGGCCGCGTTCCGGGCGGCCTCCGACGCGGTCGCCGGGCTCAACCGCCGGTTCGGCTCGATGCCGATCGGCGCGCTGGTTCCGGCCACGGCGCGGTTGTGCGGCAACGTCTTCCGGCTCGCGATCGCTCTGGCGTCGGCGCTGGTGTGTGGGCACGTCATCGGATTCCGGTTCTACCTCGGCGCCGCGAGAACGGCCGAGTTCCTGCTGTTCTCGATACTGGTCGGGATGGCGTTGATCCTGGCCGCCGATGTGATCGGCACCGCCTCGCGCAGCCCGGAGACGACCGCGCAGGCGCTGGTACTGCCGCCGCTGATCTTCGGGATGCTCTCCACCGGCCTGGCCCCGGCGAACCAATTCCCTTCCTGGGTGCAGCCTTTCGTACGCAACCAACCGGTGTCGCAGTGGTCGTCGGCACTGCGCGCGCTGGCCGGGGACCGATTGCCGCACGGCGCACCGGTGAGCGTCTCGACGATGACTCCCCCGATCGTCTGGGCTGTCGCGATTCTCGTTGTCTGCCTGTGCTTTTCGATCCGTCTCGGCAAGGAGCGATCATGACCACGCACATCGCCGATCACGCACCGCTGCCGGTGGCCGGGTCCGAGAGTTCGGCCTGCGCGCTGATGCTGCACACCCTGATCCAGACCCGGCGGCTGTTGCTGCGCTGGGTGCGCAATCCGGTCGCCCTGCTGGAGACGCTGATCATCCCCTGTCTGCTGCTGCTCATGCTGGACACCGTGATCGGCGATCAGATCCGGCGGTTCACCGGCGCCGAGGCCCTGGACGGTTCGGTGCCGCTGGCCGCCGTCGTCGGCGCGCTGTCCGGGGCGGTGGCGAGCGGAATTCTGCTCGGACGCGAACGGGACGCGGGACTGCTGGCCAGGTTCTGGGTGCTGCCGGTCCATCGCGCCTCGGGCCTGGCTTCGCGCATCTTCGCCGAAGGATGTCGCATCCTCGCCGGGACGCTGGCGATCGTCCTGGTCGGTTATGCGCTCGGGTTCCGCTTCCGCGAAGGCATCTGGGCCGCGATCGCATTCGTGTGCGTGCCGGTGCTGGTCGGGGTGGCCTTCGCCTCGATCGTCACCGCCGTGGCCGTATTCACCGCGAAAGCCACACTGGTGGAAGGAATTACGATCTTCACCTCGCTGATGATGTTCTTCAGCACCGGCTTCGTCCCCCTGCCCGCCTACCCGCAGTGGATCCGGCCCGTCGTGCACAACCAACCGATGTCGACGGCGGTCGACACCATGCACGCACTGGCCGCGGGCGGACCGCTGGCGCGGCCGTTGACCCTGACGTTGATCTGGTCCCTCGGCGCGATCGTGGTCTTCGCCGTCCCCGCGGCCATCGGCTATCGCCGCGCGAGCCGCCGATGACGCGAGGTCACCTACCGCGATGCAGAATCCCGGTCAGATTGGTGACCAGGCCGTTCGTGTAGGTGAGGGTGCCGTCCGGATCGCGTTCGAGCGTGGTGACCACACCCATGCGAGCGCACGCCCTGCCGGGCGACGGTCCGTCGTCGATGGGTCTGGTACGCAACGTGATTCGCGCGGGACCGGCGAAGACCAAGGTCGCCCGGCGGGTGCAGACGCCCAGATCGGCCAATTCGGCTGCGCGACGCCTGATCTCGGCCAGAATCGGCGCGGGCAGCCACCGATCCGGTCCGGGCGGACGCAGTGCGGCGAGTTGCCGGGCGTCTGCTGCGGGGTAGGTCGAACCTTCGGATCCTTGGCCGGACAGGCCGCCGCCAGCCCGCGCAGGCTGGCCGGAACACCGTCCAGCCGAGGCTCCTCCTGGATCACCCGCCACAGCATGGAGATCGTGTCACCCGTGGCGAACGGCGCGACGCCGGTGGCCGCGTAGACGATCAGACCGCCGAGAGCGACGGAATTCCCCACTCGCCGAACAACACTCGCACCCGATGCAACGACACCCGCACCCGAAATCGTCCTGCGTTCCAGCACTTCCGACACCGACAGCGCTGCTCACAGCGGATGTTCGAAAACTCTGTAGCGGCTGCGCAGACGTTCCGATTAGCATGACCAGCACGGGAGGGGCGGGTGCTGGTGCTGGTATCCGCTTGGGCTGCGCGGCCGTTCGATCCCGCGGGCGAACGGGGGGTGCCATGACAACTCGCGAAGAGCACGAACGTGCCGCCGCGACAGGCGATGTCGAGGCCATGCACGACTTCGGCCAGTATCTCGAACGATCGACGCCACCGGATGTCCCCGGCGCGCTGAACTGGTACGGCCGGGCCGCCGCGGGCGGGCATCGTTGCGCGATGAACGATCTCGGCCGGCTCGCCGAGGCTGAGAATCCGCCCGATCTGAGGTCCGCGCGCGAATGGTACGAGCGGGGAGCGATCGCGGGCGACGCCACGGCCATGTACAACATGGGCGGATTGCTGGCCGACCGCACGACTCCGCCGGATCCGGCCGGAGCGCGTCCGTGGTACGAGCGCGCGGCCGCGGCCCAGTACAAGGACGCCTACTTCAAACTCGCCTATCTACTCGCCGAACGTCTCGATCCCCCGGACCCCGCCGCCGCGCGCAACTGGTACGAGAAGGCCGCCGAGCATGGCGATTCCATCGCCATGTACAACATCGGCCAGCTGTATCGATACACCCTCGAGCCCAAGGATCTGGTCGCCGCGCGCCACTGGTACGAGCGCGCCGCCGCCGGCGGATACACCAACGCGAAATTCACGCTCGGCCTGATGGCCGAGGCCGACGGCGACCTGCCCGCCGCGATCCTGTGGTACGAGAAGGCCGCCGCGGACGGTCATGCCGGCGCCATGAACAACCTCGGCACATTGTTCGAGGTCAAGGTGGACAAGCCGAATCTGCCCGCCGCGACCGACTGGTACGAGCGGGCCGCCCTCGCCGGCAATCCGAACGCGAAAACCAATCTGACCCGGCTGCGCGGCAGCGGCGATGCCACACCGGAACGACCGAGTGCCGAACGAACAGTCCTGCCCGACAGCGTGGTTCGCCCGACCGGCACCGTACGACCGAAGCCCGCGACGGACGCCTCGGGCATCGCGACGGCCCTGGATGCGCTGATCGAGGATACGCCGTACCGGCACAATCCTTTTCGGCTCGCCGGGCTGGCGACCGACGCCGATTCCCGTCAGGTCCGCAAGCGCGTCACCGAGTTGGAGGCGGCCGAGAAGCTCGGCGCTCCGCTGAGCCGCAGCACCGCACTGGCCGTATCACCTCCACCGGATGCCGCCGATGTGAAGGCCGCGCTAAACCGTCTGCGTGAGCCGGTGAATCGCCTTGTGCAGGAACTGTTCTGGCTGTGGCCGTGCACCGACGGCGATCCCGCGCTCGCGGCGCTGTCCCGCGACGACGTCGCCACCGCGGAACGGATCTGGCTGGACCGCATGGGCCAGGACGCGATCGCGGCGCACAATATCGCGGTGCTGCGGCACATCCAGGGACTCGAGACACCGCGCGGACAGGCCGCCGAAACCTGGCTCGACGCGTTGACCGCCTGGGGTTCGGCCGTCGGCGACGATGCGGTGTGGAATCACCTGCGGGACCGCGCATCCCACATCGACGATCGCCGCATGGACGCCGCCGCCGTCGAGGAGTTGCGCGGCGCACTGCCCGGGATGCTGTTACGCATCCACGCATCGCTCATCGTGAACGCCACGGCCGAGGACGATTTCGCCGCCGCCGACCTGCACGTCGCCGTGCTCGACAGATTCGCCGAGCAGGTGAGCGCCCATCCGGGCGCATTCGACGCCGGAACGATCGACGACGCCCGCGGCTGGGCGATCCGGAAATTGGCCGCGCGCCTGAAATCCATTGCGGACGAGGCACATCGGGCCGGATCCCAGCGCCCGGCCGGGGCCGCCCAGGCCGTCGACCGGATGCTGGATCGAGCCCGGGTGCCGCTGCGGGTCATCGACCGGTTGCGCCCGCCGACCGATCCACTCGGCGCCGGTGCGCACGACGACATCGTCGGCACCGCGATCTTCTGCGATATCCAGCACTACAACGAGGTCCGCGATATCGCGTCGAGTGTGGCGATGCTGGAGCGGCTCGGTCCGATCGCCACGACCACGGCCATCCGCGACCGCCTGCGGAAGGAGTGGTCCGCCGCGGCGACGTTGCAGGTGGACAAGCTCTGCGCCGAGGCCCGCGCGGCCACCGAGACGAACAAGAAGCAGGGCTTGCAGGCCGCACGCGATCTGCTGGACCGAACTCGGTTGCCGCTGGCCAGGATCCGGGCGGGCGAGGATCCGGGCGGCGAGCGGATCGCGCGCGCCCAGGATCACATCGCGACCACGGCAACCTCGTGCGCGGTGTCCTATTGCAACGAGAGCGGTGATCTGGATTCGACCGAACAGGTGCTGCGCCGGGCCCAGCCGCTGCCCGTCGGTGCGGAGACACGCACCTTCGTGCAGGAGCAGATCACCGTGCTCACGGGCATGCTGCGCGAGCGCGACGAGGCCGCCAGACTGCGCGACACCTGCTGGTTCTGCCAGGACAAGCCCGCGGCGCCGGGACAGCACTACGCGTTCGGCCTGCACCGGGACGTGACGTACTCCGGGAACACCAAGCGCTGGCGCACACTGACCGTCGAGGTGCCGCGCTGCGACCGTTGCCGCCAGCTGCATCTGCCCGAGGAGACCAAGCGCAAGAACCTCGGCGGCGTCGCCGGGTTCGGCGTCATCGCGGCGTTCTTCAGCTTCTTCGTCGCTCTGGCCCTGCATCCGGTGTTCATCGTCACGGCGATCTGCGTCATCGTCGCGATCGGCGCGGGTATCGGCATCGCGTCGATGGGCGGCGACGAGATCAAGAACCGGGCACTGACATATCCGCCCCTGACCGAATTGCTGGCACAGGGATGGCGCAAAGGCGAGCGGCCCGCATAGCCGCCTCATGAAGGGGAGAATCCGTATGGCGGACAGGGATTTCCGGCCGCTGCTGGCCGATCTGGCAACCGGCGTCTGGCGGCTGGGCAACAAGCTCGCCGACAACGACCCCGACGCGGACCCGGCGAAACTGCTGCGCGCGGTGGCCCGTCAGGTCACCTCGATGGCGGATGCGTTGGCCGAGGCCGGAATCCAGGTGCAGTCGCACACCGGCGAACCGTTCGACGGCGGCCAGTCGGTGCAGGTGATCGCGTACGCGCCCTCGTCCGCGGTGGACCGCGAGCGGGTCGCCGAGACGATCATGCCCACGGTGTACGCCGACGGTCAGGTGGTGCAGATGGGCCAGATCATCGTGGCCACACCGGAATCGGCGGAGCGGCAAGCGCCGGAACAGGACGAGTAGCATCGCGCGAACGACTCGGCACATGTGTGACTACGTTGCGGCACAACCATTTTCGGAGGAGATATGGCACGGTCGACGGTTGATTTCGGAATCGATCTCGGCACCACCAACAGCGCCATCGCCGTGCTGCACGGCGTCGACGCCGAGGTGATCAAGAACAACGAGGATTCCGATACCACGCCGTCGGCGGTGTGGATCGACAAGCGCGACCGGCTACGAGTGGGCCGGGCCGCCAAGGAGCGCGGCGAATCCGATCCGGACAACACCGCCTCGGAGTTCAAGCTGCGCATGGGCACCGCGCAGGAGTCGGTGCGTTTCGCCGCCAGCGCCCGCGAACTCACCCCGCAGCAGCTGTCCGCCGAGGTGCTCAAGACGTTGTGCGCCGATGTCGAGCAGCGGCTCGGCGAGAGTATCGAGGCCGCGGTGATCACCGTCCCGGCCGCCTTCGACATGAGCGCCTGCGATGCGACGCGCGCGGCGGCCGAGGCCGCCGGACTGCGCTTCTCGCCGCTGTTGCAGGAGCCGACCGCCGCCGCGCTCGCCTACGGTTTCCAGGCCACCGACGACAATGCCCGCTGGCTGGTGTACGACCTGGGCGGCGGCACGTTCGACGCCGCGGTGATCCAGCTGCGCGACGGCGAGTTCACGGTGCTCAACCACCGCGGCGACAACTATCTGGGCGGCAAGCTGATCGACTGGCGGATCGTCGAGGAACTGCTGATTCCCGCGGTCCGCGACGAATTCGGGCTGTCCGATCTCACCCGCGGGGCCGCGCGGTGGCGGCCGCTGGTGAACAAGCTCAAGCTCGCCGCGGAGAAGGCGAAAATCCAGCTCTCGCGCGCGCCGATGGAGCCGATCGAGGTCGAACTCGACAACGGTGCGGGCGGACGATTCGAGTTCTACTACGAGTTGCAGCGCACGGATGTGGAGCGGCTGGCCGACCCCCTGCTCACCCGTTCGGTCAACCTGTGCCGTAAGGCGCTCGAGGAGGCGCACCTGTCGCCCGGCGATATCGACAAGCTGATCCTGGTCGGCGGCCCGACCCTGTCGCCCTATCTGCGCGAACATCTCACGGATGCGACTCGGGGCCTGGGGATTACGCTGGACACCAGTCAGGATCCGCTCACCGTCGTCGCCCGGGGTGCGGCGATCTTCGCAGGGACACAACGGATTCCGCAGCTGAGCGCACCGGTGGCGGTGCCCGGCGGATTCACCGTCCAGCTGGAGTATCAGCCGGTCGGACCCGACCGCGAGCCGCTCGTCGTCGGCCGGATCGCCGGGACCGACGGCGCCGCGCTGGACGGCGTGGCCGTCGAGCTGGTCAACGCGGGCGCGCAGCCGCCGTGGCGCAGCGGCAAGATTCCCGTCGCCGACACCGGCGTATTCACCACGACGCTGTGGGCGGAAACCGGTCGCACCAACACCTTCGAGCTGGAACTCACCGATGCCGCCGGACGTCGCCGGGACATCGCCCCCGGCACGCTGACCTACACCGTCGGCGCGGTCGAAACCCAGCCGCCGCTGATCCACACGATCAGCGTCGGCCTGTCGGACAACACGACGATCCAGCTGATCGAGCGCAATACCCCGCTCCCGGCTCGGGCCCGTAAGCGCCTGCGCACCTCGGTCGCGGTTCATCACGGCGCACAGCGCACCGGATTGATCCGAATTCCCGTGCTGGAGGGCGAATATGCTCGCGGCGACCGCAATCGCACGATCGGTCACCTGGACATCACCGCCGATCAGATCGAGCGCAGCATCCCCGAGGGCAGCGATCTGGAATTGACCCTGGAGATAGACGCCTCGCGCATCCTCGTGGCGCGCGCCTATCTGCCGTATCTGGACGCCGAATTCGAGAACGTCATCGATCTGCACACCGAATCACGGCCGGACGCGAGCGCATTGCGCCGCAGCACCGAGGCCGAGTTGCAGCGGCTGGACCAGGTCCGCCAGCAGCACGACGAGTTCGGCAACCCGACCTCGGAGCTGCTGCTGAGCCAGCTGGAGCAGGAGCAGACAGTCACCGACACCCAGCATCTGGTGGCCGCGGCGGCCGCGGATCCGGATGCGGCCATCGCCGCGGAACAGCGGCTGCGCGATCTGCGCGCGGCGATCGATCAGGCCGAGGACGAGTTGCTGTGGCCGAGTCTGGTGGCGCGCGCGAAGGAGACGCTCGAGTACACCCGCGTGCGCATCAACGAACTCGGCGACGACATGTTCCGGCGCGAATTCGATCAGCACGAGGTGGCGATCCGCGAGGCGATCGACTCGCACGAGCCGGATCTATTGCGGCAGCGCACTTCCGAGCTGGCCGCGATGGTGCGGCGCATTCTCGATCGCACCGGCGAATTGCAGATCCTCATCTTCGAGGAGCTGATCAAATATCGCGCGGAGATGGTCGACATCGTGCTGGCCCATCGGCTGATCACCGAGGGGCACGCGGCGCTGGACGCGCAGGAGATCACCCGGCTGCGCACTATCAATGCCCGGCTGCGCACGCTGATGGCCGATCCGCCGCCGGAGCCGGATCCATTCAGCACGATCCGCTCGCTGTGACGATCCGCTCGCTGTGACGATCCGCTCGCTGTGACGATCCGCTCGCGATGACGTTCCGGATGCACTGTGCCCCAGTGTATCCGGAACACCGCCGCGTTCAGGATCCGATCGCTCCGACGATCCGATCGCGTGATATTCCGATCACGGCGACGATCCGGACACACTCCGCGCCAGCGCATCCGGAACATCCCCCTGGCGAGGGCGGGCCGAATCCCGTGCGGCCCGCCGTCGCTACTGCGGCGAGCCCAGGCAGAGATAGGTCTTCAGGAACTCGCCTGGCGACTGGTAGGAGTACGTGGCGATGACGCCGGATACGTTGTCGCACAGGGTGGACAGGTTCACGCTGCGTAGCACCTTGTACTTGGCGTCCGGGCCGGTGCAGGCGACGACCTGCACCTCGTTCGCGCCGGTCTCCTTCAGGCAGTCGCCGACCTTGGCGTTGTCCACCGTGCGCGAGGTGTCGGCGTCCTTGGCCGCCAGGCAGAAGGTGATGCCGTTGCCCAGCCCGACGCCGATACCCTTGGTGACCTTCAGCTCATAACTGTAGGTTTGCTCGGTGCCCTTGACGTCCTTGCAGGCCATGTTCAGCCCGATCATGCTCTTGGTGTCGCGGGCGAGCACCTTGTAGCGGGCGGTCGCGTCGGTGCAGTCCACCTTCTGTACGGACGAGCCGTCGCTGCCGGTCAGGCAGTCGCCGACCTGCGCGACGTTCACCGCGTGCGCGGGATCCGCGCCCTTGTCGCCGACGCACACGTAGCCGTCGTCGTCGCTGTAGTCGTATTCGGTGCCCGCGACGTCGATGCAGTTCTGGTGCGCATGACCGTCCCCGGCCCGATCCAGCACCACATATGCGGCGGCCGAATCGGAACAGGACACCTTGTCGAACGAGTCACCGTTCTTCTTCAGACAGTCCCCGTGCTGCA
This sequence comes from Nocardia miyunensis NBRC 108239, assembly GCF_001613065.1. Classification (GTDB taxonomy): domain Bacteria; phylum Actinomycetota; class Actinomycetes; order Mycobacteriales; family Mycobacteriaceae; genus Nocardia; species Nocardia miyunensis. The sequence continues at coordinate 39,099 of NZ_BDBQ01000088.1, forward strand.
CCGAGCCGCTGCCACTGCCGCATGCGACGAGGAATCCGATCGCCGGAGTCAACGCGAACACCACTGCGGCACAACGTATTACCGAGAGCACCCGCTCCCGATTCGAACCAGCCCGCCCCTTGCTCATGCCGACACCTTCGGCAGCCCAGCACAATCGGAGGTATTCGCGATCCACCTCGTCGCGACACAATGATGGAGATGCATTCGGTTGTAACCCCCGCGCTCTGATCCTCACCCGACCGAGTGAGGACGTCATCCTTATGGCACAAGAGATTACCGACCGCCGGTAGGCGACGGCCACTCAATTCACCGGCCCACCACTGTGACCGACCGCCTGAGGAGACGCGCTTTACACCGGACGATATGTTGACGAAAGACGTTGCGGGGAAATCAGTCTCGCAACGCACTGCGGAAACGGCGTTGGTAGGCGCGCGGCGAGACGCCGAAGTGCTGCTGGAACACCCGGTGTGGTGCCGAGTTCGTCACGGAACATCCGAGTGAGGTGGCGGGTGCTGAGGTGGGCGAGTTCGGCCAGCACGCACGTAGATCGCATCCGGCTCCACCCGGACGGACGGATACCCGCGGGCGAGCGTGCCGGCGTGTTTCCAGTGTGTCGTCGCCCGACGGCCGTCGAGCAGTCCCGCGGCGGCCAGGATGAACGCACCCGTGCAGATGGAGGCGATCCGCTGGGCCTGCCGGTGCAGAATCGCCGTCGCCTCGGTCAGCCGCGGATCGATCGGATGGGTGGGCAGCGCGTCGCCACCGGCCACCATCGCCAGATCCAATGGCCCGGCCTCGGCCGCGGAGGCGTCCGCGCTGATCCGCGTGCCGGTCGAGGTCGACACGTCGCGGCCGTCCGGCGAGCACAACAGCAGCCGATAATGCGGACAGAAACGATTGGCCTCCTGGAAGACCTCGCCGGGACCGGCCACATCGAGCAGCTTCACCCCGTCGAAGACGAGAATTCCGATGCGCCGCGCACTGTCCACTCACATCTCCTCATGTCCGGAACTGTGGGTTGTCTGGCGCGGATCACGGTGCCCGGAGGCAGCGTGTCGCGAGAGAATGACATCGACGGTAACAACCCCACTGACCAGGAGGCGAGCACGATGAACGGCACCGCGGAATCCATCTCCGGCATCGCGATACCGGACACGAAACTGGCGCGCGCGGCTACCGAGTTCGTACGCAACCGCACCACCGACCTCATCTTTCACCACTCCCGGCGGGTCTTCTGGTTCGGCAGCCTGCAGGCCCGCAATCGCGACCTGAGCTACGACCCGGAACTGCTCTACATCGGCGCGATGTTCCACGACCTGGGGCTGAACGAGCAGTTCCACCACAGCGGACGCCGTTTCGAGGTCGACAGCGCCGATGCGGCCCGCGAATTCCTGCGCGAGCACGGCGCGCCCGAGGACAGCATCCGCCGCGTCTGGACGGCGATCGCACTGCACACCACCCCCGGCGTCCCCGAATACATGGAACCCGAGGTGGCACTGGTGACCGCGGGTGTCGAGTACGACGTCCTGGGGATCGGTTATCACGAGGTCGCCGAGGCCGACCGCCTGGCGGTCACCGCCCTGCATCCCCGCCCGAACTTCAAGCGGAACATCCTCGGGGCGTTCACCGATGGCATTGCCCCCAAACCGGATACCGCGTTCGGCACCGTCAACGACGACGTCCTGACCCACTTCGTCCCCGGCCACCGCCACACCGACTTCGTCGACATCATCCAGAACTCACCCTGGCCCTCGTGAGCAGTCCCGACCACCGCCGCCGCTACCGGATGGAATGTTCGATGACGCCGATGCCGTCGATCTCGAGGCGCAGTTCCTCGCCGGAGGTGAGCCAGTGGCCGAGTTCCATGCCGCTGCCGCCGGGGAGGGTGCCGGTGGCGAGCAGTTCGCCCGGATACAATTGCTCGCTGCGGGAGACGTGTGCGACGGCCTCGGTAATCGAGTAGCGCATATCGCGAGTTCCGGTGTGCGCGAGGATATTTCCGTTGACGCTGACCGTGGCGGTGAGCTGGTCGAGGCGATCGGCGACCGCCGCGCCCGAGACCGCCGTGGCGGACATCGAGGAGACGAAGTGCTTGGACCGCTGCGGACCGAAGCCGGACCGCATTTCCGCCAATTGCACGTCACGAGCCGAGAAGTCGTTCACGACCACCACCGCGCCGATCGCGGCCGCGGCCTCCTCGACACTCGCGTCCCGCAACGGCGCGGACAGCACGACGCCGAGTTCCAACTCGAAATCCAGTGCGCGACTGTAAGCCGGGAACCCGACCGGCGTCCCGGACGGCACGATGGTCAGCGCATTCGACATGTAGTAGATCGGCTGCCGATACCACAGCGCGTTCGGACGAAACGCGGGAAATACCCTCCGCGTCAACGCTTCATAAACCTGCCCGACCCGATACCCGGCAGGAATGAACCGCCGAGCCATCCCCCGCGCGGCATCCACCGCATGCTTCTCGAACAGCATGAAATCCCGAAACGACACCGGACAAACCGGCAACACCACATCCCCGTCCCCCAGCCCCAGCCCTTCGTACCGCGCAACTTCGAACTCCGGCGTGAACGCATCAGGCATCACGAAAGCACTTTGGGCACTACCATTTTCAACGGATGCCCATCCGGAGCCAGTATCGATCTGCGTATCGATCCGCCGCTCACCGAGATCGAGCGTCCGTCGCATCCGAGGTAGTGGCGCGGACGACTCGATCGCCGACCCATCACTCTCATTGCTCATGACATCTCCGTTCTCGGCACCAGAGCCGGTCAGCTCGGTGTTCGCATCTGCCGAAACCAATCCCCGGGCATCGTACGTCCCCGGGTTCCGGACGATCTGAATCACCGGGCTACCCATACGCGAAGTCGAAGTCGAATGCACCAGCGCTGCAATGTAATCCGCACCCCGTCGATGGGTGTCAGAAGGTATGCAGCGACCGTTTCAATCCACAGGATCACCGGCGAGATCTCGGAGCAGGCAACCGGGGTCGCGCCACCGGCTTCCGCAACCCGATCGATGTCCCGCGCTAGATTCCATCAGCCGCGTATGCGTTGGCGCAGGAAGAGGGCGGCGCGGTCGAGCGCTTCACCGGCTTCGTCGAGTGCGTGGGTGAAGGACTGGAAGACGTGCGGGACCCTGGCGGTGATGTCGAGGATGACGTCGACTTCGGCGTCGGAGGCGCGCAGGGCGAGGCGGCGGGCGTCGTCGAGGAGCAGTTCGTTGGTGCCGACCTGCACCAGGATCGGGGGCAGGCCGGAGAGGTCGGCGGTGACCGCGGGGCTGAGCAGGGGGTTGCGGCGGTCCTGGTCGACGACGTAGAGGTTGCTCAGGTGATCGATGCTCGCGCGGGTGAGCAGGGGGTCCGCATCGGCCTTGGTCCGCATACTCTCGCCGGATCGGGTCGCGTCCACGCCCGGGGAGAACGCGACGAGCGCCGCGGGCATCGGAAGTCCGGCATCGCGGGCCGCGAGCGCGCCCGTGATCGTCAGGCCACCACCGGCGGAATCGCCTGCGAAAGCGATGGATTCGGGAGCGTGCCCCTGCTCGAGAAGTTCTCGGTAGGCCGCGACGACGTCCTCGACATCCGCCGGGAACGGGTGCTCCGGCGCCAGCCGGTAGTCCAGGGAGACACTGGGAATCCCGGTTCGAACCACCAGACTGCCGGTGAGGCCGAGGGCTGTGCGCGGCGAGCCGACGACATGCGAACCGCCGTGGAGGTACAGCAGGATTCCCGGGCGGGCGGCGGCCGCCGGAGCGACGCGGAGCGCGGGACGTCCGCCCAGCGAAGCGTCCTGTACGCCAATGTCTTCCGGCACCGGAAGCGCGCTCATCAGCTTCACGAAGTTGGCACGCGTCGCGGCGACGGACTCCTCCCATCCGACAGCGCCACCGTGCAGCTGCGCGTCGAGGCGTTCACGCTGAATTACGGACATCGTCGTTTCCTTCCCGAGTTGATTCCACTACAGTACATGCCATGGCAGATACTGCAAGGGAAGATCCCGACGCCTACGACACGTTGTTCGCGGACCTCGTGCGTGCCGAGACGCGGCTGTACAACGCGGTAGCCGAGCGTCTGAAGGCGCGGGCCGGTGTCGCGGCCGGGCACTTCGAGCTGCTGCGCTTCGTCCGCGACCACCCGGGCGCACGCGTCGCGGATGTCGCCTCGACCTTCGCGATCGGCGTCGGAGCGACCAGCAAGATCGTCGACCGCATGGAGAAGCAGGGCTGGATCGAACGCCGCCCGAATCCGGCGAACAGACGCTCGTCTCTGCTGGCGCTGACTCCCGATGGCGAGTCGGTCGCGTCCCGAGCCGAGCCCATCTGGCAGGCGGCCATCCGGGAAATCCTCGGCACGGCAGTCTCACGTGATCAGCTGGCGGGCTTATCCGAAGCCCTCGCCGCCCTCCGCTCGGACCTCGAACAACGCCATCTCGGACTCCCGACCGGATGAGGCGAGCCGTCTCCGGCGAATCTCTGAGATCACTCGAAAATCGGTATCGCACTGATCATCCGGATCAACCGCGGCCAATCGGCCACCTCGGCAGCGCCGAAAAGACCGACCCGCGGGAAATTCGAGCGGCATTCGTCCGCGCTCTGCGGGGCGGCGATGTCCCGATTCCGGGAGATCCGGTGCGGATGGTGGCCCAAGACACGGTGAGCGACCAGCGCTCGTTCACCGATTCTCTTGCAGCGCATCGATTCCCGCCTGTAGCAGCGGTTCGACCGTCCCGCCGATGGTCTCGAAACCCTCGCCCACGGTCTGGCCGTTCAAGTGCCGGAAGTGGATTCCCTCGCAGATCACCGCGAGTTTGAACGAGGCCAGCGCGACATAGAACCCGATATGCGCGAGGTCTCGGCCACCGCGTTCGCAATAGCGTTCCAGCACTTCGGTTTCGGACAGCTGGCCGGGTGCGGCGGCCGCGTCGTTGATCCCGGGCAGATCGAGTGCGCTCATCCGCTTGTAGACCAGCAACAGGCCGACATCGGTGAGCGGATCACCGAGAGTGGCCATCTCCCAGTCGATTACGGCGGCGATGCGGTCCCGATCGTCGACCAGGACGTTGTCCAGCCGGTAGTCGCCGTGCACGATGCCCGTATCCGACTGCACCGGAATATGTTTCGCGAGCAGAGCGTGCAACTCATCGGCAGCGGGCAGGTCCCGGGTGTACGAGGCGTCGAGTTGTTTCTTCCACCGCCGCACCTGACGCTCCAGGAAGCCGTCCGGCCGTCCGAAATCCGCCAGCCCGATCGCGGCCGGATCGACCCGATGCAGGGCGGCCAGAGTGTCGATCAGACCGGCCGAGATGGCTCGGGTGCGTTCGGCGCCCAGCGCTTCGAGATCGGCCGCGGTCCGGTACGGGGTACCGAGTATCCGTTCCATCACATAGAAGGGCGCGCCGATGACGTCGCCGTCCTCGCACAGCGCATACGCCGCGGGCACCGGGACATCGGTGCCCGACAGTGCGTTGATCACCCGATATTCCCTGCTCATATCGTGTGCGGTGGCCAGAACATGCCCCAGCGGCGGCCGACGCAGGATCCACACCGAGGTCCCGTCGGTGATCTCGTAGGTCAGATTCGATCGCCCACCGGCGATCAACCGCCCGCTCAGCGGCCCTGTCACCAGCCCCGGCCGCGCATCGCTCAACCACGTGGTGAGCCGTTCCGGATCCAGCCCAGGTAGCTCCCCGGCCGACGCCCCGTCACCCTGTTCACTCATCCAGGCAGTCTAGTGGCGCTGCCCATCGCCCGTTCCGGCTTCGCCGCCGAATCACCCCGTATCCGCTCGGGGCCTTGCGGCGGCTCAGCAGATCGCGGCGGCCGCGGCCAGGTCTCGCTGGTGCGCCTGCACGATCGGGACGGTCTGCTGGGCGATGTTCTTGACGGGTTGTGAACCACCCGAGGCCATTTCGGCATTTCCGGCTTTCGCCGCCTTTTGGTGACCGGCCAGTTCGGCCTGGATCCACGCGGCGTCGAAGTCACGTCCGATCCGGGTGGAGGTGTTGAGGATGGTCTGGTTCTGCTCCTGGGTCGGCAGCGTCGGCAGCTGGACGCCGAGCTGGTCGGCCGCGGCGGTGTCCATCTGGTCCAGCCGCATGTGGTCCGCGAGCAGCGTGGCGGACATCTCCTGGATCTTCGGGCAGGACGTCATCGCCTGTGCTCGGTAGCCGAGCGCGATCTCGGTGAGGTTCGTCTGATGGGCGGCGATGAGATAGTTCCTGTCCTGCGGTGGCACGGTGGATTCCGCATTCGCCGCGACGCTGGGCAGCACGGCCGCCGCGGCGCACGTCCCGGTGATCAGAATCCGGCGCAAGGCTGACATATCTCCTCCTCGTTCGGTTGTATTCTGCACGCGGATGCCCACACGCCACCCGGTTATTCACCCGGTCGCGAATAGGCGACGCGATGCGGGGTATTGCGGTACACAGCCACGACCGGACCCATTCGGATCCAACCAACGGAGTCGATAATGCTGCTGCGCAGAATTGCTCGCCCGCTGCTCGCCACCGCATTCGTGGTGGACGGGGCAACCATGTTCATCCATCCCGAACCGCTCACCGAGAGCAGAATCGCGAAGAAATCACCGACCGACCCGGCCCGGCTGGTGTGGGTCATCGCCGCGAGCCGAATCGGCGGCGGACTGCTGCTCGCACTCGGCGCGGCACCGCGAATCGCCGCGCTCACCCTGACCGCGACGACGGTCCCGGTTCTGCTCGCCGAACAGGAGTTCCGGTTGGAGACCGACCCGGACCGGCGCGCGGCGCGGGCGACCGCATTCGTCAAGGATGTCGGCCTGCTCGGGGGACTGCTGCTTGCGGTGGCCGACACCGAGGGCAAACCCTCGCTCGGCTGGCGCGGGCGACGGGCGGCCCGCGAAGCCGCGGATACGATTTCCGCCGCCCTGCCCTCGAAACGCGCGAACGGCGAGAACCTCGCCCGGCACACGCGCGACATCTTGGAACACCGCACGCACGATGCCCTGGAAACCACGCGGCACCTGGCCGAATACGCCCGCGACGAGGCCGTGGACATCGCGAACGCCGCTCGCCCGATACTCACGGGACCGGCTCGGGACCGCAGCATCGAACTCGCCGAAACCGCTCTTCGCCAGGGCGAACATCTGCTCGAGACCGCCCGCGAACGTGGCGCCGAACTCGCCGAACTCGCCCGGGAACGTGGCGCCGAACTCGCCGAAACCACGCGGGGTCGCGGGGCCGAACTCGCCGAGACCACCCGGGACCGTAGTGCCGAACTCGCCGAAACCGCCCGGGACCGTGGCGCCGAACTCGCCGAAACCGCCCGGGACCGTAGTGCCGAACTCGCCGAAACCGCCCGGGGCCGTGGCGCCGAACTCGCCAAGACCGTAAAGCAGCGCGTGCGCGGCTGACCGATCACGCGGAGACCATTCACGACGAGGGAATGCGGGCGATCACCACGCACCACCCTCACTACGAAGTTCTCGGAGACCGGGCCGCTGAGGTCCGGTCTCCGAGTTCACTCGACCGGCCCGCCGGTCACCTGACACGTCCGCGCGAAGCGGACGACGATGGGATAGCCGCCGAGCCCGGGATCGAACGAACCGACGTCGGTGGTCGGCGATTCGGCGAGGGTCCGCACGATATGCCAGCCGAATCCGTGCTCATCGATCGCGCCGCGCGTGGTGACGATCCCGGTGACGCGGGCACTGACCCGGCCGTCGTGGAGCGTGAGGTCGCACGCTATCGACGATTCCGGTGACGCGGCCTCGATCAGGTCGGTGGCGATCTGATCGATCGCGATCTGCAGGTCGGTGACATCGTCCAGTGCGAGATCGGCAACCAGCAGGCAGGTTTCGGTGAGTGCGCGCAGCATGATCAGTTGCTCACGTCGGGCGGGCACCCGAACACCCACTGTTTCCGCACGAGACGGCTCGACTATCCGCACGTCTCCCTCCTGGCTGTGCTGTGAGTGTGTTCACCGATCACATACCCGACGGTCACTCCGTGAAACGGGGCCCACAGCCGCCGCACAGGCTCATCCCGCACGAAAACAGGCCGTCCCGCTGCGGGACGGCCTGTTCGCGCAAGCTCGATGCGGCTCGTCCGGGTCAGTCGCCGTCGTGCTGGTGGGCACGTTGACGCTCCTCCTCGGCCGCGGCCTTGGCACGCTCCTTCTGCGCCTCGGCCTCCTTCTCGGCCGCTACGCGCTGGGATTCGCCCCGATTCTGCTGGGCTCGGCCCTCGCGCCGCAGTTCGTCATCGTCGACGACGGCACCGGCGGCCTCCTTGGCCTTACCCTTGACACCCTCGACAACGCCTTCCAAACCTTCACGGACACTGGTCTTTTCGTGCTCGGACAAGACATCCACCTCCAGAATGCCGGAATCGCTGACACCTTCGCCCTACCCGCACGCCCCGCACCGAAACACTCCTCCGGCAACAGACTTTTCGGGAGCGCCCGCGGTGGGTACTCCATAACCGTCGCCTGCACGTGGCAACGAGAGGATCCCCCATGGTCCACGAACCCATCGTGGCCGAGACCGGGCCTCCCCGGTCCCTCCACGGCCCCAACAGCTACGACGACATCGACCCGTGGTTCGACAAACTGGCCGGCTGCACCGCCGACGATCAGCACCGCGAGGAGATTCGCACGGAGATCATCCGGCTGTGTCTCCCGCTCGCGGACCATATCGCGCTGCGCTATACCGGCCGCGGCGAGAGTTATGAGGATCTGTATCAGGTCGCCCAGCTCGGACTGGTGCTGGCCGTGGACCGCTTCGACCACACGCGCGGAACATCGTTCCTGTCGTTCGCGATCCCGACCATCATGGGCGAGGTGCGGCGACATTTCCGCGACAGCACCTGGGCGACGCGGGTGCCGCGCCGGCTCAAGGACCTTCAGACGATGGTGGGTCCCGCCACCGAGCGGCTCGCGCAGAACCTCGAGCGGATGCCGAACGTGCGCGAACTCGCGACCGAACTGTCGGCCGACCTCGCCGACCTCACCCAGGCGCTGGTGGCCGCCAATGCCTACCGGTCCAGCTCGCTGGACGAGGTGGTCCGCGACGACGACAGCGACCACAACCCGGTCAGCGCCCGGCTGGGCGTCGAGGAGCACTGCTACGAGCTGACCGAGGACGCGATGGCCGTGCGTCCACTCATCGCCGAACTGCCGCCCCGCGAGCGCCGCATCCTGGTGATGCGCTTCTTCGAGTCCAAGACGCAGACGCAGATCGCGCGCGCATTGAACATCTCCCAGATGCAGGTATCGCGCATCCTCGCCCACACGCTGCGGGAACTACGCGAACAGGCGTTCCCCGAACCGGCCTGACCGCCTCCGCCCTCGCAGGCTCCGGCGCCAGCTTCGAAGATTCCGTGAAACTGTGGTGGATCGCCGGATAACGCACCGGCGGTCGGCGTGATCGGCAGTCCTCACCGGTTGGTCGTCACGGTCGCGAATGCCGCCCACAGTAGCGGGGAATCACACACCGATCGTTCTGCACGCCAAGCTGCCGAGCGTTCGCGCTGCCAGTGCATGAGTGCGGTGACGGGGTCGGGGTGTTCGTGGGCGGCATCGATGGCACAGATGTTCTCCTGCAAGGGATGTCGACCGGCGGACGAGGCCGCGAAGCGCTCGTAGGCAAGGTCGGTGGGTAGCGGCCAGCGGCCTGCCGTGACGAGTTCCGCGCCGCCGTTGAGCACGGCGGCGAGCAGGCCGAGCGTCTCGCCGAATCGCAGGTCACCGCCGCTCTCGCAGGCGATGAGTGCGACGCGACTGGGCATCGGCCACAGGTCGGGCCCGGTTCGCGGATCCCCGTCGAGGGTGTGGGTGCCCAGGATGAGGTCCTTCGCCGACAACGGCCGATGGGTGCGCTCCGGCGGGGCGAAACCCCGGGTCTCGGCGGCGCAGGCCAGGTGGAGCCGGGCGTCCTCGCTCCGGCCGGACTCCGGCGCAGCCGCGGTCACGTGGCCGACGTAGAGCAACCGAGATGCTCCGGCGTGCAACGCCTCGCTCAGCCACAGCCGATCCTGGTCCTGGCGGCGGAAGGCCTCGACCGGATCCGAAATCGCCGGTCGCAAGCGATCATTCGGAAGATATCGGCCGATGTGCTCGGCGAGCGGCAGCTCCGCCGACATCCGCCCGAGTACCGAACCCAGAGCGGAATCAGCGCGGAATCCGGGCACCCGTGGGTCCAGAACCACCACGACCGGCAGCTCGCGCGTCTGCTCCCAGGACCGCTCGGCAAGGCCGGGCGCGGGCGCCAGACCGGCCGGTGCGAGCTGGCTGATATCGGCGATTTCGAGCAGGCGCAGACCGGGATCCGGGGCCAGCAGTTCCCAGGGGATCTGCGCGGTCCGGGGCGAGGGCTGCACTCGGATATGCGGGCGCACGCCACGCGCATACAGGTCGTAGAGCTGGGTGGCGAGTCCGTACGGAAGGAGGGTGCGCGCGAGGGCTTGACCCAGCTCGTGTTCGGCGTCGTAGTCGGCGAATTCACCTGTGGTCAGCGACTTTTCGATGCCAGCGGCCGAGGCGCCCGGTAGGGCGTCGTGGACGCGGGCCACGATCGGATCCACCCGCGTTCCGGGGATCGCCGATACTCCCGCGCCGGCGAACTCGTCCTGCCAGCGCCACGACACGTACAGATCTCCGGCGTCGGCCATGCGCACCACGACCGTCGGCTGTCGTTCCTCGGTCACAGTGTCAGCACCCGGTCGTCACGAATACGGCGGCCATAACGGCGTTCGGCCTCGGCGATGTAGTCCGCCAGCACGATGCGTCCGCCGGGCTCGTACCGGAGTCGCGGCGGAGGTTGGATCGAGATCCCCTCCTCCGCAGCGACTTCCGCCAGCGCGGCAGCCAGGGCGAGTGCCCCGGCGAGCGGATCGGGTGGTTCCTGCGGCACCGGCATATCCCAGCGCTCAGCGGGTGCGCCCGGTTCGGGATCGGTGAATTTCACTGTGGCACCGGCGCATCGGGTCTCGATCAGGTCCGCGACGAGCCGTGCGTCCCCGCCGCGAACCGCGAGCCGGAATGCGGATCGCATAGCGGGTTCGGCGAGTTCACGATTCCAGCGGTGCCGTTGTTCGCCGCTGGGGAAGGTGTGCCGCACAGCGTCGATGGCCAGTGCCGACGGCACCGCGAGACGCAGCGCCTCCGCGAGCCGAAGCGTGTCGGGCCGGGTGTCGTCCAGCGTCGATTCGAGCAGCTGCGCATGCCAGAAGTCGACCTGCGCGCAGTGCAGGCCCAGCCCGTGTTCGGCGAATACCAGGAACGATTCCCTGAACAGCCGACCCGCCTCGTCGTGCCGCCCGAGCGTGAATGCCGTTGTCGCCAGGCGGATTCGCGCATCGGCCGCCTCCAGCACCGCGCCGGAGGCGAGGAATTGCGCGAGACCGCGCTCGTACAGTTCGTACGCCCGCACATGGGAGCCGTCCATTTCTGCGAGGAAACCCTGTGCCTTGAGGCCGATTCCGACACGCGGGCCCAATCCGGATCGTTCGAAGTAGGCCTGACTCGCCGCCAGCGGTTCCCGTGCCTCGTGTGCCCGCCCGGATCTGATGTGCATGAGTGCGAGGTTCTGCTGTGTTTCGGCGACACCGTTGTGATCCTGTGCCGTGGTGAACGCGTCGAGCGCCTGCTGGGCGAAGTCCAGGGCCAGCTCGCCACGCCCGGTTTCGAAGTAGGCCGCGGCCAGGTTCATCAGCGGGTGGCCGGCGGACTGCGGCGCGAAATGCCTTGCGGCATCGAGTGATTCGGTGGCGAGTTCGATCGCTTCCAGCCACCGCTGCCGATGAATCGCCACCGCGGTGCACGACAGCAGGCAGGCCACCCGCAGCAGACCCTGGTCCGGATCGTCCGTGAGCAATGTCCGTGCCTCGGTCAGCGCCGCCTGCGCTCCGTCGAGGTCGCCGAGGTGTTGCAGTGCTTGTGACATGTTGACCAGGGCGGTCGGCCGCATCGCGCCGGCGTCGCCGGGCATCTCGGCCAGAGCGGTCCGGAACCAGCTCACCGCGCTTCGATGGTCACCGAGCTCATCGGCCATGCTCGCCGCGTTCACCATGGCCGACAACCTGGCCCGACCCGATGCGGACTGGACGATGTCCTCGAAGATGCGCAAGGCTCCGACGGCATCGCCGTTCTGATAGGCGACTGCGCCTGCGTGGAGTAGTTCGCGTCCATCGGCTTCGGCATCGGTCATCTCATGGCTCCTTAGCCGACTGTGCCGCAACACATATCAGAAGTCCGTCTCGGTATCGGCGGCGGCGATCTCGGCCAGCAGCAGAGTCTCGTCGGGCGCGTCGGCCGCGATGCGCAGCCTGGCCGTCACGAAATCTCGGAGTTGCCCGCGAATTCGCGCTTCATCGGAATCCACGACATCGGCGGAGCCGATCCCGGGTACGTAGATATCCACTGCCACAGCGGATTCCCATCCGGCCGGGGCCGATGCCGTACCGATCCACGTGTCCTCGGCGCGGATCAACTCGGCCCCGGTGGCAGCCGCGGCAGTGCGGATCCGGGCCCGAGGACGCAGATGCGGCGGCACGGCGAAACTCGCCCGCGACGCGGCCACCGCGACGACCCCCACCGCCGTATCACCAGATCGCCTCCGCACTTCCCAGGACACCGCACGCTCGGAGGCGTCGAGAATCCCGGGCGGACAGCGACGCCAATCCCAGCCGCCGACGCCGCGGGCCAGAATCACCGCATCCGTCGCGGCAGCGCCCGGACCGGCGGCCAGTGCGTAGTCCGCCGCGCGATCCGCGGTGACGGTGGCGAATTCGCCGGGCTCGATCGCGTCGGCTCCGTCCACGAGACGTTCGCATTCGGCAGTGAGGGTGGCGATGTCGAGATCCACGAGCCGCTGCTCGAGCGCCGGAATGCCGTCCAGGGTCGAAGCGGGCCACCAGCGCGACGCCCAGTGCGCATAGCCGAGCTTGGACGCGCTCGCCCACAGTGCGGGAAGACCCGGTGTTACGACCGATTCCGTTGTGCCGCTGCGAAAATCAGCCACGGACAGTGCCACTCGCTCGCCGTACACCGCCCAGATCCACTCCTGCGCGACATCCACGTCGTCGAGAACCGCCGTCGGAATCGGCTGCCCGGCAAGCACACTCCAGGCCAGGTGTCCGCCGCGCACCTCCAGCACCGCGGTATCCAGCGTCGCGACGCCCTCCCCCGGCACCGGGCCGGTCTCGGGTCCGACGATCAGGGTGCCCGCCGAGCCGCCGCGGACGGTGATCCGATCGGACATCAGCTCGCCCTCGATTCGGTCGAATCCGCCTGGTCACCAACGACGCCCGTGCTCAAAGCCTGTTTCACCCGCCCGCGGTGATCGAGCATCACGGATCTGGCGACGCCGTCGAGAACGTCCCAGAATTCGCCCGTATCCGACAGCGGCGACTCGCGCACATCACGGCCGTGCAGCCGGACCCACAGCCGACGCAGATAGGGCCGCCACGGCATACGCAGATCGGCGGCCACCGCGGCCAACGGACCGCCGGGCTCATCTTCGGGACGCACCGCGAGCCGACGAGCCTGCAGCACATACGCCTCCCGACGCCACCGTCCGTTGATCACCCGCTGCGCAACCGATTCACCGTTCGGATCATCCCCGAGCGGCCGCAGTCCCAGCGCCAGAACGACACCCGCCGCAGCCGCCAACCGCAACGACTCGTCCAGCAGCGCCCACGGTGCACAGCTGCGCGCGATCTCCGCCCCGACCAGATCGGGAACCGTCGGCAGATCGGCCCGATCCAGCGCCGCCTGCAGGACGGTGAAGACCCGCTCGTAGATCGACCGATCGAACGGCCGGGCCAGCGTGGCCGTGGACGCGGTGGACCCGAGCGGCGGAGGCGGCGGGGCAGGATGTTCGGTCAGTCCGAGATACTGTGCGCCAGGCATGGTTTCGGCGGACCACAGTTGGATTCCCGAATGGGTTCCGGCGCGATCGGCCAGCAGTGCGGCATGCACCGAACCGCCCTCGGCCCGGGTTGATCGTCCGCGCGCGGCAGCACAGACGTCGAGCAGGGAGGTGAATTCCGCTGTGCGGTCCGAGTATTCGCCCTCTGGCAGCGGCCTGTGGTCCCACGTCACCCGGACCAGATCGGTCAACTCCCACACGCGGGCCGGTTCGGTGAGGTACTCGCGCAGCGCCCGGGTGGTGCGTCCGGCCGTGCAGCCGTGCAACTCCAGGAGTGCCGCTTCGGCAGTCTCGTTGTCCCGCAGACGGTCCGGCGAACCTGTGGCGGTCGCCAGCTCGAAACAACGCTGGAAGTACAGATCCTGCGGATTGCCGTCGGTGATCCGCAGCGTCCGCCGGATCTGTTTGAACAGGGTGAACCATTCGGCGGTGGCCCGCAGCACCGGACCGGCCGCATGCAACCGGGTGGTCACCTCGGCGGCGCCCTCGGCCGTGACGATCGGGCCCGCACACAGTGGATTCTGCGCCGGCCGCAGCACCAGCGGGTCCAGGATCAGCTTGACGGTCCGGCGCAACGGCCCGCCCTGCGCCCCGCTCAACGCCGCCACGCCGTCGAGAGAACGCCAGATCTCGTCCAGCACCATGTCCCGGGGGCGTCGCATTCGCTCAGGTTAGACGGTATTTCCGGGGGGCTCCACCCCGCGGTTGCCAGTGCTCGTCGGCTCCCCCGACGCGGAAAACCTGGGATCGGTAGGGGGCGAATCGTTCCTACATTTTCGGCATCGGCTCCACCCCCGCGAGCCGCACCGATTCGAAGGAATCTCATGAACACGACATCCATCCGCCTGTGCGCCACCGCGTTCACCGCCTCCGCCGGCCTGGTTCTGGCCCTCACCGGTTGCGGCAGTTCGTCATCGCCCGCGCCCGCGGCATCTTCCGCGCACGCGACCACCGGAACATCCGCGGCCGCCGCGCCGGGCGCATCCGCACTGTCCATCGACGGCAAGTCGGTATCCGCCACCTTTTCGACCACCTGCGTGAGTCAGGGCGGTCTGATCGCGCTCGCGCTGACCGACACCGGCAACGGTCACTACGGCAATCTGGCCGTGAGCGCCACCGTTTCGGGCGGCGATTCCGTTCAGGCGGTGGGCATCACGGGCAGCAAGGGCGGTTCCTCGGGCCTGCCGTACGCCATCGCATTCGGTAAGGGCGTGCCGGGCGGTTCGGCGTCGGTCACCAAGAGCGGCAACACTTTCCATGTCGTCGGCGAGGGCGTCGGCACACCGGACCCGAGCAATCCGACGGCGCGGGTCGAATCCTCGAAGTTCGACATCACATTCGTGTGCCCGACCGTGATCGGGGGCTGAGATGGCCACCAGAATTCGCGCGCTGGCACTGCTCTCCGGTGTCGCGGCGGTCGGGTACTACCTCTGGCACGGCCTGACCTACCGCTCGGAGGATTTCGACGGCGACGCGCTCGGCTGGGTCGGCTGGCAGATGGCGCTACCGATCATGGCGCTGACCATCGTCCCGATCGTGTTCGCGTTCAGCGGCGAAGGTATCACCCAGGCGTTCACCGGCCGCAACAGCGCCGCGTTTCGAGACGGGCCGGTCGGCATCGCGACGGTGACATCCGTCCGGCAGACCGGGGTGAGCGTCAACGACCAGCCCCAGGTCCGCCTGGACCTGACCGTCGAGGACGCCGAAGGCCACACCTTCGACTCCCACGCGAAGATCATCGTCCCGCTGACCGAACTCGCACTCCTGCGCCCCGGCGTCGTAATGCCGGTCCGCTACCTCCCCGGCCGAACCGACAAGGTCGAAATCGACCGTTCCGGCGACCACACCGCGACCCGCAACGCCTGGAACGCAACCATGATCCGCCGCGGCCTCACCACCCCCGCCGCGCTCGACATAGCCGCCCGCGGCACCCCCGCCCAAGCTGTCGTCCAATCCCTGTCCGTCCCAGGCGAAATCCGCGACGGCCACACCAAGGTAGACCTCGACCTGGCCGTAACCAGACCCGACGGCACCACCTTCACCACCCACACCGAGAAATACCTGGCACCGGCCAGCGTCGACCTGGTCCAGATCGGCCGAATCGTCAAGGTGCACTACCTACCCGCCGACGAACAGAACGTCGTCCTGACCCTCCCCATCCAAACCTGAACCAGCACAGGGAGATCCGCTGTAGCTCTGCCGGGCGCAGCGGATTTCGCATGTCCGGAGCCGACCCGGCAACGAGGATGGAAGCTCCTACCGATCGGTCGGCTCATGGACGGGAGAACAAGTGAAACCGGCTCGGGCGCGGGTCGATCGCGGCAAGCTGAAGCGGGGTTCAGCTACGTGACTAGGTCCCGGTCCGAGAAGGTACCGGGTGCGGCGGAATACCGCGAGGTTTGCGGGGTGTGTGCGTCCGCCGACACGGCGGTGACCTCGGCATCCCAGACCTGGGTGCTGCCGATTCCGTTCTCATCGCGGGCTGGAGAATTCACGCTGCTCGGCTGAGGCTACCGGCGGTCTCGGCGTCGGATCCGCGGCGGTGGGTGTACGAATATGTGATCGCCGCCAGCCACGCCTGGTGGACGCGTTGCGATCCGCGCACAGCCGCGGCGTGATCGGTCTGTTCGAGCAGTTCCTGGGCGCGGGCCAGACGTTGACGGTGCAACTCCGGATTCGGCACCGCCCATGCTCTGCGCCGCCAGTTCCACGCCGTCCTGCACACCACCCCGGACGCCCACCGCAAGGCGTGGGAGGTCGGCGGGTAAACCCGCCTGGGTATACCCAGGGCCCGGGATGACCCGGACGGTTCCGGAGCGCCGCTCGACTTGCGGCAATCGAGGCTATCCACCACCACTGAGCTGGTGTTATTTCTAATCTGCATGATATCCGTGACACCGTCCGGGTAACGGCCGCCACAGAAGATAGGTATGTCCCCGGTAGATCTACCCTCGCCGGGAAAACCGGCACACGCGATCGTGTAGGCGACCGAGTAAGTGACAGTAAGCAGGTAGGTCGATGCTCCAATACCGTTCGAAAGGATCCGAGGTCGTCGGTGAAACCGCCGACAACCACACCGAGACCGTCTTCATGATCCGGCGCTGCCCCGATTGCTCGAAGCTGTTCGCACCGCTGATCACCAACTGCCCGTCCTGTCCGTCCGCGTCGCTCACCTGGGCGCCCTCGCGCGGCACCGGGTCGATCGTGTCGTGGAAGGTCGTCCATCGCCAGTCGACCGAACATCACGGCGAGTGGGAGCCCTCGACCATCGCCATCGTGGAACTCGACGACGGCCCCTGGGTGTACACCGCGATCGAGGGCGAGATGCCGCCGCCGTCCGCCCAGCCCGTGCGCGTGCGGTTCGAGCCCCGGCCGACCTACGACAGATTCCCCGTCTTCGCCATCGATACCTCCGAGGGATCGGACCGGGACAGTAGCCGCCGCCCGAAGCCGGCACGGTCGAACTGCCAGAACGAACCGGTATCGAAAACGATGAAAAGGGCACAATCGGATTCCGGTCGCGCCTCGGCGTGGGTTCGCTCGGCGCTCGATCTCTGCGATTTCCTGCGCACGGCCCGCTCGGTCGACGCCGAGGCGATCTCCGTGATCGAATTCGCCATCCGATGGGCACCGGCGCGCGGCGCCAGTACTAGCGATCTGCTCGTCAACTTCGGCGTCACGCGGTGGCGATTCGTGGAGATGGTCCGTGAATCCCTGCAGCCACGCGCGAGCGACAGCCGACACGCCGCGGCACTCAAACGTAATCTCCTGGACTCGCTGACCTGGGCCTGGCGCATGTATCCGGATTCTCGGGAATCACGACCCGTCGCTGTCCCGGCTCTCGTCGACCGCCCACGCCGCAATCTGTGCACGTGAGTTGAACCCGAGTTTGGCGAGAATGTGCTCGACATGGCCTTGAGCCGTGCGCTGCGAGATCACCAGCTTGGCCGCGATCTGCTTGTTGCTCAGGCCCTGCGCGACGAGGTCGGCCACCTGCCGCTCACGCCGGGTCAGCCGGGACGTCTCGGCGGCGGCGGCAGAATCCGTCTCGCCCAGCGCATAGGCCACCGCGACATCCATCCCCATGGCCTCGCCCCGGCGAATCGCCGCGTCGAATCTGCGTGTACCGAGCGACTGCTGCGCCCGCTGCACACAATCGTCGTGGAAACGCGACATGTTCGGGAAAACCGTCGTGATATCGCTCCCGGTCGGCATGATCCCTTTCGCCGCACCCATCAGCACCGCCGAGCGATCCGGATCGGCCTTGGGATCGGGGACCCACGCCAGCGCTTCGAAGGTGAACGCGGCGATGACCGGACCGTTCAGACGCAGATTCACGCGCAACGCGTCCTGGAGCAGTTCTCGCGCACGCACCGAATCGCCGGCCTGCCACGCGGTAATGCCCAAGCCCCGCAACGCAATCGAACGGTAGCTCGATTCGCCGCGCTGTTCGGTGATGGCGAGCGCCTCCCGATAACGCGCGCTCGCCCCGGCCATATCACCATGCACCTCGTACGACCAGCCCGACATGGTGAGCGCACTCACCCGCAGAATCAGCGAGTCGTCGGCGCCGAGCATCTCGACGGCGCTCTCGAAGAGCGCCGACGCGCGGGATGAGTCGCCGCTGAGCACGGCCAGCACAGCGTCGGCGTGGGCGAGTTGCGCTTCGACGGTCACGATGGGATTCCGCTCGGCGAGCGCGTGCCCCTCCTCCAGGAGGGCGGCGGCGGCCTGGAAATCGGCCTGTGACGTAGCCAATTGAGCGTCGAGGCAGATCGCTGTGATCCGGGCGGGCGAGAACGGGGCGAACGGACGGGTCAGGATGCGGTCGAACCAGGCCCTGCCCTCGCTGAGCAGTCCCCGGAAGATCCAGAATTCGTACAGTGCGTTCGCGATGCGCATCGCGGCCTCGGTCGCTTCCGCGGTGTCCTCGGCCAGAAAAGACTCGAGCGCTTCGCGCAGGTTGAGCTGCTCGCGCTCGATGCGTGCGATCCAGTCCGGCTGATACGCGCTGATCCACCCGGCCTCGGCGGCCGCGGTCAACTGCTGGTACCACTCGCGGTGACGGCGACGTACATCCTCGTAATCCCCGGTCGACCGGAGTCTTTCGCGGCCGTAGTCCCGCAGTGTGTCGAGCATCCGGAAACGCACGGCCGTGCCCGACTCCTCACGAATCACGATCGACTTATCGATCAGAGCCGACAGCACGTCGAGCACGCCGACATCGGCGCAATCCGGTTCCGAGCCCGTCGCACCCGCGGCGCAGATGTGTTCCACGGCATCGAGTTCGACACCGCCGGCGAACACCGACAGGCGCGCCCACAACTGCTGCTCGGCGGGCGTGCACAACTCGTAGCTCCAGTCGATACACCACTTCAGCGTCTGCTGACGCGTCGGCGCGGTACGACTGCTGTGTCTGAGCAGCGCATATCGATCGTCGAGCCGTTGCACGATCTGCTGCGGCGACATCGTGCGCATCTGCGCCGCGGCCAGTTCGATCGCCAGCGGCAACCCGTCCAACCGACCACAGATCCGCGCGACGGAGGCCTTGTTGTCCTCATCGAGTTCGAAACCGCGAACCACCGTGGCGGCGCGATCGGTGAACAGCGCGACAGCGTCGAAGCGCGGCAATCCGGCCAGTGACGGCTCGGGAGCGGGCACCGACAGCGGCAACACCCTCAGCACCGTCTCGCCGCCGATGTTCAACAGCTCTCGACTCGTGGCGATGATCCGCAGATCGGGGCAGGTCCGCAGGATTATCTCGACCAGCCGGGCGACCGGCTCCACCATCTGTTCGCAATTGTCGAGCACCAGCAACATTTCCCGCGAACGCAGATACCGAATCAGCACGTCGAGCAGCGGTTCGGACGAGTCGTGCCGCAGACCCAGCGCCCCCGCCACCACATCGATCAGGATTGCGGGGTCGGGCACGTCGGCCAGTTCGACCAGCCACACCCCGTCGGAGAAGTCGCGACGCACCTGCCAGGCGACTCGCAAGGCCAACCGCGTCTTGCCGACCCCTCCGATCCCGGCCAACGTCACCAGGCGTGAGGTCGAGAGCAGGTTCTTCACCTCCGACACTTCGCTGCGCCGGCCGACGAAGCTGCTCAGCTCGATCGGCAGATTGCCGCCGACGGTCCGTCCGGCAGCCATGGTCGCGGCCGGCGGCGCCGAATCCGATCGCGTCTGCTCACGCCTCGAAGCATCACCTTCGTCCCGCAACGCGATGTCGTTCATCGGAAGGCCGTGCCGCTCGAGCAGACCGCGCATCGTCTTCTCCAGCTCCACCGCCGAAGGCCGCCGCTCGGGATTCCGATCCATCGCGGTCGACACCAGCTGGGACACATCACCGTCGATTCCCTCCTCCTCCAACTCGGGTATCGGCTCGGTGGTGATCCGCAGGAATTGGGTCATCACGTTCTCCCCGCTGCGCCGCTCGAACGGCGCATGACCGGTCAACGCGCAGAACAAGGTGGAGCCCAGGCCGTAGACATCCGCCGACGGGCTCGGCGTACCGCCCTCGAGCACCTCGGGGGCGGTGAAGGCCGGGGACCCGGTCAGCGTCCCCTCACCGGTCCGGAATCCGTCGACGATGTGCGCGATCCCGAAATCGGTCAGGGCGGGCTCGCCGAAGTCGGTGAGCAGGATATTTCCCGGCTTCACATCGCGGTGAACGATGCCGAGGCGATGGGCGCCGGCGAGGGCTCCAGCGATTTTCGTGCCGACCCACAATGCCTTCTGCGCGGTGAGCGGGCCGTGCTGCCGGATCCACGCGTCCAGGGAGTCCCGCGCGTGATACGGCATCACCAGATAGGGGCGTCCGCTGGCCGTCGAGCCCACCTCCAGCACGGTGACGATGTTCGGATGGCCGGTCAACCGGCCCATCGCCCGCTGCTCCCGGACGAACCGCGCCAGATTGTCCTCATCCAGGGGCGTGGTCAGAACCTTCACCGCCACGGTCCGATCCAACGCGACCTGACGACAGCGATAGACCACAGCGAACCCACCGCGACCGATTTCCTCCGCGTCCTCGAGACCCACCGCGGATAGCTCCGCGGTGATCGGCACTTTCAACTCGCGTCGCGTCCGAAGCGGATCATCGTCGGTCACTCGTTCATCCAACCAGCAGAATGCCGGTACCGTGCATAATTTGCCGGTAACAGACTTCCAGCGTATCCCGCCCGGACGCGAACGAACGCGAATATGCCCGCGGTACGACGTCACCTCGAGATGGACGAACGACAGCTATCACCCAGCTGCAGCACTGGTGCGCCGTCGGGCTCATTCCGGGGTCATGCGGTCCTGGAGGGTCGGCAGGATGTGGCCGAGTCGGGCGAGACGTGCTCTCAGTCCCGTAACGCCCGTTCTCGCAGGCTGGTCAGGGTTGCGTTCAGCAATCGGGAGACCTGCATCTGTGACACCCCGATGCGTTGCGCGATCTCGGTCTGCGACCGATTCTCGAAGAACCTCAATCGCAGTACCTCGCGCTCGCGATGCGGGAGTTCGTCGAGCAGGGGCGCGACCGCCAGCGCGTCATCGGTGACCTGATAGCCGGTGTCCTCGCCGCCCAGCTCCCCGACGACGCGCGCCGCGCTGGGCTCGTGGTCGGCGTCCTCCGGCGAGCTGTCGATGGAATCGGCGGTGTGCGCGTTGGCGGCCAGCAGCGCCTGGGTGATCTCCGCTCGGCTCACCTCGAGTTCGGCGGCCAGCTCCGAGGTGGTGGGCATGCGGTAGAGCCGCTGCGTGAGCCGCTCGACGGCCGAGCCGATGGCGACCTGCAACTCCTTCGCCGGGCGCGGCACGCGCACCATCCAGGTGCGGTCGCGGAAGTGCCGACGTACCTCACCCATGATCGTCGGGACGGCGAAGGAGATGAACGAGGAGCCTCTGTCGGGGTCGAAGCGATCCACCGCGAGCACCACGCCCAGCGAGGCGACCTGATACAGGTCGTCGTAGGTTTCCCCACGCCGGCTGTAGCGGCGCGCGATGTGTTCGGCCAGGGGCAGACACCGGTCCACGATCTGCTCGCGCAACCAGGCGTGTTCGGGGTCATCGGCCGAGAGGGCCGCCATCTTCTCCAACCACGGCTCGATGTCGTCGTAGGGGTCGTGTCCGCGGTTGGACCGTGCGGCGGATGGGGCTGTCGAATGTGAGGTCATCGGATGCCTCCGGCGGCCATGTCGACTGCGGGCCTGGCGCTGTGGATTGAACGCCACCACGTAAGAAGGCCGCTATATCGAGTATGCCCGGATCACTCCGACCTGTCACCATGCCGCCGCCGCCACCACGGATGCACCACCCACAGACTCGTGAACAACACCGCGAACCCCACACCGGCGATCGCCCCGGCGACCGGTCCCACGACCGTGTCGAAGATCAGCACCGCTACGCCGGTCAGCGCGATGCCGAGCAACAACAGGCCGGTCAGGGCGAAATGATGCGCGGTCTGGACCACGCTCGTGAGCTGGTGTCTGCGGAACAACAGCCGATGCGCGGCCACGGGCGCGGTCAGGAAGACCGTGGCCGCGATCGAGGCCACCACGACGACCAGGTACACCGCGCGCATCGGATCCGAGAGGGACTCGAACCGCGCCTGGAACGGCAGGGTCAGCAGAAAGCCGGTGAGCAGCTGAATACCGGTCTGCACGACCCGGAGTTCCTGGAGCAGGCCGGTCAGGTTCCGATCCAGTTGCTCCTGCCTGGTCTCACCGCGAACGCGTCGATCCCACTCCTGCTCGGACTCGGCGGACTCGTCGCGCTCGCTCACCGCCACCCACCTCCCAGCATCGAGATCTCATCCGATCCGGAAATCGCGTTCCGACTCGGTGAGCAGTATCGCGGTGGCCGCCGTTTGTCGCGCCGAGTAGCGGGTAGCGCGGTCGATGAAGCGAATCGCACCGCGGAAGGAGATCCACCGATGTCGAAACCGATCACCAGCACACTCGACGACAACGCCCAGCAGGTCACCGGAGATGCGTTGCGCGGCACGGTGGTCGACCTGATCGACCTGTCGCTCATCGCCAAACAGGCGCACTGGAATGTGATCGGCCCCAACTTCCGCTCCGTACATCTGGCCTTGGACGAACTCGTCACCGCCGCACGCGATTTCACCGACGCCGCGGCCGAGCGAGCGACGGCGATCGGGGTGAGCCCGGACGGGCGCGCGGCAACGGTCGCCGAAAAGTCCTCGGCGGCAGGACTTTCCGCGGGATGGGAACAGGACACGGCGATCATCGAAGCGATCGTGGAGAATCTGGCGATGGTGATCGCCCGGCTCCGGGAGCGGATCGATGAGACCGAGAAGGCCGACCCGGTGACCCAGGACCTGCTCATCGAGATAGCCGCACGGATGGAACAGCTGCATTGGATGTGGCAGGCACAGGTCGCCGCCGCGCCCGGCCACCCCGAGACGATCGGCCACGCCGTGCCGACCCGCTGACCACCGACCGGGCATGCTCCCGCCTCACGAGGCGGGAGCATGCCCGTCTCGGTCAGGGTGCGGCCCTGGGTCACGACCAGGCGGGTGGGGCCGGATCGGGTACCGGGGGCAGCGGCGGGCGAGGATCGGGCTCGGGCCGGGACGGATACGGATCCGGGGACGGAACCGGGATCGGCGGTTGCGGGGCGGGATCGGGGACGGGTTGCGGCGGCGCCGGGTCCGGAACCGGCGGTAATGGGTGGGTCATTGTCGGCGGCTACCCCGGATTCGGCCTCCCAATCTCGGGCTCGTCCGGCCGGGGTGTCGCAGCGGCACGGGCGAGTGCGACGGCGTCGCCCCGACGGCGGCACGACTCGGCAGCGCCCCGGGAGACCTCCCGGTTCGCGGAGTTCCTTTCGCGGACAAGTGATTCAGCTGAGAACATTAGCGGCCAGAACGGAATCACGAGGAGTCTCGATGACCAGATATGCGCATTTTGTGGGTAGCGTTCCGAAGGAGTTGATGACCGGGGATGGCGCGGTGTTGCGCTGGTTCGCAGACAGCAGTGGTGAACATCCGACCGGGTTACCCTGTGACCTGGATCCGGACTGGATCATGCAGTACCTCCGCGACCGCGCGGAACACGACGACGTCCTCGAGGTCGTCCGCGCCGGCGAGTACGCCGACTACAGCGACTTCCCCAGCTACGGCCTGCGCCGCGGGGCGAAGCTGGAACCGCGGCACATGTCGATGGGCCGGCTCGAGCGCATCGGATCCGTGGTCGCCGCCTTCGACGAGCTCCGTGCCGCGCGACCGGAGTTGGCGCGAACGAAACTGCAACTGAGCCAACCCAATCCGCTGGATCTGGCGATGTTCGTATTCGCCGGCGCGGCGGTATCGGCCGGATTCCCGCTCGGACCGGCGCTGCGGCGCTCGAATGTCATCGTGGCCGCGCTGCGGGCCCTGCCGGTGGTCACCGAGGCCGTGCTCGAGGAGATCGCCGCGGTGAACGAACGTTACGGCGACCGCGTGGTCTGGCAGGTGGAATCGCCCTTCGCGCTGCTGGGCATGGTGAAGGCCGACCAACTGGGCGCGAAGTGGGCGGCGGCACCGCTGCTGTCCCGCCAGCTCGCCGGACTGCTCACCCGGATCCACGACGTCGGGGCGCACAGCGTCGTACATCTCTGCTATGGCGATTACCAGCACAAATCGCTGCTCAGCCCGCGATCGCTGGCCCCAGCGGTCACTCTGCTGAACCACACCGTACAGCACCTGCTCGCACAGGGCACTCCCCTTCCAGCGGTACACATTCCGTGCGCGTTCGGCAGTGAACCGGCGCCGCTGGACCCCGAGTTCTACGCACCCCTGCGGCGGCTCGACCCGGAGTGGAAGATCATCGCGGGCGTGGTTTCGCCGGGTTCCGATGCCGACAGCACACACGCGCTGCGGCTGTTCGAGGAGGCTGCCGGCCGCACCGCCTACGGGGTCGCGACCGCATGCGGACTGGGGCGCTGCAATGTTGCCGAGGCAGAACAGGCCGCGAGCACGATGGCGAAGCTGACCGCCGAGACGATCGCCGGATAGTCCTTCACGCACCGGGGCGCGGCGAAGCATGTCGGGAGTCCCGACGTACTTCCGCCGCGCCCCGGTGCGCGGGGCACACGGCAATCACATTCCGCCGCAACGGTTCTGCCCGCACCCCGCCCGACCAGCGCACTTGACGGCGCAGACGTCCGGATTCCGGCCTATGCCGCACGCAAACCGGACATACGTCGTACTATGGATGGGCCGGAAAGCGGGGTGATGCATGACGAAACAACCGTGAGCGCAGCCCTTTCCCGCCCACCATCCGCCGCCGATTCCGTGCCGTTCGCCGAAATCTGCACTGCCGCAATGTAATACATCCCACACCGTGATGACACCTCGTTCGCGTGTCATTGCCGGCGAGTACACGCATGCCCTGCCAGCTATTTTCTAGCTACCGTAAGCACATTTGCGTTTGCAACGTAATTTGCTGTTCCGCTTGATGATTCAAGATCAGCTGTTAGGCTGATACCCCGTGCGCCGTCACAGAGTTAACTAGCGGCTACGGAGGTTGTGGATTCTGTCGTTCGACAAATGACCGGGCTCGATTCGGCCGCTACCGCGCGGCGCACGATCTTGTTCGCACGTTCCAGGGAGTTGCTATGGGGAACAAGGAAAATCCACATGTTCTGGTAGTAGGCGGAGGTCCGGCAGGTTCGACCGCCGCCGCGCTGCTCGCACGGTCCGGGGTGCAGGTAACCCTCCTGGAGCGAGATACGTTTCCGCGGTACCACATCGGAGAGTCGCTGCTGGCCTCCTGCCTGTCCACGCTGCGGGTATCCGGCGCGTACGACAAGGTCGCCGCACACGGCTTCCAGATCAAGCGGGGCGGTTACTTCCAGTGGCAGAACGACACCTGGCTGCTGGACTGGTCCAAACTGGTCGACGCCGAGGCGTGGTCCTGGCAGGTCGATCGGGCCCAGTTCGACGAGTTGCTGCTGCGCAACGCGTCGGACCAGGGCGCGCAGGTCATCGAGCAGGCGAAGGTCACCAACATCCTGTTCGACGGTGAGCGCCCGACCGCGGCGGAATGGGTCAAGGCCGGCGACGACACCGTCCACACCCTCGAATTCGACTTCCTCGTCGACGCCACGGGACGAGACGGCTTGCTGGCCAAGCACTTCGACATGCGCCGCCAGCATCCCGCCTTCCGCAACGTCGCGGTCTGGTCGTACTGGGAGGGCTCGCATCTGCATCCCGACAGTCCCGAGGGCGCGATCAACGTGGTCTCGACCGAGGAGGGCGGCTGGTTCTGGCACATCCCGCTGGCCGGCGGCCGCAACAGCGTCGGATACGTGGTGTCCGCCAAACTCGCCGCGGAGAAGTTGCGCGGCAGCGACTCTCAGCAGTTCTACCTGGACACCATCGCGGCCAGCAAGCCGATGAGCGCGATGCTCGAAGGCGCGACGCAGGTCGCCGAGGTCAAGGCCGAGCAGGACTATTCGTATGTCGCGGACCGGTTCTGCGGCCCCGGCTACGTCCTGGTCGGTGACGCGGCCTGCTTCCTGGACCCGCTGCTGTCCACCGGCGTGCACCTGGCGACCTACTCCGGGCTGGTGTCCGCGGCGGCGATCGCGACCACGCTGCGCGGCGAGATGAGCGAAGCCGATGCCCTGGCGTACTACGAGTACACCTATCGCCGCGGCTACACGCGGTTCCTGTCGCTGGTCTCGCGCATGTACGAGCACTACATCGGCTCCGAGGAGTACTTCGCGCACGCGCACCGGCTCACCGATGTGCACGACGGCGATTCGCCCGAGCAGTCGTTCACGCGGATCATGGCCGGGCTGACCGACGTCGGCGAGACCACCGGCGAGCAGGAGCTGACCGGAACCGAGGTGATCGTCTCCGAGGCCGAGCGCCTGCACACCGCCCCGGATGCCGACGGCGTGAACATCAAGTACATGGGCGGCCTGGACATGTCGCCGGTCTGGGACCACTGGCGCGACCCGCTGTCGGACACCGATATGGGCGAGCTACGGATCACCAACGAACCGTTCGGCCTGACCACCGCACCACGCACCGACGCCGAACGGGACGCGGTGACGCTGCCGGTGCTACCGCCGCGTCACGACGCCGAAGCCGCGCACAGCGGCGAAGCCGTCGGGACGCCCGGTGCGCACTTGTAGCCGGAGCCGGACCGTGACTGGACGGAGCCGACCGTGACGGTCACCCGTTTCGCTCCCGGACCGTTGGGTGAACCCACGCCCAGCGGTCCGGGGGGCCGGACCGACACCGCCGGACTGATCGATCGCTTCCACCACCCCGCGACCCGGGCTCTGCTGGCCAGTGAGGGCCTGACGACCACGGCACTGGAACGCCTCCTGGCAGGCGGTCTGAGTGTGCGGGTGATGCGGCAGGACGAGGTCGCGGCCCGCGCGCTGCCCGCCTTCCTCGTCGACGCACTCGGGCTGCGGGCGGGCGACCGGGCCCTGATCCGGCACTCGCGCCTGGTCACCCCCGAGCGGACGGTGTCGATCAATTACGTTGCGGCCGTGGCACAACCGGCCGACGAGAACGGACTTTCCGATCTGCGCACCCCGATCGGCCACGGGCTGCTCGCCCGCGGCCTGAGCCAGCGCCGCCGGATCATGTGGGCCGGCACCAGGACGTGGCCGGACGGGCGCGCCTGCGCCGCGAGGGCGTACGTGATGTCGATCGGCGATCGCCCGGTGTGCTGGATCCGCGAGGCCTTCGATCCGGCTGTGGTCCCGGCCGAACACGCCATGGTGTGGCTGCCGGAACCCGAGCTGCGCGACGAACCCGAATTCCGCACCACATTCGGATCCGAGGAGACACCAGAGTGAACGTTCCCACCGTCGCGGTCCTATTGGACCTGGTCCTGATCATGGCGGCGGCCCACATCCTGGGGTGGTTGGCCGAGAAGCTCGGCCAACCACCGGTGATCGGCGAGATCGCGGCCGGAATCCTGGCCGGTCCCACCATCATCGGGCATCACCTGTCCTCGGTGCTGTTCCCGCAGGATGCCCGGGGATCGCTCAATCTGCTGGCCAACATCGGCGTCGCGGTGTTCATGTTCGTCGCGGGCCTGGAACTCGATCGCGGCATCTTCCTGGGCGCTCGCCGCTCGATTCCCGCGGTGTCGACGGCGGCCTACGTGGTGCCGTTCGCCCTGGGCAGCGGCGTCGCGATCACCGTCCTGACCCGCTACCAGACCGGCAACCGGCTGCACTTCGCCCTCTACGTCGGCTGCGCCCTGGCCGTGACCGCCTTCCCCGTGCTGGCGCGAATCCTGCACGACCGCAACCTGGTACACACCGAGATCGGCCAGCTCAGCCTCGCGTGCGCGGCGCTGGTCGACATCATGGCGTGGGCGATGCTGGCCGTGGTCCTGGCGCTGGCCCACCCGGGCGGCACCCAGTGGCGGCTGATCCTGCTGATCCCGCTCGTCGGGCTGCTGTGGTGGGTTCTGCGGCCGACGCTGGCGCGGATCTCCCGACTCGGCAGCGCCCAGACGATGATCATCATCGGCGTCGGGGGCGCGCTCGCCGTCGCGGCGATCACCGAATGGATCGGATTGCATTTGATCTTCGGCGCTTTCGCGTTCGGGGTGATCTTCCCCCGCGAACGCCGCCTGGCGGTGGAATCCGGCGTGCGGGTGCTCAGCGCGGTCCTGCTGCCCGGATTCTTCGTGGTCGCGGGCCTGGCCGTGGATCTCAGCTCGATCGATTCGACCGCGATCGGCGAACTCGTCGTCATCGTGGCCGCCGCCGTGCTGGGGAAGATCGGCAGCGTCTACCTCGCCGGTCGGCTGACCGGAATGGGGAAGCAACCGGCGGCCGCGGTGGCGACGCTGCTCAACACGCGGGGACTGACCGAGCTGGTCATCCTGTCCGTGGGCCTGACCACCGGACTGATCGGCCCCCAGCTGTATTCGCTGCTGGTGGTGATGGCGCTGGTGACGACCGCCTCGACCGCACCGATACTCCGACTCCTGCGCATGGCCCACGGCCCCGCCGAGACCGAACCGGAGATGGTCGGCGCCGGGACGGTCCCCGCTGCCGCGCAATCGCATCGCCCGCACGATGCCGCCGCCGAGCCGGACGGCACCACACGATGAACACGGATGGTCCACGGCCGGCCGGATCGTCCACGGCCGTGTCACCGCACCGAGAAGACCTACCCGTCCGTAACATGTTGCACGGCAGCATTTTCCGTAAAGTGCCGTCGACCTGGGCGCGAGGCCTCGCTGAGCGAACACCGGCATAGCGGCGAAACATGCTGTGACACAATCACATTCATGCGATACGTACACCGCGATCGGGACCACGGGAAGGCGGCTACCGGCCGTCCGGCAGGCAGCGTTGCTCCCAGGTTCGCGAGCCCGTCGGCGTCGTCGCTGCTATGTTGCTTGCGTGGGCGAAGCGCCAAGTACCGCACAACGGTTCAGCACATGCTGTCGATCGATCCCCCCGACGATCCGGCACACGGCCGTCCCGGTGCTACCCACGTGAGCGCGCCGGCCTGCCGCGCTCACCCAGCTGCTCGTCATATTCCCGTTCATCGTCCGGAGTCACGTCTTTGACCACACCACAGTCACCCGCCCCCGATCCGTACACCACGGCGACCGGAGTATGCCCCGTCCCCCACGGCCCGTCCTCGGACGTCGACTCGGACCCCAGATTTCCGATGTACACCTCCGAATTCGTGACCGACCCGCACGACACCTACAACCGGATGCTCCAGCATCACTCCACCCTGGTCCCGGTCGAACTGGCTCCCGATGTCCCGGCCACCCTCGTCATCGGCTACAGCACCGCGGTCCGCATCCTCAATGACCCCGACCACTTCCCGTCCGACCCGCGCGCCTGGCAGAAGTCCATCCCCGCGGATTCGCCGGTCCGGCCCATGATGGAGTGGCTGCCGGCGGCCCGCTACAACACCGGCGCGACCCACCTGCGCTATCGCGAGCCCTCGGTGGCCGCGATCGATGGCATCGACCAGAACGCCATCGTGGACATGGTCGAGAGCGCCGCCATCCCGCTGATCACCTCGTTCTGCGAGGACGGATCCGCCGATCTCGTGATGCAGTACGCGTTCCCGCTGGTGCTCGAGGTGCTCAACCAGATGTGCGGCTGCCCCGCCGACATCGGCACGCGGGTCGCGGTCGGCATGGCCGACCGCTTCGATTCCGACCGCGTCAAGGCCAAGCAGGGCATGGTGGATCTGCGGGACGCGCTGATGGAGTTGATCGCACTCAAGCGCGAGCGGCCCGGCAACGACGTCACCTCGGAGCTGGCCCACCATCCCAACAACCTCGACGACATCGAGGTCTTCGCCCAGCTGATGAGCTTCTACGGCGCGGGATTCGAGGCTCAGCGCACCTTCATGGCCAACGCGCTGCTGCTCATCTTCACCGACCCGCGATTCCAGCCCGACAGCGGCCGCAACCTGTCGACCACCGACGCGCTGGACGAGGTTCTGTTCAACAACCCGCCGATGGCGAACTTCTGCACCACCTATCCGCGGCAGCCGATCCAGATCGACGGCGTATGGCTGCCGGCCGATCAGCCGGTGCTGATCAGCCTCGCCGCGTGCAACAACGATCCGCGCATCCGCGGTGAGGGCACCAGCAGCATCGGCAACCGCTCACACCTGGCGTGGAGCACCGGCCCGCACGCGTGCCCGGCCAAGGACGTGGCCTACCGAACCGTCGAGAGCGCCATCGATCAACTCTTCGACCGCGTGGGTGAGATCCGCCTGGCGGTCCGGCCCGACCAGCTGGTCTGGCGTCCCGGCCCGTTCCACCGCGCACTCGCCGAGATGCCGGTGGTCTTCACGCCACTGCGCGCGAGCCAGGTGATGCTCTAGTCACCGGCGGGGTTCACCCGACGCCGGGGACCGTCGTGTTCGCCGACGGTCCCCGGCACCCGCCGACGTGAATGTCGGTGTGGGAGCTACTTTCCCGCGCCCGTGCACCGCATACGCGCAATGCTCAGGCAAGCAGGGCGTACAGCGACCAGTCCAGTACCGGCGCGACCGAACCGTCGGCTCGGGTGGCCTTGACGAGTACGCGAAGCAGCGCTATTCCGCCCGATCCGGGCAATTCCCAGCTGCGCTGCACGGTGATCGTCGAACGCAGGGTGTCGCCCTCGTGGACCGGCCCGACGTGATCGCAGCCGTCCCAGGCCAGCACGGTCACCAGCGCCGGAATCGCCCGGCACACCTGATGGAAGGCGATACCGATGGTGTGCCCGCCGTAGACGAGCCGGTCCCCGCCCGCGGCGGCCGCGTCGTGGTGGACGGTCGCGAGATTGCCTGTGAGACGGGCCAATTCGGGTGCCGAGGTGACGACGTCGGCGCCTTCGATCTGCCAGGCGCGGTCCCGGCTCAGCTGCTCGAGGTGCGGGCCGGGCACCCGATCGCGGAACGCCGCCAGATCCCAGTCCGCCACGGCCTCGGTCAGGTCCGCGTCGACGATCGGCCGGCCCAGTGCGGACAGATCGTCGGCCCGGTCGGTGCCCTCGCTCCCGGGCGAGCACGGCAGCATGGCACACCGCCAGAAGTCCAGGACGACGCGATCGTGCTGATCGGTGGTGGTGATGTGCAGCGCGGCCAGACCCGTCAACGGACGACCGGGCTTGATCGAGTTCTGTTTGAGGCCCTCGACCCGGGTCACGGTCGACAGGGTGTCGCCGATCTCCGGAACCCGCCGGAACCGCAGGCCCCGATAGAACAGATTCGCGCGCACATGCTGGGTGACGACGGTCGACTGCCCGATGGCGGTATCCCACACCAGCGCGGGTGAGGCGATCGCCGAGCGCGCGCCGGTCACCCGCTCGGCCAGTACGGCGTCGCGAGCGATCCGCAGCCGATTGCCGACGATGGCGGAGTGCGTGGCCTGCATCCCGTCGGTCAGGGTGACCGCCGGGACGTCGTCGAACGTCTGGCCGATCTCGAGCTCGTCGAAGTAGACACCGCGAACCTGCACGGTGTCCGGTGACGAGTCAGCCGTCGTAGCCATGATCCTCCTGCCGTATCAGCCTATTTGTACGGCCAATATGCCGCCTCGACCTCCCCCGCGTCAATGAGATACGAGCATCGAACGCAGAGTATGTCGCGTTCCACAATCGAGCCGTGTTGCCTCCGCTAACAAATGGCCGTACATTTCGTCTCGAAGAGAGGAGGCACGTATGCGACCACTCGACGGTATGACGGTGATCAGCCTGGAACAGGCCGTCGCGGCGCCGTTCGCCACCCGGCAACTCGCCGATCTGGGCGCCCGGGTGATCAAGGTCGAGCGCCCCGGCGCCGGCGATTTCGCCCGTCGATACGACGAGACCGTGCACGGGCAGTCGAGCTACTTCGTGTGGCTCAACCGTTCCAAGGAGTCACTGACCCTAGACCTGAAGACCCCCGAGGGCGGACAGATCCTGCGCGAGCTGATCGAGGAGGCCGACGTCTTCGTGAACAACCTCGGCCCCGGCGCGATCGGCCGCCTCGGGCTGGACGCGCCGACGCTCACCGCCCGGCACCCGCGCCTGGTGCACTGCACCGTCTCCGGCTACGGCACCGCGGGCGAATGGTCCCACCGCAAAGCCTACGACCTGCTCGTGCAGGCGGAGACGGGCCTGGTATCGATCACCGGAACCCCGGAAGCCGGTGCCCGCGTTGGGATCTCGGTCGCCGACATCGCCGCGGGCATGTACGCGTACTCGGGCATCCTCACCGCGCTGCTCCAGCGGGCCAACACCGGCAAGGGCACCACGCTCGAGGTCTCCCTGTTCGACGCGCTGGCCGAATGGATGGGCAACCCGGCCTACTACACGATGTACGGCGGAACCCCGCCGCCGCGCGCGGGCGCCGAACACGCGACGATCGCACCGTACGGCCCCTACACCTGCGCCACCGGCGATATCGTCATGCTCGCGATCCAGAACCAGCGCGAGTGGCTCGCCTTCTGCGCCGACGTCATCGAGCAGCCCGAACTCGCCGAAGATCCTCGCTTCCAGACCAATCCGGCCCGCGTCGCGCACCGCACCGAACTCAACGTGATCGTCGGGGAACGATTCGCGCGACTGGCCACCGACGACGCCATCGGCAGGCTCGACGCCGCGGCCATCGCCAACGCCCGCGTCAACACGATGGCGGAATTCGCCGATCATCCGGCGCTGACCTCCCGCGACCGCTGGGTCGAGATCGACACCCCCGGCGGACCCATCAGAGCGCTCAAACCCCCGGCGACCTTCACCGACGGCGAACCCCGCATGGCCGCCGTGCCCGCCGTCGGCGAGCACACCGACGCGATTCTCACCGAGTTGGGGCGCAGCGCCGCCGACATCGCCCACCTGCGGTCCGCAGGGACCGTCTGACCCAGAAGGCACGACAATGACCGAACTGAACCAGGAAGAACGCGCGATCGTCTCGACCGTCGCCGAATGGGTCGACCGCGAAGTACGGCCCGTGGTACGGGAATTGGAGCATTCGAACACCTACCCCGAAGCCTTGATCGAGCAGATGAAGCAGCTGGGGATCTACGGTCTCGCGGTGCCCGAGCCGTGGGGCGAGGTCAAGGTATCGATGCCCTGCTACGTGGCGGTGACCACCGAACTCGCCCGCGGCTGGATGAGCCTGGCCGGTGCGATGGGCGGGCACACCGTCGTCGCCAAACTGCTCGCCGAGTTCGGCACCCAGGAGCAGAAGGACCACTACCTGCCGCGGATGGCGACCGGCGAGTTGCGCGCCACCATGGCCCTGACCGAACCGGGCGGCGGCTCGGACCTGCAGGCGTTGACCACCACGGCGCGGCGCGACGGTGACGAGTTCGTCGTCAGCGGCTCGAAGACCTGGATATCCAACGCTCGCCGTTCGGGTCTGATCGCCCTGCTGTGCAAGACCGATCCGGCGGCCACCCCGCGGCACCGCGGCATCTCGATCCTGCTCGTCGAGCACGGGCCGGGCCTGACCGTCTCCCGCGACCTGCCCAAGCTCGGCTACAAGGGCGTCGAATCCTGCGAGCTGTCCTTCGACGGATATCGCACGCCGGTGTCCTCGGTGCTCGGCGGCGTCGAAGGGCACGGTTTCGCCCAGATGATGAAGGGCCTGGAGACCGGGCGCATCCAGGTCGCCTCGCGTGCGCTCGGGGTGGCGCAGGCCGCCTTCGACGACGCCCTGGCATACGCCCAGCAGCGCGAGAGCTTCGGCAAGCCGATCTGGAAGCATCAGGCGATCGGTCACTACCTGGCGAATATGGCCACCAAACTGTCCGCGGCACGCCAGCTGACCCTGCACGCGGCCGAACGCTTCGACGCCGGTGCCCGCGTCGACATGGAGGCCGGGATGGCGAAACTGTACGCGTCCGAGGTCGCCGCGGAGATCACCCTGGACGCGATCCGGATCCACGGCGGTTACGGGTATTCGACCGAATACGACGTCGAACGGTACTTCCGCGACGCCCCGCTGATGATCGTCGGCGAGGGGACGAACGAGATCCAGCGCAACGTCATCGCGGGACAGCTGGTCGCCCGGGGCGGTCTGACGTTCTGAACCCGCACCGGGTCGCTTAGGGTTTCTCTGATGCCCGACCGACAGGAGCCAGAAAAACGATGACAGAACGCGGCGAGCAGCGACCGGCGTATATGGTGGTCGCCGATGATCTGCGCGCCGCGATCGAACGTCGCGAGTACTCCGCGCAGCGTCGTCTGCCGACCGAATCCGAACTGGCACACCGCTATCGGCTCAGCCGCCAGACGATCCGCCGCGCCTATCTGGAACTGGTGGGCGCGGGTCTGGTGGACCGGATTCCGGGGCGCGGCACCTTCGTCGCCGACCACGAGGCCAAGTACGCCCGCCAGTTCGGCTCCTTCGAGGACCTGCTCGGACTCGCGGAGGACACCAGTATCGAATTGGTCCAACCGCTCGGCCGCCGTGTGGACATCGCCGCGGCGGCCCGGCTGGGACTGGACGACGACATCGTCTACTCCCTCGGCTACGTCCGTTCCCACCATGACATCGCCTTCGGCTGGACAACGGTCGCCCTACCACCCAGAGTGGCCGAAATCGTCAGTGACACAAAGGAATTCACCGAAGTCGGGATATCATCGGCCGCCACGGTGATCGGCCTGCTGGAAGGTCGGCTGCCCGATCCGATCGACCAGGCCCAGCAGTCGATCGCCGCGGTGGCGGCCGACGACACGGTCGCCGAGGTGCTCGGCTGCGCCCCCGGCTCCCCGATCCTGCGCATCGACCGCCTGTTCGTGAGCTCCCGCGCCGAACCGGTCGAACTCTCGGTCGGCTATTTCCTGCCCGACCAGTACACTTACCGCACGAATCTGCTGCGCCAGAGCGGCGAGCGACCATGATTCCGGAGCAGCCACCGCCGCGTCGTCCACGGAGGGCCGCTCAGCGCGAAATCGGTTGGGCCGAAAAGATTTCTCGATAGCGCGCAGTGCCGCGGAGGCGGAGCGTGGTCGTCGGCGACCGGGTGGTGGACGCGTCGCCCCTCACACGAACCGGCAACATCCCGGCGATGACGAAATCCCCGGCCCGGCAGCGACTGCTGGGCCGAGGATTTCGGGTGCGGCGCTAGTCGTGGAACGGCCCCGGTGGGATCACCACCGGAGAGGGAACCCCACCGGTGGCAAAGCTCTTCACCAGGCTCGAGCTGCGGGTGTCGTACACGGCGACCTCACCCGGACCCGTGTGATAGTTCCCGCTCACCATCGGACCGAACGCGGTCAAGGCGCCGTTGGCATTCGGCGCCGGCGAGGAGAAAGGCGTCGTCGGGACGTAGGCGAGCCGCCCGTCGGGCGAGAACGTCACATCCAGAGTGATCTTGCCCGGCTTCAGGATTCGAACCAGCGCACCGGTATACGAATCGACGACCGCGACGCTCCCGTCGAGATTTCCCACCCAGAACTGCGAACCGTCCGGAGTCGAGGAGACGCTGTTCGGATAGCTGGTGATACCGGTGTTCACGGTGCCGATCACCCGGCGGGAGA
>NZ_BDBQ01000089.1 GCF_001613065.1 Nocardia miyunensis NBRC 108239
TCGAACCTCCCTGTCCGACCGCACTGCCGTACCCGAGCCATGGCGGCGAACCTACCATATGATCTGGACCACATTCCAGACATCAGTCCGGAACCATGCTCTGTTTCCGGAAGTGCGGTACGTCACCGATCTGCCGATACCCGGCAAATGGCGCGACCAGTCTCGCGAACAGCGATGATTCCGGTTGATGACGTATCAGGCTGGTCGCGGCCGGTGCGGACCGCATGCCCTGAGTCGATGGTGGGACGATGAACCGGTGAGCGCACCGAAACTGTGGCGAGGGCAGACGTTGCAGGACCGATCCGTCGATCGGCGTGAGCAGATTCTGGCGGTGGCATTCGATCTGCTCGGCGAGGCCGGATCGGCGGCGGTCACCATGCGCGCGGTGACGCGGGAGGCGAATCTGAGCCCGCGCTACTTCTACGAAAGCTTCCCGAACCGTGACGACCTGCTGGTCGCGGTGTACGACCGGGTCGAGGACGGGTTGCGCGACCGGATGAAAGACGTTCCGCGCCAACTGGATCCGCCCGCCACGGTGCGCGCCGCGCTGGAGATCTGCGCGGACTACTTCGAAGGCGATCCGCGCCGGGCGCACGTACTGCTGCGCGAACCACTCGCGAACGACACGTTGCGGCAGCACAGTTCCTCTCGCGCACCGGTTTTCGTCGCGACGCTCGCCGCGGCCCTGGGATCCGACATCGGGGCGCTGGTGCCCGGCGACGCGCCGGGTCTGGCGGTGGCCGGTACCGCGCTGAGCGGTTCGCTGGTGGCGCTGTACCTGGACTGGGTCGACGGGCGGCTGGAGATCTCCCGCGAGCGGCTGGCCGAATCCGCGACGAATATCGCCTTGGCCGTGGTGGCTGCTGCTCGGCTCTGAGGTCGCCTCCCGGTCGCGATGCCGCATGCTCGGAAGGCGGCGTGAAACTACTGTGGCGCAAAACGATTGAGTAGCTTCGGCACGGAACGTGGAGCGTAGTCCTGCTCATCCATCCGGCACGGGCCATCCGGAGGAAGTGTCGCCGTTTCTGATTGCGGCGAGTCCCGGGCAAATCCTCGGCTGCGGGAAGACACAATTCGGTTCGCGCGCAGCGACTGTGCGCTCGCGTGGTCCTCGACGGCTCAGGTTCGCTCGTCGACCAGCCCCCAGGCGAGTGCGGTGTCGACGCCGACATCCTGTCCGGTGAGCGCGAGAAATGCGGTGCGCCAGCGGCCGATTCGGTGAGTGATCCCGACCGTGCCACCGGCTCCGGGCACGAGTCCCATGGATAGTTCGGGCAGCCGGATCCGCGTGTCCCCGGCGGCTTGTACGTGGCCCGCGAACGACGGGACCTCGATGCCCGCGCCGATGCACGCCCCGTGCAGGACCGCCCGCACCCGCGGCGAGAGGCGGTACACCGCGAGGCCCGCGCTCTGCTGTATCCGGACGAGATGAGCTGCGGAAACGTCCGTCGCGGTGCCGAATTCATCGAGATCCCCACCGCTGCAGAAGGATTTGCCGTTTCCGCGCAGGACGATCTCGCGGACCGACTCGTCGTACTCGGCCACCGCCAGCCCGGCCAGTACGCCGTCGCGCACCGCCCGCCCGAACGCGTTGTGCCGATCCGGACGGTTCAAACTCAGCGTCAGCGCATCGCCCGCGCGGTCGAGCAGCACCGGATCGGTCACCTCGGGAATGCTCCGGCGCGGCCGCCCGGCCCGCCATGCCGCGAATTCCGGACCGGCCAGCAACATCGAATAGGCCAGCGATTCGGCCACGAGCCCGTCCTCGACGTCCGCGCGGGCGGTCACCTCGAGCAGTCCCGTGAGAGTGAGGGCCGCACGGGGTGCGGCGGTGACGGTGGCGGCGATGTGCGCGAGGTCGTCGGCGGTTCCGGGGGTCCAGGTGCGTCCGGGCCCGTCCGGGGCGAGTGTGCAGGTGAGCGCATCGAGTACCGGTGCGGCGGCGGGGGGCAATGACGTCTCGCTGAAGCCGACCACGACCACGGTTCGCCGCCCGAGCGCCGCCACCGCGGCATCGGCGTATTCCCACTGGTCCAGGCCGAGGTCCACGATGACGAGCGGATGGGA
Organism: Nocardia miyunensis NBRC 108239; assembly: GCF_001613065.1. Taxonomy (GTDB): domain Bacteria; phylum Actinomycetota; class Actinomycetes; order Mycobacteriales; family Mycobacteriaceae; genus Nocardia; species Nocardia miyunensis. The sequence continues at coordinate 2,068 of NZ_BDBQ01000089.1, forward strand.
CGGAAGGCTCGTCTCGTCGACGGCGAGCTGCGCCGCGCCCGCCGCGATATCGGCTAGCCCTACAGTAGGTACTCCTTCGCCGCGATCTGTTCCGTGCGCACCAACCGAAGCCACCATGCCCTCGACTTTTCCACAGCCGCCGGACGATGCGCCCGGCTGTCCGGCATTGTCCGCGTAAAGCCTGTCCGGGCAGCTCGTTCCGGGATGGACGGTCCGGATGATCGAGCGGGGTCCGCGCTCCGAATTCGCGGCGTGGTGAATTCCCTCGGGGAGTCGAATGTCAGGCCGTCAGCAAATTCACAGCTAAGCCCGCGGACGAGTTCAGGGCGTTTCGGAAGTTCATCCGCCGAACGCATCGCGCGTTCGGCTCGGAGAGGAGTCGGACATGGCTGTCTACGATGTGGCGGACCGCTCGGCGATCGTGAGCGGCGGTGGTTCCGGTATCGGCCGGGCCGTGGCGTTGGAACTGGCCCGCAGTGGCGCCGCGGTGCTGGTCTTCGATCTGAACGTGGGCCACGCCGCTGGGACTGACCCAGAACGCCGCGCTCGAATACGCGCCGCAGAAGGTCCGGGTCACCGCCGTGGGTCCGGGTTTCATCGAGACCCCGCTGCTGGCCGCCACGATGGACAAGGAGGCGCACACCTTCCTGGCGAGCAAGCACGCGCTCGGACGCCTCGGCACGCCCGAGGAGGTCGCCGGGCTGGTCGCCTTCCTGGCCAGTGACGCGGCCACCTTCATCACCGGCAGTTACCACCTGGTCGACGGCGGTTACACCGCGCAATAGCCGAGTTGTGCCCGGCCCCTGGCGAATCGGCGTGGGGTTCGCCGAGGGAAATTTGTCCCGGTCGCGGCGTGCGGCGGGCCCGGGGGTGGTTAACTCCTCAACGATAGGCGAATCGTTCGATGGGAGGAGGGCCGTGCCGCACGGCGACGGACGGGTGGATCTTCAGCAGGATCAACCCCACAGTGCTCGGATCTACGACTACTTTCTGGGCGGCCAGGACAATTACGCGGCCGATCGGGCCGCGGCCGAGAAGATCGAACAGGCGATCCCCTCGGTGCGCGCGGTCGCCCGGGGCAACCGGCAGTTCATGGTTCGCGCGGTGCGCCATCTGGCCGCCGATCTCGGTGTGCGGCAATTCCTCGACATCGGAACCGGCATTCCCACCGTGCCAAATCTGCATCAGGCCGCACAGGAAAGCACGCCCGACGCGCGGGTGGTCTACGTGGACAACGATCCGCTGGTGCTGGCCCACGCCCGAGCCCTGCTGGTCGGGAGGCCCGAGGGGAAGACCCGCTATGTGGAGTCCGATGTGACCGAGCCGGAGCGGATCCTCGCCGCGCCGGACGTCCAGCAGACTCTGAATTTCGACGAACCGATCGCATTGAGCCTGATCGCACTGTGCCATTTCGTTCCGGGCGAGCGCATCTACGAGATCGTCGACACGTTGCTGGCGCCGCTGGCCTCGGGCTCGTATCTCGTAATGACCCATCTCACCACCGATTTCGATCCGCGGATGGTGGAGGGCACGGTGCAGGCGTACCGGGGGAGCGGCATCGCTATGGAAGCGCGCGACTACGCCGGCGTGCACCGCTTCTTCGAGGATCTGGACGTTCTGGATCCCGGCATCGTCGCCATCGATCGCTGGTTCCCGGGAGGTGTCGAGCCCGAGGTGCCCCGCCTGGTCTCCGGTGCGCCGGAACCCGCGGCGGCCGGATACGCCGCGGTCGGTCGTAAGAGGTGAGCTGAAACCTACTGGCGCACAGCCTCCGTTGCGCTGCAAGCGAGGTGACGAGTCGGCAGCGCCCATCTGCGGCAGATCCTGTTGCGTGGTGACAGCGAAGACCCGGCGTGCATCGAAAATGATTGCGCGCCGGGCCTTTCCGTGCGAGGAATCAGCCCTGATAACCGCTCAGGTCGTAGACCGTCGCGGTGCCGACCTGCTGCGGGATGAACGTGGCGGTCACCCAGTCGGTGATGTCGGTGTGCTGATTGCGGCCGAAACCGCCTGAGCCACCTGACATCTGGGACGGATCGCCGGTCCGCTGCGCTCGGGCGTCGGCCGTGCCGCTGAGGTCGGAGCGCGAATCGGCGGTCCGGCCACCGCCCTGACCACGGCCGTTGGCCTCCACGACGTAGTAGCCGATCTTGCCCGCCTTCACATCCGCCTGGAACTGGGCCAATGACGGCGTCGGATCACTACCGGAGAATCCGCCGATGGCCATCACGGCCTTACCGCTCTGCAATTCCAGCCCGGCCGCGCTGGACGAGCCGTTGACCGCTGCGGCCCAGGTGGAGTTCGTCTTCTGCAACAGGGCGGTGAGCTCCGGGCTCGCCTGGGTCTGCCCCCACCCGAAGTGGGCGTCGGCCTCGGCCGGGCCCACGGTCGGGCCGCCGCCGGTGTGCGAGGTGGCAACGGTGGCCACCGAATAGGCCGCCGGACCCGAGAGCCCGCCGAGCACACCGACCGTCAGTGCCGCGGCGGCGAGCCCGCGGCGGGTGCGATGCGTCCACGAGACCGCCACCAGCACCGCGGCGAGGATCGTCACGATCAGGATCCCCCAGCGCAGTTCCGGATACCAGCCGCTGTTGCGGTGCAGCAGAACGAAACTCCACACCCCCGTCACCGTGAGCAGCGCCGCCAGGCCCAGCCGGCCGAAGATCGTCTCGCGCCGGATCCACATCTCCCGGATGCCGATCGCGAACATTCCCGCAACGGCGGGCGCGATCGACAGGCAGTAGTAGGGATGCACCATCCCGTTCATATAGCTGAACACAGCGCCGTCGATGATCATCCAGCCGCCGAAGACGATCGCGGCCGCGCGCGTCAGATCGGTGCGTGGCGCCCGGCCCCGCGAGACGAGCACCAGGACGAAGGCCAGCAGCGCGGCGGGCAGCAACCAGCCGATCTCGAAGCCGAACTCACCGCTGAACAGCCGCTCCACCCCGCGGACCTGTCCGCCGGGACCGCCGAATCCGGGATGGCCGGAGGACATGTGCGCGGTCGCATCGCGTGCCGCGGTCGGCGCATGTCCGCCGCCGTCGCGGCCCAGCACGCGGGCGAATCCGTTGTAGCCCAACACCAGATTCATGAAGTTGTTGTCGGTCGATCCCGCCAGATACGGTCGGCTCGACGCGGGCCACCACAGCGTCACCAGCACATACCAGCCGCTGGCGACCAGCAGCGCGACCAGCGCGCCGAACAACTGCCAGTGCGCCGAACAACTGCACGATGCGGGTGCGGATCGGATTGGGTGCGGCGATCAGATAGGCCAGCCCCAGCGCGGGCAGCACCATCAGGCCCTCGAGCATCTTCGCCAGGAACGCGAAACCCAATGCCGCCCCGGCCAATACGATCCACAGCGTCGAGGCGCGCCGCAATGCCCGCACGGTCGCGTAGGCGGTGGCCATCATGAGCAGGCACGCGGCTCAGTACACGGTGAAGACGCTGCTCACGGATTTTCGCGGTCGGGCTGAGTGCCGTACGCGGCCGCGAGCGCGGCGACCTGGGCCCGGAAGAACGCCTTCGCCACCTCGGTTCCCCGCTCGACGTGATCGAAGCCGTGATACGCGCCCGGGACGACCTCGAGCGCGCAGGCCACTCCGGCTGCCCGGAGTCCCTCGGCATAGGCGACGTCCTCGTCGTGGAACAGGTCGTGGGAGCCCACGCCGATCCAGGCGGGCGGCAGCCCGGTCAGGTCTTCGTGCCGGGCCGGGACCGCCAGCGGGGGCGCCGTGCCGACCGACGCCGGGCCGAGATAGGAGTTCCACCCGAACCGGTTGCTGTCCTGATCCCACATCCGCAGCCTGCTGCGATCGATGTCGGTGCGGTCGCTGCTGCGATCGTCGAGCATCGGGTAGACGAGCAGTTGCAGCACCGGATGAATCCGGCCGCGGTCGCGGGCCAGCAGTGCCAGCGCCGCGGCCAGACCGCCGCCCGCACTGCCGCCGCCGATCGCGATGCGGTCCGCGTCGACCTCGGAATGTCCTGCGAGCCAACGCAATCCGGTGTAACAGTCCTCGAGTGGAATCGGGAACGGATATTCCGGGGCGAGGCGGTAGTCGACCGAGACCACCAGCGCACCCAGCCGGTCGGCGAACGCCCGGCAGAGGGAGTCGTCCATGGCCGCGGAACCCATGACCAGCCCGCCGCCGTGCAACCACAGCAATCCGGGCCGCGGCCCCTCGCCCGTGGCGGGCCGGAACACCCTGACCGGGACGCCGGGCGCGGCCTGTTCGATCACCGCGTTCGCGCGACCGACCGGATTGAACCGCATCAGCCGCCGGATCACGGGCAGCCGCCGCGGCCCCACCACCGAGTGCGGCAGGAACCGCGCCAGGCGCAGATCGGGATGGAAATCTTCTGTTGTCATCGCCGTGCTCCGAAACTCAGGACAGCAGGCGGCGCAGCAATCGGTTGCCGAAGCCGTACCGGATCAGTCCGTCCAGACTCTGAATCGTCTTCTCCGAGTATGGATACCAGATACTTTCCCGCTTCGGCTGCCAACGGTCGATGAGCACCGGCTGGGCATGGGTGAAACTCCGCAGCGCGTCGGTGCCGTTGACATGTCCCAGGCCGCTGTCCTTGCGTCCGCCGAAGGGCGCCTCCGGGACGCCGTAGATGACCGCGGCGTCGTTGTGCACGACCGAACCCGTGGTCAGCTGGGCGGCGATGCGGCGAGCCTTGGCGGCGTCCTTGGTGAACACCGACCCGCTCAACCCGTACTTGCACTCGTTGGCCAGGCGAATGGCCTCGTCCTCGTCGCGCACCCGCATGACGGCCGCGATCGGGCCGAACGTCTCCTCGGTCATCAACTGCATGTCGTGGTGCGCGCCGACGACCAGGGTGGGCTGGAAGTAGAGCCCGTCACCGTCCCCGGGCGCACCGCCGACGACGATCTGCGCGCCCTTCTCCTTGGCGTCCTCGATATGCCGGGTGACGATGTCCATCTGGCGATCCCAGAACAGCGGACCCATATCGGTATCGCCCGGCCCGTAGGTGATCTCGCCGGCCTTCTGCGTGACCAGCCGGATGAATTCGTCCGCGACGCTGTCGACGACGTAGATCCGCTCGACGCTCATGCAGACCTGCCCGGTGTTGAACATCGACAGATACACCGCACCCGCCGCGGCCCGCTCGAGATCGGCGTCGTCGCACACGATCATGGCGTCCTTGCCGCCCAGTTCGAGGGTGCAGGGCAGCAGGCGTTCGGCGCACGCCGCCGCGATCTTGCGACCGGTGGCGACGCTGCCGGTGAAGCAGACCTTGTCGATCTCCGAGGCGACCAGCGCGGCGCCCGTTTCGCCGTCCCCCCGCAGGACCTGCACGACGTCCTCGGGAACGCCCGCCTCGTGCAGCACCCGCGCGACCCATTCGCCGCCGCGCGGGGTCACCTCGGACGGTTTGAACACCACCGTGTTACCCGCCAGCAGCGCCTGCACGACCGGATTGAGCGACAGCACGAACGGCGCGTTCCAGGGCGTGATGACACCGACCACGCCGAGCGGCTGATATTGGATGAACAGCTTCTTGAACGGCCGCAGGTAACCGTGCAGCTTCTGGGCGTGCGCCCGCAGATCCTTGCGGGCGCGCCCACTCCAATAGTTGAGGAAATCGCAGGCCGGGACGACTTCCACGCCGAGCGCCTCGGCCTCGGGCTTACCGGTCTCCTCACGGACGGTTGCGGCGATCTCCGCGCGTCGGCGCACGATGACGCCCACCGCGCTGCGCAGGATGTCGGCGCGCTCCCCGATGCTGCGCGCGGCCCAGGCCGGTTGCGCGGCGCGGGCGCGGGCGACGGCGGCGTTCACCTCGTCGCTGCGGTCGACCTCGAGTTCCCCGATGGACCGGCGGTCCACCGGGCTGTCCAGGGCCAACCGGCGACGATCACCGTCGGCCGACGGCAGGGTGCGGACGATCGCCATGGTCTTCTCCTCGATGAGCTGATGGACACCTGTCTGGAAGGTACTACGCCCATCTGCGCACAACAAGAGCCGAGTCGCCGGGCGGCGAAAAGCCGTGGGGGAGCGGCCCCCACGGCACATCCGGATCGAGTTCTACTGCGTGGCGGCCTGGCGCTTGGGCAGCTTCCAGCCGGGACGCGGGAAGTGGCAGGTGTAGCCGTCCGGGTAGCGCACCAGGTAGTCCTGGTGCTCGGGCTCGGCCTCCCAGAACGGAACGGCCGCGGTCACCTCGGTGACGACCTTGCCCGGCCACAGGCCCGAGGCGTCGACGTCGGCGATGGTGTCCAGGGCGACGCGCTTCTGATCCTCGTCGAGGTAGAAGATCGCCGATCGATAGCTCGAGCCGACGTCGTTGCCCTGCCGGTCCTTCGTGCTCGGATCGTGGATCTGGAAGAAGAACTCCAGCAGCGCTCGGTAGTCGGTCCGTGCCGGGTCGTAGACGATCTCCACCGCTTCGGCGTGGCCCGGGTGGTTGCGGTAGGTGGGGTGGTCGTTGAGTCCGCCGGTGTAGCCGACCCGCGTCGAGAGCACCCCGGGCTGCTTGCGGATCAGGTCCTGCACGCCCCAGAAACATCCACCGGCCAGGATCGCTGTCTTCGTGTCGGTCACACTTGCTCCTTCGTGAACAGGGTCTTGTACGGACCGTAACCCTCCGCCTCGAGGTCGTCGAGGTGGATGAATCGCAGTGCCGCGGAATTGATGCAGTACCGCAGGCCGCCCGCCTCGCGGGGCCCGTCGGTGAACACATGCCCGAGATGACTGTTGCCGAACACCGAGCGGATCTCGGTGCGGATCATCCGATGACTCAGATCCCGCTGGTCGACCACGGCGTCCGCGCTGATCGGTTTGGTGAAACTCGGCCAGCCGCAGCCGCTGTCGAATTTGTCCAGCGAGGTGAACAACGGTTCACCGGAGACGACGTCCACGTAGATGCCCGGTTCGTGGTTGTCCCAGTACTCGCCGGTGAAGGCTCGCTCGGTGCCGTTCTCCTGGGTGACGTGGTACTGCTCGGGCGTCAGCGCCGCGACAGCCTCGGGGTTCCGGTTGTATTCCTGTGCCACATGACCTCCTCATATCGACTACTTGTTCAACGTGCTTACCGGGCTGGAAAATCCCGGCGTGGGGGGACGTCATACTTCGGTCACGGATCGCTTGGCGGGGGCGCTGGTCCGGGGAGGGGGTGGTCGACTGTGCAGGTGGCTGCCCTCGGCGGAGTGCGGCGGGAGAGAGCCGCGGGAGAGAGCCGCGGTGTCGGGGGAGGGCACCGGACCGGGCTCGAAGCTCAACGCGCAGTGGGGGATTCGCGCGATCGAGGTTGCGACGGGTCGGCTCGTTGGAACGTTCCAATCGGGAGTTCTCCGAATTTAAAACAGTGAAATTGGCATATGCGCATTAAACTATGTCAAACCGCCATGTCTCAAACCACCCCCAACTCAAGTCCAGACAAACCCTCACCAAACACCGCATCACCAAGCCCGGAGCGCACGCGGGTTCCCTCCTGACGTCCGGTGTGAGCGGAATACGGTGTGCTGCAAGGGAGTTCAGAGTCGGAGAGGTATACGGCAGGAGCAGGCTAGACTCGATGACGCTCGGGTCGGCCGATACAGGATGCGAGTAGGAGTGGGCGATGCCGCCGAAGGCGACGGGGCAGCGTCGGCGTCCCTCGCAGGAGCGGGCGGTGGCGACGCGGGAACATCTGCTCGATACCGCCGCGCGATTGTTCGGGGAGCGGGGTATCGCGAACACCTCGACGAACCGGATCGCGGCGGAGGCCGGAGTCAGCATCGGCACCGTGTACCGGTATTTCGCGGATCGCTCGGTCATGGTCGAGGAGTTGCTCGCCCGGCTGCTGGAGAGTATCGAGAAGCGGCTGACCGAGCGGGTTTTCGGGCTGGGGGACAGGTCGATCCTGGAGCAGGTCACCTCCGTTCTGGAGGCGGTTAGCGATGAGCTCGCGGCCAAGGCATCGCTGGTGCGCGCCCTAGCGGCCGGGGTGCAGTTCTACAGCAGCGGTATCCCGGAATTCGAGCCGCGGCTGCGGCTGCTGGCCAAGGTGATCGTGATCCAGTTGCTCGGCCCCGGCGATGATCACCGCTACGACGTGATGGCCTTCGTGCTGATCAATACCGGGTTCGCGGCGGTGCTGCGGGCCTCGGCGCTCGAGGTGAGCGGCGCCGAGCGTCGCGAGGCGATCGCGATGACCGCGGAGATGATCGCCGCGTGGGCCGAGGCCGAACGCAACCGCGGGGTGCGGTAGCACCGCCCGCGACCTGGTGTGACACGCGCATTTGGCATCCAGCTCAGGAGATGTGACCGATCGTTGGTGTCGATCACAGAGTTCGCGGCGACGTCTGGATAGCGAGTCGATTGCTGTCGTATTTTGACGGGGTAGGCACGGGAAAACGGGTCCGTGGTCGTCCGTGAGATGAGGTGGCGGTGGTTGATCTCGGTTGGTTCGACGCGTGGCGGCCGCGGTCCGGGCGACTGATCACGTGGACGGTACTGCCCTCGGCGCGGGCAGCGATGCTGGAAACGCCCGCCTGCGGTGTTCCCGTGCCGGGCTGGCAGGAGCGGTACATGCGCGCGGCCTACCGGCTCGCGGGCACCGAGTGCCGCCCGGCGCGGCTGGACGTGCTGGAGTTCGACGTCGCCGGTCGCCCGGAGATCGCCGCGATGACGCGGGCGATCACCGAACTCGTGCGGCGTCACGAGGTGTTCCGGAGCTGGTTCGCCGTCGAGCCGGACGGGCGGGTGGTTCGTCACCTGCTGTCGCCCGACGAGGTGGAGATGGTCGCCAGGGTCCGCGAGGACGTCATCGACAGCGCATCGATCGAGGAGATGGTGCGGACCGGAGTCCCGGACGCATTGCATTGGGACTGTTTCGGTTTCGGCGTGATCGAGCACGAACGGTCCTTCACGACGTACTTGGCCGTGGATCGGCTGCACACCGATACGGTGGCAGCGCTCCCGGCTGAGGCGGATCTACTGGCCCTGTACCGACGCGAGGCATGCCCGGGTGGCGAACTTCGCTCGGTACTGCGCAATCGGCCGTCCGCACCCCGCAAATACCTTGTGCACCGCGGTTAGGCGGAAGGACCCACGGGTGGGGTACAGCAGGCCTACCGCAGGGTTTCCGGTCCTGCGGACGTTCGGATCCTGATGACTGTAATGCTGGTCGGGGCGCAATTCAGGTGGTTTCCTCATGATCCGATCCCGAGGTGCGAGTGAAAGGCCATGCGATGCCCGTGGACGAGGCAGCCGGTAGCCAGACCGGTGTGCAGGTGGTGAAGCTCGGTGCGCACATCGGCGCGCGAATCGAGGGTGTGCGGCTGGGCGGCGATCTGGATGCCCGGACGGTGCGGACGATCCGGGAGGCGCTGCGGACGCATCGGGTGATCTTCTTCCGCGGTCAGCACCACCTCACCGAGGACGGGCAGTACGAATTCACCGCGCTGCTGGGTGAGCCGACCACGCCCCATCCGACCGTCACCTCGGCGGGCGCGAAGAGCCTGGCGATCGATTCGCGGTTCGGGCGGTCCAACAGCTGGCACACCGATGTCACGTTCGTCGATCGGGTACCGAAAGCCTCTGTGCTGCGGGCGGTTTCGCTGCCGAGCTATGGGGGATCCACGACGTGGGCTTCGACGGTCGCGGCGTACGAATCGCTGCCCGAGCCGTTGCGCCTGCTGGCCGAGGGGCTGCGCGCCCGGCACACGAATCTGTACGACTACGCGGCGACGGCCGAGGACCACCCGGACGAGACCGTGCGGGCGTACCGGCGGGAGTTCGAGGCGACCTATTTCGAGGCCGAACATCCGGTGGTCGAGGTGCATCCGGAAACCGGCGAACGCGCGCTGCTGCTGGGTGGTTTCGTACAGCGGATCGTCGGGGTGTCGCGCGCGGAGTCCGACGCGCTGCTGCGCATATTCCAGGATCGGGTGACCCGCCTCGAGCACACCGTGCGCTGGGACTGGTCGCTGGGCGATGTCGCGATCTGGGACAACCGTGCAACTCAGCACTACGCGGTGGACGATTACGACGGCAGCGAGCGCCGCACGCTGACGCGCATCACGCTGGCGGGTGCGGTTCCCGTCGGCGTGGACGGTGTGCCGAGCACGGTGATCGCGGGCGATGCGCAGCACTATTCCACGGCCGTCTCGTTGCCGCGCGCGGCTTGAACGGTCATCGTGGAGACTTCAGCTGATGTGTCGAACAGCATTGCGCAACAACATATTTGGTCCAGCTGATCGAAGCGCGACGGGGGTGGTGGTCGATGCGCGGCAAGTCCGCGGGGGTCGCGAGGGACCGGTGGACATCGGTGATTTCGGCGAATCGCCCGGAATGCGTTCGCGGCGAATGTGTCGGCATGATCAACTATCCTTTGGCGACTTGGGGATCCGGTGACACACGCAGGCGGCTACCGGCCGGTGCCCGGCAGACGATGGGAATCCCGTGAATTTGTGGAACTATGTTCGAGGGCGGGGCGAGTTTCTGGCATTCCTGACGTATCAGCATGCCTCCCTGGCCTTTCAGGCCGTCCTGGTCGGAACCGTGGTCGCGGTGCTGATCGCGGTGGCGGTATATCGGCTGCCACTGCTGGCGGCGTTGTCGCTGACCTCGAGCCGGGTCGCCCTGACGATTCCGTCCCTGGCGCTGCTGGCGTTGCTGCTGGTGCCGTTCGGGCTGGGTGTGGTGCCCTCGTTCATCATGCTGGCGTTCTTCGCGGCGCTGCCGGTGGTCGGTAACGCGATCGTCGGGCTGCGATCGGTACCGGCCTCGGTGGTGGAATCCGCACGGGGAATCGGATTTTCGCGATGGCGGATTCTGCTGACCGTCGAGTTGCCGATCGCCTGGCCGGTGATCCTGACCGGTATCCGGGTCTCCACGCAGATGATCGTGGGCGTCGCCGCGATCGTGGCCTACGTGTTGGGTCCGGGGCTGGGATCGCTGATCTTCAACGGACTCTCGCGCCTCGGCGGCGCCAACGCCCTCGAAATGGCGCTGACCGGAACGATTCTCATCGTTCTGATCGCGTTGGTGTTCGACGCGCTGCTCGTTCTGCTCGGCCGACTCACGATCGCAAAAGGATTGTCATGACCGATGAGGTAACCGATCCGCCCGTCGCGGGTGCATCGGAGCGGACTGTGACCGGCGTGTCCATCACCTTGGACGGGGTGGTCAAACGCTACCGGGGGCAGGATGCGCCGGCGGTGGAGCGGCTGGATCTGGAGGTCGAGGCGGGCGATATCGTCGCGTTCGTCGGGCCGTCCGGATGCGGTAAGACGACGACGCTGAAGATGATCAACCGGCTGATCGAGCCAACCGAGGGGCGCATCCTCATCGGCGGCCGCGATGTGACCCGGGAGCATCCGGACAAGTTGCGGCAGTCCATCGGTTATGTCATCCAGTCCGGTGGTCTGTTCCCGCACTGGACGGTCGCGAAGAATGTGGGCGCGATTCCGCGGGTGCTCGGCTGGGATCGCAAGCGCATCGCCGAGCGCACCGAATATCTGCTCGATCTGGTGGGGCTGGATCCGGCGACGTTCTCCGACCGCCTGCCCAAGGACATGTCCGGCGGGCAGCAGCAGCGGGTGGGCGTCGCGCGGGCCCTGGCGGCGGATCCGCCGGTGCTGCTGATGGACGAACCGTTCGGCGCGGTCGATCCGATCACGCGAGTTCGGTTGCAGGACAGCCTGATCGCGATTCAGCACGAGCTGGGCAAGACCATCGTGATCGTGACGCACGATTTCGAGGAGGCCACCAAACTCGGCGACAAGGTGCTCATCCTGTCCGAGGGCGGGCATATCGAGCAGTACGCGCGGCCGGAGGAGATTCTGACCAGTCCGGCGACGCCGTTCGTGCAGGAGTTCGTTGGATCCGGTGCGAAGCTGGCCTATCTGACCGTGCAGCGGGTGCGCGATGTCGAGTGCGATGAGGTGGTCACCGCGCGGATCGGCGAGCCCTCGCAGGCGGTGATCGATCGTGCGAAGGCGGCCGGGCACAGCTGGGTGGTCGTGGTCGACGAGGCCGGTCGGCCGCGCTCGTGGCCCACGCTCGAGGAGGTCGCGAGCAAGCCGGAGGTTTCGGACTATCTGGATCGGCGGCTGCCGGTGATCGCGCGCTCCTCGACCCTCAACGACGCGCTCGATGCCATGCTCGCGGCCAGTCAGGGTGCGGCGCTGGTGACCGACGGGCGCGGTGCGGTGGTCGGCTCGCTGAGCATCGGGTCGGTGACCGAGACGATTCAGGCCAAACTCGCCGATGTGCGCGCCGAGGAGTCGGAGTCGACGTACGAGACGTACGTCGACGGCACCGATCCCGCGCCGACGCCGGTGGTCGCCGCCGAGGACGAGCCCGGGACGGCGGCGGAGGGGTCATGAGCCGGTTGCGCCGCGTCCCGCTCGACGTGTGGTTCGAGCCGGTCGTGATTCTCGTCATCGGCATCGGATATTTCCTCTGGTATCGATCCGCGACCTTGACCGCGACCGAACAGGCATCTCTGGGCTGGGACAATCTGCGGACCACGATCCTGGCGCACATCGAGCTGACCGTGGTGGCGACGCTGATCGTGGTGGTCGTGGCGATTCCCCTGGGTGTCGCGTTGACCCGGCCCGCGGCGAAGCGATTCGAGCCGATCGCGGTGAATATCGCCAATATCGGTCAGGCCGCGCCCGCGGTCGGGCTGCTGGTGCTGTTCACGTTCTGGCTGGGTACCGGATTCCGCACGGCGATCGTCGGTCTGGTCGTGTACGCGATCCTGCCGATTCTGCAGAATACGATCGTCGGGTTGCGGCAGGTGGATCAGCGCACGATCGAAGCCTCGCGCGGGATCGGATTCTCCGCTGCGCGAACGCTTTTCCAGGTGGAGTTGCCGCTGGCGGTGCCGGTGATACTGAACGGCGTGCGCACCGCGCTGGTGATCCTGGTCGGCACCGCGACGTTGAGTACGTTCATCGGTGCGACGAGTCTGGGCACGCTGATCACCACGGGTGTGACGCTGTTCCTGCCGAAGTTGCTCGTCTCGGGCGCGATTCTGGTGGGGCTGTTGGCGTTGATCATCGATTGGCTGGGCAGATTGGTCGAGCTGGCCGCGACTCCGCGGGGTGTGTCATGAGGACGCGGTTGGTGACGCTGGTGTCCGCGCTGGTGGTGACGTTGTCGGTGGTGACCGGATGCGGTCTGGTCAGCTCCTCGGGGACCTTCCATCACACGACGTTGCCGGGCGGGGATCAGCCGCTGGCGGGTGCGGAGATCACGGTGACGTCCAAGAGCTTCACCGAGGGCGTGCTGCTGGGCAAGATCACCGCGACGTATCTGGCCGCGGCCGGTGCGCACGTGACGGATCTGACGGGCGCGCCGGGGTCCGCGTCCTCGCGTCAGGCGCAGCTCAACGGTGACGCCGATGTGTTGTGGGAGTACACCGGCACCGGATGGGTGAACTACCACAACGAGACCGAGACGATCTCCGATCCGCAGGTGTTGTGGCAGCGGGTGCGTGATATCGAGAAGCGGGACCACAACTTGGAGTGGTTGCCGCCCGCCAACTTCAACGACACCTACGCCTTCGGGGTTTCCGCGCCGACCGCGGAACGGCTGAAGGTGAAGTCGCTGTCCGATGTGGCCGCACTCCCGGTCGCGGACCGCACGTTCTGTGTGGACGACGAATTCTTCAGCCGCTCGGACGGTTTCATCCCGATGCTGCAGAAGTACGGGATCCCCTACAACACGCCCGACGGCGTCCCGTCCGGCAATGTGACCCGCATGGACGCCGGGGTCGTCTACACCGCGACGGCCAAGAGCTCGCCCTGCAATTTCGGCATGATCTACACCACCGACGGCCGGGTCAAGAATCTGAAACTCGTTGTCCTGGACGATGACAAGAAGTTCTTCCTGCCCTACAGCGGCACCGCGGTCGTGCGCGGGGCGGTCCTGGATCGCTACCCGCAACTGCGCACCCTGTTGGGCACGATCTCCGAACGCCTGACCAACGATCTGATGCAGGACCTCAACGGCCGCGTCGACATCGAGGGCCAGGACCCCTCCGACGTCGCCTACAACTGGCTGAAGAGTGAGAAACTCGTCGAATAGACAGTGGCAGAACAAGATGCGGTGGTTCCCGATAGTGCCGCACGGGCCCAGTTCGCGAGGATGTCGTTCTGCAACTGCCGGAACGAGGTTCCTTCACGGCGCAGATGTGCCGGGATGACCGAATCGCTGAGCGCCCCAACAGTTCGCCGCGCACCCTGGATCAGAGTGCGTGCGGCTGTAGCTATTTCGCTCGGGCGGGTTTGGTGGTGCGGCGCGAGGCGGGCCGCTTCGCCGGCGCCTTGGCAGTCGTCTTCCGGGCGGACTTCGCGGCGGCCACCTTCCCGCCGGCGCCCGCGGAACCGGAGCCGATGAGGTGGTCGGCGTGGTCGAGGATGCAATCGAGCCCGTATTCGAAGTTGTGGTCGTCGGGTGCGCCGCTGTGCAAGCCGTTCGCGGCGGCTTCGGCCAGCAGCGGGGTGGTGGCGGGGGAGATGGCCAGGGTGTCGTAGTAGGCGCTCGATTCGGCTCCGGATTCGGCGTTCTTGTCCGAGAGACGCTGCAGGACAACGCATCCGCGCACGTGTAGTTGGATCGCCGAGTAGATGTCCACGGCATCCTCGACGGCGAATCCGGCCTCGACCAGGGTGGCGATCACCTGCTCGGTCTGCCGTGCGCCCAGCTGCGCGGCCTGCGGGCTCAACTGGGACCTGATCAGGATCAGATCGCACAGAATGGGATTGGCCAGGAAGGTCGCGCGCATGGTGCGGGCGTGTTCGGCCAGGGAACCACGCCAGTCCTCGACGTCCACGAAGGGGGTGACGAAGCTGGTATACCGGCGCAGCGCGCGGTCGGTCATGGCGTTGAGCAGGTCGTCCTTCTTGCGGAAGTACCAGTAGATGCTGGTCACACCGACGTCGAGGTGTTTGCCCAGCATCGGCATACTCATATTGTCCAGGGACACCTGCTCGGCAAGCTCGAACGCGGCGTCGAGGATGTCCTCGGGGTTGAGGGATCCGCGCTCGCGCCGCGGGCGTTTGTCCGCGGTTGCCTGCTTGGCCATCTGGGCGACCACCTCCGTGATCCTCGTTCGGATTGTGCACCGATCGTACTTGTCACCGTAGAACATACCGGGAGGAATTCGGCCTGTGTGCGGCCACGTTCGTCGCCGATGGCTGCAATACTTTTCGGCCTCGGAGGTGCGCGCGATCGCCGGGAACAGTTCGGTTACGGCCGTCGAACCGTCGCTCGAACGGTGAAGTGCCCGGCGGTCGCGGTGTTCAGGCGACCATGTCGTCGGGTTCGAGGGGGGCGAAGAACGCGCTGATCCCGGTCGGGCTGAGCGCATCGCCGAGAGCGACGAAATCGAAGGCGGCCCCGCCGGGGGCGCGACCGGCCCGCATGAGCGCCTCGTGGACGCCGTCGGCGACCAGTGCTCGATGCAGGCGGAGCAGATCGGGATCCGCTGTCTGCTCCCGCGTCTGTGCGCGCGTGATCATCAGGTGCAGGCACAGGTGCTGTGCGGGGGTATCCGGATTCGGATCCTCGCCCTCGCGGAGCTTGCGCAGCAGGATGGTGAACGTCTGCTCGATGTAGTACAGGAACACCGGCCGCGGGCTGTGCAGAATTCTGGCGCGCACATCGTGGGCCAGTGCCTCACCGGCTTCGATCAGGGCTTGTGCTGATCGGGGGGTGAGACCGGGGATTTCGCAGTCACTCATGAACTCTCCTTGCGCGACGACGCCGTTGCCGGCGCGGCCCCGAGTGGACGGTGACCGCCCTCACCTCCGTTGGTTGGTTAACTGTAACGACTTCAGTTTTATGTGGCAAGAGATCTACGCGAACCGGGCTGGTCGGGTGGGCGAATCCGGGTATGCGACAGGGTTTTACATATGTCGCCATTGATAGTGCCGTTGTTTGACGGTACATTGAACGCGTCACGCCCCTCCGGGTGCTCGATCGGAGCCTGTGCGGGTACCGGCCCCGGCGGGGCGTGACATTTCGTTCATGACTGCTCTAGTCCGAAGGTCGTCTGCTCGTGGCCGTACTCACCCTTGGGTTCGTATTCCTTTTCATCCTGATCGCCGGCGGACTGCGTTCGGTCGAGGTCGGCTGCCAGAACACGCAGAAGATGTATGTGCGCGATGTCTGGTTGTGCGCGGTCGTCTCCTATGCCGTTGCGCTGACCGGGTTCTCGATCTTCCTGCTGATCTCGGTGCTGGTGTCGAAATCGCCCTGGCCGAGCCTTGCCGACCTGCGACATCTGCCGTGGTGGGCGCCGTTCGGCGGCCTCGTCGGCGGGGTGGCGGTGATCGGCATGATCACCGTGGCGCGGTATGTCGGCGTCGCGACCTTCAACGCGGTGGTGATCGTGAGCGAGATGCTCGTCGCGCTGGTCATGGACGATCTGGGGCTCATGGGGTTCACGGTCCGCCACGCGACCCCGCCGCGTCTGGTTGCCGCCGGGCTGATCTGCGCGGCGGTCTATCTCATGGCCAAGGACTCCGCGCCGGCGGACTCGGCCACGACTCCCGCGATCGAAAGGGTTTCCCGATGACCACCACCGTCCCGGTCGCCGCCCGGCCCGCGCTGCCACGCTCGATGATGGCGCTGGTCTTCGTGTTCATGCTGATCGGCGGCGCACTGCGCTCGGTCGAGGCGGGCTGTCAGAACTCGATGAAACTGGCCCTGAAGAACGTGTGGCTGTGCGGGGTGATCTCGTACGCGGTCGCGCTCACCGGCGTCGGCCTGATACTCGTTGTGTCACTGCTGTTCTCCTCGCGTGCGTCGCGGCGCTGGCCGACGCGAGCGGATCTGGCCGCCATGCCCAAGTGGGCGCCGTTCGGCGGACTCACCGGCGGCGCGGCGATCTTCGCGATGATCACCGTCGCCTCCAGCGTGGGGGTCAGCACGTTCAACGCCGTGATCATCGCCGGGCAGATGTTCCTGGCCACGGCGATGGACCACTTCGGCGTAATGGGCTTCCCGCGTCGGCGGATCAATCCGCAGCGGGTTGCCGCGTGCGCGATGATCATCGCCGGGTCGTATCTCATGGCCAAGTACTGAACCCGGCTCACGCTCGCACAGTGTCCGGAACCGCGCATCCGCAGCTTTCGCCGATGGCGAGATGAATCTCGATCGGCGGGAGCGGGACGTCGGCGGCCCGCGCGGGGGTGTCCAGGACACGGGACAGGGCCGCGCGGGCGATGACGGCGATGGGTTGCTGGACGCTGGTGAGAGTGAGTTGGGTATAGGTGTTCGCGGGGTCGGCGTCGTAGCCGGCCAGCGAAATGTCCTGCGGGATACGCAGTCCCGCGTCGCTCACCGCGCGCACGGTGGCCGCGGCTTGACCGTAGGTGCCCACGACCAGGGCGTCGGGCGGCGGTCCGGCAGCGAGATGGCGGCTCACCGCGCGGTAGACGCCCGAGGGGGTCAGATCGGTGCGGATGTGGCGTGCGGCGCTCTCGCCGACGACCGAGAGGTATCCGGCGTACCGCTGCGCGACGGTCTCGCGGTCGCCGTGTGCCACGTCCTCGGCGGTGAAACCGCCGACGAATGCGATGTTCTCGCGATGATGCACGTCCACCAGATGCGCGGTGGCCAGCCTGCCGGCATCGACGTGATCGGCCCCGACCACGCGTGACTCGACATTGTCGCGGTTGTTGTGCACCCACACGATCGGGATACGCGCCTGACGGCACAGCTCGGCGGTAGCGCTGCCGTTCGCGCCGCCGACCACGACGAGTCCGTCGATACCGGAATCGGCGAAGGCCCCGGCGAATTCGATCTCTCGTTCCGGGTCGTAACCGGTGTTGCCGATGAGGGTGAGGTGGTCGCGTTCGCGGGCCTGCACCTCGATCTGGCCGACCAGGGTGCCGAACAGCGGCAGCCGCACGTCGGGCACCAGCAGCCCCAGATGCCGCCAGCGGCGAACACGGCGCAGGGCCCGCGCGGCGTGGTCGGGACGGTAGTCGAGCTCGTCCAGGGCGCGAAGCACCTTGGCGCGCAATCGGTCCGACACCGGGCGCGGCCCGTCATTGAGTACATAGCTGACCACGGCCGTGGAGGTGCCCGCCCGCTGGGCCACATCGGCGAGGGTCGCGCGCTTGACAGTCACATCCGCTCCAATGTCCTCGCCCGCATCACATCGGGCCATGCTTGAAATCGTTCTGATTCTTACAGTCTCGACGGGCACAACGTGCGGCGCAAATCGATTAGATTCGTAACATACGCGATCCGGATGCTTAACACCCGACTGATGGAGTGAACTGCATGGCCTTCGTACGACTCACCGGCGTCACCTACCACGACCCGGACTCGGCTCATGACAGTTACATCCTGTTCACCGGTGCGGATTCGGTCACCCGCCTGATCGATACCAACGGCGCGGTCCGGCACGAGTGGCCCTTCGGGGGCGTGCCGCCGCGCATCATCGATCCGGCGCTGGCGGGCGGGCGTCTGGGTGATGTCGGCCTGCGGCTGTCGTTCAGCGGCGATCCGCGCGGCGGCATCTACGCGAATGGCACTGTGGGACAACTGACCTGGTCCGGAGAACGCGTCTGGGAATGGGGCACGCAGGCTCCCGGCGGCGCGGCGCGGCAGAACCACGACTGGGAACTGCTGCCCAACGGGAACCGGCTGCTGCTGGTGACCATCCCGCGCGTGGTGCCCGAACTCGGGCCGCAGCCGGTCGGCGACCAAGGCCTGTACGAGATCGATCCGGACGGCGCGATCGTCTGGGAGTGGCGCGCAGGCGACCATCTGACCGAACTGGGGTTCTCAGAGGCGGGATGGAATGCGTTGCGCGAGACCGTTGCTCGCGACCCCCACGACCCCTGGGGTTATCTGGAGATCAACAGCGCCAAGGCGCTCGGGCCCAACCGCTGGCATCGCGCGGATCCGGACGGTGTGTTCCATCCGGAGAACATCCTGATCAGCTCGCGCAAGGCGAACATCATCGCGCTGATCGACAAGGCGACCAAATCCATTGTGTGGCAGGTGGGTCCGTACTTCGACGCGGCGCCGGGGGCGCAGCATCAGCGGATCAACGCGCACAAGGTGCCACGTGCGCTCGATCAGATCTCCGGACAGCACAATCCGCATCTCATCGCCGACGGGCTGCCCGGCGCGGGCAACATCCTCGTCTTCGACAATCAGGGCGGAGCCGGGTATCCGCCTGCGCCACTGGGCATCTACGCCGGGTCGCGGGTGCTGGAGATCGATCCGGTGACCGAGCAGATCGTCTGGCAGTACACCGCCGAGGACTCCGGGCTGCCCTCGTGGACGTTCTTCAGCTCCTTCGTCGGCAACGCGCAGCGCCTGCCCAACGGCAACACCCTCGTCACCGAGGGTATGCAGGGCCGGATCTTCCAGGTCACCTCCGAGGGGCGCGTGGTGTGGGAGTACGTCTCGCCCTATGAGGGACTCGGCGTCGGCGGCGAACCCGAGGTCGCCGAACCGCGAGTACCGGGCATCGACCGCCTCACCGCGACGCCGATGATCTACCGCGCCCAGGCCGTGCCCTTCGAGTGGGTGCCGCTCGGCGCGCCCGAGACCGCGCGCGCCGTGGTCGACCTGCGCACCACCGTGCGTTCCGGCACGTAGCACGAAGAGAGTTCAGACCAGATGACATCGAGCCTGCAGACGACATCCGGGCGTGCGGACCCGGCGACGCCGAATCCGGCGCGCGACCGTGCGCGCCCGTGGCGGAAATTACCGGGAATGCTCAGCGGCCGGTGGCGCGTGGCCGGGGGAACGATCGCCGGGATCGTCCTGGCGGCGCTGCTGTGGTCCGTGGTGGCAGCCACCGGAGTCTTTCCGCGCCAACTGTTTCCGACCGTGGCGCAGATCCTGCGCGCGGGTCACGGACTGTGGCGTGACGGGCTGCTCGCGCCCGATCTGGGGGCGAGCCTGCGCCGGGCGGTGCTGGGGCTGGTGGTCGGCGGCATCGTCGGAATCGGGGCCGCGATCCTCACCGCGAACACCGGTGCGGGTCGTCGGCTGCTGCAACCGGTGCTGCGGCTGCTGTCGCCGGTGCCCACGATCGGGCTCGTCCCGCTGGCGATCCTGTGGTTCGGGCTCGGTGAGAACAGCAAGATCCTCGTCATCGCGCTCGGCGTGTTCGTGCCCGTATGGATGAACAGCCATTCCGGATTCGCCGGCACCCCGCCGGACTATCTGCAGGCCGCGCGCTGCCTGGGCGCGGGACGCTGGCAGACGCTCACCCGGATCGTGATCCCCGAGGCGGTGCCCGACGTGGTCGCGGGGGTGAGAGTCGGGGCGGCAATGTCTTTCGTGCTGATCGTCGTCGCCGAGATGACCGGTACCACCGCCGGAATCGGCTACCGGATCTATCAGGCGCAGCTGTATTCGCAGGCCGATCGACTGATCTTCTGCCTGATCGTGCTCGGAATACTCGGCGCGGTATGCGATCTGGTGATCGTGGCGATGACCGCACCCGTGCTGCGCTGGGCCAAGGAGGTGCGCTGAAATGGCCATCGCGACAAGGGATCTGGTGGTTCACTTCCCGGGTAATCCGCATCCCACCCTGCGGGGCATCGATCTGGCCGTGCCCGACGGTGCGTTCGCCGTTCTGGTCGGCGCATCCGGGAGCGGGAAATCGACGCTGCTGCACTGCCTCGCCGGACTCATCGCACCCACCTCGGGGACGGTCACCGACGACGGGGAACCCGTGCGGGATCCCGATCCGCGCCGGGGCGTCGCCTTCCAGCGCGACGTGTTGTTCCCGTGGATGAGCGTCGCGGGCAATATCGAATTCGCTCTGCGCGCAAGGGGATTCGCCGCCGGGCAGCGGTGCGGACGCATCGAGGAGCTGCTCGACCTGGTGGGGCTGCCCGGTGAGATCGCCGGGAGACGGCCCAATCAACTCTCCGGCGGCATGCGCCAGCGGGTGGGCCTGGCCCGGATGCTCGCCGGTGAGCCCGACATCATGCTGATGGACGAGCCGTTCGCCGCGCTGGACGCCCTGACCCGGCTCAATATGCAGGACCTGCTCCTCGATCTGTGGACCAGGCTGCGGCGCACGGTCGTCTTCGTCACCCATGATGTGGACGAGGCGATCCGGTTGTCCGACACGATCAGCGTGCTGCACGGCGGGCGCATCACGAACCGCATCACCAATCCGCTCGATCGCCCCCGGCCCGCGGACACCCTCGCCGACCAACCCGGATACAGCGAACTGCGCCGCACGCTGCATCACGAACTCGGGATCGAGCGCGATCCCGAGAAGATCTCTCCCGCAACGAAAGCAAGAACATGACATCGCGTACCCTCCGGCCGATCACCGTGGTCGCCGCACTCCTGGCCCTGCTCGGATCCCTGGTCGCCTGCACCGGCTCCGGTGATTCCGACCCGAAGACGCTCACGGTCGGGTTCGTGGTGGACCCTTCGTGGGCGCAGATACCCGTGGCCGAGCAGAGCGGATATTTCACCAAGCGCGGAGTGAAGGTGAAGGTCGTCGACTTCGCCACCGGTGTGGAGGCGCTGCAGGCGCTGGCCGCGCATCAGGTCGACATCGCCACGGCCGCCGATGTGCCCGCGGCCGCGGCGCTGACCCGTACACCGTCGCTGCGGATCGTCGGGGACGGCTCGCGGTGGCAGGGTTCGCGGATCGTCGCCCGGCGCAGCGCCGGAATCAGCTCCCTGGACGATCTGTCCGGGAAATCGATCGGCACCCCGTTGGGCACCAGCGCGGCCTACTTCGCCTCGAACGCGTTGTCGCACGGGAATATCGGGGCGAAACTCGTTCAGGTCGCGCCACCGGCGGCCGTCACCGCCTCGACGCAGCGCAACGTCGACGCGATCGCCATCTTCCAGCCCTATCAGGCTCAGGTCGAGCAGGCTCTCGGCGGTGACGCGGTCGAACTCGCCGGCGGAACCTACGACCAGCACAGCCTCTACCTGGCCACCGATACGGCTGTATCCGGCAAGTCCGCCGCGCTGTCGGCGTTCTTCGCCGCCCTGAACGACGCGAGCGCCCAGCTCACCGCCCGCGCCGCCCCGGCGATCTCGGCCGTCGCCGCCGCCACCCAACTACCCGCCGATCTGGTCGGCCGGATTCTCCCGGAATTCGACTACACCATCCAATTCCCCGCCAACCTCCCCACAACCCTTACCGCCCAAGGGAACTGGGCCAAGTCGCAAGGAGCGGTCGACCGCTCGGTAACTCTTCCCGACTACGCGACCTTCCTCGACCGCGACTTCCTGCCGCGAGCCGGATAGCAACGGCGACAACGTGTCCGGGGCGAACCCGCCGCTCGTTCGGCAGGTTCGCCCGCCTGTCCCAGCGACTGTATGCCGGGGCGATGCGCCGCATCCGCCGGGTGGGCAGCAGCCGCAGCTCGGTCTCGTGCCCCGCGCGCGGATTCAGCAGGCAGGACGCACAGAAAACCCCCGACCAAGCGGCCGGGGTTTCGTGGTATCGGGGCTCAGTTCGTCTTGTCCGGGTAGGGCGTGGTGCTGAGCCGCCTGCTCACCGATGGCCCCGCGACGGTAGCCGCACTGGCACGCGCGGAGAACATCCGCCGCAGTCGATGCGAATCACGCTGGCCGGACTCGAAGAGCGCGGCATGGTCACACGCAGTCCGCATCCCACCGATCAACGGCAGGTACTGCTGTCGATCACTCCCGCTGCCGGACAACAGCTCACCGCGGCCCGCAGCGCCAAGGAGGACTGGCTGGCCCAGGCGATGGCCGCCAAGCTCACCCGCGCGGACCAGGACACGCTGCTCACCGCGATCCCGCTGCTCCAGCGGCTGCTCGAACCCTGATACCGAACCCGATATCGCCCGCACGGGAGTATCACACCGAGAGGACACCCATGCCCGCCACCGGCCTCGATCCGCGCACCGCGTTGGTCGTCATCGACCTGCAGCGCGGTATCACCGCAGGACAGGCCCTTCCGCACTCCAGTGCCGAAATAATCTCCCGCAGCGCCGAGCTCGCCAGGCCTTCCGCAAGGCCGAACTCCCGGTGGTGCTGGTGCGCGTGTCCGCACTCCTCGGATTCGGGGCGCAAAAACCCCGAATGCCATATTTGGCGAACATTCCGCATGACACCGGTCCGATGCCGGCGATTCATTCGAGAACGCCGGCATCGGACCGGCTGCCGCTCCCAGGACGCGCTCGCTCGCTCATCGGCTAGCTGTTGCTGGCCAGAAGGTTGTTGATGCGAGGCTGTGTCGGGGTGGGGACTGGCGGCCGAGGTTGCTGCTCAGCCAGACATGAACGTCTCAGTGCGAGAGGCGAGTCGCCGAGATCTCGGCTCGGTGTTCCACGACCCAGTCGGCGAGGGCGGACAGCGGGACGAGCAGGGTCTCGCCGAGCGGGGTGAGGCTGTACTCGACGCTCGGAGGGACGGTCGGGAACACCTCGCGGTGAACCAGTCCATCGGCTTCCAGGCCTCGCAGCGTGCGGGTCAGCATCCGTTGACTGATGGTCTCGATGCCGCGTTGGAGCTCGTTGAACCGGTAGGGGCGCTTGCCGAGCAGGACGATCACCAGGACCGACCACTTGTCACCGACGCGGCGCAACACGTCGGTCACCGGGCATTGCTCGTACTCCTCGGCCGGCACCGGGTGCGGCAAGGGCGTGCTCACCATCGAGGGAACAGGCGTGTGCGTAGCGGACACGAAACTGCCTCCTTCCGCCCGCAGCGGTGGTTACCAATGATGGACGTGCGTACTCATGGTAACTACCCCAAAGGACTCCGCTGTGCCCGAATCGATACCCCACCCGACATCTCATCCTGCCCGGCCGCGGGTCATCGTCGTCAGCGGCGGGACGGACGGCATGGGCCGCGCCCTTGCGCTCGCGCGGCTCGAACGCGGCGACACGGTGATCGTCCTGGGCAGCAGCCCTGCCAAGGGGCAACGGCTACTCGCGGATGCCGGCAAGATCGGCGCCACCGACCGGATCGACCTCATCCAGGTCGACCTGTCCAGCGTGGCCCGGGCCCGGGCAGCGATCCGAGACATCGCCGCCCGTCACGAGAGGATCGACGCGCTCACACTGTTCGCGAACCGGCAGGCGCCGAAACGAACCGTCACGGGGGAAGGGCTGGAGCAGACCTTCACCCTGTACTACCTCAGCCGCTACCTCCTTAGCCACGGGCTATCCCCGCAACTGGGACGCAGCCAATCAGGGGTGATCGTCAACGTCGCCGGCGTCGGAATGACCAAGGGCCAGATCCATTGGGACGACCTGCAACTCGAACACGGCTACGGCATGGTGACCGCGCAACTCCAGGCCGGCCGCGCCAATGATCTGCTCGGCGTCGCCTTCGCCGCCCAGCCCCACAACCCGATTCGCTACGTCCTCTACCACCCCGGTTTCACCAAGAGCGGAGACCTCAGCCCGCTCCCGGCAGCGATGCGCGCCTCGATCCGCGCAGCGGCACGCCTGTCCGCGCGCCCTATCGCCGAATCCATCGCGTCGATCCACGAGTTCATCGACACCCCACCAGCCGCACCCCTGACCGCGATCGACCGCGACAAACCCGTCCCGCTCACCATCGAAACGCTGGATCCGGCCAACGCCGAACGCCTCTCGGAAGCCACTCGAACCCTCCTCGCGTTCATCGAGCGCGAACACGAGCCGGGATGACAGCCGGCCGCTTGATGCGTGCGCACCTACCACCGCCGACGCAGACAAGCCCGCCTCGGCCGGTTGACCCCGATCGAATTCGAAACCATCATGACCCCAGCAGCCCACACGCTGCCTAACAACTGTCACCCGATCCTGCAGCAGCCCCCACCGCCCGATCAGTGCTCGGGATATGTTGCAGTGCAACGAGTCCCGAGGGTTTTCAGTCGAGGCAGAACTCGTTGCCCTCCGGGTCGGCCATGACGATGTGGCCCGCGGACATCGGGGGAGCGGGGTCGTGGCGTCGCAGGCGGGTGGCGCCGAGTGCGACGAGGCGGTCGCATTCGGCTTCCAGGGCTGTCATGCGGTCGGGGCCGTGGCGGCCGGGGGCGGCGCGCAGGTCCAGGTGCAGGCGGTTCTTGGTGATCTTGTCCTCGGGGACCTGCTGGAAGAACACGCGGGGGCCGCGCCCGTCGGGGTCCTCGAGGGCGGATCTGGTGTTGCGCTGGTCCTCGGGAATGCCCAGACCGGCGAGGAATTCGTCCCAGGCGGCGAGCGGATCGGCACCGGCGGGGAGGGCGACTCCGGGCGGGCCGGGATGGATGTAGCCCAGGGCCTCGCGCCAGAACGTGGACAGTGCGCGGGGGTCGCGGGCGTCGACGGTGATCTGGATCTCGCGGCTCATCGGGTCGCGCCCTTCGTGTGCAGATACAGGTCGCGCAGCAGGCAGACCTCGGCCATGTGGTGGATCAGCTCGCGGTGGATGTGCAGCACCAGATCGGCCATCGGCGCGTCCGGGAAGGGCTCCTTCTCGCCGACCGGGACACGCAGGCCGTCCTCGCCGAGGCCGCGCAGTCCGGTCAGCCAGACATCGAGTTGCGTATCGAGCTGCTCGAGTGCGGTGGTCGCGTCGCCGGCGTACTCCCATGCGTGGTAATCGGTTGCGGGCGAACCGAAATGCGCCGCGTTGCGGATGGCCAGCACGCCGACGATGACGTGTCCCAGTCGCCACGCGATCGTGGTGAAGGGCACGGGATCCGGCTCCGGGAAGGCGAAATCGATGGTGAAATCTCCCGAGCCGCCCTGAATGGCGGCGGATGAGGCGCCGCGCGGATGAACATTCCACGCGTCGGGCACCGGCGACCAGAAGTACTCCGCATCGGTCAGCCCGGCCAGGCGCGGTCGCACTTGGTGGTGCCAGTGATACTCGCACTGCTCACGCAGCGCACGGTTCCAGTCGAGTTCGTCTGTGCTCATGCGCACACCATGACACGACCTGCGGACAGAATCGGTCCGCGAATTCTGGCAGTCTGGAGATATGGACACGGTCGACGGCGACGGGCGCGGTACCACCGAACGGGTGCTGATCCTGCTCGGCCTGCTGCAGCAACGCCAGATCTGGACCGGACCGGAATTGGCCGACCGGCTCGGGGTGACCTCCCGCACGGTGCGGCGCGATGTCGAACGACTGCGCGCGCTGGGCTATACGGTCCATTCCGAGAACGGTATCGGCGGCGGCTATCGCCTGGGCCCGGGGCCGGACGTGCCGCCGCTGCTGCTCGACGACGAGGAGGCCATCGCGACCGCGGTGTCGCTGCTGGTCGGTGCGCGCGGCGCGGTCACCGGCGATGGTGACGCCGGACTGCGGGCGCTGAGCAAGCTCGACCAGGTGCTGCCGGTACGGCTGCGGCACGAGGTGGCCGCGCTGGCCGGTGCGGTGGAATCCTTCGGCGGGGGCCGCGCGCCGGTCGATCCGCGAGTGCTGATGACGCTGGCCCGCGCGTGCCGTGACGAGGTGGAGGCCGGATTCGGTTACCCCTCCTCGACCGCGCCGGACCGGCGGCGGGTCGAACCCTATCGGCTGGTCGCCTCCGACCGCCGCTGGTATCTGCTCGCCTACGACCTGGACCGGGATGATTGGCGCAGCTTCCGAGTGGATCGGATGACCGAGGTCGCCGCGCGGACGTGGCGATTCCGGCCACGCGAGATGCCCGCCGCGGCGTCGTACGTGCAGGAGGGCGTCGCGGTGCGGGCGTATCCGCGCCGGGCGCACCTGCTGGTGCGCGCACCGGCCGACGCGGTGCGCGCGCAGGTTCCCGCCCAGGCCGCTGTCGTGCGCCCGCGGGCGGACGGGAACTGCGAAATCCTCAGCGGTGCAGACGATCTGGATCTGGTCCTGGTCCACGTCCTGCTGCTCGGGCACGAGTTCACCGTGCTCGACCCGCCCGAACTCGCGCAACGCTGCCGCATCCTCGCGGATCGGCTCGCCGCGGCCGGTGCGCGCACGGAAACCTGATCCGCACAGGTCATCCCGGGCCGGGACCGGCGCGCAACACCTGAAAACCGGCCTGCTCCACCATGATCGGAATACGCCGGGCGGCGCGCAGATGCTGAATCTGTGCGGCTTCGGGCAATTCGTCCCAGGGCAGCGGCAACGCATCGTCCAGGTCGTGCCGTTCGGACAGATTCGTGAAGCGCGCGGCGATGCGGTCCCGCATCCAGTGGCCGTATTCGAGTTCGGCCAGCCTGCGCACCTCGGCGTCGTCGAACTGCGCCGCCAGCTCGCGGTCGAAGGTGGGCACCATGAAACAGCCGATCGCGGCCAGGTTCTCCCCGATGCGCCGAGCCTGCAACCGGCTCGCCTCGCGTTTGCGATCGGGCAGATCCATCCACGGTCGCAGCACATCGGCCTCGGCCGGGATCCGGCCGGTGGTCATGGCCTCGTGCACCCGAGCCTGATGCGCCACGCGCTCGCTCGTATCGTGCATCGCCCGTGCCAGCTGCTCGGTGACCTGGCCGGTGACATATCCGGCGAGACTGTCGATGACCCGGTCCTGCGCGATGAACCGCTGCTTCATCCGGCGGCATTCGTGCAGGATCGCCTGGGCGTCGAGGAAGGTCTGCTCGGAACGCCGATCTCCGGTGCGGCCCAGCACATCCTGGCCGACCATGATCACGATCATGAATATCAGCTGAGCCAGAGAGGACAGAAATGTCATGAACAGGAACGGATAACGATCGAACCGCTGAATCCCGCTCTGTGCCAGCACGATCCACACGACCTGTGTTCCTGCCGCCAGATAGAACGCCCACACGCTGCCCAACCGGGTGGTCAGCCATGCCGCGATCCGGTCGTTGAGCGTGACCGCCTGATCGGCGGCCTGCGGCGGATCCTGCACCCGATGCTGTTCGATCCACGGATGCGGACTGGACTCGAGCAGGCTCAGACCGCGGCTCAACTCCCGATCCTGCCGGTCCAGATGCGCCTGCAGATCCGCGACCTGCCGGAACACCATCTCGGTGTTCTCGTAGGTCTGCACCGAGCGACGGTCCGCCGCGGCGCTCAGGACCCGCTGGCCCACCAGGATGACCAGGCACAACACCAGCTGCGCGACATTGTTCAGGAACAGCAGGAACTGGAACGGATACGGATCGGCCCGATGCAGCGGCGGCCACCAGGTCGCCAGCGCCGCATAGACGGTGAACGCCACCAGCACCAGATACAGCGTGGGCATCGAGCCCACCGACCGCGTCACCGCGGCCGCCACCGCGTCGTTCACGCCGATCCGCTCGTCGGCCATCAACACCGGAGATCGCTGCTGGTCGGACGGGTGGCTAGCGCTGTTCAACAGTTCAGTCTCCTCGGATGCGAAACCGGATCGGCTATGCCACAACGGTATATCGGCGCATCGGGAGGGGTCCGGACGGTGGGGGAGATCAGAAAGGCGCTGATCTCGATGTAGCGGTGGGCGCCCCCGACATCGGGAGCGCGGCGGCCGGAACGCCGCTCACGTCCCGATGACGGCGTTCATGATCGTTCCCGCGCTGGTCGCGACGAGGCCGCCGATCATGGCTCCCGCCACCATCTTCGGTGACTGCGAGCCGCCGCCGGTCCACTTCTCCCAGGCGAAATGGCCTCCGGCATAGACGATTGCGAGGATCCCGGACATGATGACGAACCAGGTGAAGTACCGCACGAGCTTCATCAGTTTGTCCGCCACGGGCGGAGTCTCGGGTGTGGGGTTGCCGACCTGCGCGAGAACGGCGTCGTGAAGGTGAAGGGCCACGAGAATCATGACGAGGCTCTTTTCGCAATCGTGAAGCTTGCCCGGTAACTGTCGTGAGAATCTTAGTGGCAGAGCGGGATTGATTGCCAACGGATCGAACGTCGTTGCCCTGCAACGCTGGTAGAGGCAGCGTTGGGGCATGAGGGGTGAGTGGTTCGGCAGGGAAAGGTCAGTGCCCGTCCACCGAGACGAGATCTATCATGCGCAGTGACTCCTCCCACAGCCGTTCCGCGGCCGCCGGATCGAGGGCGTAGGGGGCGACGCCGTTCATGAACTCCGCGGTGACCGGGGTCATGGCGGGCCGTCTCCTGAGCGGCACGGCCTCGGTGCAATCGGCGAAGTATCGCCCGCTGACGCCGCCCACCAGTGGTGAAACGGCCAGCAGGATCGAGGTCGCCGCGCCCTGCTCGACGGTCTTGCGCAGGTCGTCCGCGAGGGTGACGTCGGCGGGCCTGCCCAGATGCCGGGTCAGATTGGTCGGCACCGAACCGGGAGCGACGGCGTTGACCGCGACGCCATCCTGGGTCCAGCGTGCGGCCGCGGCGACGGCGAACAGGATATTGGCGGTCTTGGACTGCCCGTACGTGAGATACGGGTCGTACGGGCGGAAGTCGAATCCGCGCGCACGTACCGTGGTCTGATGGCCAGTGAGAACCGGACGGAAACTCCGCCGTGCAGGGGCGCCTGTTCGACGTGCTGGCCGCGAATCCGCTCGCGCAGGTGGGTCCGCTGGAACTGCGTCACGAGAAGGTGGCCGTTCCCGACGCCGACCGCCAGCTTCTGGTGATCTCTCACGCGGAGCCCGGCAGCCCCAACGCCGAACGTCTCGCCCTGCTGGCCTCCCTGGCCGTCCCCGTTCACGATGCCGAGGTGAACCCGGATACCGCCGATTCGCCCACGTCCGGTTAGGGCAGCACGACGATCTTGCCGATGGCCGCGTTGTTCTCCATGTATCGGTGGGCCTCGGCGATCTCGTCGAGGTTCACGACACGGTCGAGGGCGGGGCGGTAGACCCCGGCTTCCACCTGCTGGATGATCCGTTGCAGAACGTCTCTGCCCGCTCGGCCTCGAAGGTTGTCGCTGTGGAAGGCGGTCAGCCTGGTCCCGGACGGGATCATCGCGATCGGTTCGAAGTCGGGGAGTGTCCAGCCGCTCAGCGAGCCCGCCACGCACACCGTTCCGCCGCGGCGGGCCAGTCTCAGCGAGTCCACCGCGGTGGCGGCACCCACCAGATCCAGCACGTGATCGGGGCCCTCGGGCCACACCGCGCGCACATCGTCGGCGAGCGATGCACCGTCGTGGATGAGCGCGTGTGCGACGCCCGCCGCTACGAGTGCGTCGATCCTGTCCCGTCGCCGGGTCGTGGCGGCGATCTCGACGCCATGGGCGGCGGCGATCGATATCGCGGCCATGCCCACCGAGGAGGTTCCGCCGCGGATCAGCAACCGGCCCCCGGCGTCCGGCGCGAGCCCCGCCGCGTCGAGTGCGCCCTGTGCGGTGAGGTACGTCTCGGGCAGGGCGGCCAGTACGTCCCAGGGCAGTGTGGTGGTGACCGGCATCAGCAGCGCGTCGGGCAGCAGCGCGTATTGTGCGTAGCCGCCGTCGAATTCGCGTCCCATCTCACCCATCACCGCGGCGACGGTCGTCCCCTCGGGCAGTGCCGGATCGGCCGAGGCCGCCACGCTGCCCACGCATTCGATACCGAGTACGCGCGGGAACCTCACGCCGGGGGAATGGCCCTGGCGAGTTCTGAGTTCGGAGCGGTTCAGGCCCGCACCCCGCACCCGAACCAGACTCCAGCCCTCTCGGATGCTCGGAATCGGCAGGTCGTGGATCTCGAGCATGTCCGGGCCACCCGCCCCGACGCAGACCGCCGCCCGCATCGTGGTTCCGCTCGCCTGTCCCGGTGTGCTCACTGGAAGGTTGTCACTCATATGGCCACTGTCGCGCCGTGGCGAGGTGGCCGACCACCGATAGAATGCCGGGTTGTGCCCATTGCCCGCCAACCTGCCCGGCCGGGCGCTACATCGCGGCTGTGGCCGTCCGGCGGCGCGCATCTGTGGCCGACGGGGGCGATGAGTTCGGTACACGCCCATCGGCGCGGACATCTGGTGTACGCGGCGCGGGGCGTGCTGTCGGTGCGTACCGAGCGTGGCACATCGATCATTCCGGCCAACCGAATCGCTTGGACCCCAGCCGGATTCACGCACAGCCACCGGGCCCACGGGGATACCGACATGCGGATCGTATTCCTGCCGCCATCCCTGGCACGACTCATGCCCGAGCGTCCCGCCGTCTTCACCGCCTCGGGCCTGGCCCGCGGGGTGGTACTGGGTCTGACCGGTCGCCGCGAGTACGACCGCGCGGCGCGCGCACGCCTGGATCGGGTCCTGGTCGACGAACTGCGCGAGGCGCGCGAGCAACCGCTGCAACTGCCCGAACCGGTCGATGACAGACTGCGCGGCGTCGCTCGACTGCTGTACGAAATGCCTTCGGACAACACATCATTGGCCGAACTGGGCCGCACGGTGGGCGCCGGCGCTCGCACGCTGAGCCGCCTGTTCCGCGATGAGCTCGGCATGACCTTCTACGAGTGGCGCACGCAGGTGCGCATCCATCACGCGCTGGTCCTGCTCGCCGAGGGCCACGACGTCACCCACGTGGCCCACGCCTGCGGATGGGCCAACCCCAGCGGTTTCATCGCGGCCTTCACCGGAGTCGTCGGCACCACCCCCGGCCGCTACCGAGCAGGCGGGACCGACGAGTGACCACGCAGCGGCCCATGCGGCGGCGTCGGCGTCGAATCAGCCCAGGGCAGTGAGTATTTCGTCGGCGAGGGGCTGCGAGGAGGCCGGATTCTGTCCGGTGTACAGGTTGCGGTCCACCTCGATGTGCGGGGCCCACGGCGCGCCCTCGCGGAAGTCGGCGCCCAGAGCCACCAGCCGGTTCTGTAGCAGCCACTTGGCCCTGTCGGCGAATCCGGCCTGGCTCTCCTCGGCATTGGTGAATCCGGTGAGGCGATAACCGGCGAACGGGGATCCCGCCGCGGCCTCGGTGGCCAACAGCGCCGCGGGGGCATGGCACACCACGCCCAGGGGTTTGCCCGAGGCGAGCGTCTCGGTGAGCACCCGCGCGGAATCGGCGTTCACCGCGAGATCCTCCATCGGGCCGTGTCCGCCCGGGTAGTAGACCGCGTGGTACTCGGCCGGTCGCGCGGTGGCCAGATCGATCGGGTGTTTCAGCTCGGTCGCGGCGTCGAGAGTGGCCGCGACCTCTGCGGCGCCCTCGTCCCCGCCATTGACCTCCGGCGTCAGGCTGCCGCGATCGACGACCGGTTCGACCGCCCCCGGCGTGGCGACGGTGATCTCGTGTCCCGCCGCGGTGAACGCCCGATACGGCGCGACGAACTCCTCGGCCCAGTAGCCGGTGGGATGCTTGGTGCCGTCTGCGAGCGTCCAATGATCGGCGCCGGTCATGACGAACAGGATTTTCGACAACGGAACTCCTCTCGTAGATCCGAGATGACGACCGGCCGACACAGTGCGTCCGGGACGTCGGTGTGCGGACGACACCACGCTAGTGCCGCGTCGCGGTGACGAACCACTAGGCCCGGCTACGGTGCCCATCGCAGTGCCGATGGGGATGCGTGAATCGGTCCGGCGCGAGTGCCGGACGTGGACGAGACGCGACTGCCGAATATGTAAGGCGCGGATCGGGTTTGGTCGTTCGAGGTGGAGTCGGACAGCGATTGACCAGAAGGATAACGAACGTTATCTTCCTGCCGTGGTGGGCGCCGTTCGGCGGCCTCGTCGGCGGGGTGGCGGGCCCGGACCGCGATCTTGTCGCTGGGTGCGTTCGCGGTCGGAACTGACGGATACGTCATCGTCGGCCTGTGAGATTCGGCGCGAGAAGCGGCTTATCAGATCGATCACGTCGTAAACATGTTGTAGCACAACATGTTCGAGGAGTCCGAGCTGATCGCCGCGCCACGCCTGTCGGTCAGCAGTGTCGCGTCCTGACGCTTCGCCGTACCCACCGCCCTGTGGGAATTCGCGCGCGATGCCGTTACGGCGCGCGCCGCTGTGGAAATGCTTCGCTGTCCAATTGCTGCCGTGAGTGTCGATCTCGCCGGACAGGCGGGCGGCGGTTGGTTATCGTTGCGATGCTGTGCGGTTTTCGGTTTCCGAGGGCGAGGATGCAGGTATGGGCAGGCAGCGGGGCTCGCGGCGCGCGGTCGCGGATCTCGCGCCCGGCTGGCTGGTGGAGGTGGTGCGGCCCGCGCCTGCGACGCCGCCCTGGGGCCGGATGACGGTGTGCCTGATCGCGGTGGTGACGCCGCTGGCGGTAGCGGTTGCCGCGGGTCGGCTGATCGACGGAACGCTGCCCGCGATGGGTGCGCTCACCCGGCCGATCAGCGCGGTTCGTATCGGGCACGGTCGCTGCGGTTCGCGGTGGTGGCGGTGGCGTCGAAACTAATCGGATGCCCTCGCCCCGGCCCGAGACTACGGTGGGCGAATGTGGAAGATAATCGAAATGACCTGACACCGCGTCCTTTTCGGTTCGCGGTCGGGATAAACACCACCGGCTCGGGCAGTGAGTGGCGGGACCGGGCCCGCAAGGCCGAGGATCTGGGCTTCGACGTGGTCCAGGTCGCCGACCATCTGGGGATGGTTTCCCCGTTCCCCGCACTGGTCACCATGGCCGAGGCGACCAGCCGGGTGCGCGTCGGGACGATGGTGCTCAACTCCGGCTTCTACCGCCCCGCCCTGCTGGCCCGTGACGTGGCGAGTATGGGTCTGCTCACCGACGGGCGGTTCGATTTCGGAATCGGTGCGGGACCGGATTTCGCCAAGCCCGAATTCGAGGTCGCCGGACTGCCTTTCCCGGGCGGGCGGCAGCGGATCGAGAACCTCGCCCAGACCCTCACCGAGATCCGGAAGCTGTTCGCGAACGATCATCAGCCGCCGCTGCCGCACCCGATTCCGGTATTGGTGGCAGGGTCCGGTGACCGTTTGATCCGAGTGGCCGCGGAGTATGCCGATACGGTTGCCATGGCCGGGGTGCGCGTCGGCGCGGACATCGATTCCGACGCCGCCGGCGAGGCCGCGCTCGCCCGGCGCGTGGAGTTCGTTCGCGAGGCCGCCGGAGATCGTTTCGCCGATCTGGAACTGGGCCTGACCGTGCAGGGGGTCGAGGTGGACGGTCACAAGTCCGATCTGGTGATGGTGCGCCGGTTCAATCCGGACCTGACCGAGGAGCAGTACCGCTATCTGCCCGGCGTTCTGCACGGTACGGCCCGCGATATCGCCGACACCCTGCGGCACTATCGCGACGCCTACTCCATCACCCACTATTCGGTCTCGGAGTCACGCATGCCCGGTCTCGCGGAGGTGATCGCCGAGCTGCGCTGAGCCCCAACCGCACTCTCGGCTGGGGAGCGGCTGGACGAGTTCGGCCTCGTCGAATCCGACCGTCGTGGTGGATGTTTCGTCGCCGGTCAGCTCGCCCGGAGCGTCGCGGCGGCGATGTCGAGGAATTCGCGTACCGGCTTCTCCCGGCGGTCCGCCGGGACGACCAGACAGGTCTCGATGGCCGGAATGTCGGTGAGCGGCAGGTGCACCAGATCGGCGCGGGAGTAGGCGCGCGCGACGCTCAGCGGGACGATCGCGATGCCGTGCCCGGCGGCGATGAGTTCGAACTTCTCCTCGAGCGAGGCGGTGCGGCGCGTTGTGGCGTCGAGCATGTGCTCGCCGTCGAGGTCCGCGCGGGTCAGTTCGCCGCGGGCTGCGAGCGGGTGCGTCGCGGGCATACAGGCGACCCGGGATTCGTGACCGATGGGGATCGTGCGCATTCCCGAATCGTCGAACGGGCGACGCAGATAGCCGACCTGCGCGCGGCCGTCCCGCAGCGGTATGTCCGGCTCCCACCAGCGCACCGGGATCAGGTCGGTCTCGACGTCCGGATGACGCGCGCTGAACGCCCGAATCGCCTCGGACACATGGAGTCCGGGGGAGAAGGCCACCACGAGCCGCTGCACGTCGCGGTCGACGTCGTGCACCCGCCGCACCGCGGCGTCGACCGCGGCGAGCAGTCCCTGTGCCTCCCGATAGAGCTGCTCACCGGCGGGTGTCAGCGCGACACTGCGGGTGGTGCGCTCGAGCAGTGTGCACGACAGCTCCTGCTCGAACGCCCTGATCTGGCGGCTGAGCACCGGCTGGGCGATGTACAGCCGCTCGGCCGCCCGGCCGAAGTGCCGCTGCTCGGCCACCGCGACGAAATAGCGGAGCTTGCGCAGATCGAAATCCATGCCCTCAGGGTATCAATTTCCGGTAAGGGTATTGGACCGTTCGCGCGAGGATCACCAGACTCGAAGCATGATCGTCATCACCACTCCCACCGGCAAGATCGGCAGTAGGGTTCTGGAAATCGTTGTCGCCCAGCAGGATACGAGCGGGGAAAAGGTGCGCGTCATCGTGCGCGATCCGAGCGGGCTGTCCGAGCGGATCCGCGATCGGGTCGAGGTCGTCACCGGATCGCACGGTGACCGCGAGGTGCTGGACCGTGCCTTCGCGGGTGCGGACGCGGTGTTCTGGGTGGTTCCGTCGGACCCGCGGGCGCCCAGCCTCGAGGCCATGTACTCCGGGTTCACCCGGCCCGCGGTCGAGGCGTTCGCGGCGCACGGAGTCGGACACGTCGTCGGGGTCTCGGCGCTCGGGCGCGGCACCGCCGCTGCGGGCCGCGCGGGACACGTGACCGCCTCGCTGGCCATGGACGACCTGATCGCGGGCAGCGGCGTCGCGTATCGCGCGCTGGCGAACCCCACCTTCATGGACAACCTTCTGCGCCAAGTGAATTCGATCCGCGATCAGGGCGTGTTCACCGACACCCTCGCTCCGGACCACCGGCTGCCCACCGCCGCCACCCGCGATATCGGCGCGGTCGGCGCGCGCCTGCTGCTCGACCGCTCCTGGACCGGAACGGGCGAGGTCCCGGTGCTCGGGACGGCGGATCTGTCGCCGAATGATATGGCGCACATCATGTCCGAGGTACTGGGCCGTCCGATCCGGTACGAACGGCAGACCTTCGACCAGTTCCGGGACTCGCTGCTCGGATACGGGCTCCCGGAGCCGATCGTGCGGGGCTACCTGGACATGATGCGCGCGGTGAACGACGGCATCGACGAGGGAGTGCCCCGGACTCCGGAGAATACGACCCCGACCACCTTCCGCGAATGGTGCGAATACGTGCTGGCACCGGCGGTGCGGGCGTGAGCGGGCCGGGGACGGCGCTCATCGTCGGAGCGTCACGCGGTCTGGGACGGGCATTGGCCGCCGAATACGCGCGGCGCGGTTGGCACGTCATCGGGACGGTCCGGGGCGAGCAGCGCACCGGACTACACGAACTGGCCGAGAAATCGGCCGGACGGGTCACGATCGAGACGGTGGATATCACCGAACCACAGCAGGTTTCGGCATTGGGCGAACGTCTGTCCGATCGGACTCTGGATCTGTTGTTCGTCAATGCCGCTGTGACCCGTGGAAACATCCCGATCGGCGAGGTGCCCGAGGAGATGTTCGTCGAGGTGATGGTCACCAACGCGCTGAGTCCGATGCGCGCGGTCGAATCCCTGCGCGCACTGGTCGCGCCGACCGGGACGATCGGGGTCATGTCCTCGCGTCAGGGCAGTATCGCGCTGAATGTCAATGGCGGGCAGGACGTCTACCGTGCCAGTAAGTCGGCATTGAATCAGCTGATGCGCAGTTACGCCGCCCGTTACGCCGATGCCGCGCACACGCTGGTGCTGATGTGTCCCGGTCATGTGCACACGGGACTCGGCGGCCCGGATGCCCCGCTGAGTATCGACGAGTCCATCCCGCGTGTGGTCGACACGCTCGAACGTCACAGGGGCGAAGGGGGACTGCGATTCGTGAACTATCGGGACGAACCCGTAGCCTGGTAGGCAGTCGGTGAATACGGCTGTGCTGCAAGGCAATCGTCGGCAAGTCATCGGCAGGCGCGGGCGGCGACCGTCGTCCTGCCGGCGCTGATCGTTGGATCGTCCCGCTGACCGGACGAACCCGCTGGTGGACGGGCGTGCGGCGGTAGCGTGTGCCCTGCGGAGATGTCCGCGTATGTGGCGGCCGGTCCGCCGAGCGGGTGAACAGAGCGCGGGAGACGGTGTGGCGGTGAGGATGGGGATCAGTACCCCGGTGGTGCTGGACATTCCGGGGCGTTCGGCGGCGTGGGAGCGCGACGCCGGGATCGAGGAGATCGCGCGAGTCGCCGAGGCCGGTGATCGGCTGGGGTTCGATCACCTCACCTGTAGTGAGCACGTCGCGCTCGCCGAGCATTCCGCGTCGGCCATGCTGAAAGGCAAACGCGGAACACGGTATTGGGATCCGCTGGCCACGCTGTCGTATGTGGCGGCCCGGACGCGGCGAATCCGGCTGTGTACCAGCGTGATCGTGCTCGGATACCATCATCCGCTCGCGTTGGCGAAGCGGTACGGGACCCTGGATCGCATCAGCGGCGGGCGAGTGGTGCTGGGTGTCGGAGTCGGCACGGCCCGCGAGGAATTCGATCTGCTGGGCGCGTCGTTCACCGATCGGGGGCGGCGCGCGGACGAGTCGATCGCGGCATTGCGAGCCGCACTCGGACACCGGACGCCCGAATTCGACGGACAGTACTTCCGATTCGCCGATCTGGTGGTCGATCCGTGCGCGATCCAGGAGCGCATGCCGATCTGGGTGGGCGGTGTCAGCGACGCCGCGCTGAGACGGGCCACCCGGCTCGGCGACGGCTGGATCCCCGCCGCCCTCACCGCCCCGGCGCTGCGCGAAAGACTGCGCGAATATCAGCCTGCCGCACCGGAGTTCGAGGTGGTGGTGAGTACGGCGGAGGAGCTCGATCCGATCACCGCGCCCGCGCGGGCCGAAGAGGTGATCGGTGAACTCGGCGCGGCGGGGGCCACCATCGTGCAGCCACGTCTGCGGCACCGGTCGCTGGTCGAGTACCTCGAACAGCTCGAGGCGCTGTCCCGGCTGGAGTGCTTCCAGCCCGCGTAGGCCGCGATGAGATGCCTTGCGGCACAATATCGCGGCCGAACAGGCTCAGTCGTCCCGGCCGGTGAGGACCTGCCGGGTGGCCTCGCTGCCGTCCAGCGGGCGGCTGATGCGATGCGCGATGCGCCAGCCCTCGGCGGTGCGCCGCAGCCGGATGCGGTGCGCTCCGGCGCGCCAGATGTAGCACCCGTCGTCGTTGTGGCGCACCAGGATCGATTGACAGACCGCGACGGCCTCGTCACCGTCGATATCGATACTGGGCGGGCCGAAGAAGTGCGCGCTGCCGGTGCCGATGATCCGCTGATGCGCATCGGATCGGATCATGTCGCGCACCTCGTCCCGGCCGCGCATGCGCCAGCCGTCGACGTCGTATTCGCCGTCCTCGGACCAGAGTTCGGCGGCGTCGGTGCTTCCGGCGTCGGCGAGCGGTCCGTAGGAGGTCAGCAGGCGCAGCACCGCGAGTTCGTCCTCGACGCGCTGGAGGCGTTGTTCGAGGCGGGCCAGTGCGTCATCCATTGTGCGACTGCTCGCGGTTCAGCAGACCCGTCATGGCCTTGTGCGTGGTCAGTACGACCTTCGTGCGGTCCGGGCCGGTGCGCCAGGCGACGGACTTCTCGTTCCCGCTGATCACGTGTACCGGGCCGTGTGCCAGATGCGCCAACCCTTCTCGCGCGACATCCGCGGGCTCGGAGACGACCATGCCCGGCGCGTCGAAGTTCAGCCCGGCGCGCGCCATGGCGGGTGTGCGAGTCACGCCCAGGACCAGCGTCAGCACATCCACGCCGTGGTCACGCAACTCCAGCCACAACCCCTCGCCGAAGATCCGCACGAAGGCCTTGACCCCGCCGTAGACGGTGTGCCGCACCGAACCCGCGTACTCCGACAGCGACCCGACCAGCAGAATTCCGCCGCGCTGCCGGTCGCGCATGAGACGTCCGTAATGATGGACCAGCGCCAGCGTCGCGGTGAGATTCAGATCGATCACGCGCTGGAACTCGCGCGGATCGCCGTCCAGGAATTCCATGCCGTGCGTATTTGCCCCGGCATTGCAGACCAGCAGGCCCACCTCGACATCCGCGGTGGCCTCGACGATCGCCTCGACTCCGCCGTCGGTGAGATCGACCGCGAGCACGCGTACTTCGACGCCGAGGTCCCGGCAGGCCTGCGCGACCTCCGTCAGCGGCCCCGGCTTGCGCGCGACCAGCACCACGTTCACGCCGCCCCGCGCGAGCCGCCGCGCGAATTCGGCTCCGACGCCCTCCGAACCACCGGCGATCACCGCCCACGGACCGTATTTCGACAGGTCGGGATCGGGTGGGACAGCTGCGTCATCGGTCATGAGCGCCAGTATCGCGCGGCGAACCCTCTCGGACCGCCTGCGTTCCGGTGAACGGGACCCGGGCAGCCGGTCACAGCGAATCGGTTCGGCAGAGCACCGAGGATCTCGGTGCGGGACGCGCCGCGTCAGCGGGTGCTCGCCGAACCGGGCGAGCTCGTCGGCCGGTGATGGGATCCGGCCTCGTTCGGCATACTGTCGACCATTACGGACCGCTCGGCGGTGGCACAGCTGTCGATCGACGAATTGGTCTGCCGGACAGCGGATCCGAGCGAGGAGTAAACTCTCGAACTTCGAGGCGGGCTCAGGGTTCGAACTCGGTGTGGTGGGCCAGCCACCATCGCGCGATATCGGCGCGCCGGGCGAACCAGACGTCCCCGCGGGCCAGGGCGTGGTCGAGGAATTCGCGCAGCGCGCGGGCCCGGCCGGGCATTCCGGCCCAGCGGCCGTGCAGGCCGATCGTCATCATCCGGGGGTGCGTCGCACCCTCCTCCCACAGATCGTCGAAGCCCATGGTGAGGTAGCGCGTGAAGGAGGTGGGGTCGGCGTATCCGGGGAAGGCGAAGCGCATGTCGTTGAACGTCAGTGAGTACGGCACGACCAGATGCGAGCCCGCGGCGGTGTCGGTGAAATACGGCAGATCGTCGTTGTAGGCGTCCGAGTCGTAGAGGAATCCGCCCTCCGCGGCGACCAGCTCGCGCGTGTGGACCGACGGGGTGCAGCGCGAGTGCCAGCCGACCGGCCTTGTCCCGCAGAGTGTTTCGATGGTCGCGACGGCGCGGGCGATATCCTCGCGCTCCTGCTCTTCGGACAGTCGCCAGGGTTCCTCCCATCGCCAGCCGTGTGCCATCGGTTCGTGTCCGCTCGTGCGGATGTATTCGCCCAGTGCGGGATTCTCCGTCAGCGCGCGCCCGCAGCAATTGACGGTGGCGGGAAGTCCGTATTCGTCCAGTATTCGGGCCAATCGCCAGGTGCCGGAACGGCTTTCGTATTCGAAGGACGATTCCACGCACAGATCGCGGATTCCCGGACGCGTCGGATTGATCGCCACACCGAACTCGCCCACCGCCTCCCGGCGGCCGTCGCCCGCGGCGAAGCTGTATTCGGCGCCGGCCTCGTAGTTGATCACCAGGCTCACCGCCACCCGCGCGCCGCCGGGCCACACCACGCGGGGCGGCACCGGACCGTAGCCGACGAAATCGCGCCGCGGCCCGGCGGCTGGGGCCGGATCCTTCGGTTCAGGCATGCGCGGGCTCCCGTCCGGTGGCGATCGGATCGGCTACGCCGCCACGCGACAGTACGACATACACCGCCGCGGCGATGCCCGCGCCCAACGCCCACGAGAACGGCGCTGCCGCATGCCATGCCGGGATCAGTGCGACGGGTATCGCGATCACCGCGCCGATCGCGGCCGAGATCATCGCCCGCGGATTCACCCCGCGCCGATACCAATACGGGCCGCGGCCCTCGATATACAGGGCGTCGACCTCGACGCGCCCTCGGCGCACGAGATGGAAATCGGTGGCGATCACCCCGAACAGCGGTCCGAGCAACGCGCCGAGCCCGCCGATGAAATAGTCGACGACCACCGGGCTCGAGTACAACGCCCACGGGCACACCAGGATCGAGCCGATCGCCGCGATAATCCCGCCGCGCTCGAAGGTGATGTACCGCGGTGCGATATTGGAGAAGTCGAAGGCCGGGGAGACCACGTTGGCGGCGACGTTGACACCGATCGTGGCGATGGTGAACACGATCGTGGCGAAGATCAGCACAGGGGTGTTGTCGATGCGCTGGACCAGTTCGATCGGATCGGTCACCGGATGTCCGAACAGCCTCGCGCTCCCGGTGGTGACCACCGCCACCGTCACCGCGAAGACCAGGAAGTTCACCGGCAGGCCCCACAGATTCGCCCGGCGCATGGACCGCGGTGACGGACTCGATCGGGTGAAATCGCTGATATTGAGCAGGAAGGTGCCGAAGAACGCCACGATCAGCCCGACGATCGAGGCGAACTGCAGAACCGCCGACCCGCCGTGCACCCGATCGGGGGAGACCTCGACACCCGGTGCGCCGCCCGTGCGGATCAGCACCCAGGCCAACAGCACGAACATCACCAGATACACCGCCGGTCCGGCCCAATTCTGGTATCTGCGAACGGCTTCCATGCCGTGCCGCACGACCAGCAGTTGCAGCACCCACAGCGCCAGGAAGCAGCACCAGCCCAGCGCCGACAGGCCCAGCAGCCGGTGCGCGTTCCAGGCCGACAGGCCCGGCACGAGCCGCAGCGCCAGCGCCGAGACCGCCACCGAGCCCAGATAGGTCTGCACTCCGTACCAGAACACGGCCAGAACCCCGCGGATCAGCGCGGGCAGATTGGCCCCGAAGACCCCGAACGAGATGCGCGCCACGACCGGATACGGCACACCGGTGCGCTGGCCGATCGTGCCACTGAGATTCATCAGCACGTAGACCACGACCAGGGCCACCGCCATCGCGGCCAGCACCGTCCAGGTGTTCAGGCCGCGGAAGAAGAAACCGATGGCGAAGGTGTACGCGCCGACGTTGTGCAGCACCGACATCCACAGTGCGAACACGCTGTACCCGTTCCACTCCCGGTTGGTCGCGGGCGCCAGATCCGGGTTGTGCAGCCGGGGACTCGGCGGTGGTGAGGTGGACATGAGAACTCCTGGATCTACTCGGCGAGGGTGGCTTCGATGTGGTCCCGGCAGCCGCGCACGGCCGCGATGTCGGCGGCGCAGAATCGCCGGGGCCGGTCCTGGAAATGGACCGAGAGGGTGCCGACGATCTCCCCGCTCTTCCTGATCGGCGCCAATATCTGTGCGTAGACGTGCAATTCGTCGATGAGCGATTGCGGCGGGCGGATCGGATGGGTTCTGGTGTCGGACTGGATCAGCATCTCGCCGGTCTCGACCAGATACCGGTAGGTGGGGAAGTCCGCCGGATTGATCCGGGTCGCGGTGCGCATGGAGGGCACGTCCGCGGCGCATTCCTCGGTGACGAGCTCGGGAAACCCGGTCTCGTCGACGAGCCGGACGGTGACCCGGGAGGCCGCGACGTCCGCGAGCAGCCGGCGGCATCGGTCCGAGTGATCGAGGGTCATCGCACACCCGCCTCGAGCACTGCCCCGGGAGGCACCCGCGGTGAACCGAACATCAGCACAGCGGCGAGGGCGCAGGCAACCACCCCGGATCCGGCCGCGGCCGTGGCGGTCCATCCGGCGTCCTGCAAGCCGCCGTACAGCAGCGGCCCGACGATCCCGCCGAGCGGTCCGACCGCACCGACCAGGGCCGCGCCGCTGCCGCGCACCCGGGTCGGGAACACCTCGCCGAGATAGGTGAACAGCGGCGCGGCAGCACCTTGAGCGAAGAACAGCGTGGCGGAGTAGGCGATCAGCACGCTCACCGTGCCGTGCGCGGCGAAGATCAGCCAGGCGGTGGACACGGCCGCGGCGCACTGCGCGAGGATCACCGTCTCCCGACGTCCGATCCGGTCGCCGAGATGTCCGAGCGCCAGATATCCGGCGACGGCAACGAGATTCGCGGCGACGACCATCCACAGCGCACCGGTGATCGACACGCCTTTGACATCGCGCAGCACCGTCGTCGCCAGCACGGTCAACTGCGAGTCGGCGATCAGCTTGACGAAGAACGCCAGGCACAGCGCCAGCGTCGGCCGCAACAGCCGCCCGCGCAGCAGTTCGGCATAGGTGACCCGGCCCGCGCCCGGCTGTTCGATTCCCCAGCGCCGGGCCAGGGCCCGTGCCTCGGAACTCGCTCCGGCGGACTGCAATTCACGCAGCCGCCGCACCTTCAGAAAATGCGGTGACTCGCGTAATCCGGTGCGCAGCAACAGGATCACCAACAGCGGGAACGTCGCCACCGCGAACACCCCGCGCCAGCCGACGACCGGCTCCAACACCGCCGCCAAGCCGGCGGACAGCATCACCCCGACCGGCCACCCCGCCTGCACCATCGCGTATATCAGACCCTTGCGCCGGGACCCGTAGATCTCATTGAGATACGCGGCGTTGACCGACTGCTCGGCCGCGCCGAAGCCGGACAGCGCACGCGTGAGCACCAGGCTGATCGGCCCGATCGCCACGGCGGCCAGGCCCGAGCTGATCGCCGCGCCTGAGGTGGTGATCAACAGTGCGGGGCGTCGCCCGAGCCGGTCGATCACCGGCCCGACGGTGAGCGCGATCAGCACCGATCCCGCCGAAACCGCCGTGGCCACATAGGATCTCGTGCTCGACGACCACGAGAAGTCGTCACCGATCACCGGCAGCAGATTGCCGAAGGTGATCTGGTCGTAGACCGCCAGCGTCCAGGCCAGGAATGCCACCGCGGTCGTGTAGGCCACCCGGCGTCGGGTCAGCGGCGCGAAAACCGTCTCGTCGGCCGGTGCGGATGTGCGAATCACGCTGTCTCCCCGGCTGGTTCGAATTGCGCGACGTTGTCGTAGCACCAGCGGGCGATATCGGCCTTGCGGGCGAACCAGACCTCGCCGCGGTCCAGGCAGTGCTCCAGGAAGGCACGCAGGGCATGCGCTCGACCCGGTTGGCCGGCCAGGCGCGGATGCAGCCCGACCGACATCATCTGTGGTCGCCGCTCGCCCTCGTCCCACAGCATGTCGAAGGTGCGTCGACAACTGTCCAGGAAATCCGCCGGGGACGAATAGGCCTGCCCGGGATGGAACAGCGAATCGTTGGTGACGAAGGTGTAC
Source organism: Nocardia miyunensis NBRC 108239 (assembly GCF_001613065.1). Lineage (GTDB taxonomy): Bacteria > Actinomycetota > Actinomycetes > Mycobacteriales > Mycobacteriaceae > Nocardia > Nocardia miyunensis. Next base: position 45,871 of record NZ_BDBQ01000089.1, read on the forward strand.
GGAATCACCAGATGACGCTTGTCGCCGACCCGGGTGAAATACGGAACGTCGTCCGCGAACGAATCACTGTCATAGCGGAATCCGCCTTCCTCGACGAGTAATTCGCGGGTGCTCAGCGACGGTGGGCATTTGCTGTACCAGCCGACCGGCCGCTGCCCGCAGGTCCGGTGGATCGAGGCCACCGCCAGCGCGATGTGCTCGCGCTCCACCTCGCGCGGCAACCGGCTGACCTCCTCCCATCGCCACCCGTGCGCGCACACCTCGTGTCCGGCCTCGGCGATATAGGCGCCGACCTCGGGAACCAGTTCGAAGGCGCGGGCACAGCCGTGGAACGTGGCCGGCAGCCGGTATTGATCGAGGATGCGCTGCAACCGCCACACGCCGGTCCGGCTGCCGTACTCGAAGATCGACTCGTTGCCCAGATCGCGGATCGGCGGCGGTGGATAGCCGAATTCCTGGGGCGGTTCGTTGCCGCCGTCACCGGCCCAGTACGAGCGTTCCGCACCGGACTCGTAATTGACGATCAGGCATATCGCGACCCGGGCGTCGCCGGGCCAGCGCACCGGCGCGCCGCGGCGTCCATAACCGATGAAATCGCGGCCGGGACCGGATCGGGCGATTGAGTCGGGACTCATGAAACTGTTCCTCCGGTATCGGTCCGCGTGATTCGATGCCGATATTCTGGGAATTGCGAATCGCCGAAGTCAATGAATCGCAACGTATACTTCGGCAGGTATACGAAGCCGGAAACATGGCGGAAACACGAATGGCGCAAACAATTAGCATTCCGGTGTTAACAATGGGATATGGATTTTCCCGCGGCAGTCGTTCCCGGCCATGCGCCGCTTCCGGAGGTGCCGCCGGCACTGCGCGGCGCGCTGCATCGGTGCGGTCCGGGCTCGCCGCCGTTGCGCGCCCGGGTGCGTGATGTGCTGCGGGAGTGGATCGTGGAGGGGCTGCTGTCCCCCGGAATGCGACTGTACGAGCAGGATATCGCTGCGGCACTGGGGATTTCGCGGGTGCCGATCCGGGAGGCGGTGCGCTTGCTGGAGTCGGAGGGCTATGTCGCGGTGCACGGGCGACAGGTGCGGGTGCGCACCCTGGACCCGGTCTCGGTGGCCCATCTGTTCGACGTCTGCGAAACCCTCGAGGCGCTGGCCGCGCGACAGGCGGCGCAGTCGATCACCCCGGCGGGCGCGCGGCGGTTGCGCGAACTGCTCGAGGTCGGCCGCGCCGGGCTCACCGGAGGTGGACGTCCGGTGGCCGACGGGGTGAACATGTCACTGCACGAGGAGATTTCACGACTGTCGGGCAACGACGTCCTGGACAGTGTGCTCGCTCCGCTGCGCGGGCGGGTGCAATGCCTGTTGCGGCACAGCGACGACGGGCACCGCATCTTCGACGAGCACGTAGCCATCACCGAGGCCGTCGCGACCGGCGACGCCGCACGCGCGGCCGAACTCGCCGCGACGCATATGCGCGCCACGGGGCAGGAAATTCTCGCGCACCTGCCCGGCTGAGCGGACCCGCGGCGGGAACTCTTCGTCGCAGGATTCCCCTGTGCAGGAGTGGAATTCGTAGTGGCCAGCTGTGCCGAATGTCTCGTTCGCCGTAAAGATCTTGTGCCCCTGCGCATATCGGCCACGAGTCACATTGAGGACAGCCGCCGGGTCGGGTGAGTGACTCTGCGACACCGTTACCTGCATATTTGCTGATATGACACGACAACTCGGAAAAAGATTCCGGCAGGCCGGTTTTCATGCGTCCGTACGCGGTTGCGAGAGCGGTTGTACCATCAACCGGTCGTTGCCGAGGAACGTTCGACGGTGATCACCCCAGTAGCGATTCGACACGGTGCAGTACTGCAGCAAATGTGTAATTCGAAATGTCTGGAGTGATCTTTGAGTACGCCGCAGTCCCAAGTGCGCGGCCGATCGTGCCCTGTCGCCCACGATTCGCTCGCCCACGGCTCACCGACCGATTCCGACGGCCCCCGAATTCCCTTGCACGCACCGGAATTCGCCGAGGACCCGCATCGCGCCTATGCCGAGATGCGCCAGCGGTACGGTTCACTGGCCCCGGTCGAACTGGCCCCGGGCGTCCCGGCGACGCTGGTGATCAGTTATCGCGCAGCGGTGCGCATCCTGAACGATCCCGAGCACTTTCCCGCCGACCCGCGGACCTGGCAGCAGACGGTGCCGCAGGACTCCCCGATCCTGCCGCTGATGGAGTGGCGTCCGATGGCGAGTCGTTGCGCGGGAGCGGAATTCGATCGGTACCGGCGGGCGATAACTTCCAGCGTGCAGTCGGTGGATCTGTACGCCATGCACGACATCGTCGAGGAGATCGCGATACCGTTGATCAACGGCTTCTGCCAGGACGGCCGCGCGGAGTTGATCGGCCAGTACGTGTACCCCCTGGTATTCGAGGTGGTCAACGAGATGCTGGGGTGCCCGCCGGAGATCGGTCAGCAGGTCGCCGCAGGCTCCGCCGCCATGCTCGACGGCGTGGATGCGGACAAGGGAAGCGAGTTGCTCGGCCGGGCGCTGATGAATCTGGTGACGCTCAAGCGATCCACGCCGGGTGACGACATCACCTCGAAGTTGCAGCAGCACCCGGCGGGCCTGGACGACGTGGAGGTCTCGCACCACGTCTCGCAGGTGTACGAGACCGGGATCGAGTACGAGCTCAATTTCATCGCCAACACCCTGCTGTTGGTCCTGGCGGACGACCGTTTCGGGGGCGTTGTACTGGGCGGGAATCTATCCTCGCGCGATGCGCTGGACGAGGTGCTGTTCAACAACCCGCCGCTGGCGAATCTCCTGGTCACCTATCCGCGCCAGCCGATCCTGATCGAGGACGTGTGGCTACCGGCGCATCGACCGGTCGTGATCAGCATGGCCGCCTGCAACAACGATCCGGCCATCCGCACCACCCACCTCACCGGCAACCGCTCGCACCTGGCCTGGGGCATCGGCTCGCACGCCTGCCCGGCCCAGTCGCTGGCCTACCTGATCGCCCAGGACGCCATCGACCAACTCCTCGATGCCCTCCCCGAGATCCGCCTCGATACCAGCGAGGGCGAGCCCACCTGGCGACCCGGCCCGTTCTATCGAGCCCTCACCGCCCTCCCGGTCGTCTTCCCGGCCACCGCCCCCCTGAACGTGCGAAACGAGCATTTCAGGATGCCGTGACTCGGCCATAACCGGCCGGTCGCCCGGCCGGCGGACACGTGCTGTCGTCAGCGACGGTGAGAGTGCCGACGCGCGGCTACGATCCCACCGCAAGTTCCGACAAGCGATCCGAAGGGGAACGAATGAGCCTGCCCGGCAAGCGATTTCTGGATGTGGTGAGTAGCCGTGACATGGCGGTGGTGGTGCTGGCGACGATAACCGGGGTGTACTACCTCATCGTCGCGGTGACCAACTGCACCGACACCGACACCAACCGGCGCGGGGTGGCCGAGGTGTTCTCCATGCGCCGGACGATCCACAACCCGGGAACCGACTGGCGGTCGATGACCAACGGCACCGTCGCGCTGATCGCCTACATTCTGATCGTCGTGTGGGAGTACCTGATCGCCTTCGTACTGCTCGCCGCCGCGGCGAACGGCTGGTGGGGGTTCGGCCGCCGTCGACGAGCGGCCCTGGTGATCTCGGCGAAGCTGGCGAGCCTGGGCTGGATCATGGTGACACTGCTGTTCGTCGGCGGATTCCTGACCGTCGCGGGGGAGTGGTTCCGGATGTGGGCGAACAAGCAGGTCGACGCATCCTCGGCGGCGTTGCAGAACTTTCTCGTCGCCGCCGTCGGCCTGATCCTGGTGCATCTGCCCGAGCGCCGCGAAACACTTTCCAGCTCAACAGAATCCGGCAAGTAGACGAAGTCGCCGTGCGGCCGCGAGGTGCAGACATCAGCTGTTCGGCCGCGCGGCGACAATCCCGATCACCGGGCGAGGCGGTTACTTCGCAAGGGCGGCAAGGGCTTTATCGGCGTGGACGTTCATGTTGACCTCGCTGTGCACCGCGGCCAGGATCTTCCGGTCCGGCCCTATGACGAAGGTGGCGCGCTTGGCGGGCAGACCGGGAATCAGGCGCTTGATCCCGAACTCTCGCGCGACGGCCCCGCCGACATCGGCCAGCAGCGGATAGCCCAGCTTGTGGGTGTCGTCGAATCGCTTCTGCTTGGCCACGTCGTCGGCGCTGATACCCAGGATGGTCGCACCGCGGTCGGCGAATTCGCTGACGATATCGCGGAAGTGGCACGCCTCCCGCGTGCATCCGGGACTGAGCGCGGCCGGATAGAAGAACAGCACGACGGGGCCCTTCTCCAAAGCCGTTCCGAGTCGAACGGATTCACCGTGCTGATCGGAAAGTTCGAAATCGGGCGCGGTGTCGCCTGCTTGCAGCATCGGATTCTCCTGAGATTTCGGTTGTGATCGGGCGCGCGACGGACGTTCAGCCGGCCGTTTCGGGACGGTCGCTGAGTCCGAGGCGAAGATGTTCGCTGTGGTAGACGGCTTCGTCGAGCAGTTGTGCGACGTGGTTGTCGTAGAGGCTGTAGATGATGCTGCGTCCGGCCCGGGTACCCACGACCAGCCCCAGGTTGCGCAGCAGGCGGAGTTGATGGGAGACCGCGGACTGCTCCATGCCGACCGCGTCGGCGAGTTCGGTCACCGGAAGCGGGCCCTGGCGCAGCTGGGTGAGGATCAGCAGCCTGCTGGGAGTCGCCAGGGCTTGCAGGGTGTTGGCCACGTGGGCGGCGGCATCGGCGTCCAGACGCGTCACGGGCCGGTCGCGTCCTTCGACTCCGTGTCCCATGACGCGGCAGTTTACCGCGTCCAGGATACGTGAAGACATCTTCATATGTTCTGTTATTGTGGGGCGGTCGGCAGTACCCGTTCCTGGAGGTGATCCGTGGCCGCACCGATCCTTGTCCCGCATCGCACGGCCCCGGCCGTAGTCCGGGCGCCGGTGCGTCGCACGAGACTGTTCGCATTGCCGGAGATGCGTTGGGCCGCAGCTTCTTTGGTGCTTTTCCTGCTGGGCTTGGTCGCGCAGCTGGCGGGCGCGCCGTCCTGGTCGTGGTGGGGTCTCTACCTGGCCTGCTATGCCGCGGGCGGGTGGGAACCCGGACTTGCCGGGCTGCGGGCACTGCGGGAGAAGACCCTCGATGTGGACCTGCTGATGGTGGTCGCCGCGATCGGGGCGGCCGGGATCGGGCAGATCACCGACGGCGCGCTGCTGATCGTCATCTTCGCCACCTCCGGCGCGCTGGAAGCCCTGGCGACCGCGCGCACCGAGGACTCCGTGCGCGGGCTGCTGGATCTGGCGCCCGAGACCGCGACCCGCGTCGACTCCGACGGTTTCGAGGTCGCGGTGGCCGTGGCCGACCTGGAGGTCGGCGATCTGCTGTTGGTGCGTCCGGGCGAGCGAATAGCCGCTGACGCCACCGTGATCGGCGGCGGCAGCGAGGTCGATCAGGCCACCATCACCGGCGAGCCACTGCCGGTGGACAAGACCGCCGGCGACGAGGTGTTCGCCGGAACCCTCAACGGCACAGGCACATTGCGCATCCGCGTGGATCGGCGCGCGCGGGATTCGGTGGTCGCGCGGATCGCCGCCCTGGTCGAACAGGCCGCCGGGACCAAGGCCCGCACCCAGCTGTTCATCGAGAAAGTCGAGCAACGATATTCGCTCGGCATGGTGGCGGTGACGATCGCGGTATTCGTGATCCCGCTGCTGGCAGGGGATTCCGTGCAGCGAGCGCTGTTGCGGGCGATGACGTTCATGATCGTCGCCTCGCCGTGCGCGGTGGTGCTGGCGACGATGCCGCCGCTGCTGGCCGCGGTCGCCAACGCCGGTCGCCACGGCGTACTGGCCAAATCCGCGGTGGTCATGGAACATCTCGGCAGCGTCGACCGGGTGGTGTTCGACAAGACCGGCACCCTGACCCGAGGCACCCCCGAGTTGGCCGAAATCCATAGTCTGGAACCGGCTTTCACCGAGGACGAGATTCTGCGGCTCGCGGCGGCGGTCGAACATCCCAGCGAACATCCGCTCGCCGCGGCTGTCGTCCGGGCAGCGCGTGCCCGGGGGCTCGAGCTGCCCGCGGTGGACGAGTTCACCGCTCACCCCGGTAGGGGAGTCTCGGCCCTGGTGACCGGACAGCGCGTCGGCGTCGGATCACCGGCGTCACTGTCTGCCGGGCGAGGCGATCTCGATGCCACGGTGGCGAACATGCAGGCCCGCGGCTACACCGCCGTTGTGGTGACCTGCGATGCCCGGCCGACCGGCGTGCTCGCCCTCAGCGACCAGCCACGCCCCGAAGCCGAAACCGCCGTGACCGCCGCCGCGCGGGTGACCGGGGGTCCCCCGGTTCTGTTGACCGGCGACAACTCCGCCACCGCCGGGCGTCTGGCCCGACAGCTCGGCATCACCGACATCCGCGCCGACCTGCTTCCCGAAGGCAAGGTCGAGGCGATCCGCGCGCTGCAGGCCGAAGGGGCGAAGATCGCCATGGTCGGCGACGGCATCAACGACGCTCCCGCTCTCGCGACGGCGGACTCGGGCATCGCCATGGGCGGTGCGGGATCGGATCTCACCTTGCAGACCGCGGACGCCGTGGTGGTCCGGGACGATCTCACCACCGTCCCGGCCGTCATCGCGCTGTCCCGGCGAGCGCGTCGCGTCGTGGTCGCCAACCTGATCATCGCGGCCACGTTCATCGGCATCCTGGTGCTGTGGGACCTGTTCGGCACCCTGCCCCTGCCACTCGGTGTGGCGGGACACGAAGGCTCCACCGTCATCGTCGGTCTCAACGGTCTGCGGCTACTGCGGGATGCCGCATGGAAACGGGCGGTCCGCACCGGCCGACCGTGACCCACGATCAGGCCCCGTGCGCGACGGGCCCGCAAACCCGCTATTTCAAGCCGAACTGTATCGACGGTGTAGTAAATCTTGCCGATTCAAACCGGAGGTGAAATCCGCACTCGCGCATAGCCTGGGGAAATCCCATCCCCAACTGATCAGGTGGTCGGCCCGATGACTGTCGAATCCGTAGCAGCTGTTCCGACGGAGAATTCGTCGTCCGCATCGACAATAGTGGTGTCGCCGTTGTCCGGATACACCGGAGCGGAAATCTCCGGCGTCGACCTGTCCGAGAACCTTTCCGACGAGGACGTGGCCGCCATCCGGCAAGCCCTGCTGGAATGGAAGGTCGTATTCTTCCGCGATCAGACCATCGGACATGCCGAGCAGATCGCGTTCGCTCGCCGATTCGGCAGGGTGACTCCCGCCCACCCGTACGAAGACAATCCGCCGGAGGGCTTTCCGGAGATCTTCCCGATCGACAGCCGTCGTTACAATCAGCAATACGGCCGCAAACGCACCTCGTACGATTCGAGCTGGCACACCGATGTCACGGCACTGATCAATCCGCCGTCGTTCTCGATTCTGCGCGCGGACATCCTGCCGCCCTTCGGCGGCGATACCACCTGGACGAATCTTGTTGCCGCATACCAGAATCTGCCATCCGAGCTGCGCGACTTCGTGGACCGCCTGGACGCCGAGCACACCTTCGAGAATCGTGCGGCACAGGGCAGCAGCCGTGCCGCGGCCTTCGAGAACAAGCCGCTGCGCACATTCCATCCGGTGGTGCGGGTGCATCCCGAGACGGGTGAGCGGGCGCTGTTCGTCAGCCCCGGGTTCACTCGGCGCACGAAGAATCTGCGCAATCTGACACCCCGGCTGAGTTCGCACATTCTGGAAGCGTTGTGGGAGGAGGCGACTCGCACCGAATACACCGTCCGGTTCCGGTGGCAACCGGGCAGCGTCGCATTCTGGGACAACCGGGCCACCGCACACCTCGCCATTGCCGACGCGGGCCATCTCGGCTACGACCGGGTGCTGTATCGGGTCACGATCGAAGGTGACATCCCGGAGGGGGTGGACGGTCGGCGGTCGGAATCGCTGGAGGGCGATCCCTTCTACGGATCCTGAACAGATCGCCGACGAGAGCCGAATTACCGTGACAGACACGCATAATGTCGGCGTCGCCCTGGACGCTGCGCAGGTGGCCGCGATTTTCGACCGCGCGGTCACCCCCGGCGGCCCGGAGGATTTCGGCGCTGCGCTGGACGCGTCGGGTATCGATTTCCTCCTGCTGCGCCCGGCCTCCGGCGATACCCGGTTCGATCCCTCCATCGCCGCGACGATTCTCGCGCGGCACACCCGTTCGGTGGGGTTGGTGGTGGGCGGTTCGGTGTTGCGGGACCACCCGTACAACCTGGCGCGGCGACTCGGCTCGATCGATCATGTGAGCGCCGGACGCGTCGGCTGGCTGATACTGACCGACGATGACGCCGCCGACGGGCGCAGCGTGTGGACCGCCGCGTCGCGCGAGGACATCGCCCTCGACGGGGTGCTCGCGGTGCGCGAGCTGTGGGAGAGCTGGCCGCCGGACACCGTCCTCGACGATCGCGAACGCGGGGTGTTCACCGACTCCGCGCGCATTCGATATATCGACCACGCTGGGGCACACAGCATTTCGGGTCCACTGAACATTCCCGAACCGCCTCAGGTCAAACCGCCGATCTTCGTGGAGTCACCGGTTCCCCCCGCGCTCGCCGAACGGGCCGATGTCGTCCTCGGCGGGAGTCATGTGCCCGGCTCGGCGCCGATCTTGCAGTGGCGCAACGTCTCCGAAGCGCCGAATGCGCCCGGCGTGGGTGTCGCGGGAGTTGTGGTGGCCGATGAGGGGTCACCAACCGAGATCGTCACCGCGGCCGGTCGTCATGTCACCGCGGCCGCGCCGCCGCCCGGCACGACTCTGCGCACTCGTCTCGGGCTCGCCGCGGCGACGCCTGTGCTCTCGGGTGAGCCGCGCAGCGCCTTTCCCACCGCCTGATCCGGCCCGAGGAGGAGAATTTCATGAGCACCACACCAGCGCGGCACGTGATCTTGAACGTCAACGTCCTCGATGCCGGAATCGCCCCCGGCGCATGGACTCTCGACGACATCCGGGCCGATGCCTTCGTCGATCCGGAGCATTTCGCGCAGGCCGCCCGGACCGCCGAACGCGGCACCCTGGACGCGCTGTTCCTCGCCGACGGCCCGGCGCTGCGCGAGGATCCGCGCTTCAAACCCGGCCGCGCACTCGAGCCCAGCGTGATCCTGGCGACCGTCGCCGCCGCGACCGAACATCTCGGCCTGATCGGCACCCTGTCCACCACCTTCAATGATCCGGTCGAGTTGGCCGAACGCCTGCTGTCACTCGATCACGCCAGCGGGGGACGGCTGGGATGGAACGTGGTGACCACGTATTCGCCTGCGGCAGCGGGCAATTTCGGATTGTCCGAGATGCCCGACCGCGACGCTCGCTACCGCCGCGCCGAGGAATTCGTCGAGGTGGTTGGCGCGCTGTGGGACAGCTCGCTGGACGGCGGAGTCGTGCGGCACCACGGTGAATTCTTCGACCTCGAGCACGGTGTGCGTGTGCCGCCGTCGGCCCAGGGCTACCCGTTGTTCGTGCAGGCCGGAGGGTCGCCGGCCGGCCGGATTCTGGCCGGGCGCAGCGCCCACGCGGTGTTCTCCGCCGAACTGACCCTGTCCGCGGGGCTGCGGCACTACGAGCACGTCAAGTCGGTGGCTCGCGAGGCGGGCCGCGATCCGGACCAGGTCAAGATCCTGCCCGGACTGACGACGATCATCGGATCCACGGAAGCCGAAGCGGCACAACGGTTCGAGCGACTGTTCCGGTCGGTCGACACCGGTCCCGAGCGAGCCCGGCTCGAATCCACACTCGGAGTTCGGTTGGACTCCTTGGACTTCGACCGCCCGCTGCCCGAGGCCGTACTGGCCGGCCCGCCGGACCCTAGCACCTTCTCCGCCTCGCTCGGATTCCGCGAATCGATCGTGGAACTGGCGCGCGAACGCGATCTGACGCTGCGGCAGCTGATCCGCGAATTGCACGGCGGCGCAGGGCATCGCGCGGTGATCGGGACGCCCGTGGACGTGGCCGACACGATCGAGGACTGGTTCCGTCACGGCGCGGCGGACGGATTCAACCTCATGCCGGATGCCTTCCCTTCCGGCCTGACCACCTTCGTCGATGAGGTGGTTCCGATTCTGCGACGTCGCGGGCTGTTCCGGCACGAATACGCGGAATCGACACTGCGCGAACGATTCGGACTGCCGGTGCCCGTAGCCGCGGCAGCTCCGGTCTGAGCGGACTGAACGAAAGATGAAGTGCGACAGACGATGAGCCGATACGTACGGATGCGCGCCTGGGTGGCGATACTGCTGGCCGCGGTGCTGCTCGCCGGGTGCGCGCCGAACCGGACACCCGCCGCGACCCGCTCCGGAAACAGCGTGACGGTGCTGCTCGCGCAATTGCGCGGATCGTGGCAGCAGCAGGAGACCAGCGACTGGTACTCCGGACAGGTCTGGAGTCAGATCGTGGACACGCTGCTCTACCGGGACAGCGACGGTTCGGTGAAACCCTATCTGGCACAGAGCTGGGACGTCTCCCCGGACGGCCTGCACTACTACTTCCACCTGCGTCACGGTGTGACCTTCTCCGACGGCACGCCGTTCGACGCGCGGATCGCGGCGGAGAATCTGACCCTGCTCGGCCTGGGCGACAAGAAACGCGCGATCCCGCGCAATCCCAACATCCCCGAGAGTTTCCGGTCCGCGGTCCCGGTCGGCGACGACACCGTGGAGGTCACCCTCGCCACGCCCGGCAACGGCCTGCCCGAGGCGTTGACGGGTATGACCACGGGCATGCTGGGCGCCTCGACGATCGAGGGTAGCCTGCGATACCAGTCGGATCTGCGGCACGTCGTCGCCACCGGGCCGTACACGGTGGCCTCGGTCGATCCGGAGAAGCAGGTGGTCCTGCACCGGCGGGCCGACTACGACTGGCCCCGATCCGGCGCGCCGCACACCGGGCCCGCGTCGATCGCGACGCTCACCTTCGACGCGTTGAAGGAGGACGGGCTGCGCGTGCAAGCGTTGGAGGCCGGGCAGGCCGATGTCATCCACTACGTCGATCCCACCCAGGAGCTCCGGCTCAGCGATGCGGGCTACCGCATGCTGTATTCGAAGTACCTGGGCGCGGTCTACGGCCTGCAACTGCGCGCGAGCGCCGATTACGTGAGCGACGTCCGGGTCCGGCGAGCGATTCAGCACGGCCTCGACCGGCGGGATCTGCTCGACACCCTCTACAACCGGAACTGGGAGCCCGCGCATTCGATCTTCCAGGACAATGTGGCCGGAATCGTCGATCTGAGCGGTGAATTCGATTACGCCCCGGCACTTGCCGGACGACTGTTGGACGAGGCCGGATGGACTGGCCGCGACAGCGCCGGATACCGGACCCGAGACGGGCATCGCCTGAGCCTGTTCGTGTACCCATCGGTCTACATCACCACCTCGCGGACCGAATTACAGCTCATCGCACAGCAATTGCGGAAAATCGGGATCGAGTTGCAGATCCGGGGCACCGACTTCAACAGCTACACCTCGCAGACGGTCAGCCCGAAACTGCCCGTGTTCGAGATCCATTGGTCTATGTACAGCTTCACCTCCCTGGTGAGCTGGTGGGGAAGTAAGAAGCAGAACGTCTTCCACGCCTCGGACCCGCATCTGGACGATCTGCTGAACCGCATCGTCGCCGCACGGTCACCGGACCAGCTGCATCCGCTGCTCGCCGAACTCCAGCATCTGCTGATCGAACAGGCGTATTTCATTCCGCTGCACCAGATCTACGAGACCTTCGCGACCGCGCCGTACGTACACGGGCTGCATGCGACCGGGCTGGGCCGGTTGGTCTTCTACGACGCGTCGGTGGACACCGGACAGGGAGCGAGAAGCTGATGCGTGTCGTGGAGTATCTGCGCGTCGTCGCGCGGAAGACCGTTGCGGCCCTGATCACCGTGGTGCTCGTCTACATCGTGGTGTTCGTGATCGTCACCGTCATCCCGGGCGACCCGATCACCAACCGGCTGCGCGATCCGCAGAACGGGTACTCCGCCGAGCAGATCCGGTCGCTGCTCGCCTATTATCGGCTCGATCGGCCTGTGCTGGAACAACTCTGGTACTCGCTGGTCCGATTCGCGCACGGTGATCTGGGCCTGTCGCTGGCCTCGACGCGTCCAGTGTCGGAGATGTATCTGCACGCGGCGGGCTCGACGCTCACCCTGTCCGTGCTCGCCCTGGCCTTCGCGCTGTTGCTCGCCGTGCTGATCGCGATCGGTGCGCAGTATCTGCCGCCGCGCTTCGGCGGGACGCTGCTGCGCTCGCTGCCGTCGCTGTTCCTGTCGCTGCCCAACTTCCTGATCGGCCTGCTGATCATCGACCTGGTCGCATTCCGGCTCGGCTGGTTCGAGATCACCCGCTATCAGGGTGTGGCCGCGGCGATTCCCGCCGCGATCACGCTCGCCATCCCGGTATCCAGCCAGATCACCCAGGTGTTCATCACCTCGCTCGATTCGGTGCGGCACGAACCGTATGCGATCGTCGCCGAGGCCAAGGGGTTGTCGGCTCCGTACATCCTGATCCGGCATCTGCTGCGCCCGGCCGCACTGCCCACCCTGACGGTGATCGGGGTGACCGCGGGCGAGGTGATCGGCGGTGCGGTGATCACCGAAACCATCTTCGGCCGCAACGGAATCGGGTCGGTCATCGAGAAGGCCGTCACCAACAAGGACGTTCCCGTGCTACAGGGCGGCGTGGTGCTCGCGGCGGTGGTGTTCCTGGTGGTCAACCTGATCGTCGATCTCACCTATCCACTGCTGGATCCGCGTCTGCGTCGCGCGTCGCGAGCGACCGCAAGCCCGGCGCCCGGATCCGATCGTGAGCCCGAGGGAGTCGAACAATGACCGATGTTCTGATCGAAGCGGAGTCCGAGCGGGCCGTGCTCGCGGATCTGGATCCCGATGCGTCCCCGCCGCCCGGCGCGGTCGGGCGTCGGCGGATCGGGCGGGGAATTGTTGCGGTACTGGCTGTTTCGATATTGGTGATCGTAGCGCTGTGGACGTTGTTCCCGTCGCTGTTCGCGCATCAGGACCCGTTCGCGGGCAACACGGCGGAGAAGTTCCAGGGGCCCGGCGCGCATCATCTGTTCGGCACCGACAATCTCGGCCGCGACATCTTCAGCCGGACCGTGTACGGCACGCGCAGCTCACTGCTCACCGCCGTGGTGGCCGTGCTGATCGGCCTGGTGGCGGGCTCGCTGCTCGGGCTGGCCGGCGGGTATCTGCGCGGTTCGGTCGATGCGGTGATCGGGCGGTTCACCGATGCGCTGCTTGCGATTCCGAGTTTCCTGCTGGCCATGGTCGTGGTCACCGCCCTGGGATTCAGCACCATTAATGCCGCCATCGCCACGGGCATCTCCTCGGTCGCCATCTTCGCGCGCCTGATGCGCTCGGAGGTGCTGCGGGTGTCGAATCTGAACTATGTGGAGTCCTCGCGTCTGATCGGATGCGGGCCGCTGACAACGGTTTTCGCCCACGTCCTGCCGAACGTCTACCGCAGCGTCGTCGCGCTGGCCGTGCTGCAATTCGGCATGGCGTTGATCGTCATCGCCGCACTGGCCTATCTGGGCTACGGCAATCCGCCGCCCGCGCCCGATTGGGGAATCCTGGTGTCCGACGGCAAGAACTACATGGACCGGTACTGGTGGGTGGTGTTCTTTCCGGGGCTGGTGATCGTCGCGACGTGCCTGTCGCTCAATCAGGTCAGCCGACTGCTGGCGGTCGTGCGATGAGCCTCGGCGAACGGCCCGCGCTGCTGTCGGTGGACGGGCTGACGGTCACCTATCCCGGCGGCGCGTCGCCGACGGTGTCGGAGGTGGCGTTCGAGGTGGCCGCGGGTGAGACCGTCACGTTGATCGGGCAGTCCGGATCGGGCAAGTCGACCATCGCCAATGCCGTTCTGCGGCTGCTGTCCCACGTCGGAGCCCGGGTCGGGGGTACGGTCCGCTTCGGTGATCGTGACCTACTGAGGTTGAGCGACAGAGAATTTCGCGGACTGCGCGGACATGAACTCGGCTACGTCCCGCAGGATCCGTCGCATTCGCTGAACCCGGTGCGCACGATCGGGGCGCAACTGGCCGAAAGCCTCGGTCATCGGGAACTGCTCGGGTCGGTGCTGGCCGGGCATCGGCAGCGGGCCGCGCGGCACGAGCAAGTGGTGGAACTGCTACGGCGCGTGCATCTTCCGCATCCGGAGGTGGTAGCGCGCAACTATCCGCACGAACTGTCCGGCGGCATGTTGCAGCGCGTGCTGATCGCCAACGCGATCGCCGGGGACCCCGCGCTGATCGTGGCCGACGAACCGACCTCCGCGCTGGATGTGACTGTGCAGCAGTCGATCCTGGAACTGCTCGACAGTCTGAAACGCGATCTGGACGTCGGGCTGCTGCTCATCACCCACGATCTGGCGCTGGCGGCGCAGCGGTCCGATACGGTGGTCGTCCTGGACGCCGGGCGGGTCCGCGATCACGGCCCCGCCGCGAGCGTGCTGCGAAATCCGCAGTCGGAGTTCGCCGCACGCCTGCTCGCCGACATTCCCGCCCTCGCACCCGGGAAGTATGCCGACGCCAAGCGGCGGGCGGAAACGCACGAGCACCGCGCATCGGCACTCGAAGTGCGCGGGCTGGTGAAGACCTTCGGCAGGGGCGGGTCGGCGATCAACGCGGTCCGGGACGTCTCCTTCGCTGTGCCGCGGGCCACGACCCACGCGCTGGTGGGGGAATCCGGCTCGGGCAAATCGACGATCGGGCGCATCATCATGAACCTCGAGCGACCCGACAGCGGGCAGGTGTACCTGGACGGGGCCGAGGTCACCGCGACAGGGCGGCGGGAGTTGAAACAGCTTCGCCGCAATCTCCAACTGGTGTACCAGAATCCGTTCACCTCACTGGATCCCGCGCGCAGTATCGACTATCTCGTGGCCGAACCGCTACTGCGGCACCGGATCGGCACGCGGATCGAGCGTGCGGAGCGGGCCCGCGAGCTGCTCGAACTGGTGGGCTTGGGTGCGAAATCCGCGTCCGGGCTCACACCCGCCCGGTTGTCCGGCGGCCAGCGCCAGCGGGTAGCGATCGCCCGCGCCCTGGCGCTCGAACCTCGGGTGCTGATCCTGGACGAACCGACCTCGGCGCTGGATGTCACGGTGCAGGCGCAGATTCTGGACCTGCTGGTCGAGTTGCAGCAACGACTCGGGGTGAGTTACCTGTTCATCTCACACGATCTCGGGGTGGTGCGGCAGTTCGCCGATACGGTGAGTGTGATCCGCCGCGGCCGGATCGTCGAAACCGGTAGCGCGGTGGACATTCTGGAACATCCCGAGGACGATTACACCCGGCGGTTGGTCGCCTCGGTGCCCTGGTTTCCAGGGGTGAGTGAGGCGGTGTAGCCGCCTCGCCCGCACAGAATCGTTCTGATCGAAAGGATTCTCTCCAGGCTTGCATCTTCCGATGATGAATATCGGTTGTCCCGCAAGCGAAGTGAGGGCCATGTACGACATCCGACGTCTCGTGCTGCTGCGCGATCTGGCCGAACACGCCACGATGACGGCGGTGTCCGAACTGCACGGCATCACCGCCTCGGCGGTCTCACAGCAGTTGCGCATCCTCGAAGACGAGGTCGGGCTCGTGCTGACCCGTCGCGAGGGCCGGGTGCTGCGCCTGACTCACGCGGGCCGGGTACTGGTGGATCACACCTCGCGCATCGTGGCCGCGCTGGAGGAGGCGGAGTCGGCGGTCGCGGCCAGTTCCGAGGCGGTCACCGGGGTGCTGACCATGGCGACTTTCCGGACCGCGCAGATGCGGTTGGCGTTGCCGGTGCTGGTGCGGCTGCGCGGGGAGCATCCGGGACTGCGGTTGCGGCTGGTGGATCTGCGGCCGGTCGATTCCATCCCCGCGATCCGCCAGCAGGACGTGGATCTGGCGATCACCTACTCGTATTCGTTCCGGGGCCGGGATCTGCCGATGGGTCTGGCCTCGGAATATCTGTTCAGCGATCCGCTGGTGCTGCTCGCGCCGCCGCAGTGGCGCGAGCGGATACGCGAGCACGGATTGGGCGTGCTGCGCGATGTCGACTGGATCAGCGCCCTGGACGGCGAGCCGTCCCTGGCCTCGGTGCATTTCGCCTGCCGCGAAGCGGGTTTCGCGCCGCGGATCGAACATCGCAGCAGCAGCTTCGACGGTATGGCCGAGATGGTCGAGCACGGTCTCGGGGTGACCATCGTCCCGGAGATGTCTGTGGCCGAACGGCATTCGGGACTTGTCGCCTGCACGGTCGACAACGGGGTTCGGCACGTCGGGGTGACCTATCGGCAGGCATCGCTCGAGCGCCCGGCGGTGGCGGCGGCGATCGCGGCGCTGCGCTCGATCGCGCAGCCGCTGCGGTTGGCGTCGTGAGCGGTTCAGCGCAACAGGGGGAGCACCTGCTCGCCCTGACGCCGGAGCTCCCGCAGATACGGGGTGTCGGACAGCACGAAGTGGGTGATGCCCAGATCCTGGTATCGCCGAAGGGATTTGGCGACGTCATCGGGGGAGCCGACCAGCCAGGTGGTTCCCGCGCCACCGCCGCCGACCCGGCCGGGGGCGGTGTACAGATTGTCGTCGAGCACCTCACCGCGGGTCGCGAGATCGTAGAGGCGTTGCTGCCCGATGGCGGTTTTCCGTTGTGAATCGACTTCCGCGGCAGCGCGTTTCGCCATCTCTTCCACACGGGCTCGGGCATCGGTCCAGGCCTGTTCGGTGGTGTCGCGCACGACGGTGGTGACCCGCAGGCCGAATTGCAGTGGCGGGAGTTCGCGGCCGAGCCGGTCGCTCAGCTGCCGGAGGCGTTCGATGCGTTCGCGGATGTCGGCGAGGGGCTCGCCCCAGAACAACTGCACGTCCGCGACGCTCGCGGCGACCCGTTCGGCCGCGGGTGACGCGCCGCCGAAGTAGAGAGTGGGATGCGGCCGGCCCTCGCGCGTGGGAACTCGCGGCAGCACGGTGGAATCCTCCACACGGTAATGCTTTCCGTGATGGGTGACGTTCCGCTCGGTCCACAGTCGGCGGACCAGCCGGATGAATTCCTCGGTGCGGGCGTAGCGGTCGGCCTGATCCGGTTCGGTCTCGCCGTAGGCGGCCGCGTCATCGGATCCCGAGACGATGTTGATTCGCACCCGGCCACCGGAGAGCTGATCGAGAGTCGCTGCGGCAGAGGCGAAATGGGCGGGACGCCAGTAGCCCGGCCGGATCGCGACGAGCGGTTCGAACGTGCGGGTGCGCGCGGCCAGGGCGGTCGCGACGGTAAGGGTGTCCGGCCGTCCCCAGCCGGTGCCCACCAACGCCCCCTGCCAACCGTGCTGTTCCAGCGCCTGCGCCTGGTCCGCGAGTGTGTCGAGGCTGTTGTGGTCTGCGCTGACGGGCTCACCCCGGTGGCCCGGCGCCGACTGATTGGGGATGTACCAGAGGAATTCGGCGCTCATCGGGCGGTCCTGTTCGGTGGTCGTGATCTGCGGCGGGTCACGCCGCAGACCACGGTCGGTGCGGATCTGTCCGGCGTGGCGAACACCGAAATTATGACCCGCACATCGGGTGCCGACGCTCGCCCGCGTCCCGCGCCGAACCTTCGGAAGGTCCCGTGATCTGCATGTATTCGACCGTGACAGAGATAAACTCCGGCCGATTCGAGATCGCGGCGAATCAGGCACATCCCTCGAACGCGGCCAGGAAACCCTCGAAGTCGTCGAGTCATCGCTCGCACAGAATCGCCATGATCGTAAGGATTTCCACCACCACTGCCGACCCCGATGATGGACATCAGTTGTCCCGCAGTCGAAGTGCGGGCCGAGTACGACGTCGCGGGCCTATCCCTGTGATGTGCCCGGTGTCGAGGGCACCCGAGGCGAAATATCTTCGAGGAGTTGCGATGACCAGCACCGATATCAGTGCGCCACCCGTGCCGCGGCCCGGGTCGCCCGAGCTGGCGGAATTTCTCACCGAGGTGGCCACCGATGCGAAGCGGCGACGGCCCGAAGGCGGGATCGAGCCGCCGAACCGGGCATTGGCGCAGGTGCGGGCGTTGCATTTCTGAATCGCGTCGGTCGATTCGCATCGTGAGGAGTGAGACGGATGAGTGACCCGGAGCAGATCCGCGCCGACGTCCTGGTGATCGGCGGGGGACCGGCGGCATGCTGGGCGGCACTGTCGGCGCGGGAGTCCGGCGCGGAGGTCGTGCTGGTCGACAAGGGCTACTGCGGAACCAGCGGCGCGACCGCCCCGGCCGGTACCGGGGTGTGGTACGTCGCACCGGAACCCGCGGCGCGTGCGGCGGCGAAGGCGAGCCGCGAGGAACTGGGCGGGTATCTGGCCGAGCACCACTGGATGGACCGGGTGCTGGACCAGACCTACGAGAACATGGAACGGCTGGCGCGTGAGGGGCGCTATCCGTTTCCGGTGGATCCGGACAGCGGGCGGGAGATCCGCACCGGAGTCCAGGGTCCGGAGTACATGCGACGCATGCGAATATGGGTGCGGCGGAGGGGAATTCGCATCATCGATCATGCCCCGGCGCTGGAACTGCTGGTCGACGAGGCCGGAACGGTGCGCGGCGCCGCCGGACATCTGCTGCGAGCGGATCGGGAGTACCGGATCCACGCCGGCGCGGTCGTCCTGGCGACCGGCGGGTGCGCCTTCCTGTCTCGCGCGCTGGGCACCAATGTCGACACCGGTGACGGCGCGCTGATGGCGGCCGAGGTCGGGGCGCGTTTCTCGGGGATGGAGTTCTCGAACGCGTACGGAATCGCGGTGAAGGGGTCCACGATCACCAAGACCGCGTACTACGGATACGCCACGTTCTTTCACGAGGACGGGCGGGTGCTCGAGGGCGCGGGATCGGCGCGCGGACGGTCGGTGATCGCGCAAACCCTCTTGCACGAACGGGTTTTCGCGCAGATCGATCGCGCCGACGAGACCGCGCGCACTCGGATGCGCTCGGGACAACCCAATTTCTTCCTCCAGTTCGACCGCCGCGGCATCGATCCGTTCACCCAGCGGTTCGAGGTGGACCTGCTCGCGGAGGGCACCGTGCGCGGTACCGGCGGTGTCGACATCGTCGACGACGAGTGCGCCACAACCGTTCCCGGCCTGTACGCCGCCGGTGACGCGGCCACCCGCGAGCGGATCTGCGGTGGTTTCACCGGCGGCGGCAGCCACAACGCGGCGTGGGCGATGTCCTCGGGCACCTGGGCGGGGCGGGGCGCGGCCGCACATGCGTTGCGGAATCGTTCGCTCGCGGCCGGGGCGTTGCGCGGTGCGGGCCGAACAGGGTTGCGGCCCAGCGGATCCCGCAGGGTGAGCGCCGCGGACATCCTCTCGGCGGCCCAAGCGGAGCTGCTGCCCTTGGAGAAGAACTATCTGCGCGACGGCGCACGCATCGCGCACGCGGCGTACGCGTTGGACGAGTTGTGGCGACATGCCGCCGAGGCGTTGGGCGGAACGGACGGGCCCGAACGGGTTCGTGCCCGGCGCGCGGCCGCGATCACGGCGGTGGGACGGCTGATGTACCGATCGGCTCTGGCGCGCACCGAATCTCGCGGCATGAGCAAACGCGCCGACTTCCCGGATCAGGATCCGGCGCAGCATCATCACATCGTCAGCGGCGGACTCGATACGGTGTGGACCGGGATCGATCGGGCGCATCCGGCCGTCGCGGCGGTGGCCTGATGATCGAACTCGTCCGGGCGGACACTTGCATCTCCTGCGATGTCTGCATCGAGGTCTGCCCCACCGACGTCTTCGATCCGGGGCCCGGCGGAATTCCGATCATCGCAAGGCAATCCGACTGCCAGACCTGTTTCATGTGTGAGGCGTACTGCCCGGCGGACGCATTGTACGTCGATCCCGAATCGACTCCGCTGCCGCCCGACCGGGCGATCCCGGCCGAACACCTCGGGCACTATCGTCGTGAGATCGGCTGGGGCCACGGGCGTCGTCCGGGCAGCCTGACCGCGATCGGTCCGGCACTGCCCGCGAGCCCGCCGCCTCGGCTGATCCGATGACGGCCGGGCGGCCGGGCATCGGTGCGCGAGGATCGGAGGAGCTGTGAAATGACCTACCGGGCAGATATTTTCCGGTCGGACACGCTGATCTCGGCCGAGGAATTGCACAGCCGGATGGCGCTGGGACAGCCGCTGACGATCCTGGACGTGCGCTGGCGGCCCGATCGCCCCGACGGGCGTGCGGAATACGAGCTCGGCCATATCGAAGGCGCGGTGTACGTCGATCTGGAAGCCGAATTGGCCGATCGCTCGATACCCGGCCAGGGGCGGTACCCCTTGCCGTCCGGAACCCTCGTGCAGGCGGCCGCGCGGCGGTGGGGCGTACGCAACGGTGTGCCGATCATCGTGTACGACAACTGGAATCGCGCCGGATCGGCGCGCGCCTGGTGGATTCTGCGCGCGGCGGGCGCGCCCGAGGTGCGCGTTCTGGACGGTGGCCTGACGGCCTGGGCATCGGCCGGTCACGGCATCACCGCCGGTCTCGAACGTCCGGACCCCGGCGATATCGACCTGACCAGCCACGACCTGCGCCGTGGCGAACTACCCACGCTCACCGAGATCTCCGAAATCCCCGCCGCCGGTGTCCTCATCGACGCCCGAGGCAGGTACGACAAGCACCTCGAATCGCTCGGACACCACATTCCGGGGGCTCGGCACATCCCGGGGCGGGCGCTACTGGATGCGCACGGATTCCTGCGTCCGGTGAGCGAACTCGAAGAACTGTTCGCCAGGGCCGGTGTCTACCAGGCCCCTGTCGTGGGCGTCTGCTGCGGATCGGGGGTGATGGCCACCGTGTGCATCGCCGCACTGACCATCCTCGGGATCAATGCCGCGCTGATCCCAGGCTCCTGGCGGCAGTCCGATGCCGCCGCGTCGAACTCGGCCGCGCCCGATCGAATCGCCGCGCCCGCATCCTGATCCGGCACCGCTACGATCGGCGGCAACGAGAACGGAATCATCATCGATCACGTCCTCGGTACGGCCGACCACAGGAATCGTCGAATACGCGCGGGGTCGCTGGGCGGGTGGCCGTCGGGACACGACAGATCGGGAGAGTGTTACCGGGTGCGGCCCGCCCGGCCCGGACGGGTGGCACGAGCTTCGCGGCGGACGATGGCTTCAGCGACGCAGTGCGATCGCCCCGCAGGTGGGCGCGGCCCAGTCCAGGGATTCCGATCGGGCGATGAGTTCGTCGAGTCCCGTGGCGATGTCCTCGGGGACGGCGACGGCGCGACGTGCGGCGAAGTCCACGTGCACGAGCATGATCTCGAGGGTGTTCGCCAGGCGCTCCCGGGTGCGGTCGAGCAGGAACGTCATCATGTGGACGGCCTTGTCCGTGCGGCCGAGGACGCGTGCGTGGACGGAGAACTTGTCGCCCTCACGCAATTCGCTGAGGTACACCAGATGATGTTCGGCGGTGAACAGGGTCATCTCGCGCTCGGATCGGTACGCCTCGGTGATCCCGATCTGTTGCAGGAGCGCGTCCGCGCCGACCGACCCCTGGTGCAGGTAGTGAACGACGTTCATGTGGCCGTTCAGATCGATGAGGTCCGTGGTGACGGTCGCCTCGGTCGGATCCTGGATCGAAAGGACCTGTTCGAAGGTCGGTAGCAGAGGTGCCATGATTCCTATAGTCGCTGAGGGGGATCACCAGGGCCGCCGCAGGGTGACTGTTCGCGCGGCGGGACCGGGACGCCGAGCCCGAGCAGACCGAGGGCGAATCCGGCGTACCGCGTGGCGATCTGCTCCGGTGAGGTGGGCCCATCGAGCCGGAACCATTGCGGCAGTGCGGTACACATCGTGGCGATGGCCCGGCCCGCGATGCGGGTGTGCTCCTCGGGCAGGTCGTACTCCCGGACCGCCTCGGTGATCGCCTCGTCGAGCAGATATTGGATCTCGTTGCGGGACGCGGCGATTCGTCTGCGATTCGGCGCGGTGAGGCTGCGCATCTCGCTGGCGCCGATGAATGCCAGCTCGCGGCGGTGGGTGTGGAACAACGCGAGGGCCTCGACGGTGTTCGCCACCCGATCCAGTGCCGTCGCGCCCTGTTCGCGCGCGGCGCGCACGCGCCAGTGCAGTTCGGCCATGGTGAGATCCAGGGCCCGCACGAGCAGTTGCTGTTTGTCGGGGTAGTGGTGATAGACGCCGGGCACGCTCATCCCGGCGCGCTCGGCGATCGAACGCATCGTCGCGCCGTGGTAGCCGGTCTCCACGAACGAGTCGACCGCCGCGGACAGCACGGGATCCATTGCCAGCGAGGGGAATTCGCGCCAGTCGACGGACCCGGTGGCGGCGTCGTGCCGGGCGTTCGCCGGTCGGTCGCGCCGGGGCGGCGAGTCCTGCTCGTCGATGAGCCACGGAACCGTGGTGTCCAGCGCGTCCGCCAAGGCCCGCAGCCGCGGTACCGAGACGCCGGTGTGGCCGTTCTCGATCGCGCTGAGCGTGGCCGGGCTGACGCCGACGCGTCGCGCGGTCTCGCGCAACGAGACGCCCGCCGCCGCTCGCGCGGCTCGCACCCGAGCGCCGATATCGACTCCGGCGTGGTCCGAAGAATCCATATGTTCAGGATAGCTGAACACATCCGAACGTGTGCGAATCGACTTTGACAGAGATAGGACCCCCGTGCCACTGTTTCTGACAACCCCCTGCCGAGCGTACGTTCGGCCTTCAAGGCGAGGAGTGATCGTGGCGATCGAGCTATCCCATCCGGCCGAGGTCCAGGACCTGGCCCAGCGCACGCGCGAATTCGTCCGCGCGAGAGTGCTTCCGGTCGAGGACGCGCACGGCGGTGACATCACCGCAGCGGGTGGGGACAAGGTCCGGGCCGAATTGCAGGAGGCCGCTCGTGCGGCCGGTGTTTTCGCACCGCACGCACCGATCGAATACGGCGGTCACGGTCTGGGCATGTCGGATCGCGCGCCGGTGTTCGAGGAGGCCGGATATTCGCTGTTCGGCCCGACCGCACTCAATATCGCCGCGCCGGACGAGGGCAATGTGCACATGCTCGCCCATATCGCGGATCCGGAGCAGAAACAGCAGTTCCTGGAACCACTCGCCCGCGGTGACGTGCGCTCGGCGTTCGCGATGACCGAACCGGCGCCCGGTGCGGGCTCGGACCCCTCGGCCCTGACCACCCGTGCGGTGCGCGCCGAGGGCGGCTGGCGGATCAACGGGCACAAATGGTTCATCACCGGCGCGGACGGCGCGGGATTCTTCATCATCATGGCTCGCACCTCCGGTGAGCCCGGCCAGCGTGGCGGGGCGACGATGTTCCTGGCCCCGGCCGACACCCCCGGTATCCGCGTCGAGCGCCACATCGAGACCCTGGACCGGTCGATGATCGGCGGGCACTGCGAGGTGTTCTTCGACGATGTGCTGGTCCCGGATTCGGCCGTGCTGGGCGCGGTGGACCGCGGTTTCGAGTACGCGCAGGTGCGCCTGGGCCCGGCCCGGATGACGCACGTGATGCGCTGGCTGGGCGCCGCTCGTCGCGGCCACGACGTCGCGGTGGATCATGTGGCCGATCGGCAGGGCTTCGGATCGCGGCTCGGCGATCTGGGCATGATTCAGAAGATGATCGCGGACAACGAGATCGATATCGCGGCCACCCGCGCACTGCTCACCCGGGCATGCTGGGAACTCGATCGAGGCGAGCCCGCCGCCAACGCCACCTCCATCGCGAAAACCTTTGCCGCCGAGGCGATCTTCCGGATCGTCGATCGCAGCGTGCAGATGTGCGGCGGACTCGGCGTATCCGGGGATCTGCCACTGGCACGGCTCTCGCGCGAGGTGCGCCCGTTCCGCATCTACGACGGCCCCTCGGAAGTGCATCGCTGGGCCATCGCCAAACGCGCGGTCGGTGCGGCCCGGCGCGCACGGCGGGACGCCGAATGACACTGCCCGGTATGAATGTGGCTGCGCTGGAACGTTTTCTGCGGGAGCAGGGCGTCGAGGTGCAGGGTGAGCTGCGGGTCGAACTGATCAGCGGTGGCCGCTCGAATCTGACGTTCGCGGCACGCGACGAGGTGTCGCGGTGGGTTGTCCGGCGTCCCCCGGTCGCCGGGCTCACCCCCTCGGCGCACGATATGGCTCGCGAATACACCGTCACGCGGGCATTGCACGGATCGGCCGTGCCGGTGGCGAGAACGGTCGCCTTCGATGCCGAGGGCGACGCGCTGGGCGCCCCGATGACCGTCGTGGAGTTCGTCGACGGCGTGGTCGTTCGCGATCAGGACGACCTGGCCGCATTCACCGACGACCAGGTCGCGGCTTGCGTGGGGGAAACGGTGCGGATTCTGGCCGCGCTGCACGCGGTGGACCCGGACGCGGCGGGACTGAGCACGTTCGGGCGGCCCGCCGGTTTCGTGGCCCGTCAGGTGAAACTGTGGGCCTCCCAATGGGATCGGGTCAAGACGCGTGAGCTGACCGATGTCGCCCGGCTCGCCGAGGCGCTGGCCGGGGCGCTGCCGCCCGAGTCGCCCGGCGCGATCGTGCACGGTGACTTCCGCATCGACAACACCATCGTGGACCCGGCCGATCCGGCCCGGATCCGCGCGGTGGTGGATTGGGAGTTGTCCACGCTCGGCGATCCGCTGACCGATGTCGCGTTGATGTGCGTATACCGGTCCCCGGCATTCGATCTGGTGCTGGGAAGGCGGGCCGCGTGGACCAGCCCACGCCTTCCGGATGCCGACGCCCTGGCCCAAGCCTATGCGGTGGCCTCCTGCCGGGATCTGGACAACTGGGGTTTCTATCTCGCGCTGGCCAATTTCAAACTGGGAGTGATCGCCGAGGGGATCACCCATCGCGCCGTGCAGGGCTCGGATGCCGGATCCGATGCGGCGCGGGCCGCGGAGGCCACACCGGAATTCATGGCAGCGGGATTACGCGCGTTGAACTGCGTGCCGAACTGACCGGGAGCCGTGCCGGGCGGATGCGGAAGGCATTGCCCGACACGGCCTTTCGCGGTCCAGCAGCACTGACGACGCCCGCCTGCCCGGATGAGTCCGGACAGACGGGCGAGGGAACGAACGGCGTTTTCAGCCGGATTCACCACGTACCTGTGCGGCAGACGGCGAACCGGGCTGTCTCGGGTGGCGCCGAACCGAAAAGAGTGCGGCTCCTTGGTTTACCCTGAGGGCTGACCACGCTCAGGCGCTGGCCTGGGGCAGGAATGCCGGGAGGATGAACGTCTCCAGGAGTTTGCGGTGGGACGGATCCTTCGGATCGTCGAAGTCGAGGCGCCCGACCAGGATCAGTTGCACCAGCGCGAGCCATTCGCAGGCTTCCTCGTTGGTGATATCGGTGCGCAATTCACCGCGTTCGCGGGCGCGATCCAGAATCGGCGCCCACATTTCCAGGGTCAGCGCGCTGGCGAGCCGGGAGGTGCCGACGACGGCTGCGGCCAGGTCCATGTGCTCGGGGCTGACGATCAATCGGATCAGCGGATCCTTGCGGCCGTGGTCGACCAGGAATATCAGGCCCTCGACGATCTGGTCCCGGAAATGCTCCCGCTCCAGCACGAATTTCGTGCCTTTGACGAAGAGTTTTCGGGCGCGCAGCCGGATCAGTTCGGCGATGAGTGTGTCCCGGTCGCGGAAGTATCGGTAGATCGTCGGTCGTGATACGCCCGCGGACTTGGCGATATCGTCCATTGTCGTCTTCGCGACACCGAAATGCAGGAAGGTCGATTGGGCGGCTTCGAGTATCTGCCCGCGTGCTTCCTCGACGTCCCCACTCAGGACGTTGCTGTTACGACGAGCCATTCTCTTTTCCTGCCCTCCACGGATTCCTGCTTCGTATGTAATACTCGGCGACGCCATGGACGATACTCGTTTTTCGTTGTACGTTCGACGTAGACCGTGGGCGCGGCGCGGTGCCGCGCGGGCGGAGTCGTGAAAACCGTTGTGGGTGAACGGGATCCGGAGCGGCCGTGACCAGTGCTGATTGCCGGTCGTGGCTGGTGCGCCGGTTCGAGAGCACGGTGAGGACTCTCACAGGGTCGAAGCCGGGTGCGGGCCGGTGGCGTGGCCCGCACCCGGGCCGTTCACGACGTCGGGGTGAACGTGATCGGCAGCCGCGCGCAGCCGCGGACCTGACTGGCGTGCATGACCGGGGGATCATTGGCGACCAGATCGTAATCCGGTATGCGTCGGTGGATTTCCTCCAGGGCCAGACGCAGTTCGATGCGGGCCAGGTGTGAGCCGAGGCAGCGATGCGCACCCGCGCCGAACGACAGATGCCGGTTCGGAGTGCGTTCGAGCTGAAGCTCGTCCGGGTCGTCGAACTCCTCGCCATCGCGGTTGGCCGAGCAGAGCATCAGGATCAGCTGATCACCCTCGGCGATGGTGACACCGCCCAGCTCGGTCGTACGGGTGGCGCGGCGGCCGGGAATGACCGCCGCCTCGATCCGCAGGATCTCCTCCACCGCCGACGGGATCAGGCTCTCGTCGGCGATGAGCTGCTCGCGCTGCTCCCGGTTGTGCGAGAGATGAACGATGCTCCACGCCAGCGAACCCTGCACGGTGTGCAGACCCGCGATGAGCAGCAGGAAGAACATCCGGTTGAGTTCCTCGTCGGTCAGCAGCCGGGTGCCGCCCTCGAGGGCGACCTTGGTGTGGATGATCTGCGAGGTGACATCGTCGCGCGGGTTCGCCTTGCGCTCGTTGATGACGTTCTGGAAATATCCGAGTATCTCGAACGCCGCTTTACCGCGCGCCTGGTTGGACTCCTCCTCGGTGGCTCCGGGGATTCCAGTGAGAATTACGTCGGTGGCGTGGGTGAACATCGGCGCGTCCGCCAGCGGCCAGTCCATCAGCTTCAGGAATACCCGGGTGGGCAATTCGTGCGCGAAGTCGGCGATGAATTCCGACGTTCCCGCGGCGGCGATTCCATCGATGAGCTCGTTGACCGTCGCGCGGATATCGTCCTCGAGCGCCTTCATCCGATTGGGGCTGAACAACGGTTGCAAGGCGAGGCGATAGCCGGTGTGTTCCGGCGGATCGAGTTCGAGCGGAATGAATTTGCCGAATCCGGCGGTCTCGCTCGTCAGATTGTTGGGGTGGCTGGAGAATGTCTCGGGGTCGCGCAGGACCTCGTGGATCTCCTTGTAGTGGGTGACGATCCAGTGCCCGCCATGGGCGGTGGAATACACCACCGGGCCCCGGCGCGCGAGTTCGGCGACCCGTTCCTGCACGGTGTCTTCGGGAAATGCCAGCGATTGATCGTAGATGTCGAAGTCGACTACCAGGTCCTCGGAGACCTCTGCGGTGGTGGTCATATCTTTTCCTCGGATAGGGGAAGAGCGCTGGTGAGTGTCAGCGCACGCTCGGGGCAGGCTGCCGCCGCCCGGCGTGCGAATTCGAGTTGCGACTCGGGGATCGGACCGGCGCCGACGACGGGATTGCCGAAGTCGTCGGGCTCGAGCAGGTCCGGCGCGGTGGCGTAACACAGGCCGTGGCCCGCGCAAGCCGTCCGGTCGACGATGAGGTGAACGGGCTCGGGCATGTCACAGATCTCCGGGTGAGCCCTTGTCCTCGGCGAACCACATGCCGACGCGGGCCAGGGTGCCGCCGTCGGTCGAGGGCATCACGACACCGGACAGGTACTGCGAATCGTCCGAGGCCAGGAACAGCGCGACCTTGGCGTTGTCCAGCAGCGACGGCGGCCGGTTCAGCTTGAGCGGGATCGGCGAGATGGACGCGTCCCAGGGACCGGCGACCTGTTCGTAGGACTGGCCGACGACCGGAGATCCCGGCGGCATCAGGAAGTTCGGCGACATGCCGTGGGTGGGGCAGATGGCGTTGACGCGGATGCCGTACTTGCCCAGGTCCAGGCTCAGGCCGCGGACCAGGCCGTTGACGCCCGCCTTGGTGGCCGAGTACATCGCGATGTTGTGGTATGCGACCAGCGACGCCGCCGAGGACGTCGCCAGGATGGTGCCGCCGCCGTTCTCGCGCAGGTACGGGACCGCGGCCTTGGCGGCGTAGACGACGCCACTGAGGTTGACCCCCAGCACGTGCTGCCAGTCGGCGTCGGTCAGGTCCTGGAATTCGACCTCCTCGCCGCCCGCGACGGACGGGACGCCGCCGCGCGAGACGACGCCCGCGTTGGCGAACATGATGTCCAGCTTGCCGAAATGCTGCACCGCCGCGGCGACGGCGGAGTTCACCTGCGCCTCGACGCTGACGTCGGCGGTGATGGCGATGGCCTTACCGCCTTGCTGCTCAACGAGTTCCACGGTTCCGGCGGCGCGCTCGGGGTCGATGTCGACCACGGCGATGGACGCGCCCTCCGAGGCGAACAACTGGGAACACTGACGGCCGAAGCCGGAGCCGGCTCCGGTGATGACGGCGACTTTGCCTTCGAGCTTCATTGTGGGACTCCGATTTTCCCTCGAGATGTCGGCCGGCGCGGGACAGGGCCGGTGCGGACCGAGGCGCAGCGGATCCGGCGGGACGCCGTGTGACCTGTCCGCCCGAGAGGGGACAGAGTGCTGTGCCTCACACCTGAAGCTACGCTAGGAGACGAATGACGTCAATCGTCATTTGTCAGTCGATGTTCGAAATATGAAAGTTGATTTCTGTTGGCCGATGATCGGATGCATCCGGATCCGTCGCCGTGTGGATGCGCCCCGGCCGGGCCCTCTCCGGCCGCGGTCGAGACCTGGCGACAGCAATCGGTCGGCTGTGCGGCGAAAGCCGCGTTGTTGCTGCTCATCGACCCTTCCGTGCATCTCGGGGCTGTCGCTATAAATCTACAGTCTATAGGTATAGTGCGAGTGTAGGGGAGTGATTCGTAGAGAGGAATGACTGGATGGACATCAAGAACGCGGTTGCCGTGGTAACT
>NZ_BDBQ01000090.1 GCF_001613065.1 Nocardia miyunensis NBRC 108239
GGCGGTGCCGCGGGCGCCTTCGGGCGTCCCGGTGGCGCGCCGCGTCGCGGCCGCAAGTCCAAGCGGCAGAAGCGCCAGGAATACGACTCGATGCAGGCGCCCGCCGTCGGCGGCGTGCGGCTGCCGCGCGGCAACGGCGAGATCATCCGGCTCGCCCGCGGCGCTTCGCTGTCGGACTTCGCCGAGAAGATCAACGCCAACCCGGCCTCGCTGGTGCAGGCGCTGTTCAACCTCGGTGAGATGGTCACCGCGACCCAGTCGGTGAACGACGAGACGCTCGAGCTGCTCGGCGGCGAGATGAACTACGTCGTGCACGTGGTCTCCCCGGAGGACGAGGACCGCGAGCTGCTGGAGAGCTTCGACCTCACCTACGGCGAGGACGAGGGCGGCGAGGACGACCTGCAGGTCCGTCCGCCGGTGGTCACCGTCATGGGCCACGTCGACCACGGTAAGACCCGACTGCTGGACACCATCCGCAAGACCAACGTCCGCGAGGGCGAGGCCGGCGGCATCACCCAGCACATCGGCGCCTACCAGGTCCTGACGAACGTCAACGACGAGGAACGCCTGATCACCTTCATCGACACCCCGGGTCACGAGGCGTTCACCGCCATGCGTGCCCGTGGTGCGAAGTCCACGGACATCGCGGTGCTGGTGGTCGCCGCCGACGACGGCGTGATGCCGCAGACGGTGGAGGCGATCAACCACGCGCAGGCCGCGGACGTGCCGATCGTGGTGGCGGTCAACAAGATCGACAAGGAGGGGGCGAACCCCCAGAAGATCCGCCAGCAGCTGACCGAGTACAACCTGGTGGCCGAGGAATTCGGTGGCGACACCATGTTCGTCGACATCTCCGCCCGGGAGAACATCAACATCCAGGGTCTGCTGGAAGCGGTCGTGCTGACCGCGGACGCGGCGCTGGATCTGCGGGCCAACCCCGACATGGACGCGCAGGGTGTCGCCATCGAGGCGCACCTGGACCGCGGCCGTGGCCCGGTGGCGACCGTGCTCATCCAGCGCGGCACCCTGCGGGTCGGCGACTCGATCGTCGCGGGCGATGCCTACGGGCGTGTGCGCCGCATGGTCGACGAGCACGGCGAGGACGTGGACGCGGCCCTGCCGTCGCGCCCGGTCCAGGTCATCGGCTTCACGTCGGTGCCCGGCGCGGGTGACAACCTGCTCGTCGTCGAGGAGGACCGCATCGCGCGGCAGATCGCCGACCGCCGCAATGCGCGCAAGCGCAACGCGCTGGCCGCGCGCAGCCGCAAGCGGATCAGCCTGGAAGATCTGGATGCCGCTCTGAAGGAGACCTCGGAGCTGAACCTGATCCTCAAGGGCGACAACTCGGGTACCGTCGAGGCGCTCGAGGAGGCCCTGCTGGGCATCGAGATCAGCGACGAGGTGCGGCTGCGGGTCATCGACCGCGGTGTCGGTGGCGTCACCGAGACCAACGTCAACCTGGCCTCGGCGTCCAACGCGATCATCATCGGATTCAACGTGCGCGCGGAGGGTAAAGCTACCGAGCTGGCCAACCGCGAGGGCGTGGACATCCGGTACTACTCGGTGATCTACCAGGCCATCGACGAGATCGAGAAGGCCCTCAAGGGCATGCTCAAGCCGATCTACGAAGAGGTCGAGCTGGGGCGCGCGGAGATCCGGGCGATCTTCCGCTCCTCGAAGATCGGCAATATCGCCGGTTGTATGGTCACCGCGGGGTCGGTCAAGCGCAACGCCAAGGTGCGCCTGATCCGCGACAGCGTGGTAGTCGCCGAGACGACGCTGCAGTCGTTGCGCCGGGAGAAGGACGATGTCATGGAGGCTCGCGAGGGCTTCGAATGTGGTATCACCCTGGGCTACAACGACATCAAGGAAGGCGACATCATCGAGGCCTTCGAGCTTCGGGAGAAGCCGCGGGACTGAGCGGAATCGTACCTGTCACATCGTCGTCGCGCTTCGCTTGCGGCCGGGTCACCCGGCCGCAAGCGGCGGGGCGGCGGCGGTGGGCGGGTCGGTACCGCTGAAAACAAAGAGGTGAGCCCTTGTTCATCGGAGCGCTCGAGTTCGACATACTGCTCGGCGACGTTCATTCGCTCAAGCAGAAGCGTTCCGTGATCCGTCCGGTCGTGGCCGAGTTGCAGCGTTTCGGCGTCAGCGCGGCCGAGGGCGGAGAGCACGACAAACATCGTCGTACCCTGCTGGGCGTCGCGCTGGTCAGCTCCGAGATGGGTCATCTCACGCAGGTGCTGGACAAATGCGAGCGCCACGTTGCGGCTCGTCCGGAGTTAGAGTTGCTGGCAGTACGCCGCAGAATCTTCGGGCCAGAGGACTGACCGGCGGCATCGTGTCCGCCGCTAGTGGATACTTCAGGAGGACGCCATGGTGGATCAAGCCAGGGCACGCCGACTCGCGAAGCGGATCGTCTCGATCGTGGGTACGGCGATCGAATACGAGATCAAAGATCCGCGACTGAGTTTCGTGACGATCACCGACGCCAAGGTGACCGGTGATCTGCGCGAGGCGACCGTTTACTACACCGTGCTGGGCGAGAATCTGCAGTCCGAGCCGGATTACGCGGGCGCGGCCGCGGGTCTGGACAAGGCCAAGGGCGTACTGCGGTCCAAGGTCGGCGCCGCGACGGGGATCAAGTTCACCCCCTCGCTGGCATTCGTCCTGGACACCGTGCCGGATGCGGCGCGGGAGATGGAGGAGTTGCTCGCTCGGGCCCGTGCGGTCGACGAGCGGGTTGCCCAGGTGGCCGCGAATGCGACCCACGCGGGCGACGCCGACCCCTACAAGACCGAATCGGACGAGGAAGACTGACCGCGTTCTCGTGGTCACCGCGGTCGGGCCGGTCATCGGTTCGGCCGCCAGAGGAAACGTGGTCGAGACCATGACAGCAGTAACGCCGGCGGCCGATCTCGCTGCGGCCGTGCAGGTTCTGGATACGGCGCGGTCGGTGACCGTGCTGTGTCACGTTCAGCCCGACGCCGATACCATCGGCAGCGGGTTGGCTCTCGCGCAGGTGCTGCACCGGCGCGGGACCCCGGTGCGGGTTGCCTTCGCCGCACCGGCCGACTTACCGGTCTCGATGCGATCGCTGCCCGGCACCGAACACCTGGTGCCGCCGGACCAGGTGCCCGCCGAGGTGGACGTGCTGGTCGCCGTGGATTGCGGCAGCGCTGGCCGGCTCGGGGCGCTGGCGGACCGGATCGGCGGTGCGGCAACGACTCTGGTGCTCGACCATCATCGCTCGAACACTTGTTTCGGCTCGGTGAACGTGGTGGACCCGACCGCGGAGTCGACCACCGCGCTGGTGGCTCGGGTCCTCGATGCCTGGGGCGAGCCGATCGATTACGACATCGCCTTCTGCCTGTTCGCGGGTCTGGTGACCGACACCGGATCGTTCAAATGGGCGGGCCCCGGCACGCACAGACTTGCCGAAAGATTGCTGTCTACCGGTATCGATGGCGCGGGCATCACCCGGACGCTGATGGACACCCATCCGTTCGGCTGGCTCGGCATGCTCTCGCGGGTGCTGGACACCGCGCGGCTAGAACCGTCGGCCGCCAGTGGCGCGGGACTGGTCTACGTCTTCGTGCGCCGCGACGATATGGACGGGGTGCGTTCGGAGGAGGTCGAGAGCGTCATCGACGTCATCCGCACCACGGCCGAGGCCGCGATCGCGGTGGTGTTCAAGGAATCTCGCACCACCTGCGAACTCTGGACGGTCTCCCTGCGTTCCCGCGCTTCGGGCATCGGCGCGGACGACGGCGTGGACGTGGCTCGGGTCGCGGCCGTCCTGGGCGGCGGCGGCCACCGCTACGCGGCGGGCTACACGACCACCGGAACGCCGGAGCACCTGGTCGCCTCCCTGTTGTCGGCCCTCGAGACCGCCGGTTAGCCGAATGGTTACCAGCGAGGGGTTGTATCACACCGGCCCTCGGCTGTTCACCGCGGTTGACGATGCATATCTGTCCGTTTCGACGTCGCAGTGACGCGCGTTCGGCGCGAGCGGCGTCCGTACCAGCATCTTCGCCGGGATCGTGCCCGGTAGGCGACTTGTCGGACCCCTGTGCGATCGTGGTGTCCGATGTGACGAGCGATCGGGAAGGGATGTCGTGAGCTCGATCGGCGGTGCACTGTCCGGTGATGCGGATGACTGCGGGAGGGGTGGGCGCGATGTCCGGTGACGCGGTGCGTGAGCAGGTGGCGAGGGAGGACGCCGAGCGGCCCGAACTTCCGGCGGCCGGTCCGGGGCGGATTCTGCGGATCGCGATTCCGACCTTGGGCGTGCTGGTGGCCGAACCGATCTATCTGCTGTTCGATATGGCGGTGGTCGGGCGGTTGGGCGCGCTGGCGTTGGCGGGGCTCGCGGTCGGCGGGCTGATTCTCGGGCTGGTGAGCACACAGCTGACGTTCCTGAGTTACGGCACCACCGCGCGGGCGGCTCGGCGGCACGGGGCGGGGGACACCCGCGGGGCCGTGGGGGAAGGTGTGCAGGCCAGTTGGCTGGCGATCGGTATCGGTGTGGCGATCATCGTCGTGCTGGAGGTGTTCGCGGCGCCGATCACCCATGCGGTCGCGGGGCGGGCCGATATCGCGGACGAGGCCGTGCGCTGGGTGCGCATCGCCTGCTGCGGCGTGCCGATGATCCTGCTGGCCAACGCCGGGAACGGCTGGATGCGCGGTGTCCAGCGGATACGCCGTCCGCTGGTGTATGTGATCGCGGGACTGGTGATTTCGGCCATCCTGTGCCCGACGCTGGTGCACGGGCTGCTGGGCGCGCCCCGGATGGGACTGGCCGGATCCGCGACGGCGAATCTGGCCGGGCAGCTGGTTTCGGGCGGGTTGTTCCTGAGTTCGCTCGTGCGGCAACAGGTTCCGCTGGCTCCCCAGCCGGAGGTGATGCGCGATCAACTGCGGCTCGGCCGCGATCTCATCATGCGCAGCTTCGCCTTTCAGGCATGTTTCGTCTCCGCGGGCGCGGTGGCGTCCCGATTCGGCGCGGCCTCGGTGGCGGCGCATCAGCTGGTGTTGCAGCTGTGGAATTTCCTCAGCCTGACGCTGGACTCGCTGGCGATCGCGGCGCAGACGCTGGTGGGCGCTGCGCTGGGCGCGGGCCATGCGGCCGGTGCGCAGCGGCTCGCGCGGCGGATCACGGCCTGGTCGACGCTGTTCGCGGTCGTGCTCGCGGTGATCTTCGCGGCGGGCAGCGTCCTGGTGCCGGAGTTGTTCACTCGCGACGGGCAGGTCCTGGACCGGGTCCACGTCATCTGGTGGTTCTTCGTTCCGCTGATTTCGGTGGCAGGGGTGGTCTTCGCCCTGGACGGTGTGCTGCTCGGCGCGGGCGACGCGGCCTATCTGCGCAACACCACGATGCTGGCGGGCCTGCTCGGTTTCCTGCCGATGATCTGGCTGTCGCTGGTCTTCCACTGGGGGATCGCCGGAATCTGGGCGGGCCTGAGCGGGTTCATCGTCGCACGCCTGGTCGCGGTCGGTATCCGGGCGGTTTCGGGCCGCTGGGCGCGGGTGGGGGCGGAACTGCCGTCGTAGCACGGTTGGCCCGCGGGCCCGGATGCATGGGAATGTGGAGAAGATAGCCGCGGTTACGCAGGGGACGCGGGCGAGCAGAGAGGTTGTGCCGGGTGGTTCCGAAGCTGATGGCGGTGAGCGATATCCATGTCGGGCATCAGGGCAACAAGCCCGTGGTCGAGGCGATCCGCCCCGACTCGCCCGAGGACTGGCTGATCGTCGCCGGGGACGTCGGGGAGCGCAGTGACGACATCCGCTGGGCGCTGCGCATCCTGCGGGAGCGCTTCGCCAAGGTGATCTGGGTGCCCGGGAATCACGAACTGTGGACCACGGCCAAGGATCCGGTGCAGATGCGCGGCGCGGCGCGCTACGACTATCTGGTGGCGCTGTGCCGCGACCTGGACGTGATCACGCCCGAGGACCCGTTCCCGGTGTGGGAGGGCGAGGGTTCGCAGGAGTTCGGCGGTCCGGTGACTCTCGCGCCGATGTTCGTGCTGTACGACTACTCGTGGATGCCCGAGGGCGCGTACACCGCGACCGATGCGCTGCGTATCGCCCGCGACCGCAATGTCGTCGCCACCGACGAATTCCTGCTCTCTCCGGACCCGTACATCACCCGGGACGCCTGGTGTGAGGCCCGGGTGAAGTACACCCGCCGCCGTCTCGACGATCTCGAGCCCGGTACGCCGGTCGTGCTGATCAACCACTTCCCGCTGAACCGCGAACCCACCCGGATGCTGTTCTATCCGGAGTTCGCGCTGTGGTGCGGCACCCAACTCACCGCCGACTGGCACACCCGCTACAACGTCGTCTGCTCGGTCTACGGCCACCTGCACATTCCGCGCACCACGTTCTACGACGGCGTTCGCTTCGAGGAGGTCTCGCTCGGTTACCCGCGCGAATGGAAACGTCGCGGTCTCCCCGACAACCTCCTGCGCCAGATCCTGCCCGCCCCGAACTACGGCCCGGACGACCTGAACGAGTGGGGCGGCCACTTCAAGGTCACCCCGGAAATGGCCGAGGCCGCGGAGAAGATGCGTCAGATGGCCGAGCGCCGCCGCGGCCTCGCCTGAGTCGGGCCGAGCCGCCACGGCTCGATACGGGCGACGGCCGAGAGAATACGACGCTCGGCGCTGTGAGCTTTCAGGTCCGCCGATGGCCCCGACCGCGTCGGTGTCCGGACCGTCGCAGACTGCCTTCGGCGATCAGGTACGGCGTCGAACCGGTCGATCGCCCTCCCCGACGGCTGCCCGGATGGCGTCGGCAGGTCCTCGGCTAGGCTCGTGGAGCAGGTAGGCAGCGATTCAGGAGGCGGTCATCGAGGAGTCGGCGAGCGAGATGCATGCGGCAGGCAGCGTGTCCGATGGGACCAGTGACCGCACCGAAAGCAGCGGGCCCGCACGCATTCTCGGCAGAATTCTGCCCAGCGGTGTGGCCACGTCGGAATTGGTGCGGTATCCCGAGGATTTGCGGGTGCATCCGGGTGAGGAGCATCTGATCGCCAAATCGGTGGAGAAGCGGCGGCGGGATTTCATCGGCGCTCGGTATTGTGCGCGGCAGGCGCTGGCGCAGCTGGGTGAGCCGCAGGTGGCGATCGGCAAGGGGGAGCGGGGTATGCCGATCTTCCCGCGCGGTGTCGTCGGCAGTCTCACCCATTGCGATGGATATCGGGCCGCCGCGCTGGCGCACCGGTTGCGCTGGCGGTCGGTCGGGATCGACGCCGAGCCGCACGGTCCGCTGCCCGAGGGCGTGCTGGATTCGGTCAGCCTGCCAGCGGAACGCACCTGGCTCGACGGCGCGCTCCCGGCGACGGGTCTGCACCTGGACCGGCTGCTGTTCTGCGCCAAGGAGGCTACCTACAAGGCGTGGTTCCCATTGACGTTGCGCTGGTTGGGATTCGAGGACGCGCACATCACCTTCACCATCGATGACGACGGCGCCTCGGGTGGTTTCCGCAGCGAACTGCTGGTCCCGGGGCAGACCACCGACGGCGGCGCACCGCTGTCGTCCTTCGACGGGCGCTGGCTGATCACCGAGGGGCTGATCCTGACCGCCATCGCGGTCGGCTGATGGGCCGCGAACCCGCGCTGGTGGATGCGCTCGGCGGTCTGCTGATCGTGGATAAAGCCGGCGGTATGACCAGTCACGATGTGGTGGCCCGCTGCCGAAAGATCCTGCGCACCCGCAAGATCGGCCACGCGGGAACTCTGGATCCGATGGCAACCGGCGTGCTGGTGCTGGGTGTGGAGCGTGCGACGAAGATGCTCGGCCTGCTCAGCCTCACCACCAAGGCGTATTCCGCGACGATCCGGCTGGGCCGGTCCACCGTCACCGACGACGCCGAGGGCGAGATCCTCGCCACCACACCGGCCGCACACCTCGCCGACGCCGATATCGCTTCCGGCACAGCGCGATTGACCGGCGATATCGAGCAGGTCCCGGCGACGGTCAGCGCGATCAAGGTCGACGGTGAACGCGCCTACGCTCGCGCCCGTGCGGGGGAAGACGTTCAACTCGCCGCGCGCCCGGTCGCCGTCTCCCGCTTCGATCTACTCGCCCGACGTGATATCGACACCGGCACAACCACATTCGTGGATCTGGACGTCGAGGTCGAATGCTCCTCGGGCACCTACATCCGCGCCCTGGCCCGCGATCTGGGCGAAAGCCTCGGCGTCGGTGGCCATCTCACCGCCCTGCGGCGCACCCGAGTGGGCCCGTTCACCCTGGACCACGCCCGCACCCTGGAATCCCTGGCCGAGGACCCAACCCTGAACCTCGACATCGATTCCGCCGCGCGCCTTGCCTTCCCACATCGCACCATCACCCCCGAGCAGACCGAATTCCTGCGCGACGGGCGCTGGCTCGACCCGATCGGCCAACCCGGCGTCCATGCCGCCCTCACCGACGACGGCCGAGCCATTGCCCTGCTGGAAGAGAAGGGCAAACGCTCCTCACCCGTCCTGGTGGTCCGCCCCCGCGGCCTGATCGACTGAGCCACAAGACCATCGCGGCCCCTAGGTCTCAGATCGGTGGTCGTGTCACAGATACAACCGTGAGCAGTTTGTCCAGTCCGAGGTAATCGTCGGGGTTGGCTGTGAACAGGGGCAGTTCTTCTACGATTGCAGTGGCGGCGATCATCAGATCTGCCAACCGCCGTCGGGGTTTGCGGCCTATCGCGATCACGGAGGCCGCAATTCGCCCGTATACCCGAGCTGCGTGCGCATCGAACGGGATCGGATCGAATTCGTTCTCGGCTCGCTGCAGGACATCAAGGCGACGGGCGCGTTCCTCGTGCTCGTTGTAGATGTCTTGTTCGGCGTTCGTGCGTACCTCGTGCGGGCCCGCCGACAACTCGGCGAGAGTTATTGCGCTGATGGCCATCCGCATTGGTAGTTCGGCCGGATCGATGAACTGACGCAGGATGAGAATGTTCGTGTCCAGCAGTCCGGCCTCAACCGAGTCAGCGGTCATAAGGGCTGCTCGCTTCGTGGTCGAGGGCGGCTTCCTGGTCAGCCCGGAAGGCATCGACGTCCATAGCCGGGGCGGTGCGTGACATGGCGACAAACTCTGCTCGATCAACGAAGCGGCGTCGGCGACGCAGCGGGATCAGTTCGCCGATCTGATGTCCGTCTCGCGTGACGGTGAACGACTGACCGTGTTGGACGGCGTCCATGATCTCTTTGGATCTATTGCGGAGATCTCGCTGAGTAATCTCTGGCTGCGGGCTCACAGGCTTTATCTTAGTGCGCGTGTGGCACCATGTGCTACCTATTGCTGCATGACTGTCGGAACGACCGTCGCTCAGCTCACGTCCGGCTGGACCTCCGCCTCGGGTGGGTGCAGGGGCCGGAGGCGGTCGATGGCGTCGTGCATGTGGTCGATCAGGAGGGTGCGGGCGCGGGCGGGTGAGCCGTTGCCGATGGCCTCGCGCAGGTCGACGTGTTCGCGGGCCTGCTCGCGGATGTCCGGGTAGGCCGATTGCAGGGCGCCCAGGCACATGCGGGTCTCGATGAGCAGGGTGCGCGCGGCGCGGGTGAGGCGGGTGCTGGCGGCGCTTTCCACCAGCGCCTCGTGGAATGCCTGGTCGGCGGCGGAGACACCGGCGGCGTCACCGCGTTCGGCGCAGGTCAGCATCTCGGTGACGCTGGGGCCCAGGGCCTCGTAGGCGATGACTCGGCGGCCGTCCAGGATCAGTTCCAGCGCACCGCCCTCGATGGCGGTGCGGGCCCGGTAGACGTCGACCACGTCGTCGGGGGTCAGCTCGATGACGAAGATGCCCCGGTGCCGGATGCTGTGCAGCAGGCCCTCGGAAACCAAGCGCTGCATGGCTTCTCGGACCGGCCCGCGCGAGACGTCGAATTGCGCGGCGAGATCGGCCTCCACCAGCTGTGCGCCGGGCCCGAGGATGCCGTGCATGATGGCGTCGCGGAGTCGGTCGGCGATCATCTCGGCGGTGGACTGCCGATTGACCGGTTCGAATTCAATCACCGACATGAATCAGCCTCTCCGACAATAGCTTTCCCAGCCCCGACGGTTCGATGACCGAGGCCGGTGCGGCGGCGCCGGGCGGCGCTGCGGCGTCGGGAGCATATCCGGCCAGGCGCAGCCCCTCCCAGATGGTCACCTGATTGGCCGTGAGTACCGGTTTGCCCAGGGCCGCTTCCAGCTTCGGCAGCACCTCCAGGGTGTGCATGGCGGTGTCGGGAATCAGCAGCGCCTCGGCTTCGGGATGGTCGTTGGCCACCGCCAGTTCGAGTACCTGATCGGGGGACAGCGTGCCGACCTCCGCGGCGGTGTCGATTCCCGCACTGGACATCGACAGGACCTGAATCCCTTCGGCGGCAAGGAAATCCACGAACAGCCGGGCCACGTCGTCTGGGTAGCTCGCGCACACCGCGACTCGCGTCACTCCGATCGCCCGCGCCGCGTTGACGAAGGCGAAGCTGGTGCTCGACGCGGGCACTCGGGCGACCTCGGCGAGTCCGCGGACCTGTTCGCGCGCTCCGTCGGGTCCGTACACGAAGCTACCCGAGGTGCACGCCCACACCACGGCCGTCGGCTCGTACCCGGCCAGCAGTGCCGCGCCCTCGCGCAGCCGGGCCGGACTGCCCAGATCGAGCAGTTCGGGCACCGCGTGCAGGTCGGTGCCGTAGATGTGTGCGACGCGCAGATCTACGCCGAGCACCGCCGCGGCGCGGGGGTAGTCGTCCTCGGCGGCGTGGTCCGGATAGATGAAACCGATCGTGGGTGTCATGAGTCTCCTTTGGTCAGAACACGTTCTGGAGCCATTTGCCGGGCCCCATCATCGGCAGTTTCATCCGGCCCAGGCAGGCCCACATGGTGAGCTGGTTCGCGGTGAGCACGGGTTTGCCCAGCGCCTGTTCGAGCGGTTCGATCAGGTCGTAGGTGGGCAGGTTGGTACAGCTGACGAAGATCGCCTGCGCCTGCGGATCGTCGGCGTTGATGATGCGTTCGGCGATGGTGCGGTAGCTGACCTTCCAGATGCCGCCGCCCAGGCCGAGGTGATCCGAGCGGATGACCTCGCACCCGGCCTCGTCGAGGAAGTCGTGCAGTTTGTGGGTGAGAACCTCGTCGTAGGGGGTGATCACCGACAGGCGGCCGATCTCGAGTTTCTCGATCGCCTCGACCAGCGCCCCCGACGTGGTCACCGCATCGGCGGCCCCGGCGCGGCAGATGGTCTCGACCAGGGACCGCTCGTACTCCAGCCCCTTGATGAAACTGCCCGAGGTGCACAGATAGGCGATCACCTCGGGATCCACGTGCAGCACGTTGCGGGTTGCCGCGGTGAGGTGTGTCGAGTCGGACACCAATTCGGCCATCTCGACCGAAACCGGCACCGGTTCGTACGGGGTGCGCGCGAGGTGCAGGCTCACCTCGAGCGGCGCCCAGCGCCACAGTTCCCGCTCCAGCGCGAGATCGAACGGCGCGATAATGCCGATGCCCCGTTGGGCCACGGGCCCGTCGAATTCGGGCAAATTCAGTTCCACGAGGGCCCCTCTCGCGTCCAGCCTGGTAGTCCTCCGCACACGATCGGATTGTTGACAATCATACGATGTGTTTTTAGTCTGTCAATGTGAAAGAGGGCCCCATAGTCACCGTTTTGCACGATGGCACTCGGCCCGATGCGCAGCTGATGCGTCCGGTGCAAGAGCGAGCCGAGGTTCGCTACACGGCTGCGGATGGGTTCGCCGAGGCGTTGCGCGGTGCCGACGTACTGTTCGTCTACGACTTCCTGACCACGGCGTTGCCGGGTGCTTGGCCCGCGGCGGACCGACTGTCATGGTTGCACGTGGGCGCGACCGGTGTCGATTCGGTACTGTTCGACGAACTCGTCGCCAGCGATGTCACCGTCACCAACACCCGCGGCGTATTCGACACTTCCATCGCCGAATACGTTCTCGCGCAGATCCTCTCCTTCGCCAAGGACCTGCCGGAATCGCAGCGCCTGCAGCGCGATCATCGCTGGCGCCATCGCGAATCCGAACGGATCGCGGGTGCGTCGGTGCTGATCGTGGGCACCGGATCGATCGGCCGGGCCATCGCGCGGCTGCTGCGTGCGGCAGGTATGCGGGTGCGTGGGCTGGGGCGTCGCCCGCGCACCGACGATCCCGATTTCGGCACCATCGGCACCGATCTGCACGCCGAACTTCCCGCGGCGGATTATGTGGTGGCGGTCACACCGCTGACCGCGCAGACCCGGAACATGTTCGATGCTCGAGCTTTTACGGCTTTCAAACCACATGCCCGTTTCATCAACGTCGGTCGTGGGGAATCAGTAGTGACAGACGATCTCGTCGCGGCACTGCGGGCCGGTGCTCTGGCCGGTGCGGCGCTCGATGTCGTCGATCCCGAGCCGCTGCCGCCAGGCCATGAGCTGTGGGATCTGCCGAATGTTCACCTCACGCCACACAATTCCGGTGATTTCGTCGGATGGCGTCGCGAGATCGTAGCGGCGTTCGCCGACAACTTCCGGAAGTGGATCGATGGCCGACCGCTGGACAACGTGGTCGACAAGAGGCTGGGTTACGTGCCCGCCTGAAGGGAGTCACCTATGGCCCACCCCGATATCGATTTGCCTACCGAGCCCGCCGCCATGACGGCGGTCGAGCTGGTCACGGCATACTCGGCGGGTGCGTTGTCGCCGGTGGAAGCGACCCGCGCGGTCCTGGATGCGATCGCCGCTCACAACGATTCGGTCAACGCGTACTGTCTGGTCGATCCGGACCGGACGATGGTGCAGGCCAAGGAGTCCGAGGCGCGCTGGCATGCCGGGCATGTGCAGGGGCTGTTGGACGGGGTGCCGATCTCGATCAAGGACATCTTCCTGACCGAGGGCTGGCCGACCCTGCGCGGTTCCACCTCGATCCAAGCCGACGTGCCGTGGCCGGTGGACAGCCCGGTGACCGCGCGGCTGCGCGAGGACGGCCTGGTGTTCGTGGGCAAGACGACGACGCCCGAGCTGGCCTGGAAGGCGGTCACCGACAGCCCGCTGACGGGCATCACCCGCAATCCGGTGGATCTGTCCAAGACCTCGGGCGGCTCGTCGGGCGGTAGCGCCGCGGCTGTCGCGGGCGGGATGGGCCCGATCTCGGTCGGCACCGACGGCGGCGGCAGCGTGCGGATTCCGGCCTCCTTCTGCGGCATCGTCGGATTCAAGCCGACGCACGGACGCATCCCGCTGTATCCGGCGAGCCCGTTCGGCCCGCTCGCGCACGGGGGTCCGATGACCCGCACCGTCGAGGACGCGGCCCTGCTGATGGACATCCTGTCGCTGACCGATCCGCGCGACCCCACCGCGCTCGCGCCGACTCTGACGACGTTCCGCAGCCAGCTCGCCCGCGATGTGCGCGGTTGCACGGTCGCCTATTCGGACACGCTGGGCTATGTCGACGTCGATCCGGAGGTCGCCTCGATCGTGGAGGCGGCGGTGCGCCGCCTGGACGAGGCGGGCCTGCGCGTAGTGACCGCGGATCCCGGATTCGCCGATCCGCTGGAGGCTTTCGAGCTGCTCTGGGCCGCGGGCGCGGCGACGATGCTCTCGAAATTCCCCGAGGGCACCCGCGAGCGCGTCGATCCGGGCCTCGGCGAGGTCTGGGACCAGGGCAACACCTACTCGGCGGTCGATTATCTGGACGCTCGCGCCATCGCCGCCGAGGTCGGCATCGTGATGGGCGCCTTCCACACCGCCCACGACGTCCTGATCACCCCCACCATGCCCATCCCCGCTTTCGAGGCCGGTCACGACGTCCCCCCGGGCAGCGGCCTGCGCAGCTGGCCCCAGTGGACGGGCTTCACCTACCCCTTCAACATGACCCAGCAACCCGCCATCTCCATCCCCGCGGGCACGACCGCCGAGGGCCTGCCGGTAGGCCTCCAGATCGTCGGCCCCCGCCACTCCGACGACCTGGTTTTGGCCGTAGCCCGCTTCGCGGAAACCGTCCTCGCCTCCTGACAGACAACGCACCCACCGAATATGAACATTCGGTGGGTGCGTCGACTGTTCGTGGCGGCCGTGCGATTGCTACCTCGACCGGGACCCGTTGTCGCCTCGACCGGGAGCCGTTGTCTCTCTACCGGAACCTGTTGTCGCCCAATGGGTTTGCCTGGTCAACGGTTCTGCTGGGCCTCGAAGCGCTTCGTGCTCGGTGCGGAATGCCGAAGAGCCCGGACCGCCGATGTTCTCGGCGGTCCGGGCTTCGGCGTACCGAGGGATGTCCTCGCTACTCGGCGCGGGTGAAGGCGAGGGTTTCGCCCTCGACGCCGCGCAGCCAGAGGTTGTTGCAGGCGGTGGCCAGGGCGGGCAGGCCCTCTTCGATGGTGGCGAAGACGCTGCCGGGGACCCAGCCCATGTCGCCGTTGATCAGCAGGTTGTTGCGGCCGTAGAAGAGGGCGAGATCCGTTGCGCCCTGGGCGTGGTGGGCTTCGGAGCCGGGTTCGTAGCCGTAGGCGGGGTTGCCGATTTCCCAGGGTTCGAAGTCGAACAGGCAGACGTCGCCGGGTATCGGTGTGATGGTGGGGTTCTCGCGGTGGGGCGCGGCGGTGATGCGGGGGACGAGGGTGTAGACCTCGTTGCGAGCGTATTTGGCGTGGAACGCGTCGCCCTCCTGGGGGAGGGCGTCCCATACCGCGGCGCAGGTGCGAGGGGCTTCGTCGTCGAGAAGCCTTGCGCGACAGGAGATTCCAGCCTTGGTCAGGGTGATGTCGATGTAGCGGGCCATGGGGCTCCCTTCTAGATCTCGTCGAGGACGTCGGACCACAGGGCCAGTGCGTCGTCGACCTGGCTCTCGGACACCACCAGCGGCGGAATCATCCGCACGACATTGCTGTACGCGCCGCAGGTCAGCAGCAGCAGACCCTTCTCCGCGGCCAGGCGCTGCGCCGCGCTCGCGGTGGCGGTGTCGGGTTCGCCTGTGGCCGTGGTGAATTCGGAGCCGACCAGCAGACCCAGACCGCGGACGTCGCCGACCGCGGCGGTGGCGGATTTGCGGACCCCCTCGACCAGCTGACGCCCGCGCACCGCGGCATTCTCCACCAGGCCCTCGGATTCGATGACCTCGAGCGTCGCGACGGCCGCGGCGCAGGCGACCGCGTTACCGCCGTATGTGCCGCCCTGCGAACCGGGCAACGCCTTGGCCATCAACTCCTCCGAGGCGGCGATACCCGAGATCGGGAAGCCGCTGGCCAGGCCCTTGGCGATGGTGATCACGTCGGGCCGGACGTCGAAGTGCTGGTGCCCGAAGAACTTTCCGGTGCGGCCGAATCCGGTCTGGATCTCGTCGAACACCAGCAGGATGCCGTGCCGGTCGGCGCGCTCCCGCAAGCCCTGGAAGAACGCGGTGTTCCCCGGGATGTAGCCGCCCTCGCCGAGCACCGGCTCCACGATGAACGCCGCGGTCTCCGCCGGAGAGCTCAGCGTCGCGAACAGGTAATCCAGTTCGCGCAGTGCGAAATCCGTCGCCTGCTCCTCGGTCCAGCCGTAGCGGTAGGCGGTGGGGAACGGCGCGACGTGCACCCCGCCCATCAGCGGGCTGAAGCCGGCCGAGAACCGGGTGCCCGAGGTCGTCATGGTCGCCGCGGCGACAGTGCGGCCGTGGAAACCGCCGTGGAACACGATGACATTCGGCCGCCCGGTGGCCTGCCGGACCAGGCGCAGCGCGGCCTCGATCGCCTCGC
Organism: Nocardia miyunensis NBRC 108239; assembly: GCF_001613065.1. GTDB lineage: Bacteria > Actinomycetota > Actinomycetes > Mycobacteriales > Mycobacteriaceae > Nocardia > Nocardia miyunensis. The sequence goes on from NZ_BDBQ01000090.1 coordinate 15,727, forward strand.
TGCCCGAGTTGGCGAAGAACAGTGAATTCAGTCCCTCGGGCAGCACCGTGCCGAGCTTCTCGGTGAGTTCGAGCAGCGGACGATGCATGACGGTCGTGTACTGGCCGTGGATGAGGCTGCCGACCTGCGCGCGGGCGGCCTCGACGACCCGCGGATGGCAGTGGCCGGTACTGGTGACTCCGATACCGGCCGTGAAGTCCAGATACCGTCGGCCGTCGGTGCCGTACAGATAACACCCTTCACCATGGTCGACCGTGACGGGAGTGGCTTGTTTGAGGACGGGGGAGAGCTCGGACATGGGTAGCCGCCTCGGAAAGTCGGGGGGATTGTCTGTTGTAGGATTGTTGACAATATGCATATCATGTCGGGCAGGCCCGCAGCAACGGTCTGCGGGGATTGAGGAGCGGACAGTGACGCACACCAGCGAGGATGTGAACGAGACCGAACGCCTGGCGATCGAGAGCGTCCCCACGGGACTGTTCATCGGTGGCGGATGGCGCGAAACCGCCGCCCGGCTGCCGGTCGAGGATCCGGCGACCGGGCAGGTGCTGTGCGGGGTGTCCGACGCCTCGCCCGACGACGGCCTGGACGCCCTCGCCGCCGCGGCGAACGCGCAGGCCGGCTGGGCGGCCACCCCGCCGCGCGAACGCAGTGATCTGCTCATGCGCGCCTACCGCCTGCTGCTCGAGGAGACCGATCGTCTCGCCCTGATCATGACGCTGGAAATGGGCAAGCCCCTCAGCGAGGCGCGCGGCGAAATCTCTTATGCCGCAGAGTTCTTCCGCTGGTTCGCGGAGGAGGCCGTGCGCCTGGACGGCGGCTACATGCCCGCGCCCGGCGGCGGTTCGCGGTTCCTGGTCACCCGTCAGCCGGTCGGGCCGAGCCTGCTCATCACGCCGTGGAACTTCCCGCTCGCCATGGGCACCCGTAAGATCGGCCCGGCCCTGGCCGCGGGCTGCACCTGCGTGGTCAAGCCCGCCGAGCAGACCCCGCTGTCCATGCTGGCCCTGGCCGACGTCCTGGTCCGCGCCGGACTGCCCGCGGGCGTGGTGAACGTCGTGACCACCTCGGATCCGGCCGCGCTGATGACGCCGCTGATCCTGGACGCGCGTTCGCGCAAACTCTCCTTCACCGGATCCACCGCCGTCGGCAAGATCCTGCTCGAACAGTGCGCCCGCACGGTCATGCGCACCTCGATGGAACTCGGCGGCAATGCGCCGTTCGTGGTGTTCGAGGACGCCGATCTGGACGAGGCCGTGGAGGGATTGCTCGCGGCGAAGATGCGCAACATCGGTCAGACCTGTACTGCGGCGAATCGAATCCTGGTGCAGCGCAACGTCATCGACGATTTCGCGCGTCGTCTCACCGAGCGGATGGCCGCGCTGCCGATGGGCCGCGGCACCGAGCCGGACGCGGTGGTCGGCCCCCTCATCGACACCGAAGCGGTGACGAAGGTGACCGATCTGGTGGCCGATGCGAAGCAGCGCGGCGCGACGGTCCTGCTCGGCGGCGATGTCGCCGATCGACCCGGAAACTTCTATCCCGCAACGGTTCTCACCGGCGTGCCGGACGAGGCCGCGATGTGCCACACCGAGATCTTCGGCCCCGTAGCGGCTCTGACGGCCTTCGACACCGAGGCCGAGGCGGTCGAACGCGCCAACGACACCCCCTACGGCCTGATCGGCTACGTCTACACCGAGAATCTGCGCCGGGGACTGCGCGTGAGCGAGGCGCTGGAAACCGGTCTGGTAGGACTGAACCAGGGCGTGATCTCCAACCCAGCGGCCCCGTTCGGCGGGGTGAAGGAGTCGGGTCTGGGCCGCGAGGGCGGATTCACCGGGATCGACGAGTTCCTCGAGACCAAGTACATCGGCGTGAAGGTGTGAGCGTCGCGCCCGGGACGCCCGAATACATCAGTGACACTGTGAGGGAGATTCGTTGAGTACCTACCGAATCGCGACCATCCCCGGCGATGGCATCGGGGTCGACGTGACCGCCGAGGCGGTGCGCGTCGTGGACGCCGTGCTGCCCGGCATCGCGTGGACCGAATTCGACTACTCGTGCGAGAACTACCTGCGCACGGGATCGATGATGCCGCCGGACGGTCCGGTCCGGCTGGCCGGATTCAACGCGATTCTGCTGGGCGCGGTGGGCTTTCCGGGAGTGCCGGACCATATCTCCCTGTGGGGCTTGCTGATTCCGCTGCGCCGCGCCTTCGGACAGTACGTGAATCTGCGTCCGGTGCGTCTGCTGCCGGGCACCGAATCGGCGTTGCGCGAGCGCACCGCGGCGGATCTGGACATTCTGATCGTCCGGGAGAATTCCGAGGGCGAGTACTCCGAGATCGGCGGCATCCACAATCCGGGCCGCCCGGAGGAATTCGTGCTACAGGAGTCGGTGTTCACCCGCGCGGGGTGTGAGCGCATCATCCGATACGGCTTCGAACAGGCGGCCGCGCGCGGTGGACGGTTGTGCTCGGCCACGAAATCCAATGGCCTGATTCACTCGATGCCCTACTGGGACAGCGTCTTCGAGCGGATCGCCGCCGAATTCCCGACCGTGCAGACCCGGCAGATGCACGTCGACGCGCTAGCCGCGGAGATCGTGCTGCATCCGGATCGCCTGGACGTGATCGTCGGGTCGAACCTGTTCGGCGACATCCTCTCCGACCTGGCCGCGGCCGTCACCGGCGGACTCGGGCTGGCCCCGTCGGGCAATATCAACCCACAGCGCGATACGCCCTCGATGTTCGAGGCGGTGCACGGCAGCGCACCCGATATCGCCGGACAGGGGATCGCCAACCCGGTCGCCCAGATCCTCGCCGCCGCAATGATGCTCGATCATCTGGGGGAGAGCGCGGCCGCGGCCGCCATCGACCGCGCGGTCTGCGATGTGCTGGCCGAGGGCGCGGTCCGCACCCCGGATCTCGGCGGAACCAGCACCACGGCCGACGTCGGCACAGCGATCGCGGAACGCGCGATGAGCCTGATTCCCTGACCCTCGCAACTGATTTCGGCCGATGAACCGTCGCGATCGCGACGGTTCATCGGGTGTCCGGGCGATGCCGCTGTCGGTGCGTCCAGCGGCCCGAGTGCTGCCTCGCCCTGACGGGGCCGGTCAGTCCGTCGCGATGTCGGCGAGGAAGAGCTTGACCCGGGCCCCGGCGATCCGGGCGACGAGTGGCAGCCCGGGACCGGCATCCTCGCGATCGACGATGCGCGGGTTGACGATTCGCTGCCGGCGGCCGAGGCTTCGCACCTCGGCCTCACCGGCGGCGAGCACGTTCTTCACCCAGTCGGTGCGGCCGTGTCCCAGGCCCACGCAGAGTTTGCCGTCGAAGCGGAAGGCGTTGACCGGCGTCGAATACGTCCGGCCGGACTTGCGTCCCCGATGCTCGACGACGGCGAACCACGGAAGGTACGGGGCCAGCGGGCGTATCACCGGATTCACGTACCGGGTCTGGATGCGATCCAGCCATTCCGGGAACATGCTGATCTCACGGTCGGGCGTAGGCATGTGCTCACTCCTGGAGTGCGGGCGCGGGCGGCCGCGCTGGATTGTCGATTCCGATGAAGATATGGCAGATCCATCCCGTCCGCAGCACCGAATACCTGATGGTGTTCGGTGGCTGCCTACGGGCCTGCCGGCCACTATCTCGGATACGACCGCCGCCGGTTGCTCGATGAGCATCTGAGCCGCTTTCGGGCGCCGGCGGCGGCGAGTCCCGTCGCCGATTCGCAGATGGCGCAGCATGATTCCCGCGATACATCGATCACCCGCATCCCCTCGGCAAATATTGAGATTGCCCGGGGCCGACTCAGCGGTGCTGTCCCGGCAGCACCACCGGGCCGTGCCCGCCGATGCACGTCCAACGCCCGTTCTGCTCGTGCGGGAACTGCCACGGCGTATGGCAGTGCAGGGTCGGCGGGGGAGCGGGAATCGTGGGCGCCGCTACGGCAGTTCCCGCGACACCGAAGGCGCCGGCAACACCCAGCAGCACAGCGACGGTTCGACGACTCATATCGGAGATGTCGTCCGTGGAACGTTCTTCGTTTCCCGTGCCGGTGACCGATCGTTCAGGACGTGAGCCAGATGGCTTCGGCGGCAGGACTACCCAGATCCACGGTCTGATCACCGATCCGGACCGCGATGGTGCCCGCGAAATCCCGGCGCTCCACCACTGCGATCGGCGTATCCAGCGCGATCCCGACCGAGTCGAAATACCGCAGCATGGCCGGATCGAAGTCGGAAATCCTTGCCACGCGGCCGTTTTCACCGGCCTGGAAATCGCTGAGCTGACGCGCGGGCGGGGTGGGCACCGCGCCGTCCACCGAGGGGATCGGGTCGCCGTGCGGATCGCGGTCCGGGTGGCCGAGTTTGGTGTCGATGCGTTCCATCAGCGTCTCGGAGACCGCGTGCTCGAGCACCTCGGCCTCGTCGTGCACCTCGTCCCAGCCGTAGCCGAGCTCGTTGACCAGGAACGTCTCGATCAGCCGATGCCGCCGCACCATCGTGATGGCCGCGCGGCGGCCCTCCTCGGTCAGCGTGATCGCCCCGTAGCGGGCATGTTCGACCAGACCCTGATCGGCGAGTTTGCGCACCGCCTCGGAGACCGTGGACGCCGAGACGCCGATACGTTCGGCCAGCAGTTTGGTCGTCACCTTCTCCTGCGACCACTCCTGCGCGGTCCAGATCACCTTGAGATAGTCCTGCGCGACCGAGGACAGCACCGGCGCGATACTTCCCCCGGCGGCGGACCCGGCCTCGGCGTGCGGGGAATCCTGGGATACCGGCGACGCTGCGGGGTCGACGAGCTCACGTCGGGTGGCGATATCTCGTTTTCCGGGCACATATCGAGCTTAGCCGGGCAGGTCGCAACCACCGAGCCGCAGCGGTGCTGGTGGGTGAGCGGGCGACTCCGCCGAGATGACGTGAGCGTGACGCCCGACGGATCTGTGCCCTGCGCGGCTGTGAACATCCACACCGCGGAATGCCCGTCACGAGCGGGCGTGACTAGGCTGCAGGCTGTGCAGAGATGGCGAAGTCTCGAGGAGATGCCCGCTGACTGGGGCCGATGTGTCCTGACCATCGGGGTGTTCGACGGCGTGCACCGCGGTCATGCCCAGTTGATCGGCCGTGCCGTGAAATCCGCCGCCGTGCGCGGTGTCCCCTCGGTCCTGATGACCTTCGATCCGCACCCGATGGAGGTGGTCCGTCCGGGTTCGCATCCGGCGCAGCTGACCACGCTGACCCGTCGCGCGGACCTGGTCGAGGAACTCGGCGTCGACGTGTTCTGCGTGATGCCCTTCACCCACGAGTTCATGAAGCTCACCCCGGCGCGTTACGTGCACGATCTGCTGGTGGAGAAGCTGCACGTGTGCGAGGTCGTGGTCGGCGACAATTTCACCTTCGGCAAGAAGGCCGCGGGCACCGTGGCGACCATGCAGGAACTGGGCGGGCGTTTCGGCTTCGAGGTCGACGGGGTCAAACTGGTCGGCGAACACGCAGTCACCTTCTCCTCCACCTACATTCGCGCCTGCGTCGACGCCGGTGACATGGCCGCCGCCGCCGAGGCGCTGGGCCGCCCGCATCGCCTCGAGGGCGTCATCGTGCACGGTGACGGCCGGGGCCGCGATCTGGGTTATCCGACCGCCAACGTGGCGCCGCCCATGCACGCGGCCATCCCCGCCGACGGCGTGTACGCCGGATGGTTCACCGTGCTGACCCCCGGCGCGATCGTCGGCACGACCCAGCCCGGCAAGCGCATGATGGCGGCGATCTCGGTCGGCACCAACCCGACCTTCTCCGGCCGCACCCGCACCGTGGAGGCGTTCGTCCTGGACACCGACGCGGATCTGTACGGACAGCACGTCGCGGTGGATTTCGTGGAGCATCTGCGCCCGATGCGCGCCTTCGCCTCGATCGACGAGCTCACCGCCGAGATCGCCCGCGACGTGGACCGCACCCGCGAACTGCTCGCCGAACCCGGGCGGTAGTCCGGCGAAACCTGTTCAGTCCGAGATGAATTCGGCAATGTCGGCATTGAGTTCGGCCGCGTGCGTGACGTACAGCCCGTGCCCGGCGGTCGGATACTCCTTCAGCACGCCGTCCTTCAGCAGTTGCACCGCGACCCGGCTGGTCGGCTCGATCGGGATCGACTGATCCGCCAGGCCGTGCAGCAGCAGGACCGGAAGGGTGATCTCCGCCAGATCCGGACGCAGATCGGACTCGCCGATCGCGCGCTGCATAGTCGTCGCGGCCCACGGTGCGGTCGCCAGACAGCGCCGGACCTCCTGGTCGATGAGTGCCGGGGACACGTCGTTACCCAGGTGGGTCGCGAAATAGCCCTGGGCCCGATCTGTCATCCACTTGGCCCGGTCGGCGGCCAGCGCCGCGATGGACGCGTCGATCGCGGCCTGCGGAATACCGGCGGGATGGTCCTGGCTCCAGCTCAGCTTCGGCGCCGCCGCGGCCACCAGCACCAGTCGGCGAATCCGGTCCTGACCGTGCCGAGCCAGGTAGTGCACCGCCTCGGCGCCGCCGCCGGAGTGCCCGATCAGCACCGCGTCGCGGATGTCGAGGTGTTCCAGCAGGGCGGCGACGTCGTCGGCGCGGGTGTCGTTGTCGTAGCCGCCGGACGGCCGGTCGGAGCGGCCGTGCCCGCGGCGGTCGAGCAGGATGCACCGGTAGCCCCGCTCGACGAAGTACGGCACCTGGTGTTCCCACATATCGGTGTTGAGCGACCATCCGGCCAGGAACACGATCGGCGTCCCCGATCCGTACACCTCGTACGCGAGGGTGGTGTTGTCGGTGGTCTGGAAGTACGGCATCGTCGTCTCCTGTTCTGTGGTGTGCCACCGATATTCGCGGTCGGAGGGAATGAACGCGATTACCCGCGGGGTAATGCGTCCGGGGCGGGCGTGGCGGTGACCGCCTGGCCGATTCGGATCGGCGCAGGTGATCCGGTATGCTGGCTCGTCGGGTTCGCTGCGGTTCGCGGTGGCGCCCGCCCGGGATCTCCTCCCGGTTCCTCGAGCGCGGACTGAAACATCAGGAGTGATTCGTGGCTCTGACCACCGAGCAGAAGTCGGCCATCCTCAAGGAGTACGGCCTGCACGAGAAGGACACCGGTTCGCCGGAGGCCCAGATCGCGCTGCTGTCCAAGCGGATCTCCGACCTCACCGAGCACCTGAAGGTGCACAAGCACGACCACCACACCCGGCACGGCCTGCTGGCCCTGATCGGTCGTCGTCGTCGCCTGTCGAAGTACCTGCAGGCCAAGGACATCGAGCGTTACCGCTCGCTGATCGAGCGTCTGGGCCTGCGTCGCTAGAGCGACACATCGAGGCACTTGACAAAGCAGCCGACGGGGAGGCTTACAATCTCCCCGTCGGCTGGTCGTGTATGCGGACCTTCGGGTTCTCGGCACGGCGGTGCCACATGCCGTATGCATCCGTCCGCGTGGCGTCGGTCCTCGGTAGTGGCCTTTCGGCAGGAGCGATTCCGCCGTGGGGCTTCGATCGATGGCCGCCTCCGCGTCGCCGCTTCCAAGGGGGAACCGGTCGGATGTGCGCGTAGCAGCCAGGAGGGCTGTGGCGCGCCCAAGCCTTGGGTACGGCCGATCCCTCCGCCGGGGAAAACGGCTGAGGGACCACATAGCCGGATCGCGCTCAGGTGCGCTGGATCCGGCGAAGACGAGAGGTTGAGAAGAGAAAATGACAGACACAGTGAGCTCGGCCGTCGAGGTCGAACCGGGTGTGTTCGAGTCGGTCGCACTGATCGACAACGGGTCGTTCGGCACCCGCACCGTCCGGTTCGAGACCGGACGTCTCGCCAAGCAGGCCGCCGGTTCGGTCGTGGCCTACCTGGATGACGAGACCATGTTGCTCTCGGCCACCACGGCCGGTAAGCAGCCCAAGGACCAGTTCGATTTCTTCCCGCTGACGGTGGACGTCGAAGAGCGCATGTACGCGGCGGGCCGCATCCCCGGCTCGTTCTTCCGTCGCGAGGGCCGTCCCTCCACGGACGCGATCCTGACCTGCCGCCTGATCGACCGCCCGCTGCGCCCGTCGTTCGTCGACGGTCTGCGCAACGAGATCCAGGTCGTCGTGACGGTCATGTCGCTGGATCCCAAGGATCTGTACGACGTGGTCGCCATCAACGCGGCCTCGGCGTCGACGCAGATCTCCGGGCTGCCGTTCTCGGGCCCGGTCGGTGGCGTGCGGGTCGCGCTCATCGAGGGCCAGTGGGTGGCATTCCCGACCGTCGAGCAGCTTGAGGACGCCGTGTTCGACATGGTCGTCGCGGGCCGGGTCGTCGACGGTGACGTCGCGATCATGATGGTCGAGGCCGAGGCCACCGACAAGGTCATCGCGTTGATCGAGGAGGGTGCCCAGGCGCCCACGGAAACCGTTGTGGCAGAAGGGCTCGAGGCGGCAAAGCCGTTCATCGCCCGGCTGTGCCGCGCGCAGCAGGACCTGGCGACGCTGGCTGCCAAGCCCACCGAGGAGTTCCCGCTCTTCCCGCCGTACGGCGAGGACGTGTACGCCGCAGTCGAGGGCACCGCGAAGCGTGAGCTGAACGAGGCGCTGTCCATCCCGGGCAAGCAGGAGCGCGACGACAAGACCGACGAGATCAAGCTGGCCGTGCTGTCCAGCCTCGCCGGAGACTTCGAGGGCCGCGAGAAGGAGATCGGCGCGGCGTTCCGCTCGGTCACCAAAAAGCTTGTGCGCCAGCGCATCCTGTCCGACGGCTTCCGCATCGACGGTCGCGGCCTGGCGGATATCCGCGCGCTGTCGGCCGAGGTCGCGGTGGTTCCGCGGGCGCACGGTTCGGCGCTGTTCGAGCGCGGTGAGACCCAGATCCTGGGCGTCACCACCCTCGACATGGTGAAGATGGCCCAGCAGGTCGACTCGCTCGGCCCGGAGACCAGCAAGCGCTACATGCACCACTACAACTTCCCGCCGTTCTCCACCGGTGAGACCGGTCGCGTCGGCTCGCCGAAGCGTCGCGAGATCGGCCACGGCGCCCTGGCCGAGCGCGCGCTGGTGCCGGTGCTGCCCTCGCAGGAGGAGTTCCCGTACGCCATCCGTCAGGTCTCGGAAGCGTTGGGCTCCAACGGTTCCACCTCGATGGGTTCGGTCTGCGCCTCGACCCTGGCGCTGCTGAACGCCGGTGTGCCGCTGAAGTCCCCGGTCGCGGGCATCGCGATGGGCCTGGTCTCCGACGAGGTCACCAACGAGTCCGGTCAGAGCGAGACCCGCTATGTCGCGCTGACCGACATCCTCGGCGCGGAGGATGCCTTCGGCGACATGGACTTCAAGGTCGCGGGCACCCGGGACTTCGTCACCGCGTTGCAGCTGGACACCAAGCTCGACGGCATCCCGTCCAAGGTGCTGGCCGGTGCGCTGAACCAGGCTCGCGACGCGCGCCTGACCATCCTGGACGTGATGGCCGAGGCCATCGCCAGCCCGGACGAGATGAGCCCCTACGCCCCGCGCGTCACCGCGATCAAGATCCCGGTCGACAAGATCGGCGAGGTGATCGGACCCAAGGGCAAGGTGATCAACCAGATCACCGAGGACACCGGCGCGAACATCTCCATCGAGGACGACGGCACGGTGTTCGTCGGCGCGACCGACGGCCCGTCGGCGCAGGCCGCGATCGACGCGATCAACGCCATCGCGAACCCGCAGCTGCCGAAGGTCGGCGAGCGTTTCCTGGGCACGGTCGTCAAGACCACCGCCTTCGGCGCGTTCGTCTCGCTGCTGCCGGGCCGCGACGGTCTGGTGCACATCTCCAAGCTGGGCAACGGCAAGCGCGTGGGCAAGGTCGAGGACGTGGTGAACGTCGGCGACAAGCTGCGCGTGGAGATCGCCGACATCGACAACCGCGGCAAGATCTCCCTCGTCCCCGTCGAGGAGGAAGAGGCGGCCGAGGCCCCCGCTGCCGACGAGAGTGCTGCGGTCGAGGCCGGTGCCGAGTAAAAACTCTGGTGTGACGAAGAAGAACGCCGCAGCGCTTTCGACCCCCTTGCTCGTCAACAGCGGGCAGGGGGGTTCGTCTCTGCTGAAGACGCTCGCCCCGCCCGGGGACAGCGGGGTGCGGCGCACCGTGCTGCCGGGCGGGCTGCGTGTGGTCACCGAACATGTGCCCGGTGTGCGGTCGGCGTCGGTCGGTGTGTGGGTCGGCGTGGGTTCGCGCGACGAGGGCCCGACCGTGGCCGGCGCCGCGCACTTCCTGGAACACCTGCTGTTCAAGGCGACTCCGACCCGGACGGCGCTGGATATCGCGCAGGCCGTGGACGCGGTCGGCGGTGAGCTCAACGCGTTCACCGCCAAGGAGCAGACCTGCTACTACGCGCACGTGCTGGACGAGGATCTGCCGCTGGCGGTGGATATGGTGTCCGACGTCGTGCTGAACGGTCTGTGCCGGGCCGAGGACGTGAACGTGGAGCGTCAGGTGGTGCTCGAGGAGATCTCGATGCGCGACGACGATCCGGAGGACATGGTCGGCGATTCGTTCCTGACCGCGTTGTTCGGCGACCATCCGGTGGGGCGTCCGGTGATCGGCACGGTCGAGTCGATCGAGTCCATGTCCGCGAACCAGCTGCGCGGGTTCCATCAGCGTCGCTACCGTCCGGACCGGATGGTCGTCGCGGTGGCCGGGAACGTCGAGCACGAGCACACGGTGGAGTTGGTGCACCGGGCGTTCGCGGCCCGGCTGGATCCGGCGTGCGAGCCCGCGCCGCGGCGTGAGGGCCGGTTCCGCGCGCACACTCCGCCGCAGTTGCAGCGGATGTACCGGGACAGTGAACAGGCTCATCTGGTGTTCGGCGTTCGCGCGTTCGGGCGGCACGAGGGTGAGAAGCGCTGGCCGCTGTCGGTGCTGAACACCGTGCTCGGCGGTGGCCTGTCCTCGCGGCTGTTCCAGCGCATCCGGGAGGAACGCGGCCTGGCGTACTCGGTGTACTCCAGCGTGGACACCTTCGCCGACACCGGCGCGTTCTCGGTCTACCTGGGTTGCCAACCCGAAAACCTGGGCCAGGTGGCGAGTTTGGCGCGCGGCGTCCTGGAAGAGGTTGCCGCGGAAGGGATCACCGACGCCGAATGCGCCCGCGCCAAGGGCTCACTGCGCGGCGGCCTCGTTCTGGGACTGGAGGATTCGGGTTCCCGGATGAACCGCATCGGCCGCAGCGAACTCAGCTACGGCAACCACCGCAGCGTCTCGGAAACCCTCACCCGCATAGACTCGGTCACCACCGCCGAGGTCTCAGCGGTAGCCCGCACCCTCTTGTCCCGCCCCTTCGCGGTCTCGGTAGCGGGCCCGTACCACCGCACCCGCGACCTGCCGGTCTCGGTGCGGCGTCTGGCGAAGTGACCCTCCGCCCCGGAATTCGCCAGCAGCCGGAAGCTCAACGGCCGCAACGTTTTCCGGGGTGGTAGGTCCCAGCCGGACGTCACCGCTGGATGGTCGGGAAACTGCGTTGATCCAGGTACAGCTCCCGCTCTTGCTGTAGGTACTCATCCCATCGTTGCTCGATACCGGCAACGCCGGGAGTTGCCCCCGCGGGCGGTGGCATGAAAGGCACGAACGATTCCATTTTCGGCGGATAATCGAAGTCCGCATACAGCATCTCGACTGCGCGAAGAATACTATCGAATTTGGACGGATGCGCACCGACATAGGCAAGTGTCAGAAATATCCACACCCCCTGGTCGTCCGCAACCAGCCGGTCCACCAAGTCGGGAACTTTGTCCAACTCATCCGAGAGCAGGAGTAACAGCGACTCGACGACTCCCGCCGGGTCGCTGTCCGGCGCAACATTTCTCACACAGAGCTCGACGACCGTCGCTGCATCTATCCAGCCGTCCACATATCCGCGATGCAGCTCGCGCGGCGTCAACCGCGCATTTTGCTCGATGAACGAATCCGGCATCGTGAACTGTCGTTTTTCTACCATGGCTTGATCGGGGCGCAGGATGTTGACTGGCGCTATCCGGCCTCGAGATCCTCCTCGGTAAGCGTGAGTAGAGCATTGGTAGCTCCGTGTGGCGCCACGAATTCGACTTCGTAGGCTACGGTCTCCGCCTCGTTGTAGATCATGACCACAGTGCCGCGCGATCCTTGCGGCAAAGACTGTAACGGTGTCCCTGGCCACGCATTTTCGTCTCCAGGTTCGATCGAATGTCTCAACTTCACAACATCATTCTCACGGAACATGATGGCCTCCTACTTCGGTGTCGGAATCGCGGTGACCAATCGGACCACGCCGTCATTATTTCGAATCCATGCAAATGTAACATCAATGACTTTCCCGTTTGCGCCTGTTATGGGTATTATCTGATTGTATTTCGTGCCGAATTGCGTGACGGCCGTTTCGGTTGCATTCGCTGGATTGAACACGATTTGTGACGCGAGTTCACTCTGGTTGGCGCGGGTGAATCCCAATGCCTGTTGGAACCACTTTGCCTTGGGGCCGCCCGCGGGGTGATCGAGGTTCAGGAGGTAGGCGTCGAGCTTTTTCTCAACGCTCTCAGTCGTTTGGGCGTCGGCCTGTACTCCGGCTTCGGGGGTGTAATCGCCTGCCGCTTCCTCCGATTCGATCTCCTGCGGTGTGAGGCTGTCTATTTCGTCGAGGTCGCGGCTGATGGTGGCGGCGGCGTCTTCTTCTTTGGAGAAGATGGTTAGGAGGCGGTCCAGGTCTATGGCTTCTACGAAGCCGGTTATGGCGGTGGCGGCTTCGTCGAAGTAGAAGCCGTAGGCGGCGAGGGTGGCGGCGTCGACGATGACGCCTACGCCTGCGGTGATGACGTCGGCGAAGATGGTGGCGATCAGGGTGAGAGCCGTGGCGGCTTCGAGGTCGTCGATGGCCCCTTTGATCTGATTGCGGAGTTGGACGAGGGCTTGTTTGTGTTTGTCGCAGTCGGTGGCGAGGTTTTTCGCGCCCGCGTAGATCTTGTATGCCGATCCGGACAGCATCATGACCAGGTCGTCGAGGTCGGCTGTTTCGTGGGCCTGGTTCTGGCGGAGTGCGCTGGCGACGTCGCTGATCCTGCTTCCCGCGTTATCGATCGCGGGGGTATTCAGGAAGGCGTTCCAGGCCTTGGCCGCGGTGCCGAGTTTGTCGGTGTCGCCGTCGGGAATGTGGACGTGGATTCGCTCGGTCAGTGCGGCGATGGACACCAGGCCATTGCCTGGGCCACCGGCTGATGGCGCGCTTGCCCAGGACAGCGGGATCGGTGCGGTGACGGTGGCGGGTTTTGTTGGCGCAGCGCCTTTGTGGGGTTTGATGTCGGCGTTGTAGTCGGCGAGCGCGTGGTTGTAGCCCGCCAGCGCGACCAGGCTCGCGAAGTACGGAAGGCTCTGGGCGAGGCGGCGGGCGTTGTCGATGGTCGAGGAGGCCCGGGTGTCGTAGCTCTTGGCCCATTCCTCGGCCGCGTCGCTGGTTCCGGACATCGCACCGGTCTCCCATAGCGCCTTGACCAATGTGGTTGTGGCGGTATCGATGTCGGTGCCGATGTCGGTGAGTTTCTTGGCTGCGTCGTAGTAGATCTGGGGGTTGACGGTGACCATTCAGCGGCGGCCGAACATGTGCGTGTTCGCTGTCTTGGCGGCGGTGTACTGGGTGTGCGCGTAGCGGGCCGCGGTGCTCATCTCGGTGATTCCGTCGACGAATTCCGTTGCCGCGGAAGCCCATTCGCGATGTGCGATCTCGTGCGCCGAGGCGGCGGCGCCGGACCATGACCCGGCGTGCACGGCCGCTGATTTTTGATCCAGCGTGTCGAGATGCTCTCTGATGAACTGGGCCAGGCTCGACAGGCGGGTGACGATATCGTCGAGCTGGTTCAGATCGACGCTGTATTCGCCGTTCACGGCAGGTCCAGGCTGGAGACCTCGCCCGCGAACTGATTATCCTGTGCGACATAGGATTTCGCGGTGACACCGAGCGAAGACGCCATCGTCGTCAATGCGTCGATGATCTTGCCGCCGCCGTCCTGGGTTTCGGCCCACCCCTCGGCGAAGCTGGCTGCCGCCGCTCCCGACCAGTTCTTCCCGGTCAGCGCATCTACTTCGCGTCCCGCGTTGGTCAGCGCCGAGCGCAGGATCTCGGCCAGGTCGTAGGCATACTTACCGAGTGCTGTCACATCGTCCGGGACGATCGACAGTTCCGGATTTCCCCCATCTCCGCTCACATGCGGACGCTATCACGAGACAGGCGGCCACGCCGCTCGTAATCGCATGCGGCAGTTACCTCACAGCCATAGCGGAAACACATCGTGACTGTTAGTGCGCGGCGAACGACTATTCGGTATCGGGTGACCTCTATCTGTTCACGCTGGAGGGGGAGGTGAAGACCGGTAAGGGCACCCATGAGTACCGGATGTTGGCCAACAAGGCATATGCGGGCGGCCCCGCGCCGGTCGGTGGCGGCGCGCCCTCGTCGGGCAACATCATCCCGTTGAAGTGACCATCTGAACGTGGTACCCGGCGGATGTCAAGTGTCGAGCCAGGTTTCGATGGCTTCGAGAGTGGGGGCGGCGTGGAGGAGTTCGTCGTCGGCGCGGTCCAGGAGATGCCAGTGGTGCGAGCTGGGCCAGTTCTGGACGAGGCGGTAGCCCGCCCGGGCGGCTCGGACGGCGAGGGCGTCGAATTGATCGGATTCATCCGATTCTGTTGCGGGACTGTTGGTTCGGGATTTTTCGGACATGGCTTCTCGGGGTCAGGGGCGGTGGCGGGCGGAGTCGGGGGTGATGCGGCCTGCGGCCACCAAAGTGGCGAAGGCGGCGTGTTTGCGGGGACAGTCGTGGTCGCGGTGTAGCTGCATGATTCGGTGGGCCTGGGGGATGGTGAAGGGGGAAAGCGGTGCGGCGCAGGTCCATTCGGCGGGCCACTGGATCGGGCGCAGAGGGCATCGGGACGGTCGCGTGGTCGGTCCGGACGGGCGTCGGGTGGGCCGCGAGGAAGGCCAGAGGCAGCCCAGGGCCAGCAGCGTCACGGCGGATCCGGCTATCACGGTGATGATGTTCGCCGTGACATCCCAGGGCGACAGGGGGCTCACCGCGGATCGCCGTTCTCGCGCAGTTCGCGAATGATTCGGTCGAGTTCGTTCGGAATTCGTTGAAACGGTTGCGGCTCAGTGATATCCGAAGCTTTCGTTTCGGGAAGCTGCGGCGCGCGATTGCCGGACGGTTTCGGAGGAGGATCTGCCGGCAGGTTCCGGTATCGGGCGGATGGTTCTGGAATTTCCAGAAGCTGTTGTGCTACTTGATAATTCACCATTGAATTGAGGTCTCGTTTTTCGGCGAATGGTTGCTTGTCATCGGTTGCTGGATCCTCTAGCATCGTGGCGACAACTCCGAAAGTGGTTGTGAACGCAGGGGATTGGTTCGTCCGGCGGCCGGGGACGGGGTGTCGCTCCTGGAGATCCGTACAAGGGGAGCGGTAACGGTGGTCGACCCGGCCGCCGGGCGTATCCCCATAAGACTCCCGCACATGGCCTGCCGCAATGCTTTACGACGGCGGTTCGCGGAAAATTCGGCGTCGTTTCAGTTGGCGACACATTCCCGTTCGAGTTGAAGCACCTTTTCGCAAACGAGATCTTCAGGAGGCCCCATTCATGGCATCCCCCACCACCGACAGCAACGTCGCGCGTCGCATGCTCGGTCTCACCCTGGAGACCATGCGCGTGAAACAGGGCATCAGCCGCGAGAACGCGGCCGAGGCCATCGCCATAGCCCGCTCCACCCTCTGGAAAATCGAAACGGGACAGGCGGTTCGGCTGAACCCGGTCCTGATCAAGCACCTGTGCGACCTCTACGAATCCGACGCGCAACAGACCCAGGTCGTGCTGGAACTGGTCAAGGAGACCAAGGCCAAGGGGTGGTGGCAGGCGTTCGCCGAGGACGCGATCCCGAAGGAGTTCGGCCTGTTCGTGAGCTTGGAGGATGCGGCCGAGCGGATTACGTCGTACCAGACGACGATGCTTCCAGGGCTGTTGCACACGGCGGACTACCGGCGCGCGTTGATCTGGGCCGAGTTTCCCAACAAGCCCACCAGCGAGGTCGAACGGATGCTCGAGGTCGGAATGAGGCGACAAGAGCGGGTGAAGAGGCACGATAAGCCGTTGGTTATCAACGCCTTCATCGATGAGACGGTTCTGCGTAGAACGGTTGGTAGCCCTGGGGTAATGGAAGCCCAACTGCTTCATCTCGTAGACATGGCGGCGCTCGGTAACGTCTCGATTCGCGTGGTGCCCCTGTCAGCGGGAATGTATCAAGCTCTGATCGTCGGCTCATTTGTGATCTTGGACTTCCCGCCTCGTCCTACGGCGGAGCTTTCGATGCCACCGGTTGTGTACGTACAGGGTTTCCTCGGCGATCTGTATCTCGAACAGGCAGAAGAGATTCGGCGGTATCGTGAGGTTCGCACCCACATCGAACGAATGGCGCTGGATGAGAAAGCCAGTCGCTCCCTCATCCTTCAGGTCGTAAAGGAGCACTCCTCATGAACGTAGATCTGTCCAAGGCTCGGTGGTTCAAGAGCGCCCGCAGCTCGGGCTCCAAGGATTGCGTCGAGGTGGCGTTCCTCGACGAGGGCGTGGTCGGCGTGCGCGACAGCAAGAACCCGACCGGTCCGGCTCTTGTATTCGCTCCGACCGAGTGGGATGCGTTCGCCGCCAACATCAATGCTGGAGCACTCGATCGCTGATCGAACCGAACCCGATCCACCGACGGCCCCGCTTCGACGGGGCCGTCGCCGTTTTCCCGAGGTGAGCGGGATTCGGGACCCGGAGGTCGAGATCCGGTTGAAGGTTCGAGTGGAAGGTGTCGGCCGGTCGTGCTACCTTCGGTGCGAAGGGGCCATCACGTGGGGGATTCACCTGTAGCGCAGGATGTTTCATTCGCTCATTTGTGTTCGGCCATGTGTGGTTCGGGGGATATCGATGAGATTTCATGGTTCGAGGACGGCTCTGGCCGGTGTGCTGACCTGCGCTGTGCTCGGTGTCTTCGGCACCGGCACGGCCGCTGCCGACCCGTTGGCAGACAAAACTCGGGAGACAACGACCGACGACGGCTGGCATCTGCGGATCACCAAGACCGATGAAAACCTCGACAGATACCCGAATCTCGCCGCGACGATGTTCACGCGGGAGGGGTTCGTCAGTCTGAAGGCCGCGGCCGATATCTCGGGTGCGGGTAAGGCTCCGGTGAATTCGGGGACGATCGGCCTCGGTTACCAGATCGGCTGTCAGGTCGATGTAAGCAGCGGTGCCGCAATCGGACTCGCGATCGGCCCGAGTGTCACCATCGGCGTGACCTCGGGTGTGGGCGGTAGCCTGAGCATCTCGCCCACCGTGTATCTCAAGCCCGGCACGATCACCGACATTCCGTTCGGGACAAAGCCTTTGGCCGGTCGTCACGGCTCGATCACCTCCGACCAGGTCCACATCAAGATCGATGGTTGTATGGGCCCGGTCAGTCTTCGTTCGTACGCGCAGGTCAACATCTCCACCCCGACAGCGGACAACTCACTCGCCGTCTACGGCGATCCGATTTATCTGTGAGACAACCGATGTCCCCGATCAGGACTCGCCTGCGGCTCGGAACGGCCTGGCGGCGTTGGACCATTCTGGTTGCGGTCGCTGCGTTGGCCGTGGGCGTCGGTGTAGTGATCGATGCCCACTACGCGCCGGATGCCGCGGCCAAGCCGATCAATCCCTATGTGCAGTGCCCGCAATGGCAGGAGATCCATCCTGGGTGGCCGTGCTGGGGGAATTTCCCCGAGATCGAGGAACCGACCCTCCCGGGTGCGGTTCCAGGTGCGCCGATACCGACGGTTCCCACTCCGCAGCCGGTGACGCCCTCGGCGCCGCCATCGACCACGCCCGCCTCGCCGCCGGCTGCCGCGCTGACACCTCCGCCGCCTCGACCGGCGCCCGACCCCTGCAAGGCCATTGTCCCGGTGCCGGGATACGTTCCTCCCGCATTGCCGGGGCATGCGCCGAATGCGCCCTGCTCGGGCTCACAATCGCCGCACACGCCGCGCGAGTTGATCGAACCCTACGTGCACCCGGCGTGCAGCATCCCCGGAATCCGGATCCTGAGCCCGGAGCAGGTCCACGATGTCGTCACCGATATCGTCGGTCCGCTCGAAGCGGAGCTGGGTTCGGACGATCCCTATGTGCGCAGTGTGATCGATGAGGTCAACTCTTACAACAAGACCTGTTCCGGCGGCAAGGACGTCATCGAAGACCTGGTCTGGAATGACACTCGGGACCAGTGGTACAACTATTATCGGGAACGATTCCTGAAAAGGAATAAGCAAGCCGAATGCGACGGGAAGAAACGAACCAAAGATTGTGAGGGTCTCGTCGCGGTCTGTTATAAGCAGGGCGAGCCCGTCACGCCACCTCTCACTGCTCAGCGTGACGAATACATCACCGGAGTTAACAGCTACATTCGACAGCAAGGCTATCCAGCGATTCGGATACCAGTGAAAGGCACACCGCTCGAGCGCAGTGCCCGTCGCGCTGCTGATCAAGAGAGGCGTAACAACCCCGCGAAATATCCGACCGATCCGGTCCGTTTTCCCAACGGCTCGGTCGCCGGTCACGTCCCCGACACGGCGTGGTCAGGCCCCTTGCCCGGTAAGGGCCAACCATACAAGTGGGCGGCCTTGGACAGCCGCCTGAATTCATCGATCGGCGGCCAAGCGGGCGCCTATCCGCAAGGCTATCGTGCGATTGCCTTCGTTCCCGGCACCTGGGGCGCGACCGGCTGCGAGCCCGCTGACAAGCCTTACCCGCTGGCAGTACCACCACTCTACGGACCATGATTATGATGAACTGGCGCAACAGGTTTCACCGGCAGAGGAGGCGGTTGATGAGTTTCGTCCGGACATCGCTGCTGCTGATCGCGGCGTTCACCGCAGCCTGCTCCACTCAAGCGCACCCTCCGGCCAAGCCCTCCGGTAACTGGTGTCAGACCGCGATCGCGCAGCTCACCGTGGCGCAGCGCGCTCTGTATGAGAAAGACAAGGCGCAAGGTATTGATGACTCTTGGATGCTGACTCGTCCGGGCGGCCCGGCCTCCGAAGCCGATATCCAAGCCGCTGAAACACGTCTCGGCACCCACTTCGACGAGCAATACAAGCAGTGGCTCCGCCACGCAAACGGCTGGGAGTCATTTTCTGGCTCCGACGATCTGTTCTCGCTTGGTCAAGTGGCACGCGACTCCATCGAGGCCAGGAATATGCAGGTGTTTATTCAATCTGCTGAATTCACCCCCCAGCAGCTCGGCATTACCTCGTTCGATCAATTGATCGTCGTCGGTGGATCCCTGAGCGGTAACGCCTACTTCATCGCGGTACAGGAAGCGCCTGATTCGAATACGTCGAGCATGCCTGTTTATACTTTCTCGAGTGGCGATTTCACCAGGTATGACAACTTCAAAACCTTCATCCAGAAGGAAGTAGAAGCTCTCGAGGAACAGTGAACAGCCGTGGGCTACGTCAGGGTGACCCGTCCTGAGTCACCGCACAAGACAGCTGTTGTTCAGGGGCGCAAGGGGATTGATATCGAGTCGTCCCTGAGCAATTGCGCGATTGCGGACCGATAGCAGAGTTGCACGATGCCCGGTGGTGATTCCAGACCGACTACGGATTCGTCTCGGCTCAGAACCAGCGGCCGTCGATAGCGGCAGGATCGAGGCCTACTTCTCGAAGTTCCTGCGCGCGAATGGTTTTCGTCCGACGAGGGTAGGGAAAGCCGGGCCGCCACCGCAATTCGAGGCGTGGGCATTACAGCGTCCCCTTGATGGTCGGTCGACCGGTTCGGTGGCCGCGATCGCGGGCTCGTCGGTCAGTATGTGGCCGAGTGCCGCTCGTAGTACTGTGCGCGGAGAGAGTCGTCATGGACGTCAGCGCGATACTGGTGACCACGAACCATATTCGCAGGTCGAGACTCGGCCGTGCGGTTCCGGTCATCCGGTTCGACGAATAAGGTGATTGCGCCGCATAAACTTTCATTCCGTGGGTACTCGCGGCGCGTACGGTTGCCTCGGGAAACGGACAATGGTGTGGAGGAGGTCGAAAGGTCCGGATTTCGCTACGTTTGCGAAATTATCGCCGAGGTACTCGACATTCACGCCCGGATTGCGGTATACCCGTGCGTGATCGGTGTAGAACCAAATGGATCCAGTTGTCGCGGGCCGTCGGGTCCGGGAGGAGAGGATTACACATGGATAGTCTCCGAGAAGGACGTCTTCGTCGCATCGCGGCGAAAACGGTGGTGACGGGCGCGTTGGTCGCCATCCCGCTGGTCGGGATCGGCGCGAACGCGAACGCTTACCCGGATCAGCGCCCCGGCCCGCAGCCGACGCAGCCGCAGCAGCAGCGGCCGAATCAGCCGAATCAGCAGGGGCCGGCGTGTTCCTACTATCGTTGTCAGGTGCGTCCGGATGCGCCGCCGCCGAACCAGTGGCATCACGGGTATTACCCGCCGCAAGGTTTTCGGGACGACCCCCGCGCCCCCTCGTATCCGCTCGGTGGTTACCCGCCGGATCTGTGGTGGCAGTTCTTGCAGGCGTTCGGCTGGGCGTAGCCCCCGCGTTCTGAGCTGAAAGAGCGGTGGCCCGATCGATCGATCGGGCCACCGCCTTGTATGCGGGAGTCATCGCCTCGGCCGGACGTACGAGCCGGAGATGACGGTGAATTATTGTGCGCCGGCTCGGATTCCGGCGTTCACCTCGTTGATCGCCTGCTGCACGAGGCGCTCGGCGTTGACCCGGTGACCCGCCTTGTCCGGAACCGCCTGCTGCAACTCGCCCTGGGCCGATGTCAGGTCGCCGCGCGCGGTGAGCATGTGCGGCTGGAACGCGTAGGCCGCGCCCGCGCCGACGCCGGTGAACGCCACAGCTCCGACGACGGCGGCAATTCCCAACCGCAGCTTGGAAATTCGCATCTTCGAGTACCTCCTGTGTATGGGATCGGACGCTGGCGAGCGTAGTGAGTCCCGAGAGATACCGCAGGCGGCTCGAAACGCCCGGGAAATGCTGTCCGACTTGGCAAAATGTCACCGACACGCGGTGTGCCGCCGTACCCGATCCTCAGCTGATCTTCAGGGGCCATCAGAAAGTGTTGGAACACAGTCGGACCCACGCAAAGCTCGTGAAAACTCCTCGATACCGGGCTGATACGTCGGGGATCGCCTGCGAGCGTCGGTAAGCCTCGTCGGAGCGTCAGTCGCCGATGGGCCTCGTCGGAGCGTCAGCCGCCGAGCATGTCGAATACCGTCTCGGCGCGATCCCGCTTCTGGTACATCTCCCACGCGGTCTCGGCGATCTCGTCCGGATCGAGCGTATGTCCTTGAACCGCACTGGAAGTCGCGGGATCAGCCGTGACCATGGCGTGGATGTCGCCGCGTTCGATCAGACCGCCGATGGTGAGTGTGCCCGCGTAGACGCCCTGTTCGACCAGGGCGGCATTGAGGGTGAGTGCGTAATTGCGCAGTGCGGCAACGACGAGAGCCAGCTGGCCCAGCATCGGCATCGGACGAACGCTGGACAGCCCGCCCGAGATGATCAGCCCGCCCGCGCGACGTTCCAGCATCCCCGGCAGCACAGTGTTGACCACTTGCACCGCGGACCAGACCAGATCGAATGCCGCCCGCGCGGTCGGCACGTCGACTTCGGTGATCGGGACGGGTCGGCCGGTGGTCGGTCCGTAGTAGACGAATTCGATGTCACCGGCCGCGGCGATCTCCGCCAGGGCCGTGCTGAGCCGATCCGGATCGGTGACATCCGCGACGTGCGCGGTGGCCTCGATGCCCAACGCCGACAGGTCGGCCAGATAACCGCCGTGCCGGGCGTCGCTGCGGGAGATCAGGGCGACTCGGTAGCCCTCCCGGCCGAATCTGCGGGCCATCGACATGCCCAGGCCGGGGCCGACGCCGATGATCACGGCCGTGCGTGTGGTGTTCGTCATCGGGCATCCGCCTTGGATCCTCCGTCGTTCACGGCGGAGAGGAAAGGGCGGACATGTCGCTTGTGGTGCATGCCAACTTCTTTCGATAGTATGTTCGAATGGATGAGGTGGTGCGGTACACATACCGGCTCCGGCCCGGACGCACCGCCGAGAAAGTGCTGCTGGCCGAGTGGGACCGCTGTCGATGGTTGTGGAATGAAGCGGTCCACCAGCACAAATCCGGGCGGAAGCCGACGTTCGCGCGGTTGGGGAAGCTGCTGACCCGGGCACGCGCGTCGATGCCGTGGCTGCGCGAGGGCTCTCAGGTTGCCCAGCAGCAGATACTGCGCGATTATGCGCGAGCGCTGGAGCACTCCTTCACGGTGAAAGGGTGTGGTCGTCCGAAGGTGAAGTCCCGCAAGAGGTCTCTGCCGTCGCTGGAGTACACCCGGCGTGGATTCTCGGTCCGCGAGGGCCGCTTGATGCTGCCGAAGGGCATCGTGATTCCGGTGGTGTGGTCGCGAGAGTTGCCGTGCGAGCCGACATCGGTGCGTGTCAACCGGGACAGTCTGGGGTATTGGTATGCCTCCTTTGTCGCGCGCCGGGAGATCGCGGCCCCGCCACCCGGTGAGGGCGGTATCGGGATCGATTGGGGTGTGGCCACCACTGCGACGACCTCCGATCCCGCCTTCGACCTCCCGCATATTGGTCACCGCAGGCGATGCGCCGCCGAATTGGCGAAGGTGCAGCGCAGGATGGCCCGGCGCCACCGCAAGGGCCGTCCGCCCTCGCGGGGTTATGCCGATGCCAAACGCCAGGCTGCCCGGCTGGCGAAGAAAGCTGCCCGGCGAACCGTGCACGACTCGCGAGTGTGGGCCAAACATGTTGTTGACCGCCATGATCTGATCGCCATCGAGGATTTTCAGCCGGCGTTTTTGGCGAAGTCCACGATGGCGCGCAAGGCTGCTGATGCCGCGATCGGTGCGGCCAAGGGGGCACTGATCGAGCGTGCCGTGCGGGCCGGGCGGAAGGTGGTGATGGTCCGGCCCGCGTACACGACCATGACGTGCAGTGCCTGCTTTGCGAGAGCCAAGGAAAGACTGGAACTGCGCGAGAGGGACTTCCGGTGCGAGGGTTGCGGTTTCGCGGCCAGTCGTGATCGGAACGCTGCCAGAGTGGTTCTGGCCGTGGCAGAACGGGGCCACGTCGGTGTCGAGGATGTAAGACAATCCGATCACCTCCTTCGGGTGGGTGGTTCGGTTGCGGTCTGAGCTGGAAATCTCCCGCCTTCGGGCGGGAGAACCGTTAATGCAGGTCTCCAGAATATTGAGGCGCCCCTCAACTTCAGAGGCTAGCACTAGACTGAGGGGACCCTCAAGTTTTGTATGATGGTCCCGTGTCCAGACCGATGCGCCGCGATGCGGCCCGCAACCGCGACAGGCTGCTGCGGGAGGCCGCGGCGGTGTTCACCGAACAGGGGTTGTCCGGGTCGCTGGAGGAGATCGCGCGCCGCGCGGAGGTCAGCATCGGCACGCTCTACAACCACTTCCCGAACCGGGACGCGCTCATCGACGCACTGGTGCCGCAGCGGGTGGCCGAACTGGACCGATTCGCCGAACAGGCTGCGGCCGAACCGGATTCGTGGATCGCGCTGACCGGATTCGTGGAGAACATGCTGAGCCGGTTCACCGCGGACCGGGCATTGTTCGAGGCGTTCACCGGTGATCATCCGGCCGCGGCGCAGCTGGTTCAGGCGTGTTCGCGGGGGATGTCGGGGCTGTCGGGGGTGCTGGATCGCGCGCGACGGGACGGGGTGCTGCGCGACGACGCCACCGATATCGACGTGGTCAATCTGATCTGGGCGTTGTCGCTGCTGGGTGAGAGTGTCGGGACGCCGGCCTGGCGGCGGGCGCTCACCTTCGTACTGGACGGTTTGCGCGCTCGCTGATCAGTCGGGGTGCGCGCGGTTGGCGGCGGCGATGACCGAGTCCAGCAGGCCGGGTAGTGCGGCGTCCACCTCGTCGCGGCGCAGCCGCGCGTAGACCTGGCCCTCGTCGACGATGCGCTCGGTGAGACCGGCCTCGCGCAGGGTTTTCAGATGGTGGGTCGCGGTGGATTTGTTGATCGTGTCGTAGAGGACGCCGCAGCGCTGCGCGGCGCCGGCGTTCGCCAGGCGACGCACCATTTCCAGGCGTACCGGGTCCTGGAGTGCGGCCAGGACGTCCTGGACCGAGCCGACCGGAAAGGACTCCACGGTCGCTGTCGTATTCACTATGACCCACCTCACTTCAGGTTTGATGGGAATCAAACCGCACCGACTGCCGTTGAGTTCGATCGTAATCAAACTTACCTGATGGGGAGCGAGATATGGCAGCGAAATCGGCGGCCCAATCCTGGGCATACGCCCTGATACTGCTGGCCACCGGAGTGGCGCTCGGGGTGTCGGGTGCGCCCGCGCCGCTGTACGGGCTGTATCAGAAGCAATGGCACTTCTCGGCGTTCACCACCACCATCGTGTTCGCCGTGTATGCGGTCGCGGCCTTGGCGGCGGTGCTGGTGTCCGGGCGCATCTCCGATGTGGTGGGGCGAAAACCCGTGCTGCTCGGGGCAATCGGGACGATGATCGCCGGACTTGTGGTGTTCGTCTTCGCGGACAATGTGGCAATGCTGGTGTTGGCGCGCGCATTACACGGGCTCGCGGTCGGATCCATGGTCGTCGCCGGCGCCGCCGCGCTGCTGGATCTCAAACCCGCGCACGGTGCGCGCAGCGGGCAGCTCAGCGGGGTGTCGTTCAATGTCGGTATGGCCGTGGCGATTCTGGGTTCGGCCGTGCTGGCGCAGTACGTTCCGCATCCGCTGCGGACCCCGTATCTGGTGATCACGGTCCTGTGCCTGCTGATCGGGGTGGGTGTGCTGGCCATGCGGGAGCCGCACGCCGCGCGCGTTCCCGGACGGGTACGGATCTCGAAACCGGCAGTGCCGCAAGAGATTCGGGCCGACTTCTGGTTCTCCGCGCTGGGCGTGATGGCGGCGTGGTCGGTGCTGGGCGTGCTGCTGTCGCTGTATCCGTCGCTGGCGTCGGCGAAAACCGGTGTGCACAACCTGATCTTCGGCGGCGCGGTGGTGGCCGCCACCGCGACGGCCGGTGCGCTGGTACAGCTGTTCGCCACCGCGATCCCGGCTCGGCGGGCGGCTATCGGCGGTGATCTCGGGATGGCCGTGGCGCTGCTGCTGACCATTCCGGCGCTGGCGACACACAATTGGGTGCTGGTTCTGATGGCCGGGGTAGTGCTGGGCGCGACCTTCGGACTCGGTTTCGGCGGGTCGCTGCGACATCTGTCCAATGTCGTGCCGCAGCATCGGCGCGGGGAGACCATGTCGGCGTACTACCTGCTCGCGTATTCGGCGATGGCGCTGCCCACCGTGCTGGCGGGATGGGCCGCCACCAGGTGGGGGATGGATGCGATCTTCCCGTGGTTCGTGGTCGTGGTGGCACTGGCCTGCGTCGGCGCGGCGGTGATCGGCATGCGTGGTCGGCGGGACGAGCAGGTTCAGGCGGCGCGTCCGGATGAAATCGCGCGGGTGTGATCGACGCATTGTGAGATGTCCTGAGCGGTAACCACGGATCGCACTCGCACTGCGGTGAGCGGCGATTTGTGGTTACCATTCCGCTATGCGGTGGAGGGGGAAAGAACGCCTCACCGGCAGAGTGCAGCGGTCCGCGTTGTTGTTGTCGGTGGTGTTCGCGGTGCTGGGCGGGCTGGGTATCGCGGCTCTCGCGTGGTGGGTGCTGTGGATTCTGTTGGGCGCCAAGGCGCAGACGCCCGATCAGGTCGACTTGACCAAGATCGCGCTGTCGGTGGCCGCGGGGGTGGGCGGTGCGGTCGCACTGGTCGTCGCCTATCGCAAACAGCGTGACGGTGAACGCGGGCGGTTCGTCGAATTGTTCGGCGCGGCAGCGCGACAGCTCGGTGACGCCGATGTGGCGGTCCGGATCGCGGGGGTTTATGCGATGGCCGGAGTCGCCGACGAATTCAGCGCATCGAGCCGGCGACAGCAGTGCGTCGATGTGCTGTGCGGATATCTGCGACTGCCGTACGAACCGGAGTCGGGAGCCGATCATCTGGTGCAGCGCACCGAAACCGTCGAGGAGGCGGGAGTCAAGCGGGAGCTGCGGTATCAGCTGCGGCAGAACGACCGCGAGGTGCGCCGCGCCGTCGTCGACGTGATCGTCGCGCATGTGCGCGCATCGGCCGAGGTGTCCTGGTCACAGTGCAATTTCGACTTCTCCGGTGCGGTGCTGGAGGATTCGGATTTCCGGTACGCGGTCTTCGCGGGCGAGCAAACCTATTTCGCGCGGGCGGTGTTCACCGGCGAGCGGGCGACCACCTTCGAACACGCGCGGTTCCTCGGGCAGTACATCTCATTTCGCAGCTGCGTATTTCGCGGTGGCACCACCCTGTTCCGGGATGCGGAGTTCGCCCCGGCCGAGCGAGCCGGGGCGGAAATCCCCGGCGCCAGAATTCGTTTCGAGGGCGCGGTATTCGATTCGCCGGTGTCCTTCGACCGAGCCGTATTTCGCGGGCCCGCGGTGATATTCGGCGACGTGACCTTCAGTGGTGAGCGGACCTCCTTCGCCGAGACGGTATTCCGCACGGAGCGAACCGAATTCGGCGGGGCGACGTTCGACGGTACGGCGGTGCGTTTCGAGCGCGCCGAATTCGACAGTGCCCGAATATCGTTCGGCCGTTCCCGCTTCTATGCCGGGCGAGTTGCCTTCGACGGCGCGCGATTCGGCGTCCGCTCCCGGTGGCGGCGCAGCCCGACGCTCAGCGTTGACTTCTCCGCCGCCGAGTACCACGGCGCGATCTCCTTCGACGACACCGTCTTCGACGGTCGTGAGGCCGATTTCTCCCTCGGTGACTTCTTCGGCGAGATCACCTTCCGCAGAGCGCGTTTCGAGACACAGCGCACGCGTTTCGACACTCCGAAAGCCTGGGTGGGCGTGCGCGTCGACTGGGACGTCGACCCGACCTACAAGCCCTCTCGGATCACCCCGGAAACCTGGCCGCCGGCCCCCGCGCCACCGGTCGCGAGCTGAGCGGCACAGGCACTGCACAGGTTCCATCTGCAAGTTAACATCGCGGCGTGTCCTCTCCGCTTTTGATTTTCGGCGCTGGTCAGCGCTGTGGCAGCACGCTTGTGCAGCGGCTGATCTCTTCCCATCCCGAGGCGTTCATCTGGGGCGAGCAACACGGACAGCTGGAAAGGGTCGTCGATGCGGTCGAGAGTCTGATCGGTCAGAGCCGAGACCACGGCGAGGCCGGTCGGACGGAATACGCGGTGTCGGGATATCAGGGCTTCATGGCGAACCTCATGCCGGAACCGGCGGCGTGGCGGGAGGTGTTCTCGGAGTTCTGCACGCGGCTGTTCGAGGTGCCGGATGTGCGGGTGTGGGGATTCAAGGAGGTCCGGTTCGACCTGGACTTCGCCACGCGGTTGCAGCGATACCTGCCGGATCTGCGGGTCATCTTCATCGTCCGCGATCCGCGCGACGTGCTGTCCAGTCTGGACGAGTGGGAAAGTCGCGGGTGGTGGACCCGTGCGGACACCGAGCTGTCGTTCCAGCACTGGAAGCGGATCGCGACGTCGTTCCTGGAGACCGGCTCGGTGCCGGTGTTGTCGTTGCGCTACGAGGACTTCATCGCCGATCGGGAGGCCGCGGCCCGCAACGTCGGCGAATTCGCCGGGCTCGACCCCTCGGGGTTCGATATGACGGTCTTCGACCACAAGGTGCACAACCTCGGCCTGCAGGGCGATCGGGAGCTGCGGTCCTGGCAGGATATGCCGATCGACCTGCGGTATCTCGTGTTCGACGAGGGTTTGCGGACCACGGCCAAGGCGTACGGCTACCACCTGTAGGTCGCGTGCCGGGATCGCCGCCGCTGTGCGGGCGTGAGGCGGTAGCGTGCGAATTATGAAGATTCGTGGTGCAGTTCTGGAACGCATCGGCGCGCCCGCGCCGTACGCCGAATCGACGCCGCTCGTGGTCGGCGAGCTGGACCTGGGCGAACCCGGTCCCGGTGAGTTGCTGGTGCGGATCGAGGCGGCCGGGCTGTGCCATTCGGATCTGTCCGTGGTGGATGGTAATCGGGTGCGTCCGGTGCCGATGCTGCTCGGGCACGAAGCGGCCGGGCGGATCGAGGCGATCGGTCCGGGCGAGAGCGATCTGCGGGTGGGGCAGCGGGTGGTGATGACGTTCCTGCCGCGCTGCGGGGAGTGCGAGGGCTGCGCGACCAACGGGCGCACGCCGTGCGTACCAGGCAGTGTCGCGAACAATGCCGGTGAGTTGCTGGGTGGCGGTCGGCGATTGCGGCGTGACGGTGAGACGATCCAGCATCATCTCGGGGTGTCCGGATTCGCCACGCATGCGGTGGTCGATCGTCGTTCGGTAGTGCCCGTGGCGGACGACGTACCTCCGGAGATCGCGGCGGTGCTGGGCTGCGCGGTGCTGACCGGCGGTGGGGCACTGTTGAATTCGGCCAAACCGGGGCCGGGTGAGCGAGTCATGGTGGTCGGGCTCGGCGGGGTCGGCATGGCCGCGGTGCTGGTGGCTGCCTCGTTGCGTGCGGAGTCGGGCAATGAGGTGATCGCGGTCGATACCCTGCCCGAAAAGCTCACTCTGGCAACCGAACTCGGTGCTGATCGGGTGTACACCCCGGCGCAGGTCGCCGAGGAGGGGGTCGTCGCGGAGATCGTTGTCGAGGCCGCGGGCAATGTGCGAGCCTTCGAGACCGCGGTCGCCGCCACCGCGCCCGGTGGTACGACGGTGACCGTCGGATTGCCCAATCCTGAAGCGCGGGCGAGCATTTCACCGTTGGCCCTGGTCGCGCAGGGTCGTTCGATCGTGGGCAGCTACCTCGGATCCGCGGTGCCTTCCCGGGACATTCCGACCTATGTGCGGATGTGGCGCGAAGGCCGGTTGCCGGTCGAGCGGCTGGTTTCCTCGCGGCTGCGGCTCGAGCAGATCAATCACGGCATGGACGAACTCGCGGCCGGGCACGGGCTGCGGCAGGTCATCGTCTTCGACTGAGTCGCTTCGGCTGGGCCGCAACGCGACCGCGATCGTGCGCGCCGAATCTGCGTCGGCGATCGTTTGTCGCGGAGTTCGGGCGGCCCTTCCTGTAGGCAGTGGGGATTCGTGTCTGCGGTTGCCGGGGCGTCATCGGCCGGTGCCGGCGAGCCCGGTGGTGCTGTTGGCGATCACCGGCCGTGCCGGCGTGGTCGTGCGTGTGCCCGGGACCACTCGTCGCGCGGGGGCGTGGGTTCCGTGATGGTCCTGCGCAGTAGGCTCGGCGGAGGTTGTCGACCGGCATGTGAGGAGTCAAGGGTGAGCGCGAACCGGATCCGGGTGGGTGTGCTCGGCGCGCAGGGCAAGGTCGGGCAGGCGATCTGCGCGGCGGTCGAGGCGGCGCAGGATCTGGAACTGGTCGCCGGGCTCGACAAGGGGGACGCGCTCGACGGGTTCACCGACGCGGGTGCGCAGGTGGTCGTCGATTTCACCCATCCCGATGTGGTGATGCCCAATCTGCAATGGCTGGTCGAGCACGGGATTCACGCGGTCGTGGGCACCACCGGATTCGACGATGACCGGCTCGCGCAGGTGCGTGCCTGGCTGGCGGACAAGCCCGAGGTCGGGGTGCTGATCGCGCCTAACTTCGCGATCGGGGCGGTGCTGTCGATGCGGTTCGCCGAACAGGCCGCGCGCTGGTTCGACTCGGTGGAGGTCATCGAACTGCATCATCCGAACAAGGCCGACGCGCCCTCGGGCACCGCGTACCGCACGGCGGGCATCATCGCCGAGGCGCGCAAGAGCGCCGGTGTCGGCCCGAGCCCCGATGCGACCACCACCGAACTCGACGGTGCGCGCGGTGCGAGCGTCGACGGGGTGCGGGTGCATTCGGTGCGTCTGGCCGGACTCGTCGCCCATCAGGAGGTGCTTTTCGGCACGCAGGGGGAGACGCTCACCATTCGCCACGACTCGATCGACCGGACCTCCTTCGCGCCGGGCGTGCTGCTGGGGGTGCGGGAGATCGGCGCGCGGCCCGGACTGACCGTCGGCCTCGACCCCCTGCTGGACCTGTGAGCGCGAATGCGTCGGAGTCGGCCGTGAGTGAGAGCAACCACAACGGGCGTCTGGTGCGGACCGTCGCGACCATCGTGTTCATGGTGGTCGCGCTGGTGGTCTACTTCCTGCTGATGGGCCGGTTCGCGGTGGCGTTCATCGCATCCGGGAAGGTCGCGGGCATCGCGATCGGCGTCGGCGTGATCATCCTCGGGCTCGTCGGCATCTGGGTGGTGGCGACGAGTATCCGTGCGGCGCTGGCACATCAGCATCTGGCCCGGCGCATTCACGAGGAAGGTCGCGAGCTGGACGTCTCCGATCTGCCGCGCCGCCCGTCCGGCCGGATCGAGAAGGACGCCGCCGACGCGCTTTTCGAGAAGGTCAAGGTGGAATGGGAAGCCGCGCCGGATGATTGGCGCACCAACTACCGTGCGGCCCGCGCGTACGACTACGCCGGGGACCGATCCCGCGCCCGGGAGATCATGCGTCGAGCGGTGGCGCTCGAGCGTGCTGAACGGGAGAAGTAAAGCACCGTAACGTAATCGGCGGGCCTGGGGGAGTGGTGCTCGGCGTGGGGGGCCGAGGGTGGCGCTTCACCGTGTTGGGGTGGGAGAAGTAAAGCGCCGTAACGTAATCGCCCGAGGATGGTACTCGGCTTGGGATCGCGGAGTGGCGCTCGGACCGTGCTGAGCGGAAGAAGTGAAGCGCCGTTATGGAGCTGGTAGACGCCGGGGGAGTTCGCTCGGCGCGGGACGAGTTCGATTGCCGCGCCGAACGAACCCAGCCGAGGCGCCGATCGACTTGGGCGGCAGGCCGATCGACAGCGTTGCGACTGCCGCGTCGTGAAATCAACCCAACTCAGCTGGGTGGATGGGTGCGGGCCCAATGCTCGGCGATATCGATGCGGCGGGCGAGCCAGACTTTCTCGTGCGACTGGACGTAGTCCAGGAAACGTTCCAGGGCGCGGGTGCGGCCGGGGCGGCCGACCAGGCGGCAGTGCAGGCCGACCGAGAGCATCTTGGGTGCGCCCGCCGCGCCCTCGGCGTAGAGCACGTCGAAGGCGTCGCGCAGGTAGGTGAAGAACTCCTCGCCGTTGGCGAAACCGGCGGGGGAGGAGAACTTCATGTCGTTGGTCTCCAAGGTGTACGGCACGACCAGGTGATCGGTGTCGCGTACCCGAGTCCAGTAGGGCAGATCGTCCGCGTAGGAATCGGAGTCGTAGGTGAATCCGCCGTGCGCCACGACCAGATCGCGGGTCTGCGGGGAGTCGCGGCCGGTGTACCAGCCGCGCGGCGGTTCGCCGAACAGTTCGGTGATGATGCGAACGGCCTCGGCCATATGCTCGCGTTCGGTTTCGGGATCGGCGAGCTGATAGGACTTCCAGCGCAGGCCGTGACAGGCGATTTCGTGCCCGAGCCGCCGAAAGGCCGCCACCGCTTCGGGATTGCGTTCCAGCGCCCGCGCGACCGCGAAGATGGTCAGCGGGATGCCGCGCTGTTCGAAGGTCCGCAGCACCCGCCACACCCCGGC
This sequence comes from Nocardia miyunensis NBRC 108239, assembly GCF_001613065.1. Lineage (GTDB taxonomy): Bacteria > Actinomycetota > Actinomycetes > Mycobacteriales > Mycobacteriaceae > Nocardia > Nocardia miyunensis. The sequence goes on from NZ_BDBQ01000090.1 coordinate 47,345, forward strand.
CCGCGAGCCGTACTCGTAGAGCGACTCCATACTCAGGTGCCGATTCGGAAAAGCTTGTGCCGGAACCATTTCCGACAGAAACGTCTCGGACGCCTCGTCACCGTCCAACACGCAGTTCTCCGCGCCCTCCTCATAGTTGAGCACGAACTGCACCGCGATGAACGCCCCGCCCGGCCACCGCGGATCCGGCGGCGTCGGCCCGTAGCCGACCATGTCCCGCGGGTATCCGTCCATCACACCCTCAGTCATCGCTACTCCTTGTTCGAGCTGGATTAATCTGTGCTGCTTCCGATCCCGCCAGCGCTGGATCATTACGTGCGGGCGGGCAACTCGTCGCGGCGGACGTCGGAGCGAGCGAGACGGCCTGCGCCGGGTCGCCTGCGGCCGACCGGGTTGCCCGGGCAGCTGCTGCTCCGCGCGCACCTCGTTGCTGCCGATCCTCGCCGCACTGGATCACGCTGTGTTGCCGCGCAATTCGTCGCGGGCGGCGTCGGTGAGAGTGCCGTAGAGGCGCAGCCGGGCCAGCCCGCCGTCCGGGTAGACATCCAGGCGCACCTGCTCGACCGAGTCGGCGGGGGTGAGGGGGAAGCGGTGACGGGCGTCGGGGAGCAGGTCGGTGCGGGGGAGTAGTTCGACCTCGCTGCCGTCGGGGCGGATGCCGGTCAGTGCCGCCGCGCCGGGGCTGTTCGACAGGAAATAGGAGGTGTCGATCTCGGCCGAGGTGAGGATGCCGGTTCCGGCCAGGCGGACGCGCACCCAGTCGTTGCCGGAGGTGCGGCGGCGGGCGGTCTCCCAGCCGTCGCCCATGACGCGGGCGCGGCCGGGCATGAGGAGATTCTGCGGATGGGAATAGAAGCGGTTCGAGCAGTCCGCGACCCGGCCGCCGTTCTCCAGGGCGGCCAGATCGAACGGTCCCGAATCCAGCCATCGCGGATCGGGTTTCGCCTCACCGTGCACCCGCAGCCGGGCCACGCCGCCGTCCGGGTGGATGCGCAGACGCACATGGGTGAAGCGCCGATCCGATTCGACTCCGAACGCGTTGGCGGTATCGCCGACGACTCGAGCGCGTGCGACCAGCGGGGTCCAGCCGTCGAGCGCGGCGATCTGGTCGGCGGGCGGATATCCTTGCACTGCAATGGCTTCCACCGATATCTCGGGTGGATAGTTGCCGGTGAACCACGCGGTGTCCACGATCACCCCGCGCACCACGCCCGGCACGCCGAGTCGCACGATGGCGGTATCGCAATCGTCCGGGCCGGGGGCGTCACCGTGCGGGCGACGGCGACGCCGCGTCTCCCAGCCGTCGTACACCTGCCCCTTGTGACCGAAGGTGGCGGCCTGATGGGTCGAGGCCTCGGGGCGGATCAAATTCTCCTTCTCCGCGAAGGATTCGTCGCTCGCCCAGATCACCGCACCGCCCAGGGTGCGCACCGCCAGATCCGGTAACAGGGTGAATTCCGTTGGCTCCGTGGGTTTCACAGTTCGAGCACCTTCCTTTCGCGCAACTGGGTGAGCACCTCGACCGATGCGTCGGGGGACAGTGCGGTGACGTCCTCGGGGGCGAACGCGCCGCAGTCCAGGCCGCGCAGCACCACCGTGGCCAAGGCCTGCGCGGTGGCGGGTTCGTCGACCACGGCCCCGCCCCGGCGTCGCAGATAGCCGTCGATGCGCGGGGCCGCGGCCAGGAGTGCGCCGCGGAAGAAGGCATAGGTGGCGGCCCAGCGCGTGACCAGATGGCCGGGATGCATATCCCAGCCCTGGTAGTAGCCGCGTTCGAGCGCCCGGGTGACGAGCCGGAAGTGCCGCTCGAGCGCCGCCGCGGCGGCATCCCCGATCGGAAGCACCTGCGTCGAGCCGTCGCACACCCACACGCCGGTCTGCGCGGCCGCGGCCTGCATGACCGCCTTGGCATGATCGGCCACCGGATGCTCCAGCGACTGGAACTGCGGAGCGATACCGCACGCGGCACTGTAATCGTAAGTGCCGTAATGCAATCCGGTGCAGCGTCCGGCCGAACGATGGATCGCCCGGGCGACCGTGGCCGAACCGTCGGCCGCGATCACCGCTTGCGGACTCTCGATCTGCAACTCGAAACGCAATGTGCCCGAGGCGATCCCGTATGCCCTCTCCAACATCTCGCAGACCTGAACCGCGACGTCCACCTGCTCGACGGCCCGCAGTTTCGGCACGGTGAAAACGAATCCCTCCGGCACGCCGCCTGCCCCGTCCAGGACGAGCTCGAGCGTCCGTACCGCCCGCTCGTACTCCCCGAGAGTCAGCCCCTTGATCCGCACACCCCGTGAGAAAACCGCTGAGGGCAACGCCGCGAGCACCCGCCCGGCCCGCCTCGCATCGTCATCCTCCACCGCATCCCCGCGAGTGCCGTACCCGTCCTCGAAATCCAGTCGCAGATCCTGAATTGGCGTCTGCGCCAACGTCTCCCGAGCCCGCGCCAGCACCTCAACCCCGGCCAGGCCGGTCAGCAGATCTATGTGCCGGTCGGCCAATTCCACCGCGGTCGCACCCCACTCGCCCGGCAGATCCGCCTGCGTATCCGCCGCGCAGACATAAGCGGTGTGCACGGGCTGACCCGGCCGATCGCCGGGGTACCGTCGCAGCAGATCCGTCTCGACTACTCGCAGCCGCTCGCCGATGGTGTGAAGGTCACTGTGTGGGCTCATAGCGCGGTTCTCTCGGTGGCGAACGTGGTCGTACCTCGTTTGTGGTGAGGGATATGAGTGGAGTAGGCGGGCTGTCTCGTTCGCGGTGCGAGATGTGATCGGAGTGCACGGGCTGCCCCAGATGCCCGCTGCGGCGACGCGGCCTCGACTACCCGAAGACGGTCGTCGATGCCGTCGAGTTCGCCGTGCGGGGGCGGCGTCGAATCGCTTCGATGTCGAAAGTAGTTGTGCCCATTGGCCGAATGGATCCGCCGTTGCATCGATGGTGGCGGCTGAATTCGGTTGCGGCCGCTCGCCGATGCTGCTGCCCGCCCGGCGCACCACTTGTGCAGTGGGTCGAGCATCGATGCATGTTCGCCCGATCGACCGAAGCGTCCGTGATCGTGACGCGATACCGCCGACCTCGCTCGATCGATGCCATGCGCCGAAAGCTGTTGGGGCGCACGCGGGGACATAGCTGTCACGCCGGGGAGTACTCTCATCGCCAGCAGCACGGTGTCGCTCCGGTCATCTCACACTCCGATCGATCGGCCCCGCGTAGGGCGGTTGACGGGGTGACGGTACCGAGGTGATGTTGCGTGATTGTTGCCCGAATCGTATACGTTTCGGCCTGTGCTGTCCGGGGCCGGGAATCAGCGCGGATTCGCCGAGCTGGTTTCGCGGGAGTCGGGGCGGGGCCAGGGGCGGCCGTCGAGACGTTCGATATCCATGTTGAAGCGGCGCAGGTAGCCGGCGAAGGCGGCGATGTCCTCATCGGTCCAGTCGGCCATCACGCGGGTCATGCCCTCGACGTTGACGGCGCGGGCGGCGTGCAGGCGGCGGCGGCCCGCCTCGGTGAGCTGGAACTTGCGCGCGATGCCGCCGTCGGGATCGGCGATGCGTTCGACGAGCCGGTCTCGCAGCAGCGCGCGGGTCTGGCGGTTCAGGGTCGAGGCGTCCAGGCGAAGCGCGTCACCGAACTGCCGGATGGATTGCGGCCCGGCCAGTTCGATGCGGCTCAGCAGTAGGTAGGCGCTGCGCTCGAGCAGGCCGTTCCCGCTGCGGAAGCGCGGGTTGAGGGTGTACTTCGTGAGCAGCATGCTCTCGAATTCGACCAGGTCCACGGGCCCGTCCATGCCGAACTCCCTTCTGCTGTGCCCGCTGCGGACGATACCCGCGAGACGGACGCCACATCTTTGTGCACTCAGCAATTATTGTGCATTACGCACACGATATGCATACTACATATTAACGGCGTGACTCGTTAGGAGATTGACGTGGCCGAAAAACAACCTGCCGCCCGCTCCGGCGGCATACTGGCGGTGCTGGCATTCGCCGGCATCGTCGCGTCATTGACGCAAACCCTGGTGATCCCGATGCTCGGCCAGATGCCGAAGCTGCTGCACACCTCGACGGCCAACGCGACCTGGGTGGTGACCGCCAGCCTGCTGGTCGCCGCGGTCGTCACGCCGGTCGCCGGACGCCTGGGTGACATGTACGGGAAGCGCCAGGTCCTGCTGCTGTCGACCGTCCCGCTGATCGTGGGTTCGGTGGTGTGCGCGCTGTCCTCCTCGCTGTGGCCGATGATCATCGGCCGTGGCTTGCAGGGAATGAGTGTGGGCATCATCCCCGTCGGCATCGCCGCGCTGCGCGATCTGCTGCCGCCCGAGCGGCTCGGCTCGGGTATCGCGCTGATCAGCTCGTCACTGGGAATCGGTGGTGCGCTGGGTCTGCCGCTGTCCGCGGCGGTTGTGCAATACGCCAACTGGCGGGTGCTGTTCTGGGGCGTCGCGGTGGCCGGTGTGGTCGTCGCGGCGCTGATCTACTTCGTGCTGCCCACGGTCGCGCCTGCCGGTTCGACCGGACGCTTCGACGTACTCGGCGCGATCGGATTGGGCGCGGGATTGGTGTGCCTGCTGCTCGCGGTGTCCAAGGGCGGTTCGTGGGGCTGGGGCAGCGCGGGCATCATCATCCTGTTCGTCGCCGCGGTCGTGGTGCTGCTGCTGTGGGGTTGGTGGGAGCTGCGCAGCAGTGCGCCGCTGGTCGATCTGCGGACCACCGCGCGTCCGCAGGTGCTGATGACGAATATCGCGTCCATCGGGATCGGCGTCGCGATGTACTCGCAGTCGCTGATCGTCCCGCAATTGATGCAGCTGCCCAAGATCACCGGCTATGGCCTGGGCCAGTCGATGATGGCGATGGGCCTGTTCATGGCGCCGGGCGGTTTGATGATGATGCTGCTCTCGGTGCCCAGTGCCAAGCTGTCGGCACTGAAGGGGCCGAAGGTGACCCTGACCGTCGGCGCCCTGATCATGGCCGTGGGCTACGGCCTGTCGATGGTGCTGATGGGCAACCCCTGGACGTTGATGATCGTGACGATCGTCATCAGCTCGGGCACCGGATTCGCCTACGGCGCGATGCCCGCGCTGATCATGGGCGGTGTGCCGGTGAAGGATTCGGCCGCGGCCAACAGCTTCAACACCCTGATGCGGTCGATCGGCACCTCGGTTTCCTCGGCCGTGATCGGCGTGGTGCTCGCGCAGATGAGCGTGAGCTTCGCCGGGACCAGCATCCCCACCGAGAACGGATTCCGTACCGGCCTGCTGATCGGCTGCGGCGTCTCGATCGTGGCCGCGGTGCTCGCGATCTTCATCCCGGTGCGCCGCAGTGCGGCCGCCGCGGCTGAGGCCGCTGTCGCGCACACGGCGGCCGAGGCCGATCTTGTTGCCGCGGAAGTCGATTCGCTGCCGGTCGCCGGTGTCGTCTCCGCTGCCGTGCAGGTTGCGGCGGATCACTACGCGGGGCCCACCGTCGCTGAAAACATCACCGGCCCTTCGGTTTACGGCCGGGTGCGCGATGCGGGCGGGCCCGTGGTGCCCGGTGCGACGCTGACGCTGATCTCGATGTCGGGCAGTCAGCAGGGCCGCGCGACCACCCGCCAGGACGGGTATTACGAACTCGCCGCGCCGTCCGCGGGCGTCTATGTGCTGATCGCCTCGGCGGAGGGCCGCCGCCCGGACGCTTCGACGGTCACGGTCGGCCCGGTCCCGACCGCCTGCGAGGTGACCCTCGCCGGGATGGGCACGCTGGCCGGAACCGTCACCCGCGTCCCCGGCGATGATCCGGTGCCCGAGGCGCGTGTCGCGGCGCTGGACCCGCGCGGTGAGGTGGTCGCCTCGGCCGAGACCGACATCCTGGGCCGGTTCGGCCTGTCCGATCTGCCCGAGGGCGAATTCATCGTCGCGGTGAGCGCCGACGGCTTCCACCCGACGGCCGTTCCGGTGCTGGTGAGCGGTGCGGGTATCACCGAGATCGCGGTGCTGCTGCGGCCCGGTGCGCGCCTGAGCGGTGTGGTCCGGGTCCGCTCGGACGATCGGCCGCTGCACGACGCGCAGGTGACGCTGATGGATCCGGCCGGGCACGTGGTGGACACCATGACCACCGGCCCGGACGGCAGCTACACCTTCGCCAACCTGTCCGACGGCGACTACACCGTCGTGGTGAGCGGTTACGCGCCGGTCGTCATGCAGGTCAACGTGCACGGTGACGCCGTGCAGGGTGTCGATGCCCACCTCGGTCACGACGGTCCGGCCGTGCCGATGACCTCCGAGGTGGAGCACACCTCGGCCCGCTGATCGCGGTCACGCCGTACGAAAACCTCGGTGCCCGAGAATGATTCGGGCGCCGAGGTTTTCTCGTACCTAGTCGGCCACCGCCTCGCCGCCGGTCGCGGGCTGGCGACCGTGCCGCATCGCCACGGCGACGATCAGCGCGACGATCGTGGTGGCCAGCACCACCCAGAAACTCAGCGTGTACCCGCGGTCGGCGAAGACCTGTGGGATCGTCTGGACCGACGAGTGCCCCATCACATCGATGTGCGCCTTGACCGGATGGTTGTTCAACAGAGCGGTGGTGATCGCCATGCAGACGGCCGAACCCATACTCATGGTGACCCCGAGCATGCCCGCGCTGATGCCCTGCTGTTCCTGTGGCACCGCGTCGATGATGAGGTTGGGGCCCGCGGCGTAGAAGCAGCCGAATCCGATGCCCGCCAGGAGATACAGCACCAGATACGTGATCCAGCTGTAGTGGAATACGACGAATCCCACACCCGAGATCGTCAGGATGGTGAACGCGAGAATCGCCGGGATTCGCGCACCGAACCGCCGAGCCATCGCACCGGCGAACGGGCCGACTATCATGCCGAGCAGACCGGCCCAGATGCCCACGTGCAGTGCGTATCCGAGCATGCTGAAGCCGTTGCCGTAGGTGTAGCTCGGATCGAAACTCACGTGTACCAGATTCGCCGGGAGGGTCATCCCGGTCATCTGATGCGCCTGTGCCACAACGCCTTGCGTGACGCTCTCGCGTAGTCCGTCGACATTCGGGGTCTGCGTCATATAGCCCAGCGCGAGCGGCTGCACCGCGGTGATGCCGACGCCGAACGCGGTCATCAGCAGGGTGAGGCTGACCTTCGGGTTGACCAGGAGTTTCATATCCATGATCGGCCGGGAGACCCGGAACTCCACCACGACGAACAGCACCAGCATGGCCAAGCCGACGATGAGCCAGGCCAGCGCCGACGGGCGGCCCCAGCCCCAGGTCTGACCGTTGTCCAGGTAGAGCAGCGTGAACAGTGCGCCCGCGGACAGCAAGATCGCGCCGAACGGGTCGAAGCGTTCGCGCACACGCAGTTTCGTCTCCGGCACGATCCACATGACCAGGGGGGTCAGCACGAGGGTGAACGCGGCCAGGAACCAGAACATCGCGCGCCACTCGAAGTGGTCGACCAGGAAGCCGCCGATCAGCGGTGCGACCGCCCCGGAGAAGCCCAGTCCCGCCCCGATCATGCCGACGCCCAGCGGAATGTACTTGCGCGGGATGAGATCTCGGATCAGGCCGTAGGCGACGACCTGGCTGGCGATGGAGAGCGCAGCCAGGCCGCGGCCGATCAGGAAGATGGTCCAGTTGCTGGTCAACGCGCAGATGACGCAGCCGACGAAGAAGCAGAGTCCGGTGGCCAGGAACAGTTTCTTCTTGCCCCAGGCGTCGCTGGCCTTGCCGATCAGCGGCGTCGCGGCCGCGCCCACCAGCCCCAGGATGATGACCGCCCAGTTGATGTTCCCGCCCACGTTGGTGAACGTCTTGGTCATCTTCTGCAGGGCCGCCGAGACCATCGTGTACTGCAGCGGGACGACCTCGGTGTACAGGACGATCACGACCAGGATGGTGAAGATCCGCAGGCGGGAGGCCCCGTCCAAGCGGCCGGTGTCGTTCTCGGCAGGGCTGTCGAGATGGTCCGGCGGCGGACTGGTTTCGGTGGTGGACATGGAAGCTCCTGAAGCAGGGCGATATGAACACGAGGCGCTGAATGTGATCGAGGTCTCGCTAGCCATTTATGGTAAGGAGATTCTCAAGTCACACAAGTAGCATTTTCGTTATGCGACCATCATGATTTCGCATGGTCGGCCGTGTCATAAGGCCAGGTACCCCCGGTGCCGCGCCAGGGTCCGGAAGGTTTTGTGCCGCTGAGTCTTTTCGCCGGGCCGACCACTCATCGGCGATATCGGTCTGCTTCGCGCCGAGCTTGCCGGGAAGGTCCGTGTTCTGCTGCCGGGTTACTTCGCAGCGTGCTCGACCAGGATCGGCCCGGCGATGCGGAACGCCTCCACCCCGGCCGGCACCCCGGCGTAGACGGTCGCGTGCAGCAGCACCTCGCGGATCTCCTCCGGAGTGACGCCGTTGGTAAGCGCCGCGCGTACGTGCGTGGCGAATTCGGTGGACCGGTTCAGCGCGGTCAGCATGCTCAGGGTGAGCATCGAACGGGTGCGGCGATCCAGACCTTCCCTGGTCCACACCGCGCCCCAGCAGTATTCGGTGACCAGATCCTGTAGCGGCCGGGAGAATTCGGTGGCCGAGGCGAGGGCGCGCTCGACGTACTCCTCGCCCACCACCTCCCGGCGGACCTGTAGTCCGGCTTCGTAGCGTTCGGCGGGGGTTTCGTCGATTGGCATGTGTGGCAATCCTTTCCGGATTCCTCAGTCCAGGAACAGGTCCGGGGTGGGGTTCGGGCCGCCGCCGTAGCGGGAGAAATCGTCGAGCCCGGCGTAGTGGGACAGCGCGTCGGTATCCAGGAAGCAGTTGCCGGTGGTCTTGCGCGCCGGGCGGGACAGGATCGCCGCCGCGGCGTCGGCCAGGGTCTTGGTCAGCAGCGCCACATTGGCACCCTGCCGGGCGGCGGCGAGGGCGATCGCCAGGCCGATGCCGCGGCTCGCACCGGAGATCACCATCGTGCGATCGGTCAGCGGTAGGTGGTCGGACATCGTGCTCCTCGGTCGCAACAGCTTCGTGATCAGGCATTCACACCTGATGGTATTGGCATTCTCTTTTTTGGCAAGTACCGTATTCACTGATGAACAACGAAGTGCAGACCTCGTCCGGTATCCCGCTCGAAGCGGTGTACGGACCGCAGGATCGGCGAGCCGATCCGCCCGCGCCGGGCGAGTACCCCTTCACGCGCGGAAACTTCGCCTCCGGCTATCGAGGTCGGCTGTGGACGTTCCGGCAGTACTCCGGATTCGGCACCGCCGAGGAGTCCAACCGGCGCTACCGGTATCTGCTCGAACAGGGCGGCACCGGACTGTCGGTGGCACTGGACCTGCCGACCCAATGCGGTTACGACTCCGACGATCCGGAGGTGAGCGAGGAGGTCGGCCGCGTGGGCGTCGCTGTGGACACCCTCGCCGACGCCGAGATCCTGTTCGACGGAATCCCGTTGGACAAGATCTCCACCAGCTTCACCATCAACGGCACCGCCGCGATCCTGCTGGCGTTCTACGTCGCGGCGGCGGAGAAGAAGGGTGTGCCGCGCGAAAAGCTCACCGGCACGATCCAGAACGACATCCTCAAGGAGTACGCCTCGCGCGGCACCTGGATCTGGCCGCCCGAGCCGTCACTGCGGCTGATCGCCGACACCATCGAATTCTGCGCCGCACAGGTGCCGCGATTCAACGCGATCTCGGTGGCGGGCGCGCACTTTCGCGATGCGGGCGCGACCGCCGTGCAGGAGATGGCCTTCACCCTGGCCGACGGCGTCACCTACTGCGACACCGTCGTCGCACGCGGGCGGATGAGCATCGATCAGTTCGCGCCGCAGGTCTCCTTCTTCTTCTACACGCACGGCGATTTCTTCGAGGAGATAGCGAAATACCGTGCGGGACGGCGTCGTTGGGCCACGATCGTGCGCGAACGGTACGGCGCGACCAAGGACAAGGCGTCGATGTTCCGGTTCGGCTGCGTCTCCGGCGGTGCGTCGCTGTACGCGCCGCAGGCGCAGAACAATCTGGTGCGCATCGCCTACGAGGCGCTGGCCTCGGTGCTGGGCGGGGTGCAGTCGATGTTCACCGCCGCCTGGGACGAGCCGTTCGCGCTGCCCAGCGAGGAATCGGCGACGATGGCGCTGCGCACCCAGCAGATCCTGGCGTACGAGACCGGCGTGACCAGGGTCGCGGATCCGCTCGGCGGTTCGTACTTCGTCGAGGCGCTGACCGACGAGACCGAGGCGCGCATCGTCGAGATCATGGCCGATCTGGACCGGCACGGCGGGATGGTGCGCTGCATCGAGGACGGTTACCTGCAGGGGCTGATCGCCGACGAGGCGTACAAGGCCCATCAGCAGATCGAATCGGGCGAACGTCCGGTGGTGGGGGTGAACCGGTTCGTCTCCGACGAGCCCGCGCCCGATATCGGCACCTACGAACTCGACGCGCAGGGACGCGAGGTGCAGTTGCAACGCCTGGCCAAGGTCAAGGCCGAAAGGAATTCCGCCGCAGTGGAATCCACGCTGACCGCACTGTCGCGCGCCGCCGAGGGAGACGAGAATCTGATGGACCGCCTGATCGACTGCGCCAACGCCTACTGCACGGTCGGGGAGATGACCGCCGCGCTGAAATCGGTGTGGGGCGAATTCCAGCAGCCGGTGGTGTTCTGATGACCGCGCGGGTACTGGTCGCCAAGCCTGGACTGGACGGGCACGATCGCGGCGCGAAGATCGTCGCGCGCACCCTGCGCGATGCCGGATTCGAGGTGATCTACACCGGAATCCGCCAGCGCGTGGAGGACATCGTGTCGATCGCGTTGCAGGAGGATGTGGCCGTGGTGGGGCTGAGCATCCTGTCGGGCGCGCATCTGGCGCTGACCAAGCGCGTGGTGGACGCGCTGCGGGCCGTGGACGCCGGAGACATCGCCGTGGTCGTGGGCGGCACGATTCCGCAGGCGGATGTGCCGCGGCTGGAGGAGGCGGGGGCCGCCGCGGTGTTCCCGACCGGTACCGCGCTGGAGGTCTTGGTGGCCGAGATCCGCAAGCTGACCGGTACATCGGCGTCGTCCTGACCGCGCCGCCGGCGAAACGCGGGCGCGCTGTGAAAGTGCTTGAAACTGGAGGAAATTCGTGCGTATCGGAGTGATGATCGGCCCGGAGAAGGGCGACGCCACGCGCAAACTGGACCGGATGCTGGCCGATATCGAATGGGCGGAGTCGGCCGGTCTGGATTCGGCGTGGATTCCGCAGTTGCCCACCGATTTCGACGCGCTGATCACCATCGCGCTGATGGGCACGAAAACCACGCGCATCGAATTGGGCACGGCCGTTGTGCCTTTGCAGGCGCAACATCCGATAACCCTTGCGCGGCAGGCTCTCTCGGCGCAGGCTGCGGCGAACGGGCGGCTCGCGCTCGGGGTCGGGCCGTCGCATCACTGGATCGTGCGGGACATGCTGGGCCTGCCGTACGACAAGCCCGCCGCCTACACCCGGGATTATCTCGACGTGCTGAATCCCGCACTGCGCGGGCCGGGTTCGGTGGATGTGGAGAACGAGACGTTCACGGTGCACAATCCGCTGGATCTGGGTCCTGTGGCGCCGGTACCCGTGCTGGTGGCCGCGCTGGGGCCGGTGATGTTGCGCATCGCGGGGGAGCGGGCGGACGGCACGGTGCTGTGGATGGCCGACGAGCGCGCCATCGCCGGCCACATCGCGCCGAAGATCACCAAGGCCGCCGCCGACGCGGGCCGTCCGGCTCCGCGCATCGTGGCGGGGTTGCCGGTGTGCCTGTGCCGACCGGACGAGGTGGATCAGGCCAAGGAGCGGGCGAACCGCATCCTCGCCGAGGCCGAGGTTTCGCCGAATTATCAACGGCTGCTGGATCAGGGCGATTCCCGCAATATCGGCGACATGTGCATCGCGGGTGACGAGGCGGCCATCGCGGCGGGCTTGCGGCGGTATGCCGAGGCGGGGGCGACCGACATCTCGGTGCGGCTGCTGCCGATCGGGGACACCCTCGACGAGTTGCGCGCCTCCAAGCGCCGCACCCGCGAGATGATCGCCGAGGTCGCGCGGGAGTTGCGATAGCCGCTGCGCGGCAGGGTAATTCGGATCAGAGCGTCGACCGGAGCGGGCGGCGGCGGGTACGCGGAGGGCTGGTGGTGCAGATGCGGCCGGATAGTCGAGTGTCGCCGGAGTCGGGCGGCGGGCCGCTGGCCGGGATCCGGATCCTGGAAGTCGGCACCATGTTGGCCGGGCCCTACGCGACCATGATGCTGGCCGATCTGGGCGCGGAGGTGACCAAGCTGGAACCGGCCTCGGGCGAGATCTCCCGGCAGGTCAGCGAGACCTACTTCGCCAGCCTCAACCGCGGCAAACGCAGCCTGTGCATCGATCTGACCTCGCCGGGCGGGCAGCAACGCCTGGGTGAGCTGGCATCGGAATCGCATGCGCTGCTGGTGAATCTGAAGCCCTCGGCGATCCGGCGGCTCGGGCTGACCTATGACGCGCTGCGCGGGTGGAACGAGCGGATCGTCTGCGTGGCCGTCACCGGATTCGGGCTGGACGGCGGCGACGATCCGGCGTTCGACTACGTCGTCCAGGCCTCGACCGGCATCGCGGCCATGACCGGCGACCCGGATGGGCCGCCGACGCTGCCCGGATACTCCTCCGCGGACAACTCCACCGGCCTGACCGCCGCGTTGGGCCTGCTCGCGCAGATCGTCTCCGGTCGTGGCGGACAGGTCGACGTCTCGCTCTACGACGTGATGCTCTCCCAGCTCAACTACCACGCCGCCGCCTACCTGGGCACCGGCGCCGAACCCCGCCGCCGCCCCTTCGGCGCGCACTCGTATTACGTTCCGGCGCAGCTGTTCCCGACAGCTGACGGCTATCTGGCGCTGTTCATCACCCACGACGGATTCTGGAGGACCTTCGCCGCCGAGGCCGGGGTCACCGGTTTCGAAACCATGGCCGAACGCGCGTCGCAGCGCGACGAGGTACTCGCCGCGGTCACCACCGCCCTGGCCGCGGACACCGCGACCGGTTGGCAGAACCGGCTGCGCCCCTTGGGAATTCCCGCCGCAGCCGTCCGCACGCTGCCCGAAGCCCTGGCCGCTACCCCGGAAGCGATCGTCACCGCGGGCGATTTCCGCCTGATCCGCAACCCGATCAAGATCGCCGGATACCAGCCCGAATATGGTCCGCCCCCGGTGCTGGGCGAAGCCGGTCGCTGAAGGTTGTCACCGTGCGGCAGGACTTCGGATGTGACGAACGGGTAGCACCGCGCTCGCGAGATACTCTGTGCGCGTGCCGAATTCTATCGGTACGGCCGGATGCGAGCCCGAAAGCGGTCCGCGCGCGATACTCGGCGAGGCCGTTCGCTGGGCGTCAAACCCTGAGGCAGGATTCCGGACGCGGGACCGGTGCGGTGCCGCGCAGGCAGGCTGCTGTGTTCTCGATTACCGCGCGGCGCAGTGTGATTCGGAAAGCGCAGTGCGGCGTGGCCCGAAATAGAGCAATCCGGCGGCGCGACGGGTGCGATACCCGGTACGCGCGAGGCCCTGCGGAGCGGATCGGCTGGGATCCGCTTCGCAGGGCCGGGGCGGAGGTGGGTCGGTGCGAAGGCTGGGCCCTCATTCGTAGTCGACGGTGATGGAATCGGTGTCGGGGACCGCCTGGCAGGTCAGCACGTAGCCTTCTTCCAGTTCGTCGTCGGTGAGCGCGTTGTTCTGGCGCAGTGTGGCGTGTCCCTCGGTGACCTTGGCCATGCAGGTGGCGCAGTTGCCTGCTTCGCAGGAGAAGGGCGGGGTGAGTCCGGCGCGGCGGGCGCTCTCGAGCAGGGTCTCGCCGTCGTTTCGGGGGACGGTCTTCTTCTTGCGGTTCAGGATGATCGTGACCGTGCCCTCGCCCGCGGGATTTGTTGGGGCCGAGGGAGTTTCGGGCGTCTTCGCGGTGACGGTGTCGGCGGCCGGTGCCTCGGCTCCGGGCAGCATCGGCGCCGGAGCCCCGAATCTCTCACTGAAGATCAGCCCAGGTCCGGGCAGGGCCTTCTCGATCATCTCCATGAACGGTTCGGGCCCGCAGACGTAGCTGTCGGCTTCCCCGTCGGAGCCGACGAACTCGGCGATCGCCTCGGGAGTGAGGAATCCGCCGGCGGAGTCCAGATGCCGGATCACGCTCAGCCGTCCGGGATATCGCGCGGCCAGTTCGGTCAGCGCGGTGTCGAAAATCACCGACTCGCGATCCCGGTCCGCGCATAGCAGTCGAATCCGGCGGTCGGTGGTGGCCAGGGCGCTCTTGGTGAGCGACAGGACCGGGGTGATGCCGCTGCCGCCGCTGAATCCGAGCAGGGGAGCCCGCGTTTCACGCAGGCAGAATCGGCCCGCGGCCTGGGACATCTCCAGTTCGTCGCCCTCGACGACGTTGTCGTGCAGCCAGTTCGACACCGCGCCGCCGGGCACCCGCTTGACCGTGGTCATCAGCTCGCCGTCGGTCTCGGGGGCACTGGACATCGAGTACGAGCGGAACAGGTCCCGGCCGTCGACGTGCACCCGGAACGTGCAGAACTGCCCGGCGCGGTACGTGATCGGCCCGTCGTGCGGGGCCAGCACGAATGTGCGTGCGTCCGCGCTCTCCTTGCTGATCCGGGTGACGGTCGCGCGCTGGAACATCGGTGGTCTCGCCATGAACTACCCTCCTCTGGTATTAAGATTCTAGTATAAAGAGAATTCTATTCTCATCAATGAGATTGGAAGGTCGCGATGGTGTCGTGCACCACTCGGCGCGCAGGCGCCCCGGTCGCGCCCCCGAGCGCCGGGGAGTCGCCGTGAGCGCGCCGGGCGGAGCAGCGACGGTCCGGGCCGAACCGGTCGTGCTGGTCTTCGAGGGCCGCGAGTACTCCCGGGCGGAGCTGGATCGCCTCGCCGAGGGCCTGGCCTCCGAGCTGGCCGAGCGCGGCGTGCGGCCGGGTGACCGCGTCGCGCTGATGTCCGCCAATCGCCCGGAGTTCGTGATCGCGGTGCTGGGGCTGTGGCACCTGGGCGCGACGGTGGTGCTGATCAGCCCGTCCTGGAAGCAGACCGAGCTGGACCACGCGCTGGCACTGACCGAACCCGTTCTCGGCGTGGGCGATTCGCCACTGCTCGGGCAGGCGCTGCCGATGCGGCACCTGGACGAGCCGATCACCCCGCGCCGGCATCCGGCCGCGCACCCCGACCCGAAATCCGACGCGGTGCTCGTGTTCAGTTCCGGTACAACGGGTCTGCCCAAGGCCGTGCGGCATACGCATGCCTCGATGGCAGCCGCCGTACAGCACTGGATCAAGGTGCTCGAGCTGAATTCCTATGATCGACTGCAGATCCTGACACCGCCCGCACACATCCTCGGCCTGCTGAACATCCTGACCGTATTGCAGGCCGGGGCCTGGATGCGACTGCACCGCCGCTTCGACATCGAACGCATGCTGAGCTGTATCGCCGAAGACCGGATCACCGTCGAAATGGCCGTGGCCCCCATCGCTCTGGCGCTGGCCGCGCATCCCGAACTCGAGTCCTACGATCTGTCCTCGCTGCGCTACATCATGTGGGGCGCGACTCCGGTCGCGCCCGGCGTCGCTGAAACCGTCACCGCCCGAACAGGTGTGCCCTGGCTGCCCGCATACGGGGCCAGTGAGCTGCCGGTCATCGCGTGCAGCCCGATCGGCGGCGCGCGCCTGGACAGCGTCGGCAAGGCGGCCCCCGGGGTGGAGCTGCGCGCGATCTCGCTGGAGACCCGAGAACCGCTGGGGCCGGGGGAGATCGGCGAACTACAGGCTCGTTCGCTCTCGGTCATGGCCGGATATCTCCCGGAGGATGCGACCGCGGGCGCATTCGATGAGGGCTGGTACCGCACCGGCGACGTCGGCAGTATCGACGCCGAAGGCTGGATCCGGCTCACCGACCGGTCCAAGGAGATGATCAAGGTGCGCGGCTTCCAGGTCGCACCGGCCGAGATCGAGGCCGTCCTGCACGCGCATCCGGCGGTGGCCGACTGCGCGGTGTTCGGGGTGCCCGACCGGGAAGACGGCGAGGCGATCGTCGCGGCGGTCACCCGCGCCGCCGAGGTCACCGCCGACGAACTCACCGCCCTGGTCGCGGACCGGCTGGCCGGGTACAAGCGGTTGCGTCGCGTGGTGTTCGTATCCGAGATCCCCCGACTGCCGTCGGGCAAGGTGTTGCGCCGAATTCTCAAGGAGCAGTATGGACGTCAGATACACGAGTGAACAGCGGCAGCTGCGTGACGCCGCCGCGAAACTGGCCGACGACCTGGGACCGGGCTCGGTGCTGGGTCTGGACGATCAGGCCCGCGTGACCCGTTTGGCGGCGACGGTCGCGCAGACCGGCTGGCGGGCGTTGCGCTCGGACGGTGCCTCCGGTGTCGAGGTCGCGATCGTCGCCGAGGAGTTCGCGCGCGGTCTGGTGGACGTGCCGTTCCTCGGGCCCGTGCTGGCCGATGATCTGCGCGGACAGTCCGGTGATGCCGCCGCGCGCTGGACCGTGGCCGTCGATGGTCGGGCCATCGACGCCCGCGACGCCGACCGGGTGCTGATCGTGGACGGGCTCCGGCTGCTGGCCGCAGGCGTCGGCGAGGACTCGCCGGGTGCGGACCTGACCCGTGTCGATGCGGTGATCAGCGGCGATCGCGAACCACTCGGGGAACTCGACGCCGACCAACTCGGCCGCTGGCAAGCGCTGGCGCTCACCGCGACCAGCGCCGATCTGGTCGGATGTGCCCGTGGTGCACAGGCTCTCGCGGTCGACTACGCGAAAGTGCGTGCGCAGTACGGCAAGACGATCGGCTCGTATCAGGCCGTCGCGCATCTGCTCGCGGAGAGCCAGGCGCTGATCGAGGGTTCGATCAGCGTGCTGCGGCACGCGGCGTGGGCGGTGGATGAACTCACCCCCGACGAGGCCATCCGGGCCGGGCAGATCGCCAAGCTGTACTGCGCGCGGTCCGCGCAGACGGTGTGCGAGACGGCCATTCAGGTGCACGGCGGCATCGGCAACACCTGGGAATGCCTGGCGCACGTCTATCTGCGACGCGCGATGACCTCGACCGAATTGTTCCCCGTGCGTCTGGAGGAGATCGACTGTGGACTTTCGTGATTCACCCGAAGAGGCCGAATTCCGGTCGCGCCTGCGCGGCTGGCTGGCCGAGACCGCCGGGCGCTTCCCGACCTCGGGCGATGAATACTGGGCACGGCAGGGCGAATGGCATCAGGCCCTGTACGCTGCCGGATTCTTCGGCGTGACCTGGCCGCGGGAGTTCGGCGGGCAGGAACTGCCGCCGGTCTACGACGTGATCCTGGACGAGGAGCTGGCCATCGCCGGAGCTCCGCCGCGACCGAGCCTGGGCTATCTGGTGCAGGGGCTGGGGCGGCACGGCAGCAAGGAATTGCAGCAGCGATTCCTGCCCGGGATGATCAACGGCACCGAACGCTGGTGCCAGGGCTTCAGCGAGCCGGGCGCGGGTTCGGATCTGGCCTCGCTGACCACCACCGCGACCCGTGCGGGCGATCACTACGTCATCCACGGGCACAAGATCTGGACCAGTTATTCCGATGTCGCCGACTGGTGCCTGCTGCTGGCCCGCACCGATGCGGATGTGCCTCGGCACAAGGGGATTTCGGGGTTCATCATCTCGATGCACCAGCCGGGCGTGGAACAGCGGCCGCTGAAGATGATCAGCGGCGTCACCCGCGAGTTCGGGCAGGTGCGTTTCGACGGTGCGACCGTGCCCGCCGATCAGCTCATCGGCGAACCCGGTGACGGCTGGAAGCTCGCCATGACGGTGGTCGGGCACGAGCGCGAACCCTCCACCCTGGGCTATGCCGCCCGATACGGAAAGCTGGTGCGCCAGTTGGCCTCCCGCGTGGACGGCCCGCCGCCCGCCGAGCTCGCCTGGGCCGCGGTGCAGACCGAGATGCTGCGGCTGCACGTGCGTCGCAGGTTGTCGGAACAGCTCGACGGGGTTACCCACGGCCCGGACGGATCGCTGGACAAGCTCCTGATGACCTGGGTCGATCAGGCGGTCGGACACGCCGCGCTGAGTGTGGGCGGCAGCCGCGATCCCGAACTGCTCGGCTCGTACCTGTACAGCCGGGCGCAGAGCGTCATGGGCGGGACCTCGCAGATTCAGAAGAACATCATCGCCGCACGCATCCTGGGATTGGGAGTTTGACATGTACGACATGCCCGCCGAAATCGACGTCCGCGCCGAGGGGCCGGTCCGGATCATCACCCTCAACCGCCCCGATGCGCTCAACGCGGTCAACGATCCGCTGCATCACGGTCTGGCTCAGCTCTGGCCGCGGCTGAGCGCGGACCCCACCGCGCGGATAGCGGTGCTGACCGGCGCCGGTCGCGCCTTCTCCGCGGGCGGGGATTTCACCTACCTCGAGGAGCTGAGCCGCGACCGGGAGTTGCGCACGAAGACCATCGCCGACGGTCGCGACATCGTGCTGGGGTTGGCACGCTGCCGGATTCCGGTGATCGCCGCGGTGAACGGGCCCGCCGTCGGATTGGGTTGCAGCCTGGTCGCTTTGAGCGATCTGGTCTACATCGCCGAATCCGCCTACCTGGCCGATCCGCACGTGCAGGTCGGGTTGGTCGCCGCCGACGGGGGCCCGCTAACCTGGCCGCTGCACACCAGCCTGCTGCTGGCCAAGGAGTACGCCATCACCGGTGCGCGGATTCCGGCCGAGCGAGCCCGCGAGATGGGCCTGGCCAACCACGTCGTCGCCGACCCGGTCGCCGAGGCCCTGGCATGCGCCAAGCGCATTCTCGAACTGCCGCAGCAGGCCGTGGAGAACACCAAGCGCCTGCTGAACATGCAACTCGAACACGCGGTGCTCCAGACGCTCGATTTCGCGCTCACCGCAGAGGATCTCACGTTCCAGAGCGAGGACTTCCGGGCCAACATCGCCAAGCTCACCGCCGCCAAGCGTTGAGGTTCGGGGTGCGCATCAGTCCATGCCGCGCTTGCCCGGCGTCCAGAACGGCTTGGTGACCACCGACCGGCGGGGCCAATGCCGTTCGCGGACAAGGTATCCGGAGATCATCTGGATGGTGCGGGCCTCGCCGGCCAGGTAGGCGACGCCGGGTTCGGCCGGGAGGTCGATGGCGCGGATCGCGTCGAGCAGGGTCTGCGACCGGGCGGCCGACGCGGTGCCGCGCAGCGGGCGGGTGAGGGCCACGGCGCGGTGCAGGGGGAGGCGATCGGCCTCGGTGGCGGTTTCGATCGCGCCGTAGACCGGGATGTGGCCGGGTACCGCGCGCAGCATCGGGCCGAAGGCGGCCGAGGCGGTCTCCTCTCCGGCGAACAGGTGATACCCGGCGTCGGGGCGGAGGGTGAGCGAGCCTTCCGGCCCCCGGAAGCGAACGGCGAGACCGGGTTTCGCTTCGCGGCCCCACGTGGCTCCGGGGCCCTCGCCGTGGTCCATGACGCAGAGGTGGATCTCGGCGGCGTCGGGATCGTAATGCCAGACCGAATAGGTGCGCAGATCGCCGATCCGGCCCATGATGCCCTCGGCGTCCGGATCGCCGGTCGCGATCCGGATCTGCTGTCCCGGAAGCCAATTCAGGCCGTGCAGGGCCGGGCCGCCGATGCGGATGCGGCGCATGCGCGCGGCGATCTGCTCGGTCTCGAGGACCTGACCTTCGAGGAAGAAGCGGTCGAGCAGGCGGGTTCGCAGACCCCGGGGCGAGCCGGTCGGCGGGTTGGTCTCGGCGATGGTCGCCTGCGCGGGAATGTCGTTGTGCACCATGGGAATACCTTCGTATCGGGAGATGCGATCACTCGGTGCGGCGGCTGCGACGCCGCTGCTGATGATGAGCCCGGTGTGCCTGTTTGATATCGGTCTTCAGCTGCCGGAGCTCTCCGGTTGCCTCGGTCAGGACCGCCCGGACCCGGTCGACGACCTCCGGGTCGCCGTGTGAGTGCACGATCACCGAGACCGCGGTCTTGAACAGACGCAGTGCGGGACCGACGATCTCGGCGGCGTCGGGATCGCGGAACATACCCCACTCACCGCGTTCGGTGGCGCGGTCCCAGATCTGTTCCACGGCCTCCCCGTGCGCGCCGACCTCGGCGCGGCCCGCGGCGGTGATGTGGAAAACCTTTCTGCCGCTGTCGATCTCGAGCGTTGCCAGGCCCTCGTCCTCGAGCTGCTGGAGGGTCGGATAGACCGCGCCCGCGCTCGGGCGATACGCGCCGCGGCACCGATCCTCCAGCCGCGACATCAGCTCGTAACCGTGGCCGGGCTGCTCCGCGATGAGCGCGAGCAACGCAAGCCGAAGTTCACCGGGCCCGAAGAACCGCCCCGGTCCCGGCCCGATGCCGCCCGCCAGAGGGGGTCGTCGTGGACTCACACTCTCAATTTATATCGTAAGATATAGCTAAAGCAAGACCTTCGATTCGGTCCGGGCACTGTTCACGAGCGTGAGAATAATGTGTACATTTATTGAGAACGTTATTTTCAAGCGTGTTCGCGGACACGTGGGACGGTTGCCCCGGATTTGCGCAACTCGCCGGGCGTAGCGCCTGCGGGAAGGCTCGCCCGCATGCTTGTGATTTACTCGAACCCGTTGTATCGCAATGGGTTCCGACGAGAAGGAGCCGTGATGCAGATACGGTCGGGTCAGGTCGCCGTCATCACCGGTGGCGCCAGTGGTATCGGCTACGGCCTGGCCGAGGCGCTGGCCGCTCGCGACGTCCGCCTGATCCTGTCCGATATCCGGCAGGACGGCCTGACCGAAGCGGCAGCCGCGCTGCGCGATGCTGGAGCCGAGGTCACCGCCGTCGTCGCCGACGTGAGCGACGAGTCCTCGGTCGTGGCGCTGGCCCAGGCCACCATGGCCGCGTACGGCCGCGTGGACCTGGTTTGCAACAACGCCGGAGTCGTCTGCCCGGCGGCCCCGATGTGGGAGCAGGACGCGCGCACCTGGCAGCGAATGATCGGTGTCAAGATGCTCGGAGTCATCCACGGCGTCAAGGCTTTCGCCCCGCTCCTGATCGCCCGGGGTGCGGGCCACATCCTCAACACCGCCTCCTCCGGCGGCCTGGCCCCACTCCCGGACCGCACCCCCTATACCGGCACGATGCACGCGGTCGTCGGCCTCACCGAAACCCTCGACCTGGAACTGAAGCAGGCGTCGCCGAACCTGGGCGCAACAGTGCTGTGCCCCGGCCTGGTGGACACACCCCTCGGTCGGAATTCGGCCGCCCTCGGAGCGATCGCACCCCCGCCCGCCGACGCCCCGGCTCCCTCGATGCGCACCCTGGCCGCAGCCCGGGGCGGAATCCTGTCTCCCCGCGAAGTAGCCGAGCTCGCTCTCACAGCGATAGAGCAGGGGCGCGTCCACAGCGCCCCCGGCGCAGGCGTCGCCGACCGCGCTCGCTCCCGCGTCGATGCACTGCTCGCAGATCTGGTAACCGACTGAGCCTTACCCCCGACCGAATCCGACAGCGTCTTGCGGCACGGGAAGATGAACGGGGGCAACCGTTTGCGTCGATCTCGTGCTGATGTGCGTGCCCGGCATTTGTCGTGGGCGGGATTTCCGACTGTGTGCCAGCTTCCGGACGGCGATGTCCAGTGCCTCAGGGGGAGTTCGCATTTCGCGCGAGGAGAGGAGTATTGCGCGGAGTGATCGGCTGTTCCAGTGAAGCGTCCTGTGCCGCAATCGGGTTCAGTCTCAGCCCAGTTTTGTGATGATGTGCGGTAGGTCGAGGGTGGTGCGGATTCCGGACTCGGCGGCGCAGACCGCGGGGATCGCGTTCACGGCGCGGTTGGCCGTGTAGGCGGGGGAGATTTCGGCCATGCGGTCCAGCGGGACCGGGAAATGGAGTGTGACCTCGAGCGGGGCGTCGCCTTCGACCGAGATGTGCCAGCCGGTGTCGTGCAGATCCCAGGCGGGATCGATGTCCTTGCCGCAGTACCAGGTGGCGCGGAAGCTCAGCAGGGGACGGTCGCCGACTATGCCGGTGATCGTGGTGCGTTGTGCCGCAACGGTTCCCCGCTCGATCGTGCCCGCCGCGATGGTGAACGTATCGCGTGCGGTGGCGACCTCGCCGTGCGCGGTGAGCGAGTCCACGGTCAGGCCGAGCGCATCGCCGAGCAGGCGCAGCGACGGGCCGAAGCTGGCGGCGAGGTATTCGGCTCGGGCGGGGTCGAATTCCGTCGGCGGGCGGCCGAAGCCCATGATGTCGAACAGCATGGCCGCCGAATCCCGTCGGGACAGGTCGGCGTACTCGTCGATCGCCAGCCGGTCCAGACGACGCTGAATCGAGGACAGTACGAGCGGTACGGCCTCGCTGATGAATCCGGGACTGCTCCCGGTGCTGTGCACCGAGGATCGCCCGAGCCCGCAGGCGTGCTGAACCTGGTGGCGCAGTGCGGGATCCATACTCGCGGGATGGTGGAAGGCCCCGCAGGTGGTCACCACGTTCGCGCCCGCGGTGAGCAGGCGGACCACCGTCTCGCCGTCGAACAGCAGCGGCATGTAGAGCACGCAGTCCGCGTCCAGATCGATGATCCGCTCGATGTCATCGGTCGCGAGAACACCGGTCGGCGGCAGGCCGCACAATTCGCCCGCGTCCCGCCCGGCCTTGTCGGCCGAGTGCACGAACAGGCCGACGAGTTCGAGATCGGGATGTTCGATCACCCCGCGCAGCGCCCGAGCCCCGATCGTGCCGGTCGCCCACTGCACCACCCGGTATCGCGGTCGCCTCGGATCGCGCGCGGAGTTATTGCCCAGCAAGGAATTCGGTTCCATCACTCTGCTCACTTCGCCACCGATGAGATGTCCGGCTGCGGGAATCGCACCATGGCCTCCTGTGCGTAGGAGGCGACCAGCTGCCCGTCCTCGGTGAGCACATCGCCGCGACCGAAACACCGGCTGCCCGACGTGATCGGACTGTCCTGACGCAGCAGCAGCCATTCGTCGGTGCGGAACGGCCGGTGAAACCACAGGTTGTGCGAGGTCACCGCGGAACGGAAGGCGGTTCCGTTGCCGCTCTGACGAATTCCCTCCAGCGGACGCAGCGCCGTACCTATCAGGTTGAGATCGGTGGCGTAGGCCAGAATCGCCGGGGCGAGTTCCGGGGAGACCTGGGGTGTGCGCATCCAGAACTCGAATTCCGGTGGCCCGGAAGCGGGGTCGTCCAGATCGGCGGCCGCGCGGGTCTCCCACGGCAGCAGGCCCCACTCCGCCTTGTGCTCATCGCCGAGCAGCGCGGCGGCTGCGGGGACGCTCTGGCGCTCCGGTCCGTCCTCGGGCGCGTGCAGCGAGATCGAGGCGGTGGCCGCGACCCCGGATTCCTGTTCGGCGACGATGCTCACCGTGGCGAACGAGCGTCCCTCGTGGTGGCGGCGCACCCGATAGCGGATCGGCTCGTCGGTGCGGCCCTCCCGCGCGAAGAGCGCGTGCACCGATTTGACCGACTTGTGCGGGCAGCTCAGCGCGGCCGCGCGGACGAACTGGCCCAGTAGCTGCCCGCCGAAGACGCGGTAGTACTCCAGCTGCTGGTTGGCGCCCTCGAAGACGATCGTGTCGTCGAGGGACGACCGGGGCGACAGTTCGAGGCAGGCGAGAAGATCACTCCACAGGTCGGGCATACACCCGAGTGTAAGTGAAACTCTCGAGGACTGAGAATAGGATTCTCATTTACGGGCGAAGCCGTGTGCGCAGAAGCTCCAGACCTCGCTCGCGCTGATCGGGTGCGTGGTCTCCTCGTCGGTGCCGCCGTTGGACTGCGCGGTGAACATGACCGTCTGCATGACCATGGCCGCCACGCGGCGCGGATTGGCGTCTGTGCGCAGTTGCTTGGCGTCCTGCGCCTGTTCCATCAGTTCGGTGAACAGCGCAAGCACCGGCGCGTGCGCGACCTTGACCTGAGCGGGATGCGAGACCAGCAACTGCGGTGCGAAGTCGGTGAACAGCGGGCGCTGGGCATTCGGATCGGGGCGGCACAGCTCGTACAGCAACTCGACGGTGACCTGCAACCGCTCCAGCGGATCGCTCTTGGCGTCGGCGGCGGCGTGCAGCTGATCGGCCGTGCGGTTCAGCGCATCCTCGAACAATGCCAGCAGCAGTTCGTGTTTGCCGTCGAACTGCAGATAGAAACTCCGCAGTGACTGACGAGAGCGGTCCACGACCTCCTGGACGGTGAAGTCGGTGGTGCCCTTCTCGGTGATGATGGCCTGGGCGGCATCGAGGAACCGCTGTACGCGCTGCTCGGCGCGTAACTTGGCGGTGCGCAGCGAACGCTCGACGGCGCGCTGCTTCCAGGCGGGCTCTTCGCTGGGGCTACTCACAGTCCCACCTCGTCGGCGTCGGACGCCCACGGCTGTGTCGTCGGTGTGCTCGCGGGCTCACTCACGGGCTCACTGCTCCTCGGTTATGTGAAGAGAACATGACTGCACTGTACCGGAGAACGTGTTTCCATCGGGTTGCTGGGTGGCGTGTTTGTCGACATAGTGGAGACTATTACTTCCACTGAGCGAGAATGTTATTCTCGCTGTGCAAGATACTAGTTGGCCGAGGAGGCTGTCCGGATGCTTTTGGAGTTCGACTCCGACCAGCGGCTGTGGCACGACACGGTGCGCGAGGTCCTGGCCAAACAGTGCCCCCCGGCGCTGATTCGGGAGATCGCCGACAAGGGGGCCGACAGTGATGCGTTGTGGCGCAACTACATCGGCCACGGGTGGACCGAGCTGACCGATCCGGAGGCCGCGGTCGAGCTGGGCATCGTGCTCGAAGAGCTCGGTTACGCGACGGATCCGACCCCGTATCTGGCCACCATGACCCAATTCGCGCCGCTGGCACCGGATTTTGCGAAGCCGGAGGTCTCCGGCACCGCCGTCTACGACGGCATCACCGCCTTCCGCGACGCCGGGGGATGGGTGCTCAGCGGGACCGCGCGGCACGTGCTGGACGGCGATCGCGCCGAGCAGTTCGCGGTGGTGACCGAGGCGGGTGTGTTCGTGGTGCCCGCCGCCGAAGCGAGTACCCGCCGCAGCATGGTGTTCGATCCGGTGCTGCACGTCGGCGAGGTGAGTATGGCCGGTGTGCGGGTGCGGGATGAGAACTATCTGTGCCCCGACGTCGAGCGCGCCCGGCACGTGGCGTTGACCGGGATGGCTCTGACCATGGTCGGCGCGTGCCGCCGCGTCCTGGATCTGGTGCTCGACCATGTGCGCACCCGCGAGCAGTTCGGGGTGCCGATCGGCTCGTTCCAGGCCGTCAAGCACAAGGCCGCCGATATGCACATCGCCATCGAAAGAGCGCGCGCCCTGGCCTATTTCGCGGCGCTGACCATTCGCGAGGACGATCCGCGCCGACGACTGGCCGCGGCCATGGCCAAGGCCGCCGCGGGTGAGTGTCAGGCGCTGGTGTTCCGGCACGGCATGCAGCTGTTCGGGGCGATGAGCTTCACCTGGGAGAACGACCTGCAGTTCGCGCTCAAACGGGCCAAGTCCGGCGAGCTGCTGCTCGGCGGGGCCGCCGAGCACCGCGCACTGATCGCCGAGGAGTACCGTGCAACTGACTTTTGATCCCGAGGTCGAGGAGTTCCGGGCCGAATTCGCCGCCTTCCTCGCCGAGAATCTGCCCGACGAGGTCGCCGCCGCCGCGGACCGGCCGATCTCCAGCGCCGAGGTCCCGCCCTGGGCGCGTGAGTGGCAGCGGCTGCTGTTCGACAACGGCTGGCTGGTGCCCGGCAACCCGCCCGAGTTCGGCGGCCGCAATGCCGGAGTCCTGCAGCAGTACGTCCACCTGGCGGAGCTGTCCCGTCGGCGCATCTACCCGAGCTTCAATCCACAGGGCCTGGGCATCATCGCCGCCTCGCTGCTGTCCTTCGGCACCGAGGAGCAGAAGACCCGTTGGGCGCGAAGGATTCTGCGTGCGGAGATCACCGCCGCGCTGGGCATGAGCGAGCCGGGGGCGGGCTCGGATCTGGCCGGGCTGCGCACCCGGGCGGTGCGCGACGGCGACGAGTTCGTGGTCAACGGGCAGAAGGTGTGGACCTCAGGCGCGCACGACTCCGATGTGCTGCTCACCTTCGTCCGCACGGATCCCGACGCGCCGAAGCACAAGGGAATCAGCGTGCTGCTGATCCCCACCGATTCGCCCGGCCTGACCCGGCGGCCGTTCGCCTCCATCTGCGGTCCGCATGATCTGGACTTCAACGAGGTGTTCTTCGAGAACGTGCGGGTGCCCGCCGAGAACCTGGTCGGCCCGCTGAACGGCGGCTGGGGTGTGGCCAACGGGTCGCTGGGGCACGAGCGCACCCTGCTGTGGCTCAGTTACGCGGACCGGTTGCAGGACCTGATCGAGGACTTCCGGCCGAAGTCGGTGCTGGAGCGGGACCAGTACGCGACGCTGGTGATGGACAATCAGGCGCTGCGGCTGCTCGGTTCGGCGGCGCTGGCCCGCGAGGTGCGCGGCGAGCAGGACGTGGCCTCGCTGTCGGTGCTAAAACTGCTGGGTTCGGAGGCGGTGCAGAGTGCGGCCGATTCGGCGTTGTACGCCAAGGGAATCGACGGGCTGGACCATCCGGCGATGACCGCGCCGTTCAATCCGCTCAACAACGACAATATGATCAGTAGTTGGTTCGAGCGGTATGTGCGAAGTTTCGCCGGGACGATCGCCGGCGGCACCTCGGAAATTCAGCGCAATATCGTCGCCGAGCGCGTACTCGGCCTGCCCAGATAGGTGAGGAGCCCGATTTGTTGATCCGCTACGAGGTCGCCGACAAGGTCGCGACCATAACCCTGAATCGCCCCGAGGTCGCCAATGCGCAGAACCCGGAGCTGCTCGACGAACTCGATCAGGCCTGGACTCGCGCGGCGGCCGACGAGGACGTGGCGGTGATCGTATTGCGGGGCGAGGGCAAACATTTCTCCTCCGGGCACGATCTGCGCGGCGGCGGGCCCTGGCCGGACAAGATCACCCTCGACATGATCTACCAGACCGAATCGCGGCGGTATCTGGAGTATTCGCTGCGG
>NZ_BDBQ01000091.1 GCF_001613065.1 Nocardia miyunensis NBRC 108239
CGCCGATCATGACCGGCGGGACCGCGTGCACTCCCGTACCGGCCATGGTGAATCCCTGATGCCAGTACGGGTAGGTGTTGAGGGCGATCGTCAACCCGAGCAGGGCCACCTCGGCGGCGGCGACCATGCGCCGGTCGTCGGTGATCCCGTACTCGCTGACCTTGTTCGTTCCCACCATGATCACGACCAAGCACGCGGAGATCATCAGCTCGACCAGGTAGCTGAACCAGTACAGCGGATCGGCGACGCCGCCGGGGGCGATGTTGTGCTGCACGTTCGTGGCGCTCCAGAGCATGCCAGCGATGACGACACCGCTGAGTGTGACCAGCGACCACAGGCGGTGCCGATACAGCGAGGCCAGCCGCGCGTGGGCAGAGGTCATCCGGCGCTGGGTCGCCAAAGCTCTGCGGGCGGTCAGATAGTCGGCGGTGTCGGCCTTGTCGATCGCGCGCTGGGTGCGCAAGGCGAGGTCCTCGGCCTCGGCGGCGGCCCGGGCGCGTTTCCATTCACGGTGCCGCTCGCTGGCCCGGATCCGCTCGGCAAGAGTGCGTGTCGCGGCGACCTCGCCGGGAGACCACGCGGCCGTGATCGCCGGATCATGCTGGTAGACAACCTGTTCGCGTGCCCAACGGCGCAGTCCGGCAAGGTCTGGGTGCTGGTCCTCCACGGGATCGAGCCGGGACCTTTTTCTGAGGAACTTGATCATCGTGTGGTCTTTCTGCGTACCGGGTCGGCTTCCCAAGGGCCGAGTCGGCCACCTGTGGGCGTATTGGTGCCGGAGGGGATGGGCGATGGTCGGTGTGCACGCCCGGAAGTGGGCAGTGAACAAGGCCGGCCTCGCCGAGGGCTGGATTCGATCCGGACCGGACAGCACTCCGGCCCCGAACCCGCCGCGGCGCGGCGCGGCCACCGGGGCGCGTGTCGATCGCGACTGGGGGTTGCTGAACGAGTCCGGGACAGCGGACAGCTCGTTCGCGCGGACTGCAACGGAACGACAAGCTGTCGGATGTCGCCGGCGCAGTGCGCGGTGTCGGCGACCGCGAGGATCAGCCGAGCGGACCGTGGTCATACAACCATCACAGATTCGAAATACGCTGCGTGTCCAGGTATTTGGGACCACTGCTCGTGGGGCCACCGCGTGTGGTTGCGGGAACAGACACGGTTCGAGGGCGGAAGTCGATACGCCCTAACAGGTTGTCAACAACAGGTTTCGGTGCAGGGTTTGTTTCTGAGCGTCTTTGAAGACTTCTGCGAGATCGCTGACCCGATGAGGCAGAAGGGAGTTCGGGACTCCATGTCGCCGGATGTCAACGGACATCGGGTTATCACGTGTCCGCTAGCACCGGATCATGCCACTGACCGGTGACAATCTTTCGCGGCGGGTTCATGCGATGGGCGACCAATATACCCAAATTTGGTAGCTAGAGAGGTGTTGTCGGCGCGGTGGCGTCAAGCCGATGCGGCCGCCGCGCGGAGCTGCCACCGGATGCCGCCCCTGACGTCGGGTACACGCAACAGCGACGATCATGTATGCCCGACAACCCGTTTCCAGAGTGCGGTAGATAGGGATCAATCCGACTTCGGGTAGCCGAACGCCGCTATCGTCAGCGTCCCCCGGAAAACCGCTGTTGAGCGTCGGCCCCATCTTTATCGTGCCCCGCCAGGGGCACGAACCTGCGACCAACGACCGACACAGGCCCGATGGCGATAACTCGGTACCGACTCTGCCGTCGTGCCACTCCAGGGTGGAACAACTGGGCCACCAGTCGTCCCCGTCAGATACGCCCGCACCCACCGTCGCGGCTCCGCACGATAGAACACCCCCGCCACCCGCGCGAAGACCTCATCGAAACTCGCACGCCACGCCGAAACATCCTCTGCGGCAACATCACCCAGCACGAGCCGACAAGCTATCGCATGATCAACCCGACTGCAAAACAACGAAATACAACTGCCGTGCTAGATTACGCGGCGGACGCGCATGCCGCTCATGATCGGGCTGATCCGGACCACGTCGCCGGTGGTGGGCGCCTGGATCATCCGGCCGTTACCGAGATAGATGGCGACGTGTCCGGGGCCATCCTGACCCCAGTTGCCGAACAGCAGGTCACCGGGAGCAGCCGCCGAGAGCGGGATCTCGGTCCCGATATGCCATTGGGCTTGCGATGTTCGCGGCAACGTCATGGCGCCGCCGGTGGCCGCGTGCACGGCGAAAGAGGTGAGCCCGGAGCAGTCGAATCCTCCCATGGAGGGGCCAGCGCTGCTGCCGCCGCCCCACACGTAGGGAAGACCGAGATATCTCAATGCCTGCTCGATGATCCGGCGGCCGATATCTTCACCGAGCGGCAGATTCTGCGCAGCGGGCAGCAACTCGTCCTCTGCCGAAAGCAACCAGTCGTACTGTCCTTCGGTGGCTCGGATGCGAGCGACGTAGGGCTTGGTTTGGTATTCGTAATCTGGACTGCCGGAAGGCATTCCGCCCGATCGCAGGACAGCTCCGGCGCCGGCGTTGTATGCCGCGATCGTGAGATCGAGAGTATCGCCGGTGACCAGCCCACTCAGCTTCCACTGCTGGATCTGCTGATAGGTATCGCAGAGCAGGTGACCGGAGGCGATCACCGAATCCCCGACGTCGAAGACGTCGGGGATGCCGGTGCCGTGGACATCTTTGCCGTAGACCGCCCACGTGGTGGGCATGAACTGGCCGGGGCCGAGGGCTCCGGCGGGTGACACCGGGGCGGTGGGACCGTAACGGAATCCGTTCTCGGCGGCGTAGAGCGCGGCAAGCGTGGGTGCCTTGATGCCGGGACAGAGGCGGCCGGCCTTCTCGAGCCACGGAACGAACGTGGCGACCTCCCCGCCGGCCGTCAACGGCGGCGCTATCGCCGCCGGACTCACAGGGACGAAGGCGAAATCTTCCAGACCGGCCGCATACTGGGTGTCGCCGGACGATGATGACCGATCGGCCTGAGCAGACCCCTGCTGCGACGGAACTCGAGTATCACCGATGCCGGGCCGAGGTCCGGTCGGCGATGTCGCGGTATTCGCCTGTGGTATAACAACATTCGACGGAGCCAGCGACGCGATTCGATCGGAGGCGGCGGCGATACTCTGTCGTGCGGCCTGCTGGGCCGGTTCCGGCAGTTGTACCACCGCGTTGCCGAGCTGTACAGCGAGCGATTCAGCCGTATCACCGCCGGATCGGACCGCAGCGTGTGCCCATGTCTTGGCATCGTGCCCAAGCCCGGAGTTGTCGACCACACTGGTGGTGGATGCCACGATCGTGGCGATCACGGAAATCGGATCCGACATCGCGCTCTTACCCTTCTCTATTCGTTGCTTCGTTGCTCCGAAACGGCATTACGCTGCCGGAAGCGGTCTCCGGGGAAAACATCTTGCGGGACAGCGACTTTCGTCATCCGCGGAGGCGTCGATATCCCCCGTTAACCGGAGCTCGCCGGGGTCTGCTCGCCAAGGGGCGCCGCGAGGACCAGTGCCGCCCGCCGCGCCGTGCACACCAGCTGCCCGCGCTGGTTGTGGCCGCGATGCTCGAACGTCACGATGCCCTGTCCCGGACGAGACGCCGACCGGCGCGTGGCGGCGATCTCCGTCTCGGCGGTCAGGGTATCGCCTATGAAAACCGGTGCGGGAAAGCTGATCTCGGAGAATCCGAGATTTCCGACCGTGGTTCCCTCGGTGAGGTCGGCGACGCTCAAGCCAACGACGGTGGACATCGTGAACAAGCTGTTCACCAGCCGTTGACCGAACTCCTGCGTCTCGGCGAAGGCCGAATCGAGGTGCAGGCTCTGGGTGTTCATCGTCAATGTGGTGAACAGCAGGTTGTCCGCCTCGGTCACCGTCCGGCCGGGACGGTGCAGGTAGACGTCGCCGACGATCAACTCGTCGAGATACTTTCCGCGTCTTTGATGAACGGTCATCGTTGTGCCCCTGCATATTCGGTCAGCGCTGCGCGGTGCTGTGGATGTGAGATCGCGATGAGGGCCTCGGATCGCTCAATGGTCGTCAACCCCTCGAGTACGGCAACGCCGTATTCAGTGACGACCGCGTCGACCATCGACCGCGGCATCGTGACGGTGTCGCCTGCGCCTATCGCGCCCACGATCTTGGGATGAACGCCGTTCGCGGTCGCGGCGGGCAGTGCGATCACGCGCAATCCACCGAGCGACCGGCTCGCCGCATCGACGAAATCGAGGCTGCCGCCGACCCCGGACACCTGCCGTCCGCGAATCATCTCGCTGTTGACTTGACCGGACAGATCGACCTCGATGGCGGTGTTGATCGAGACGAAACGCTCGATGCGGCCCAGCAACGCCGCATCGTGGGCTCGCGAGGAGGGATACACGCTCACCGCGGGGTTGCCGTCCGCGAACCGCATCAGCCGTTCGGTACCCATCAGTTCGGGCGACATGATCGGTGACTCGTCCACCTCCGGGGCGATGATCCCGCGCTCGAACAGGTCGACCATCTCGTCGGTGGCCATTCCCGCGAACCGCACGCGTCCCACATCCGCGGTGGCGAGGGAGCTCACGACGGCCTCGGGAATCGACCCGATGCCGATCTGCAGCGTCGGATCTCGCGGCAGGAGGCCGAGGATGTGCGCGGCGATTTGCTTGCTGATCGCGTCGGGTTTCGCCGACTCGTAACGCGGTGTCGGATCTTCGGTCTCGACGAGCGCGTCGAACACTGACCGGTGAACCGTGGTTCCGCCGTGCGTCCGGGGAAGATCCGGATCGACCTCGCCGATCCGCACACCGGCGAGCCGCAACGCGTCGAGCCCGTAGCCCGCCGAGGGGCCGAGCGAGCAGTAGCCGTGGCGATCCGGCGGGGTGACCCGGACGAGGGCCGCGCCGACACCGTGAGCGGCCAGCAGGCCCGTGACGCGCGACGCGCGAATCGGCACATATCCCACGACACCGTCGGCGACGAGCTCGCGCACGGGCGCCATGACATGCCATGTCCGATAGCGCAGATCACCGCTGCGCACGACATCGAGAAAGGGATAGTCCCCCAGCAGCATTCCCGAGCCGAGCGTCCAACCACGTCCGGGGGCCTGCTTGTTGACCGCGCGCAGCAGTGTGGTCGGCGCACCGCATCCCGGCGCCGCGACGATATGCGCACCGTCGCCCACGAGAGCAAGAGCCGATGCCGCATCCGTGTGCTCGACGATCACGCTCATTCTGTCTTGCCCGCCTGCGCAGCCGCCACCGACTCCGCCGAAAACGCGTCGTCGAAGGCTTCCATATCTGCCTGGAATTCGTCGACCTCGGTGACGCGGCCGTCGACAACCCGGTAGACCAGGCACTCTCGCAGCCGCACGGTCCGGTCGGCGACCTCGACTATGCCGTATTGGTAAGCGGCCGCGTAGTCATCGCTGGCCGTGATGTCGATGACCTCGAATTTCGCCGGACCTGTGAAGATTCGCTTCATCTTGCCGAACAGGGTGAGAATCGACCGTCGCCCCTCGTACACGCCCGACAGCGCGTTCGCACCTGGAACTCGCCACACGCATTCGTCGGCCAGGACCGCCTCGATCTCCGCCCGATTCTGCTCCGACAATGCCGCCATCAGGCGGCGAACAACCAGGGCATTGGGATGTTCGACCACGTTGTCCTCCAGATCTCCCATGATTTCCGCCCGATTCGGCGGGAAGTGTCAGATGCGGGCGCTCGCGCTGCCCGCCAGTACGGCGACACCGTCCTGATTGGTCGTGACGACCTCTAGTTCGACGTATCGGCCGTCCGCGTCGTCGCGAACGGCGCGGACCGTGGCGACGGCCTCGAGGCTGTCGCCCGGCCAGACCGGGCTGACGAAGCGAACCCCGTAGTGCGCCAGCCGATCTCGTCCCAGCCAATCGGCAAGAAGCCGCTCGGTGGCTGCCATCACCATCATTCCGTGCGCCATGACACCTCGGTAGCCGGCGCGCACCGCGTGTGGCTCGTCGGTGTGCAACGGGCTGTAATCACCTGCGGCGCCCGCGTACTGCACAATCTGAGTGCGACTGATCTCGCGGCACACGACCCGGCGCCGGGAGCTGCCGACAGTGAACTCCCCGGGCCTGACCGATACGTCACTCGTCACGACGAAACCGGCTCATCCGAAACGGCGAACTCTGTATCCACCAAGACCATTCGTGAGCGCAGCACCAGCTCGTCCGAGCTGCTGCGGTACTCCTTCACGATCTCCCGGAATACCAGCGCGCCTGCTCGCCGACTCTGTTTTCGCCAGCGTCGGCCGTCGGATTCGTGGACGGTGAGCAGATCGCCGACACGCACGGGTGCGAAATACTCGAAATGTTGCTCGGCGTGCAGCACGCTGCCGCCGCTCGTATTCGAATCAGACAGCGCGCCAGCCGGTTTCATCCCACGCATGTGCGTCGGATCGAATTGAATCGAGGCTGCGACGAAGGTCGCGGGGACCACGGTCCCCTGCGCGGGGATCTCGGCTGCCAGATCGGCGTCGCCGACCGCGCGGGCGAAAGCCAGAACGTGCCCGGCTTCCACGGGGAACACGTGATCGGCCATCTCAGGCCTCCTGGGCGACCGGACGGAACCGGGGCAACGCTGCCCCGGCACCGGTGTCGGCGAAGATCACCTCGACCGGTTGGCCGATCGCCAGCTCGTCCGGATCGCACTCCACGATATTGGTGATCATCTTCGGACCTTCGTCGAGAGCGACCATGGCCAGCACATACGAGCCCGCGCTGGCATAGTCGAGGATCCCGCGAGTGGTGACCGTGTAGCTGTAGATGGTTCCGCGGCCCGACGCCTCGAAGTCGACGAGATCGGTGCTGTGGCAGTTCGCACACACGAAACGGGGGTAATAACCCGCGCGCCCACACCGCGAGCACCGCTGCAAGAGCAACGTGCCGTCGAGCGTCGCCGCCCAGAAGCTCGCCGTCTCCGGCTGGATATCGGGCGGCGGCGCCGGAAGTTCGGGCGATGTCATGCGTCCTCCCTGCCGAGAATCACTGTCGCGTTTCCCATACGGGTCGACAGCCAGCCGCCGGTGCCGTGCGCGAGGGCCAATGCACAGTCCTGCACCTGAACCGCCGGATGCGCTTCGCCGCGCAGCTGCCGGACGGCCTCGATGATCTTGGTCATTCCACCCCGATTGGCAGGATGGTTGTTGCACAGCGAACCACCGTCGGTGTTGAACGGAAGCCGGCCGTGCGGCGACTGCAGAGCGCCGTCCAAGACAAACTTGCCGCCGTCGCCCTTCTTGCAGAATCCGAGGTCCTCCAGTGCCAGCAGGACGGTGATCGTGAACGAGTCGTAGAGACCGACATAGTCGATGTCGGCCGGACGAACGCCCGCTTCGTCGTATGCGTCGGCGCCGGAGCGCACTCCCCCTGTGACCGTGATGTTCTGCCAGCCGGCGCGAGTGTGTTCCACGGCCTCGCCGTGCCCGAGGACCTTCACACACTGACGGTCGAGATCCTCTGCCACATCCGGCGCCACGACGACGAGCGCGCCCCCGCCATCGGTGACCAGACAACAATCGAGCCGATGCAGCGGTGAACTGACCATGGGCGAGTTCACCACCTCGTCGACCGTGACTACCTTGCGCAGCATCGCGTTCTCGTTGTGCTGCGCATGGACGGACGCGGCCACCTTGATCTCGGCCAGCTGTTCGCTCGTGGTGCCGTACTCGTACATGTGGCGCTGAGCGGCCAGGGCGTACAGCGCGCTCACGTTGGTGCCGAATATCGGTTCGAACGACTTCTCGGGTGGCTCACCCATCAGCTGACCGGGCGCACGCAACGAGGTGGTCCGCGGCCTGCCGCCCAGGGTTATCAACGCCACCCGGCACTTGCCCGCGGCAATCGCCGCGGCCGCATGACCGACGTGCGACATATAGACGGAGCCGCCCATGTCGGAGCTGTCCATGTGCCGCAGGCTCAGACCGAGATAGTCGGCCATCGCCAAGCCACCCAGCCCCGGCGCGTCGGCACCGCAGTAGTAGGCGTCTACGTCGCCCAGGCTCAATCCGGCGTCGGCCAGCGCGCCGATGGCCACCTCCGCGTGGATCTGTGGAATCGATGTGTCGGGCAGATTCCGGCCGGGATGCTCGTAGGCCCCGGCGATGTAGGCCCTTCCCTTGATCGACATCAGACGAACGGGTTCGGCGGGGCGGCGTCGGTCGAGGGGCGGAAGGCCGCCTCGACTTCCTTGGCCATCAGGCGCAGGTCCCAGGGGCCATCGGAACGAAGCGTCACCAGCGGCTGCGGATCGCTGTACAGCGACACCTCGTATCCACGCGCATGGATCACGTGGCCGTTGCACCACCCGGACTGTTCCGACGCCAGATATGCCGCGATCGGAGCGATGTTGTCGGGGGAGAGCTCGTCGGCCCCTTCGCTGTATGCGGAGGCATCCTTGAAGGTGGCGGTCATCCGCGTGGCCGCCGCCGGCGAGATCGCATTCGCCGTTACGCCATAGCGCTTCAGCGCTACCGCGCAGGAATAGGTCAGACCGACGATGCCCATCTTGGCCGCGGAGTAGTTGGGCTGCCCGGGGGCTCCGTGCAGGCCCGCGCGTGAGGTGTAATTGATGATCCGGTTCTGCGCATTCGGATCACCGACTTTGCGCCAATGCGCAGCCGCGGGCCGGATCGTGTTGAAGTGCCCCTTGAGGTGAACCCTGATGACGGCGTCCCACTCCTCCTCCGACATGTTGAAGATCATGCGGTCACGGAGGATACCTGCGACATTGACGAGAATGTCGAGCTTGCCGAACCGCTCGATCGTCGATTCCACCAGATCACGAGCCGCCTCGTGATCGGAGATGTCGGCCCCATTGGTCACTGCCGTGCCACCCGCCGCCTCGATCTCGCGAACGAGTCCATCGGCGGGGCTACCCTCGGACTCCAGCCCACTCAGCGATGCGCCGATGTCATTGACGACAACCGTCGCGCCTTCTGCCGCAAACAACTTCGCGACCGAGCCGCCGATGCCGCGACCCGCTCCGGTCACGATCGCGACCCGTCCGTCAAGGGTTCCCATGTGCAGTTCCTCTTCTCTTGCGTGGGCTGGGTAGACGTCGTCCGGACGGCGTCAGCGGGCGATCCGGATCGGCAGGCTGATCGGGCCCCTGGCGAAGGACGGGCGGTACTGGACCGCGAATCCCGGCTCGAGTTCGAACACGCTCAACTCGCTGATGGCCCGGATCGCGGCCCGGATCTCGCGACGAGCCAGATGGTTGCCCAGGCAACGGTGGATGCCGGCACCGAATGCGACATGCGACGCGCCGTTCTGGCGTTCGAAATTGAGTGAGTCGGGATCCGGGAACTTTTCGGGGTCGCGGTTGGCCGCGGCCCAGTTGAGCAGGATGCGATCGCCCGCTTTCATGGGGCAGCCCCGGACTTCGGTATCCGCGGTGAGAGTACGTCCCGCGGTCGGGACCGGACTCTCGAAGCGGAGGAACTCGTCGACGTACTTGTCGAGTGTTCTGCCGTCGATGCCGCGCAGGCTCTCTCGCAGCGTGTTGTCCGTGCCGAGAATCCGGGCAATGCTGGCAAGTCCACCCATCGTGGTTTCCATGCCCGCCATCACTGTCAGGTTGAGGGTCTCGACCCTCGCCCGCTCGTCGAGCTCCAGCCCATCCTCCGACTCACCTGTCCCCATGTGCGCGATCACGCCAGGGAGGTCGTCCTTGCGGCCTTCGGCACGACGCGACTCGAGCAGATTCGCGCAGAACATCAGCAGCCGCGGAGCGGCCTCCATCACCTGGTCGGGCTTGGTCAGCAGGGTGTCCAGAACTTCCAGCACCCAGCCGATTTCCGACGCCTTCTGATCCAGGAACGTCTCGAAGAAGACGATCGGCGGGAGTTGCGAGGTGAACTCCGCGACGAAATCGACCGGACTCGCATCCGCGCACCGCCCGATGAGCCCGTCCACGATCTCCTCGATACGAGGCTCCGCGGATTCCATCGCCTCGGGAGTGAAGAACGGGTTGAGTACCTTGCGAATGTCTCGGTGCAGCGGCGGGTCCGTCTCGAGCGGGACCATCCGCAATATGTCGAGATCGAATTGCACAGGAGACGCACCGTCAGCGCTGCTGTACAAACCCCAGTTCGCGGCGGCCCCCTGCACATCGGAGTGCTTGTTCAGCACCCAGAAGCCCTCGGCGTCCGCGCTCCAGGGCCGAGTGCTCCAACCGGCGGGGCATTTTTCGCGGAGTTCATTGACGCGGGGCCAGAAGTCGGCCGCCAACTCCGGGTCCAACGGACTGAAGTTCGCCGCCTCTGACGCCGCATCCGGGGTGTTGTCGCCCACTGCCGTGGGGGCGGGCTGGTTCATGATGCAGCTCCTGTTTCATGTTTTGCCGATGTGTGACCGCGGTCCGCCGTACGTCTGCGGGTTCCGTACGCACGGAGAGCCAATCCGGTGCCTCATTAGAGGAAAATTCTGTGCTGTTTTAGGTACAGTACTGTTTGTACGCGTGACCTGAACCACTGTCAAGAGCCCGGCCAGACCAACAATATCGCCAGGTCCCATACGCATCGAGCGCCTCGAACCGCAGGCTATGAGAGGGATCCACAGACCGATCGTGTGCAAATGATTCGGTTTTGATTTAGACTAAACCGACGGACCGCTCGACGCTACCAGCAGGTTGTTCGTCGCGTCGGAGGCGTGGTGTGCGCCGATGAATCGGTAACTGGAGGGAGATCAATAGTGGCTAAAGTGACCTACGTACGTCCCGACGGGGACGACGTGATCGTCGAGGTCCCCGACGGAACCACGGTAATGCAAGCAGCATTGGCGAACGACGTCAGCGAGATCGTCGCCGAGTGCGGCGGCACGCTGGCCTGCGCCACCTGCCATGTCTATGTCGACGACAACGACATCCAGCGTCTCGATGCGCCCAGCGCGGACGAGGACGAGATGCTCGGCTACACGGCTTCCCCACGGCTGCCCGGAAGCCGCCTCAGCTGCCAGCTCGTCCTCGGCCCAGAGCTCGACGGCCTCGTCGTGCGCGTCGTGCCGGAGCAGTACTGATGGCGCGGCCCACTGTCATCGTCGCCGGCGCCGGCCAGGCCGGCACCCAGACCGCGGCATCGCTCCGCGAGTTCGGTTTCGACGGGAACATCGTGCTCGTCGGCGACGAACCTCATCTGCCGTATCAGCGCCCACCGCTGTCGAAGGGTCACATCACCGGGAAAGCCGCGCGGGACACGCTCTGGCTGCACCCCGCGACTTTCTACGACCACCACGAGATCGAGCGGCGTATCCCCGACCGAGTGTGCGCGATCGAGCGCACCGCCGGTCGAGTCGAACTTGTCTCAGGCACCACCCTGGACTACGACCATCTCGTGCTCGCGCTCGGTGCCCGCAACCGCACACTGCCTCTGGACGGCGCCGATCTGGACGGCGTGGTCGGCCTGCGGACGCTCGCCGAGGCCGACGATCTGCGCGAGCGGCTGGGCCGCGCCCACAACGTCGTCGTGATCGGCGGAGGATTCATCGGGCTGGAAGTCGCCGCGACGGCGGTCGCACTCGGGCTGCATACCGTCGTGATCGAGGTCGCCGACCGGTTGATGGGACGAGTGTTGTCGCCCCCGATGGCAAGCTTCCTTCTCGATACGCACCGAGCGCGCGGCATGCAGATCGAACTCGGAGCCACCGTCGAGCGCATCGCTGGAACCAGCGGACGAGTCACGGCGGTGGCCACGGCCGACGGCCGGGAATTTCCTGCCGACGTGGTGCTGATCGGCGTCGGTGCCTTGCCGAATACCGAACTCGCCGAAGCGGCGGGACTACCGGTCGCGAACGGCATCGTGGTCGACCAGTATCTGCGGACCGCGGACCCCCGAATCTCCGCCGTCGGCGACTGCGCATCGTGCCCCAACTCCTTCGCCGGCGGCCGCAGCATCCGATTGGAATCCGTCCATAATGCGACTGCGCAGCCGCGTGCTCTGGCGGCTCGGATCGTCGGGCGTCCCGAGCCCTATCGCAGTGTGCCCTGGT
This sequence comes from Nocardia miyunensis NBRC 108239, assembly GCF_001613065.1. Lineage (GTDB taxonomy): Bacteria > Actinomycetota > Actinomycetes > Mycobacteriales > Mycobacteriaceae > Nocardia > Nocardia miyunensis. The sequence continues at coordinate 11,987 of NZ_BDBQ01000091.1, forward strand.
TCTGGAGCGACCAGTCCGACATGAAGCTCCAGATTGCCGGGCTCACCACCGCGACCAGCGAATTCGTCTTTCGCGGCGACCCCGAGTCAGGACGTTTTTCGATCTTCTGCTTCGATGACGGACGACTTCAGAGCGTCGAGTCGCTCAATCGCCCGGGCGATCATATGGCGTCCCGGAAGCTGCTCGCAATCGGTGATTGCCTTTCTGCCGAACAGGCCGCCGACACAGAGCTCGATCTGCGTATGCACCTCTCGAGCCTCGCCACGGCGGCCACATCACACTGACAGCCCCGCTGCGCGGCTTGTCGAAGTCGACCCCTGAACCGGCACCGGCAGGACCGGTGTCGCACAGGTGAATGAATCTCCTTGACCCGGGTCCCGGCGGTGCCGGCCACATGGCCGCAAGGATGCTCGCCGAAATCCGCGGAAGCGATGTCGGGGACGATTGCGGTACCTGTGGGGATGCTGAATTAGACCGCTTCGGCATGTGGTCGGCAAGGCCATAACGATGCCGCACACCACAGCCGGGCCATCGGCGATCGCAGTCGCTCGGTGAAAGAACCGACATCCAATCCGGGAGAGTGGACGCACCGATTCTGCCGTGCTGGGCAGCCCGGTTCACCACGTCCTGGATGGAGCCGGGGTGCGGGTTCAGCGGGTGATGATGAACGAAAGCTATCGGCGGGACCGCCGACTGCCACGGCCTCGACGCCTTGCCTGATGCGGACGTTGATCTCTGCATACACCTGGGTGCGGCACGTGCTGGGTCTTGCGAAGAACTCGAAAACTCACAGCGGCTCCTGACCTGACGGCTTCACCGCCAGCAGCCGAGATACGAAGAGGATCTGCGACCCGGGTGGCCGGCCAGCCTGCGAACGCCGAACTCGTTCAACACACTGGGCCGGTTCCACACCGCAGGGACTGCTCGATCTCCGAGGAGCGTCAACGCAGACGCCGACTCCAGATGAGCAGTCCCGATCGCGATCAATTACCTTCTCCTCAACGAGTTGCGTCGCTATCCACTGCGTTGAGAAACGACACTCCCGGAGATATCGATTACACCGTTCATCTCCCTGAGCCCATGTGGCAATCACGAAATTGCCGTAGCGGGAGTCAGCTCGCCCGGCGATCCGCACGGGCGACGACGTGACCCAGTTTCTCGAAGTCGAATGTGGTCTCGGTGATGCCGCGCTCACGGAGCTTGAACTTCTGCACTCGACCGTTCACATTCGCCGGCAAGGCATCGAGGAACTCGACGTAGCGAGGAATCGCGTAGTACGGCACCGATTTACGGAAAAACTCGAACAACTCGGGCAGCTCGATCTTGCATTGCGGGGCCAGGACGAGACAGACCTTGATGTCGTCCTCACTCAGCTCGGATGGCACTGCGTGCACGGCTGCCTGCGCGATGGACGGATGGGCGATGATGGCCTGCTCGAGTTCCACCGAGGAGACGTTCTCGCCACGGCGCCGCAGGGAATCCTTCTTTCGGTCGGAGAACCAGAAGTAGCCTTCTTCGTCGACTCGCGCCTTGTCGCCGGTGTGATGCCACAGATTGCGGAATGTCTCCACGGTGCCCCGATCATTGTTCCAATAACCGGAGAACAGCCGGAATGGCTCGTCGGGGCGAACGACGATTTCGCCGGACATACCGATGGGGACCTCGATGTCGTTATCGTCGACGATCTTCACCCGCAGGCCCGGAGTCATCTTGCCCATGCTCCCGGGCCGGCGCTCGCCCCGCGGGTCCCCCAGTAGCGCGGGCCAGCACTCGGACTGGCCGAACACCTCCGCGAACGGCTCGATCCCGAACCTCTCCGCGAACTGCTCGGTGAACTCCGCCGTCGACGGCATGAAGGTGATATGCCGCAGCTTGTGGGTGCGGTCCTCGTCCGACGGCGGCTGGGCAAGGATCGCCATGCCCATCGCGCCCATACCCAGGGCCGCGGTCGCGCCGGTCTCACGAATCCGCGCCATATACCGGCTGGCACTGAACGCCGGTTCCACGATCACGGACCCGCGAACAGCCAACGCCGCTGCCACCAGCCATGTCTGACCGCTGAAGTGGAACAGCGGATTGGCGCCGAATATCACATCACCCTGCTCGTACCAGCCGTAGTCGACGAATACATTGATCAGGTTGCAGTAGTAGCCGTGTGTGATCGCGCAGCCCTTGGACGGGCCGGTCGTTCCCGAGGTGTAGATGATCGCGCACGTATCAGCAGGTGTGATCTCCGGCGCGATGACCTGCGCCGAATTCGCCTCCAGCTCTGCGTAATCCAGCACGGAAGGCCGGGTGCCCGCGGCGGGGTCGTCTCCGACCAGAACGGGCTGGGGCTGCACGGGCAGACCCGCCGACACGGGGGAAAGCATGTCCAGCGCGGCGCTGTCGCCGATATAGATCTTCGGCGTCGTCTGAATCAGCTGGTGCCGCAGGAACTCGCCTCGCAGGTAGGTGTTGAGCGGCACCTGAATCGCGCCGGTCTTCGCTATCGCGTAGATCAGGACGATGTATTCGATCCGATTGGAAAGGTTGACCGCAACGCGGTCTCCCTTCTCGACGCCAAGCGATTGCAGACCGGCGGCGACCCGATCCGAACGCCGATCGAGCTCGGCCAGCGTCACCCAGTCGCTCGCACATTGGACGAATTTCCGGTCCGGGTCGAGCGCCGCTTCTTCCCGCAGCCAATCACCGACAATTCGGTTCGATCGGTTCTTGCCTAGTTCCATGACGATCCCCTTTGTGGCATCCGTCTGCAGCAGATCAGGAGAAGACACGACAGGGTCGTTCTCACGATTGATTTGTTCGAGGCTGGTATTGATTGAAGATGTCATCGCTGACCTACCGTTAGTTCTGAGATCAAGCGCCGAGTATCAGTTCCGCGGCGCGCTCACCGATCATCATGGATGGTGCATTGGTATTTCCGGTGGTAATTTTCGGCATGATGCTGGCATCAGCGACGCGCAGGTTTCGAATGCCGTGTACTCGCAGTTCGGGATCCACCACCGCGAGATCATCGACACCCATCTTGCATGTGCCGACCGGGTGATACGACGGGGTTACCGTCTGCCGGACGTAGCGTTCCCAGTCCGCATCGGTCCGGCAGTCTGCTTCGGGTTGCAGCTGCCCGTTGGTGATGGCGGTCATCGCTGGCTGGGACATGACGCGGTGCACTTCGCGGACCCCACGCAGGCAGTCCCGAACGTCGTCCTGGTTCGCGAGGAACTGGTACGAGATGCGGGGCGTGGAGTCAGGCGCGGAATCTTGGAGTGTGATCGTGCCGCGCGCACGCGGCCTGAGAAATGTCGATGCCGACAGAAAGCCCTCTTCCTTGGCCGGCTGAACGTTGAACATACCGTTCTTGTCCACCGCGCGCGTGATCGCGAAGGGAACGAACTGCAGTTGCAAATCCGGTGAATCCAGACCGGGCTCGGTCCGTCCCATGCACTGAACCTGAACCATCGTCATCGCCAGCAGGCCGCTGCCGTTCCTGACATAGTCCGTGAGGGCTTTGACAATGGTTCCGGCCCGCATCTTGTTGATGGTCGGGATCGTGGACCGCCACCGCTGCATGAGATAGGGGTGCTCGTGCAGATTCTCCCCGACGCCCGGCAGATGATGCACGACCTCCACGCCCACGCTGTCCAGTACCGCGCGCGGTCCGATGCCGGAAAGCTGAAGCAGCCGTGGTGATCCGATGGCGCCGGCGCTGATCACCACCTCTTCCCGGACCCGCGCTTCGGACTCGCCGCCCTTGTGCCGATAACGAACACCGACAGCGGCGCCGCCCTCGGTGAGTACCCGATGCACGTAGCAATCGGTCCGCACGGTTATTTCGCCCTGGAGCACAACCCGGCGCAGGTATTCCCGCGATGCTTGCGAGCGCGTCCCGCGCCGGTGGTTGACCTGTGCGAAACCGACGCCGTCCTGAGTTGCGCCGTTGTAGTCGTGGTTACGCGCGTAGCCGGCCTCCAGGCACGCTTGCAGGTAGGCCGAGTTGGCCTCGCCGTGGTTGCTCTGAGTATTGACCGAAATGGGCCCGGAACCGCCGCGAAGGTCGCTCTCGCCGCCCTCCCACGACTCCATGCGCTTGAAGGACGGGAGCACGGACTCGTAGTCCCAGCCGGTACAGCCCTCTTTGGCCCAGCCATCGTAGTCCGCACGATTGCCGCGAACGAAGACGCAGGAGTTGATCGATCCGCCGCCGCCCATCACCTTGCCCGCCATCCACGCTTCCGGGCGGCCGGTACGAGTGGGATCGGGCTCGGCCGGGTATTTCCAGTTCACCTTCTGGTACGCGACGGCGACAGCCGCTGGAATCCGCACGTCGATCCGTCGATCGCTCCCCCCCGCTTCCAGCAGCAGCACGTGCCCGCCCCCTTCCGCGAGCCGTGCGGCCACGATCGCGCCCGACGAACCACCTCCGACAACTACAAAGTCGAATACCTCGTTATTCACGTACGTTCCTTCGCGCCCGATGGCAATGTGACCTGGCGCACACTACCAAAATTTGAGTAGATTCTGTGCAGAATCAGCATCTAAATTGAGTCAGATTCTTCGATCAGTAGCTCTTCGGCAGACCGAGCACATGGTGTCCGATGTAGGCGAGCAACAGCTCCTGCGGCAGGGGTGCGATCTTCATCAGACGCGCCTCACGCCAGTAGCGCGCGACGTGGTATTCCTCGGCGTACCCGAACCCGCCATGCGTCTGCATCGCGATGTCGGCCGCCTGGAAACCGGCCTCGGCACCCAGATACTTGGCCATATTCGCCTCGGCGCCGCACCGTAATTGGCGGTCCAGCATCCACCCCGCCCGATGGGTGATCAGTTCGGCCGCTTCGAGCTTCGCGTGCGCCTCCGCGAGCGGAAATGCGATGCCCTGATTCGACCCGATCGGCCGGCCGTAGACGACTCTTTCCTTCGCGTACGCGACAGCGCGCCGCAGCGCGGCCTTGCCCGTCCCGATAGCCTCCGAGGCGATCAGGATCCGTTCCGCATTGAGCCCGTCGAGCAGGTAATAGAACCCCTTGCCCTCTTCCCCGACCAGATCGCCGGCGGAGACGACAAGGTCGTCGTATACGGTCTCGCACGAAGCGACGGCATTCCGGCCCGCCTTGGCGATCGGGGTGATGGTGACTGCGGGGTCACGCAAATTCGCCATCAGCAGGCTCAATCCATCGGTGCGACGAGCGCATTCCTCGACGGGGGTAGTACGGACCAGAAGAAGTACCCTATCCGCATCCTGCGCCTTCGAGGTCCAGACCTTTCGCCCGCGCACGATATACGAATCGCCGTCTCTGACCGCCCTCGTCTTGATCGCCAGGGTTTCGGTGCCCGCATCCGGCTCCGTCACTCCGAACGCCACGTGCAGTTCACCGGCGGCGACCTTCGGAAGATAACGCTGCTTGATCTCCTCGGATCCGTGCAGGACCAGGGGATGCATACCGAAGATCGACAGATGGATGGCACTGCAACCGTTCATCGCGGCACCGGATGCCGCCACCTCGTTCAGGATGACCGACGCCTCGAGCAGGCCACGACCGCTACCGCCGTACTCCTCCGGTATCGCGATTCCGATCCAGCCACCGTCTGCGAGCGCCTTATAGAATTCCCACGGAAATTCATGGCGAGAATCCAGCCCGGCCCAGTACTCGTCGTCGAACTTTGCGCAGACAGCACGCACACCGTCTCGAATCAGGTCGAGATCCGCATCATTGGAGAAATCCACCGGTAGCTACCTTCCGATCACGCCGTCGCCGGAGCCTGCTGCACGGATTTCAATTCATAGAATTCCGCCAGACCATGGTGCCCCAGTTCCCGGCCGTTACCCGATTGCTTGTATCCCCCGAAAGGCGCGAGCATATTGAAGAATGAGCCGTTGATATCGACCGCGCCGGTGCGAAGCCGCCGGGCGACCCGCATGGCATGGTCGCGGTCCTGCGACCACACGGCACCGGCCAGACCGTATTCGCTGGAATTCGCGATGTCGACGGCCTCGTCCTCGCTGTCGTACGGGAGGATCGCGAGCACGGGGCCGAAGATCTCCTCGCGGGCGATCCGCATGTCTCGTCGGACATCGGAAAACGCGGCGGGCCTGACGAAATAGCCCGAAGGCAGGCCCTCCGGCAGCTCGTCGGTCCCGCCGTAGATCAGGCGCGCGCCCTCCTCGATTCCGATCCGGACGTAGCGGTGCACGTTGTCACGCTGCGCGGCCGAGGCCAGCGGCCCCATACTCGTCTCCGGATCCAGCGGATCGCCCACCGTGTATTTACCAAGCCGCGCGCGAACGAGCTCCTCCACCTCGGCGAGACTGGCACGCGGGACCAGCATCCTGGTCAGCGCCGTGCAGGTCTGCCCGGTATTGGTGAAGCAGTTGGCCACCCCTACCTTGACGGCCCGCTCGAGATCGGCATCGTCGAGAATGACGTTGGCGGACTTGCCTCCGAGTTCCAGTGCCACCCGTTTCACGGTCCGCGCCGCGACCTCGCCGATCCGCCGACCCGCTCCCGTCGAACCCGTGAAGGTCACCATGTCGATGTCCGGATGGGCGACCAGCTCCTCCCCCACCACCCGGCCGGTACCCGAGACCAAGTTGAACACGCCTGGCGGGAAACCGATTTCGTCGATCATGTCGGCGACGACGAACGCGCTCAGCGGTGCGATCTCCGAGGGTTTCAGCACCACTGTGCACCCCGTCACCAACGCCGCACCGACCTTGCCCAGGACCTGTTGAAGCGGATAGTTCCACGCGGTGATGGCGGCGACGACGCCGATCGGCTCACGCAATACCAGCGAATCGCCGATCTGTTCCTCGAGCACGAAGGTATCCATCAGATCGCCGTAACTCCGCAGCACCTGTCGCGGAAGTCCAACCTGGACCGCGGTGGAGATCCGCAGCGGGGTGCCGACCTCGGTCGAAATCAGCCGAGTGAGTTCCGCTGCTCGCTCGTCGAGCTTCTTCGCCAGCTGCGACAAGAGACCCAGCCTGACCTCGAGCGGCGTCTGAGACCATGCCGGGAACGCCGCTCGCGCGGCCGCAACCGCCTGGTGAACATCGTTTGCGGTGCCGTCAACGATTCGCCCGATCACCTCACCGGTAATGGCCGAGTGGACATCGAGGAGGCCACCCTCCGAACGCCGCCAGCTTCCGTCTATGAAGATCTCTTCACGATCGTGATCGGTCATGATTTCAGCCCCGGGGTCTTGGCATGCAGTCGTCGCATTTTGGATATCCATTGGTCGTAGTCGGCGGCTTTGCCGCGGAAGTACTTCTCGACAGCAGGATGAGGCAGAATGAGGAATTCTTCCTTGCTCATTCCGTCGATCACACAGTCAGCGGCCTGCTCCGGCTCGATCGCGCCGGCCACCGCGAACCATTCGCCTTGCGCGCCGCGCAGCATGGCCGTGCGAACGCCTTCGGCGACGATGCACGACACACGAATGCCACGGTCGCCGTAGTGGATCGACAACCACTCGGTGAGCCCGAGCACCGCGTGCTTGCTCGTGGCGTACGGCGCATTGCCGAGCGCCGTCAGCAGGCCCGCGGCGGAGGCGTTCTGGATCAGATAGCCCGATCCACGCTCGAGCATGTGCGGCAGGACAGCGCGCGCGGCATATACCTGGGGCATGACATTGACGTCCCACACTCGCTGCCACGCCTCATTGGAGGCCCAGGGGTTTCCGCGCTCGTGCAGCGGGGTCACGCCGTCGTGGGGCTCGCCCCAGAGAACTCCGGCGTTGGAGACGAATACATCGATCCGGCCGAGTTGCCGCAGCGTTAGTTCCACCAACTCGGCGACGGCCCGCTCGTCGGACACATCGGCGGCGATCGCCAGTCCACCGATCCCATCGGCGACTCGCTCGGCACCGGCCGCATCGATATCGGATACGACAACCGAGGCACCGGCGGCGGCGAACCGCCCGCACATGGCCTCTCCCATGCCTGCGGCGCCGCCGGTGACGACTATGACCTTGCCTGCTGGTTCCATCGGCTAGATCAGCTTCGTGAGTTTGGCCGCGTTGTCCCACATGACCTTGCGCTCGGCGACTGGATCTTTCAGCTCGGTGGCGACCTTTTCGTACTGCCGGGGTTCGGCGAGCCCTTCGGGGTGCGGGTAGTCGGAACCGAAGAGTACGTGGTCCGCGCCCATGTGGTGCACGACCTCCGTCAGATTGTCCTCCCAGAACGGTGCGACCCACACATGTTCTCTGAACTGCTCGACCGGATCGGAGGCGAAATACCCCGGCCGCTGGAATCCGGCACGGTTGAGGCCGGAAACGAGCAGCGGCAGGAACTCCGCACCGTTCTCGACCGAGGCGATACGCAGACTCGGGAAACGCTCGAACAGCCGGTCGCATGTGACGGCGGCGAGGTAATTCGCAATTGCGCGCTCATGGCCCACAGCGATCTGCAACGGCGAGGCGATATCGCCGATGATGTTTCCGTGATAATCGGTGTACTTGTCCAGCCCTGAACCGCCAACCTCTCCGACGTGTACGACAACCGTGGCGCCCGCCTCCTGGACACGAGCCCAAATCGGGTCGAATATCGGATCTCCCGGCGATCGCCAGCCGCCGTCGGTGTATACCGCCTGCGCACGCACGACGAAGATGCGAGCGTCGTGGGCCAGGCCGTGCTCGACCTCGGCGACCGCCGTCTCGATATCACCGAAGGCCAGATACGGCGAACCGAAGATCCGGTCGCGGTAGTTGTATCCCCAATCCTCGAGCAACCAGCGATTGAACGCCTTGAACGCCTGACCGGCCGCCGGCGGATCGTATTGGAGCCGCTCCTCGAAACCCATCCCGAGCGACGGGAGCAGCCAGATCGAGTTCAGCTCCTGCTCGTCCAGTTTGGCGAGCCGCGCGTCCCGGTCGCGGTAGTGGGCCGGAATCGGCTCGCGATCAGACAGAATTTCCTGCAGATGCTTCTTCTCGGGATTGCCGCGGAAGTAGTCCGCCATGGCTCCCGGCTTCACGATCGGGTCGAAGGTCGGGTTGGTGACCGAGTAGTCCACCTTGTCGGCGATGATGTGCCGAGTTCGATTCCCGATCTTGGCGATCTGGACCGTGCGTGCGGCCCAATCCTTGGGGCAATGCCTGGTGAATGCGTCGATCGGCTCGTAGTAGTGCTGGTCGACGTCCAGTGCCGGTAGTTCAGTGTTGCTCATGGATGCTCCCGATGTTGCGATGACCCCAAGCCGCCTCGTCCAGACGGCGAGCACAGGCGCGGAAAGTGGTCCTGACGTATTCTAAATCTAACAAGAATTTGATAGTCTGACAAGCGCTGTTCCGTTGCGGTTACGCTAATTCGAGCGGATAAACAGGGCATCGATGATCGTCCCACCGTCCGCGCTGACGATCGCCGGATTCACCTCGATTTCCGTCAATCCCTGGGACCGCAGCAGCTCACCCATTCCGTTGAGCGTGGCCAGGATCCACTCTTCGTCGAGCGGATCGCTCCCCCGGAACCCCGCGAACAGCTCCGCCATCGCCAGCCGTGCCAACGCCTTGCGCAGAGTCGGCAAGTCGCACGGCAGCGGCACCTGCTCGATATCGCGCAGCACCTCGACGGCCGCACCACCGACCCCGACACTGCCGAACACGCCGAGACTGTCCGCGTCACGGACGGTCAGCACCAACTCCACTCCGCCCCGGATCATCTTCTGCACCAACCAGCTCGCCGCAGTGCCGTCCGGGCGCGGCTGCGCCTGCGTCATTCGGGCGACCGCCGCGGTGACGGCCTCACGACCCGAGAGGTTCACTGCGACAAGGCCGAGTTCGGTCCGATGCGTGATGTCGTCATCGGCGGACTTGACCACGACGGGATAGCCGAGCGCATCAGCCGCATCAGCCGTCGGTTCGACGCCCACACTCACCGTCATCGGCGCGATGTTCAGACCGTGGTCGGCCAGCAGTTGCAGTGCGGGCGCACCCCCGACTGCGGCAGACGCGGTCGATGACGGCACAGGCGTCTCGTGGGACGGCGCCTGGATAACCCGTTCGGGACCGAGCAGCGCACGGACCACCCGACCCAAATCCGTCGGCCCCTCCGCTACCAGGACCCCTCCCGCGCGCAGCTCCTGGATATGTTCTTTGACGGCGGTCCCGCCGTACCAGAGCACGACGAACGGCTTGCCCGTCCGGCTACCCACATCGAGGATGTCCTTGACGCTCTGGCCGTTCCATCCCCTGGCGCCCATGGGCAACGGAACGCACAGGGCCTGCACCGCCGGGTCATCGGCCACTGCGGCCAGATAGCCGCCGAAATCGACGGGCATCGACCCCGGCCCGACGTCGAGGGGATTGGGGAACGTGGCGAAGTTCGGCAGTACGGCCGCGAGTCGATCCGCCGTTTCCGAGCCGAGCTTCGGAAATTCGACGCCCGCGGCCGACAGCTGCTCGGTAGCCAGCACCGCCATGCCACCCGAGTACGCGACCATGCCCCACTGACGCGGAAATTCCCGGCCGTAGTTCCGCATCGCGCCCAGAACCCAGAGATCGTCGGGATCATCGACAACGGTCACTCCGAGAGCGCGCAGCAGGCCGAACTCGAGCGCTCCCCGCCCGATGATCTTGCCGGTGTGGCTGGCCGCGGCTCGCTCGCCCGCGGCGGAGCGTCCACCGAGGTAGGTGATCAGCCGCTTCCCGGCGATGTCGAGTTCTTTGACCGCCGCAGCGAAGCGCCGTCCGTCGCGAATCGATTCCATGTACAGCGCGACGGTGTCCACCTCGGGAAGGCCGGCGAAGTACGAGATGAAGTCCGGGATATCCATATCGCGCTGGTTACCGGTGCTGACAATATGGGAGATACCCACCCCGGCGTTGCGGGCGCGTTCGACGATCGTGCTGCCGATCGCTCCGCTCTGCGCGATCACAGCGATCCGACCGGCGGGAATGGGTTCCCCCTCGGTCAGCACTGAGGTCATGCTCATCGCCAGGCCGGTGCGAACGTTCACCAGGCCGGTGCTGTTGGGACCGACGACGTTGATCCCGTTGTCCCTGGCAAAGCTCAGCAACGAGCGCTCCAGCTCGTGTCCGGCCTCGCCCATATCGGCGAACCCCGCGGTCAGGATCAGCACCTGGCGCGCACCGACAGCCGCGCAATCCTCGAGCACACCGAGAACCGCCGCCGCCGGCACGGCGATGACGACGACATCGGGCGCGGAGTCCATCGCGGCGAGCGACGGCAACGCGGGCCGTCCCTCCACCGTCGTGGCCGTCGGATGGATGACGGTGACAGTGCCCCCGTAGCCGTACACCCCGAGATGATCGAGAACGGCCCGGCCGCCGGCCTTGTATGCCTGAGCCGAGCTGGTGGATACGCCGACCACCGCAACCGACTGCGGCTCGAGGAAATACCTCACGACGTCCGCACGCAGCGGCGCGATGTCCTGGTCGGGGTGCGTGGGGAGCGTGGTCTGCTCAACCGTCATGTAACTGTGCCTTCCTGTGCATGTATTGCCCGAGGTCGTGGAAACGCCCGTCAATCCCGCCAGGTGCGGAACGGGAGGACCGACAGGCTCCTGGTCTGGCCGCCGTGTGCGGAGAGCTCGGCGTTCGGCGGAAGCGAGAAACGCGGGATGCGGCGGAATATCTCCTCGAACGCGATCGTCAACTCCAGGCGAGCGAGATGCGAACCGAGGCACCGATGACTGCCCGCACCGAAGACCATCGACTTGTCCACGTGCCGGTCGATGAGGATCTGATCCGCGTCGGGGTAGGCGTCCTCGTCGCGGTGAGCCGACGCCAACGGCAGCACCACCCGATCGCCCGGCTGCAGCTCCACACCATTGATGACCTTGCGCTCCATGACGGTTCGGCTGGCGTGCACGATCGGCTCATATCGCAGCAGCTCCTCGATCGCGCCGGGGATGAGCGAGGGATCCGCGGCGAGCTGGTCCTGTAGGTCCGGCCGGCGCGCCAGGTGAAGGAAGCTGAAGCCGATGGCGGTCGTGACGGTGTCGAGGCCCGCGAGCACCAGAACGTACGCGAAGTTCAGGATCTCGCGGTATTCCAGCTTCCGCTGACCGGGCATCTCGGCATTGATGAGCACCGAGATGATGTCATCGCCGGGCTTCTGCAAACGCTCGTCGAGCAAGGCGCGCAGGAAGTTGTGCAATGCCTTGCCCGCGCCGAGCCGGGCCGCCGTCTGCGCTTCGACGTCACCGTGCTCGGCGCCCTTGGTTGTCGTATGCAGAATCGTTCCGGCCCAGTCGCACAACTGGTCACGCTGCTCGACGCTGAAGTCGAGGCCTACCAGCCGGAGAAATACCGCGCTCGGATACGGCTGCGCGAACTCGGCCATGAAATCGAATTCGCGCTTGGCCAGCATTCCGTCGACCAGTTCTGTGGCGTACTCGCGCACCGACGCCGCGATGTGCTCGATCGCCTTCGGCCTGAACAGCGGGTCGACGATCGTGCGGTAGCGGCGGTGATCGGGTGGATCGACCTCGAGCGGAATGAGGGGACGAGTGTGGCCGGGAGTCGCCGGGGTGTCCGCAGGCCAGGAAGAGAAGGTCGCGGCATCGTGCAGGACCGTGGAGACGTCGTCGAACTTCGACAGCACATAGAAGCCGCCGTAGTTGTCTGTGTGCGCCACCGGGCAGGTGGCGCGCAACGCCGCATACTCCCGGTGAGGATCCAGCGCGAAGTCCGGATCGTAATGGTCGTAGTCCCGGCCCAATGCTTGCATCGCTGTGCAACCGCGGGTGGCATTTCCGGTCTGCTGATCACTCACTGGAGTTCGCCTCGATCGTTGGAGGTATAAGAATTCGCCTGCCCTCTTTCGGCCGGCGATTCGTGCTCGCGGCACAGTTCGCTCAGCGCGTGAGGGTCCTTGTAGTACACGTCGACGCGGATGATCTTGTCGCCGCGTAGGCGGTATATGTCGACGGCATCCACCGGCATACTCCGGCCTGTCGCGCGGGAGGTGAATGTGCCGTGGACCGCGACGGCGACACAGTCGTCGCCGTCGGCGATCTCCGGTGGTTCCAGCTCCACCGAGAAGTCCTGGCTGACCGCACGGAGCATCCGGCGAAATCCCTGCGGGCCGATGTAGTCGCCCCCGAAGGGCAGGCTGGGCGTCTCGGAGAACACGCTGGCGTCGTCGAGCAACTCCAGGCACGCGCCGATATCGCCCACTCGCAGGCCGTCGGTGAACCTTCGGACGATCTCGACCTTGTCCATCACCGGCATTGGCGACCACCTTTGAGACTTGCGAAACCACCCACTCGATGTGGGGAAGCGCGAACCTGATGCATAATTTTCTACACAGATTTTGAACACTAGTCAATGGAACAGCCCACTAGATGTGTAGATCTTGCTGAGATACTCTGCTTAAAGTTAGATATGACGAAGCGGTGCTCGACCGAGGCCGTCGGCCCGGCCGCGCTCCCAGAGAGGACAGTCGTGACCTTCGCACCCACAGACGAGCAGCGGGAGCTGCAGCGGTTGGTTCGACGATTCTGCGAGGAGAAGTCGCCGATCACCGAGGTCCGCCGGCTGATGGAGTCCGACAGCGGCTTCGATACGGGCGTCTGGGACCAAATGGGCAAGGAGCTCGGCCTGCAGTCCCTGCACATCCCCGAGGCGTACGGCGGTATGGGCTTTACCGTGGTGGAGCTGGGCCTGGTTCTCGAGGAGATGGGCCGCGCGCTGTTGTGCGTGCCGTTTCTCTCGTCCGTGGTATTGGCCGCGAACGCGATCCTCGTCGCGGGCGACGAGGAGCAGCGACAGACATTGCTTCCGGGCATTGCCGCGGGTGAGGTCCGCGGTGCGCTCGCGTTCGCGGAGGGCACCGACACCTGGGCGCCCGAGGCCGTCGCGACCGAGGCCGTCGCCGACGGTGACCGGTACCGGCTCTCGGGTGCCAAGACGATGGTCGTCGACGGTCACACCGCGCACACCCTCGTCGCCTCCGCACGGGTGCCGGGCAGCGCCGGCCGCGAGGGCATCTCGCTGTTCATCGTGGACTGCGAGGATGCGCCCGGGATGACTCGGGCGGTAATGCCCACCCTCGACCAGACCAGGAAACTCGCAACGGTGACATTCGACGAGACGCCTGCCCGGCTCCTCGGCGGCGAGGGCGCCGGCGGGCCCGCACTCGAGCGGACCCTGCAACTGGCCGCGGTCGCCCTGGCATCCGAGCAGGTCGGTGGAGCCGCCCGGTGCTTGGACATGTCCGTCGAGTACGCCAAGGTGCGGCAGCAGTTCGGCCGTCCGATCGGCAGCTTTCAGGCGGTCAAGCACCGGTGCGCCGATATGCTGCTCGGCGTCGAATCGGCGCGATCCGCGTCCTATTACGCCATGTCCGCGGCCGCGGACGATATCGAGCTGCCGCTTGCCTCCGCGTTGGCCCGGGCTCATTGCTCCGAAGTGTTCTCCCGGGCGGCGAGCGACTGCATCCAGATCCACGGCGGGATCGGATTCACCTGGGAACATGACGCGCACCTCTACCTGAAGCGAGCACGAGGCTCGGAGGCTCTTCTCGGCGGGATCGGACACCACCAGGACCTGGTGGCCTCCGGCATCGGGTTGTGAAACCGACTCGTGCTCCCTCGACCCCGCTCGCGGGAGCACGAGTCCGTCAGACTCAGACGGAGTATCCGCCGTCCACGCGCAGGGTCTGTCCGGTGACATAGGACGCCTTCGGTCCCGCGAGAAATGCCACCGCATCGGCCAATTCGTCGGCCGAACCGAAGCGCCGTAACGGCGTCGCGCGTTTGGCCGCCTCCAGGGCACGTTCGTCGTACTCACCGCTGGCGATCAGGTCGTCCAGAAGTCCGGCCTCGATCACGCCGACGCCGACGCAGTTGGCCCGAATTCCGTTCTTGCCCTCCTCGGCGGCGATTGCCCGCACAACCTGCTCAACGGCACCTTTGGGGGCCGCCGACAGAAGATCGCGGGTGGCGTAGCGGAGCAGGGCGGTGGTGACCAGGCAAACGATCGTGCCCCGGCTCGCACGCAGAGGTTCGACTGCGGGTTGCAGCAGGTTGAAACAAGCTACGGCGTCACGCCGCAGCTGTTCGGCAAACAGTTCGGGCTCGATCTGGGCTGTGTAACGCATCGGGATTTGCGGGCCTGCCGCATAGACCACTGAGTCGAGCCGCGGCAGACTCCGCACCAAGGCGCGGGTAGCGGTGGCATCGGTCAGATCGAGCTGATGCACCCATGCCTTGGCTCCCAGGTCACGGATCGCGTCGGCCGTCTTCTCCGCCGCCTCGGAGTTGCGGTGGTAGGTCAGCGCGATATCGAACCCATCCCGTGCCAGGGCACGGCAAATCGCCGATCCGATACCTCCGCTTCCACCGGCGACGAGGACCGTGCGCTCACCGAGAGGGTTTGCGACATTCTCTTCCATGTTGTTCCTTCGCCTCGCTGATCCGCCGGTATTCAATGCCATTCGCGCGGACATTCGCGCACGCGCGCGTAGCCGGACACCACCGGCTCGCCCTTCTGATTGACGGTCGACAACTCGAGATCAACCGAGGTTCGGCCGTCGACGACCGCGACCGCGGTCACCGTGGCCTTGGCGGTCAAGGTGTCCCCCGGCCATACTTGACGCTGAAAACGCACGCCGAAATCGGTGAATTCGCCGTCGACGATCCAATCGGTCACGAGCTTGGCGGTGAGCCCCATGGTCAGCTGACCATGCGCAATCACCGAGGGGTATCCGGCGACTTCCCTCGCGTAGACCTCATCGCTGTGCAACGGGTTGAAATCGCCGGACACACCCGCGTACATGACAATCTGCGTCCGTGAGAGATCCTGGACGACCGGCGCTTCGTGCCAGTCTCCGACGGCCAGTTCGGCAATGTTGTTCGACATGTCGGTGCCTCAGTTCTCGACCGGATGCTCGGTGATGACCCGTACCCGGCGCGCGGTCACCGCGAGTTCACCACGCTGGTTGACGAAGCGGGTGATCTCCTCGGAGAATTTCAGCCTTCCGGCTCGCTTGCTGTCCTTCTCCCACGTCCTGCCCGCCGACCGTTCGCTCCGGAGAACATCACCCGGGCGCACCGGCAGGTGGTACTGGTAATGCTGTTCGGCCTGCATGCTCGTGCCCGCGCCGGATGAGGGTGGCGCCGTGCCCGGACCGGCGCCCGATCCGTGCCACCGCACGCCGGGCTGCGGGCGATAAGGCCAGTCGGGGTCGAATTGCGCCGCACCCGCCACGAAGGTCGGCGGGGCGGTGATGCCTCCGCGCCGACGCGTGAGTTCGTCACTGTCGTCGCGATAGATCGGGCTATCGTCACCGAGTGCCCGGGCGAACATCATAATGTGCCCTGACTCGACCGGGAAAAGAAAAGTGCTCCCGGTCGGCTCGTCCGGTTTCGAGTCGTCCACTTCCGCCACTATGTGCGCCCACCTTCCTGAAACTTGGGCTCCCGAGGCAAGCCCAGCGAGTTCTCGCCGATGATGTTGCGCTGCACTTCGCTCGTGCCCGCGTAGATCGTCCCGGAATGGGCGGCCAGAAAAACGTCCTGCCATTGATCGACCGTGTAGCCCGGCCCCTGCGGCCGAACCATCGCACCGGGACCCGCGATATCCAGGGCGATCGCGCCCAGCCGGAGGTGGTACTCGCTCCACGCGAGTTTCCATGTCGACATTTGCGGCCCCGGATTTTTTCCCGCGGCCACTTCAGCCACCGTCCGCAGCCAACTGCTCCGCATGATCGTGACCTGTGTTTTCGCCCATGCGAGATCGCGTCGCACCGCCGGATCCCGGTGCCGTCCGGTCCGGCGGGCGAAGGCGATCAACTGATCGAGTTCTCGTTCGCGCGCCTGCAGCAGCATGGTCGTCGCGCGTCCGGCGGCGGCCCGTTCGAAGCCCAGCGTGGACTGAACGACACGCCAGCCGTTTCCCAAGCCGCCGATCACGCCGGACAGCGGCGCGACCGTTCCGTCGAAGAAGACCTCGGCGAACTCCTCGGCCCCGGTGATCTGACGGATCGGACGGGCTTGAATCCCGTTCGATCCCGGAGTGAACTCGGTGATCACATACGAGAGTCCGCGGTGTTTCGCCGCGGCCGGGTCGGTGCGGCACAACACGAAGATCATGTTCGCTGTGGCGAATCGGGACGTCCACACCTTCTGGCCGCTGATCGTCACGTGATCGTCGTGCACGATCCCGCGCGTTTTCGCGGATGCGAGGTCCGATCCCGAACCCGGCTCCGAGAAGCCTTGGCAGTATCGATGCTCACCGGAGATGATTCGCGGCAGATAGTATGCCTTCTGCTCGTCGGTGCCGTGCAGGATGATCGACGGACCGACCATCGACTCGCCCTGCACCCGGTCGATCCGGGGCAGTCCGGCCCGAGAGAACTCCTCGTCCAGGATCGTCATCTGCGGCGCTTCCCAGCCGCGACCGCCATATTCTTCCGGCCAGGCCGGACAGACCAAACGGGCATCGCGATTACGCCGCTCCCACTCGAGGAAGAGCGGATGCTCCTGCGCCCGAGCCAGCTCCTGCTCGCTCTGCAGGCTCGCGACCGACCCCGGCAGGTCCGCCCGAAGGCGCCAGTCGATCAGATCGGCCAGTCCCTCCGGAGCATTCTCGGCGATCCACGTTCGAAGTTCTCGTCGAAGTTCGTGCAGCGGCACGTCGAGGCTCGTCATCGGTCAGCCGTCACGGATGTCGACTCGGAAATCGGCGCTTGTACCTCTGCGGCCAGGGCCTGCACCGTGCGCGAAACGCTCGGCCTGCCCAGGCGCTCGGCCATCCAGACGCTCGTTGCCACGAGGCGGTGCAGGTCGACGCCCGTCTCGATGCCCAGGCCGTGCAGCATCCACACGAGATCCTCGGTGGCGAGGTTACCGGCCGAGCTCTCCGCGAACGGACATCCGCCTAGACCCCCTGCCGAGCTGTCGATAGTCCGGACTCCGGCCCGGAGAGCCGCCAGCACATTGACAAGCGCCTGACCGTACGTGTCGTGAAAGTGCACCGCGATCGAGCCGATATCGATTCCGGCCTCGACGAGCGCTTCGATCAGGGCGGTCACATGGCCGGGAGTCCCCGCACCGATCGTGTCGCCCAGGGACAGCTGGGTGCAGCCGAGCCCCATCATGCGAACGGCGACGTCGACCACCGCGGCGATCGGCACCTCCCCCTCCCAGGGGTCTCCGCAGCACATCGACACATAGCCGCGCACGCTCGCGTCTGCCTCCCGCGCCTTAGCCACAACCGGCGCGAACATCTCCAGCGACTCGTCGATCGAGCGCCCGAGGTTGCGTTGCGAGAACGTCTCGGTGGCACTGCCGAACACGGCGATATCGCGAACGCCCCGCCCGAGCGCGCGCGTCAGCCCGCTGACGGTGGGGACCAGGGCCGGGTAGCGCACATCGGCGTCCAGGTCGAGGCCATCGATGACCGCCTCGGCGTCGGCCAGTTGCGGAACCCGCACGGGGTGGACGAAACCGGCCGCCTCGATCGTTCGAAGACCCGCGGCGCCGAGCCGCTCGATAAACTCGATCTTGGCAGCGGTCGGGATCACCCCTTTTTCGTTCTGCAAGCCGTCTCGGGGGCCGACCTCGTAGATCGTCACCGACTCCGGCAGACCCGCTGCAGTGAACCGGCTCGGCGTCAGCATCACCATGTTCGTCTCTCCACTCTTCTCCCCGGGCGCCGCATACGCCGTCGCACCCGCTGGCGTCGGTCACACTCCGAGGGAACGGCCGATGATCTCTTTCATGATTTCGTTCGTCCCGCCATAGATCCGCTGAACGCGGGCGTCGACAAACGCCCGCGAGATCGGGTATTCGGTCATGTAGCCATAGCCGCCGTGCAGTTGCAGACAACTGTCGACGACGCGGTTCTGCAAATCGCTGCACCACCATTTGGCGGCGGCGGCCTCCTCGGCGCTGAGCTCACCTGCGTTGTGCGCGAGCACGCATTGATCGACGAATGTCGTCGCGATCAGAATCTCGGAGTGCATCTCGGCCAGGGCGAACCGGCTGTTCTGGAACGAGCCGATCGGCGCGCCGAAGGCTTTGCGTTCCTTGGCGTAGCCCAGTGTCATGACGAGCGCGGCCCGGGCGGCAGCGACGCTGATGGTGGCGATCGCCAGCCGTTCCTGCGGGAGGTTGCGAGTCAGGTGACCGAATCCGGCTCCCTCCGCACCCAGGAGGTTCGCGACCGGAACGCGGACGTTGTCGAAGAACAGCTCGGCCGTGTCCTGCGCGTGCATCCCGATCTTCTCGAGCCTGCGCCCGCGGGTGAAACCCTCGTGCGAGCGTTCCACGACAATGAGGCTCAGGCCGGACGTGCGCTTCGACGGATCCGTCTTGGCGACGACGATCACCAGGTCGGCGTTGATCCCGTTGGTGATGAACGTCTTCGAGCCGTTGATTATGTAGCTGTCCCCATCGCGGATGGCGGTCGTGCGCACTGCGCCGAGATCCGAGCCCGTACCGGGCTCGGTCATGGCGATGGCGGTGATGAGCTCACCCGTCACAGCCTTGGGCAGCCAGCGCTGGTGCTGCTCGGCGCTGCCACAGTCGAGCAGGTATTGGACACCGGTGTCGTTGTGCAGCGAGAGGCCGAGCCCCGAGGCGTTCACGCCGGCGGCCTGAACCTCCTCGTGGATGACATAGTTGTACCGGAAATCGGTGACACCGCCACCTCCGTACGCCGCGGGCACCGCCATTCCGAGGAAACCGTGTGTGCCTGCCGCAGTGAAGAGCTCACGAGGCACGATGCCGGCCCGCTCCCAGTCCAGATGGTGCGGAACGACTTCCTTGTCCAGGAACCGGCGAAAGCTCTCCCGGAACATCTCGTGCTCGTCCTCGAACAGGGTGCGTTTCATCGGATCCCGATCCCATTCCTGCGCGGCGCGGCTGGCATCAGACGATCCCGCGCTCGTGCAGACCGTTGATGTCCTGTGCGCTGTAACCGAGCTGGTTCAAAATCTCGGCGGTATGTTCGCCGAGCGATGGCGCCGGACGCGCGATATCGAACGGTTGACCACTGACGGGCGCGGGCCATCCGGTGCTGGTATATGAGCCGGCCACCGGATGCTCGGAGTGGTGCACGATCTCGCGCGCACCCAGATGGACATCGCCGAGCGTGCCGACCTTGGAGTTCGCCGGGCACAACGGGATGTCGTAGAGCCTTGCGATGTCCATCCACTCCGCGGATGTTCGCGACCGGAAAATCGGGATGAGCTCGTCCAGCAGATCGGCCTTTCCACCGTCCGCGAAGTCGACGGCGAAAGTCGTGTTCTTCACGTCGATCAGGTCCGGACGATCGACGGCCCGGCAGAAGTTGTCCCAGAACTTGTGCTCGATGGCCGCAAGCAGCACCACCTTCGCGTCCTTGGTCTGATAGTAGGTGTACTTGGGGCGCTTACGCGGATCCAGCCCGACCGGAGGCGGCGGATTGCGCCGGTCGGTGATTCGCTCGCCGTTCCAGGCGAGAACCGCGTCCAGGCACTGGTTTGCCAGTACCGCGTCCGCACCGGCGGCATCGATGTAGCTGCCCTCGCCGGTCTGGTGCCGATGACGCAACGCCGCCGCAGTCGTCAGCGCGGCATAGAGCGCGGTCGACAGGGGCCCGTCGATCGAACCGGAGAAGTATTGGCCCTCGGGGGCGATCACCTCGGTGACTACCCCCTCGTCCGAAACCTCCAAGGGAGACTGTCCGGCGACCGCACCCATCATGTAGCCGTGCACCGGGATCTGGCTGTAGTCGCCGCGGGCGCCGAATCCACTGGCCTGGCAGTAGATGATGTCGGGCTTTGCGGCTCGCTGCGCCTGGTATCCGATCCCGAGCTTCTCGCAGGCATCACCCGCGAAACCGTCGACGAAGACGTCCGCGGTCGCAAGCAGCTCGTAGAAGATCTTGCGACCCTCATCGCTGCGCAGGTCCAGTTCCACGCTGCGCTTGTTGCGATTGCACAACAGATGGAAGACGCTGTTCTGCGGCGTGATGCGGTCCCCGAGTTCGCGCAGATAGTCGCCCGTGCCCGGACGCTCGATCTTGATCACATCCGCGCCGAGGTCGCCGAGCAAGCGACTCGTCTGATCACCGGTCGGCAACATTGCACATTCGAGGACGCGAATGCCGGCCAAGAGCCTGATCATGTCCTTCTCCTCCAGAGCTCCTCAGACCGAGGAAAGATGAGACTGAATATATTCTAACCTAATTCAGATTAGAGTTAACAGTAGTAGGGAACGCCGACGCAGTCAAGCGGATGGGCGGCGCGTACGGCCCGCGCAGACCGCCGATTAGCGCCTGCCGGACACATCACAGCTGCCCACGACGTTCGCAAGCCCGCCGCGCCCGCAAACGTGAACCGCCGGTGCAGGGCGGCACCCGCAGCGGGCGAGTCGCTACGCCTGCCTCATCCGATATAGATTCGATGTGTAAGTCGGGACTTGCGCGCCGAAACGGACTCGGAGGATTCGTGGGTAGAAAACGAGGCATACCGGACAAAAAGGGAATGGCTACGCGGGCGCGGATCCTCGACTCCGCCGCCCGCACATTCCGCGCCAAGGGATACGCGGGAACTCGCCTCTCCGACGTGGCAAAGGCGGCGGGCACTCAGGCCGGCAGCCTGTACTACCACTTCCCGTCTCGCGAGGAACTCGTGGAGGAGGTGCTGCGCGTCGGCCAGGAACGCACGAGCGGATTCGTGCGGCGACGTGTCGCCGCGCTGCCGGAGGATGCTTCCGATCTCGACCGCCTCCGCGAAGCGACCGCGGCGCACCTGGACTCGGTGCTGGAGATCGGCGACTACACGGCGGCGACGATCAGGATCATCGGGCAGGTTCCCGAGGAGATCCGTAAGCGGCGCTTACACGAACAGCGTGAATACGGCATGTTCTGGCGCGCGCTCGTCAACAACGCGCACGATTCCGGGGAGATCCGCGCCGAGCTCGACAGCTCGGCATTGCGCATGCTCCTGCTCGGATCGATGAATTCGGTGCCCGACTGGTTCCGGCCCCGCCGTGACAGGCTGCCGGTGACCGAGCTCAGACGGCAATTCGAGGCGCTGTTTCTCGAGGGCCTCGCCACCGATCACCCCGGTTCGCGCACGATCGATGGCGCACTCACCGCAGTGTCCACAGCGGCAGGCGCCGTGAGCCATCGCAACGACACCGGCGATCGGATGTCCGATGGCGCCATCCGGATCTTGGACGGTGCGGCCAAGGTGTTCCGTGAAAACGGCTATGCCGGAACGAGACTCGCCGACGTGGCCGCCGCGGCGGGCATCCAGACCGGCAGCATGTATTACTACTTCAACTCGCGCGAGCACTTGGTCGTCGAATTGTTGCTGGCCGCGTGGAGACGGACGGACGATCTTGCCCGGGAGAGCGTCGCCGCACTGCCCGCCGGCACCTCGGCCCTGGACCGGCTGTCCACCGTCATCACGGCTCATCTGCTGTCGGTGTTGCGCAGCAGCGTGTATACCTCCGCGCTGGTTCGGATCCTCGGTCAGGTACCGGAGGCTGTGCGCGAACAGACCGTCAATCAGCAGCGCGCCTATCTGGACTACTTGCGTGAGCTGCTCCAGGCCGCCATCACATCCGGTGAAGTCCGCGGTGATCTGGACAGCTCGGTGGTGACGATGCTGCTCACCGGCGCCGTGAACTGGGCTGTCGAATGGTACCGGCCGGACGGCAATCTGACCCCTGAGCAACTGAGTGCACAGTTGTCGGCACTTATTTTGGACGGTATGGCGGCCCCCGCGTAGGTTCGCGCGTCGTGATGAACCCCGTCGGCCCGCCTCCGTCATCCCAGCAGCTGTCAGCAGAGATCAACTGGCAGACAGGCGATTTCCCATCGCAGGGCAGCGGTGACCAGACCACGGACACCGACACGCCCGAAGGGCGAAACCACGGAAGCCGACAACGTACCAATGCTCGGCAATACATTGATTCCTAACCTGAATTAGATTAGAATCAATGTTATCTACCCCGGCAATATAGGGAGCTGTGCGTGACCGGTTTGATCGCCTATGGGGCCCACATCCCGCACCACCGTCTGCGACTCAGCGAGATCGGGGCGGTTCTCGGCGAGCGGCGGCCCGCCGGAACGCGGGCTGTGGCCTCCTACGATGAGGATTCGACGTCGATGGCAGTGGAGGCCGGGCGCGTGGCTTTACGCGGTCTTCCGCACGCCGCCTGGCCCAGCCGGATCTACTTCGCGACCTCCAGTCCCGCGTACCTCGACAAGACCAATGCCGCGGTCATCCATGCCGCGCTGAGCCTGCCGCGAAGCACCCTCGCCGTCGATGTCGGCGGTGCGCCGCGCTCAGCGCTGGGCGCGCTGCTGGCCGCCGCGGATACGGCCGACGGCGCCCTCGCCGTACTCAGCGACGTCCGGACCGGTCGCCCCGGGAGCGCAGACGAAATGCAGGGCGGCGACGCCGCGGCGGCCCTCCTGTTCGGTCGCGGTTCTCCCGACGCACCCGTACTCGCCGACCTGGTCACCTGCGCGTCAGTCACCGACGAGTTCCTCGACCGCTGGCGGACCCCGGGCGCCACGGCATCGCGAGTCTGGGAGGAGCGCTTCGGCGAGCATCTATACACGCCACTTGCCATAGAGTCGTTCACCGCGGCCCTCAAGCAAGCGAATATCACGGCCGACACCGTGGACCACTTGATCGTATGCGGTTTATCGCCCAGGGCGGTGCGGCAGTTCATCGCCGCGAGCGGAGTCGCACACAACACTGTGACTCCCGATCTGACCCAGATGATCGGCAATGCCGGAACCGCGCAACCCGGCATCCTGCTCAGCGACGTACTCGACCGCGCCGTCGGCCGTCAGACCATCGCGCTGGTCCTGCTCGCCGACGGGGCGTCCACGCTGATCCTGCGCACAACCGACGCCCTGGGGGTGCGGCGGCCCACCGTTCCGACCGTGGCCCAGCAGGTAGCCGACGGCGACGACACGTTGAGCTATGCGACGTTCCTGTCCTGGCGCGGAATGCTGGTTCGCGAACCTCCCCGCCGCCCCGAGCCCGAGCCCCCGGCAGGGCCGCCGAGCCACCGATCGGAAAGCTGGAAGTACGGCTTCCACGGGTCACGCTGCGAACAATGCCGGACGGTCCACCTGCCGCCCGTCCGCGTCTGCTATCAATGTGGCGCCACCGACCAGATGCATGCCGAGCCGATGGCCGACACGCCTGCGCGCGTAGCCACTTACACCGTCGACCGGCTCGCCTACACACCGAGCCCGCCGATGGTTGCGGTCGTCGTCGACTTCGACGGGGGCGGGCGCTTCCGCTGTGAGCTCACCGACGGCGGCGAGACGGTGTCGATCGGCGATCCAGTGGAGATGACCTTCCGCCGGCTGACGACAACCAACGGCGTCCACAACTATTTCTGGAAGGCCCGCCCGGCGCGCGGGCGGCTGGAGGAGAATTGACATGCCTGCACACGGCATCTGCGACCGGGTCGCCATTATCGGCATGGGCTGCACCAACTTCGGAGAACACTGGGATCGCTCGGCCGACGACATGCTGATCGAAGCTGTCACCTCGACCACAGCCAGCGCTGGGGTCGCCCTGGCTGACGTCGACGCGTTCTGGCTGGGCACCTATATGTCCGGCGTATCCGGCCTCACCCTCAGCCGGCCGTTGCGTCTTCGCGACAAGCCGGTCAGCCGCGTCGAGAACATGTGCGCGACCGGCTCGGAGGCGCTGCGAAACGCTTGCTATGCCGTCGCGAGCGGCGCATACGACATGGCGATGGCGGTCGGTGTGGAAAAGCTCAAGGACTCGGGATTCTCGGGCCTGCTGAGACACTCGATCCCCTCCGACGGCACCGGCGGCACACTCGGAACCACCACTGCCCCCGCGAATTTCAGCCTCCTCGGTCCCGCCTACGCTGAGAAGTACGGCGTGGATTCGGGCGAACTCAAGGACGTCCTGACCCGTATCGCGTGGAAGAACCATCACAATGGCGCCCGCAACTCCCGAGCGCAGTTTCGAAAAGAGGTCTCCACCGAGACCATCTCCCGCTCGCCGCTGGTGGCCGGCCAGCTCGGCGTGTTCGACTGCTCGGGGGTCTCGGACGGCGCCGCGGCCGCGATCGTGGTCCGGGCCGAGGACGCGCATTTGTACATCGACAAACCTCTCTATGTCAAGGCACTGTCCTTCGTATCCGGCGCCGCGGACGGCAACGTCGATCCCGCATACGACTTCACCTCGTTCCCGGAGGTCGTCAGCTCGGCGCGCAACGCCTATAAGGAAGCGGGCATCCGGGACCCCCGCGCCGAGATCGCCATGGCCGAAGTGCACGACTGTTTCACCGTCACCGAACTGGTCTTGATGGAGGATCTCGGATTCGCCGAGCGCGGCACCGCGTGGAAGGCCGTGCTCGACGGCGCATTCGATCTCGACGGGGACCTGCCGGTCAACCCCGACGGTGGTTTGAAGGCCTTCGGTCACCCGGTCGGCGCCAGCGGGCTCCGGATGCTGTTCGAATGCTGGCTCCAACTGCGCGGCGAGGCGCCGCAGGACCGGCGCATCGGCACGACGGCCGCGGGCAAGACGATCGGCCTCACCCACAACCTGGGCGGTGGCCCGGGCGAATGTGTTTCCTTCGTGTCGCTGGTCGGCACCGAACCCAACTCCTGACCTCTCACACGGTCCCGCCCCACGGAGGCAACCCAATGCCTGATGCTGTTGTCATCGATGCAGTTCGAACACCGGTCGGACGCAGGAATGGCGGACTTGCACACGTCCACCCCGCCGATCTGAGCGCGGCGACGCTGCGGGCGCTGACCGAGCGGACCGGCCTCGATCCGGCATTCGTCAGTGACGTCGTCTGGGGATGCGTGGGTCAGGTCGGCGAGCAGACCGGTGACATCGCCCGCACCGCCCTGCTGTCCGCGGGCTGGCCCGAGCACGTCCCCGGAGTGACGATCGACCGCCAATGTGGTTCGTCCCAGCAGGCCATCCACTTCGCCGCTGCCGGCGTCATCGCCGGCCAATACGACTTCGCGGTGGCCGGCGGTGTCGAGTCCATGTCACGAATCACCATGGGACTCGCCTTCACCCTCGGCGGAGACCCTTATGCCGGACAGGGCTGGCAGAGCCGGTACGGGCGCACCGC
Organism: Nocardia miyunensis NBRC 108239; assembly: GCF_001613065.1. Taxonomy (GTDB): domain Bacteria; phylum Actinomycetota; class Actinomycetes; order Mycobacteriales; family Mycobacteriaceae; genus Nocardia; species Nocardia miyunensis. Next base: position 38,047 of record NZ_BDBQ01000091.1, read on the forward strand.
GCACCAGGGCGTCGGCGCCGAAACCGTCGCGCGCACCTGGGATCTGAGTCGCACGCAGCTCGACGAGTACTCGTTGCGGTCACATGCGCGCGCGGCCGCGGCCCAGGATTCCGGGGCGTTCGATGTTCAGATCGTTGCGGTCGAGACCCCGGACGGTGTCGTCGAACGCGACGAGGGCATCCGCCGCGGCGGGACTCTCGAGACCCTCGCCAAGCTCACGCCGGCATTCGTTGAGCACGGAGTGATCCACGCCGGCAACTCGTCTCAAATCTCCGACGGCGCCGCGGCGCTGCTCCTCACCACCAGTGACCTTGCCCGCAAGCACGGTCTGCGCCCCATGGCACGGATACACACAGCGGTGGTCACCGGCTCCGACCCGATGATCATGTTGACCGGACCGATACCCGCCACCCAGAAGGCGCTCAAAATAAGTGGCCTCAGGCTCCGAGACATCGGCGCCTTCGAAATCAATGAAGCGTTCGCCCCGGTGCCGCTCGCCTGGGCCAGCGACCTGGCAGCCGATCACGCTGTGCTGAACCCGCTCGGCGGCGCCATCGCGCTCGGTCATCCCGCGGGCGGTTCGGGTGCGCGACTGGCCACCACCTTGCTGCACCACATGCGGGACAACGGCATTCGCTACGGCCTGCAATCGATGTGTGAGGGCGGCGGCCAGGCGAACGCGACGATCTTCGAACTACTTTGACCAGGACATAGGAGAAACGCAGTGGATATCAGCGGTAAGGCCGCAATCGTCACCGGCGGTGCGGGCGGTCTCGGCGAAGCAACAGTCCGGCGCCTCGTGGCGGACGGCGCCCGGGTGGTCATCGCCGACCTCGCACAGGAGAAGGGCGAGAAGCTCGCCGCCGATCTGGGAAACGCCGCGACCTTCGTCCGGACCGACGTGACCGATGACGCATCCGTCGCCGCCGCCATCGCCGCTGCGGCCGAGCTCGGTGAGCTCCGGGTGACCGTCAACGCGCACGGCGGACCCGTTGCTCAGCAACGCATCCTGAGCAGGGACGGCACTCCGATGCCACAGGAACTCTTCGACCGAACCGTCGCGATCTACCTCTCCGGCACGTTCAACGTCCTGCGCCAGTCCGCCGCCGCGATGGCTGCTCTCGAGCCGCTCGAGTCCGGGGTGCGCGGCCTTGTCGTCGATACGGCCAGCATCGCGGCGTTCGAAGGTCAAGTGGGACAGTCCGACTACAGCGCGGCCAAAGGCGGCGTGGTCGGTCTGGGGCTGGTCGCGGCGCGCGACCTTTCCGCGGTGGGTGTCCGCGTCGTGACGATCGCCCCCGGAACGTTCTTCACGCCGGCATTCCAGCTCGACGAGGAGCAGGCCGAGCAGACGTGGGGCCGTGCGGTTCCCTTCCCTAAGCGGATGGGCCGACCCAGTGAGTACGCCGATCTTGTGTCCTTCCTGATCGGAAACGACTACATCAACGGCGAAACCATCCGCATCGACGGCGCCCAGCGTTTCGGGCTCAAGTAGCCGAAGACATCCCGCGAACACCTGCGATTGGAATTACGTTGTCCAGCCTCACCTCCGACTCGGTTACCGTGACCCGCGATCAGCACACTCTGGTGATCACGATCAACCGCCCCGCCGCGCGCAATGCCGTCGATGCAGCCGTTAATCAGGCGATCGGCGATGCGATGGAAGTCGCGGACAACGATCCCAGCATTCGGGTTGTCGTTCTCACCGGAGCGGGCGACAAGGCATTTTGTGCCGGGGCAGACCTCAGGGCCATCGCCCGCGGCGAGATCATCGTCCCTACCGAGGGACCACGGGCAGCATGGGGATTCGCCGGATACGTCTCACACTACATTTCCAAGCCCACCATCGCTGCGGTCAATGGCGCCGCGCTCGGCGGTGGTACCGAACTCGTGCTGGCCAGTGATATCGCGGTTATTTCCAGCGAGGCCGCGCTGGGGCTGCCGGAAGTACGGCGTGGCATGATCGCCGGCGCCGGCGGGCTGTTCCGCCTGCCTCGTCAGATCCCTCAGAAGCTCGCGCTCGAGCTGATCTGCACGGGCGAGCCCATTTCCGCGCAGCGCGCCCTCGAACTCGGTCTGGTGAACTACGTTGCCCCACCGGGCGAGGTGCTCGAACGTGCGCTCCAGCTTGCTCGAACGATCGGCGCCAACGCACCGCTCGCTGTTCAAGCGAGTAAGCGGATCGCCAGGCATATCGTCGACGGCCTGTCCAATAGCGAATCCGCGGACTGGAAGCTGACCGAACTGGAGTACTCGGCGCTTCGGCATTCCGAGGATGCCCAGGAAGGACCTCGTGCCTTCGCTGAAAAGCGGATACCGCACTGGACCGGTCGCTGATACTCCACCCGGTGGCTCATGCCGCGAATCATTCGCTCAGGAGGCGTCATGCACAACACCTTTTCGCAACGGCTGTGTGCCTGGAGCGGTCCGCTTTTCGCGCTCTTGTTCTTCATCGGGTACGGCGTGGTCGCACGGTATATCCCGCCACCCGATCCGGCCAAGAGCGCTGCGGAGGTCGCAACATTCTACCGTGGCCATGCGAACGCCATTCGTCTCGGCATGGTCCTGAGCATGTTCGGCCTGGTCTTCTGGGTACCCTTCGTCGCCGCGATCTCAGTACAGCTCAGGCGCATCGAGGGCCGCCACTCACCACTCACCTACGCCCAGCTCGGACTCGGCGCCACACTTCCTGTTGCATTCATCCCCGCCCTCTACTATTTCGAGGTCGCAGCGTACCGCCCACAGCGCTCCGACGAGTCGATCCAGATGCTGAATGACATGGGCTGGCTGCCGTTCACCGGAATCATCTACGCAATCTTCGTCCAGAACATCGTCATCGGCGTCGCGGTCCTATCCGACCGCCGTACCGTTCCGATCTTCCCGCGCTGGTACGGCTTCTTCTGCCTCTGGTGCGGGTTGCTGTACTGCCCGGCCTGTCTCGATGTCTTCTTCACCCACGGTCCGTTGGCCTGGAACGGCTTGTTCTCCTGGTGGCTATCACTGGTCGCGTTCTTCGTATGGCTCATCGGCACCACCGTGGTCACGCTGGGCGCGATCTCCGCCCAGGCCACCACTCCCGGCGCGGAGAGCGCCCAGGCAGCCAGGCCCCGCACACGCCCGGGCCTGTTCATCGAATGAGAGACACCGTCATCCCCGGCAGACGAGCCGGTCGGGAGCGCCGACTTCCGGCGGAGGCGGGCGTGTGGGTATTCATCGGTGGTGACCTGATCGTCTTCGGCTTCCTATTCGTTGTCTACCTCGGATACCGAGCGAAGGATCCGGACCTCTTCGCGCGCTCACAACGCGCGCTGAGTGTCGATGCAGGCGCGGTGAACACGCTTATCCTTCTCACCAGTTCCCTGCTGGTCGTACTCGCGATGCGAGCGGTCCGCGCGGCCGATCCGCCGGTGGCCTCGCGCCTGGTATTCGGCGCGATGACATGCGGCGTCGCATTCGCGACTGTGAAGGTGTTCGAGTACTATCACGCGATCGCGCACAATCACACTCCCCGCGAAAACGATTTCTTCCTGTTCTACTTTCTGGTGACGGGTCTGCACCTGTTTCATCTGGTGCTCGGCATGGGTGTACTGATCTTTCTGCGGTCACTCGCCGGGCGCGCACACCGGCTCAGCTCGCACGGAATATCGTTCGCCGAGGGATGCGCCTGTTTCTGGCATCTCGTGGACTTGCTCTGGATCGTCATCTTCCCGCTCGTCTACCTCGTCCGGTGAAGGCGCTCAGAATCCCCGGGATCCGCATTTGGCTCCTGCTCGTCGCCGCGACCGCGCTCTCGTGGACACTCGGCGTCGAGGCGGGGGGCACGGTCACCTCGCTCGCGGTCATCGTCGTCGCGTTCGCGAAGGTGCGCCTCATCGGGCTGTACTTCATGGAGTTGCGCAATGCCCCTGCTTGCCTTCAGGCGGCGTTCGAGGCATACGTCATGCTCACCTGCGCGCTGATCGTCAGCGTCTACCTCGCCGCGTGAAGCTGCCAGCAGTCACGGTCCAAGTTCAAAATCTATGCCAAATTTCACAGGCATCAATGAGCTTCACTGAAAGAGCTCAACATAACAGCACGCCACTGACACGCATCGATGCAGGCCAGGGGCCTTGAGCGACAGATTACTACTTTGACTCTATATCTAATCTGTATTAGGTTAGCTTGCGGTAGGCGCCAGGGAGCACTACCGTCTCCAAGCCATCCGATACGGCCGAGCCCTCAATACTGACAGGAGCCGAAGCAATGACTCTCCGTTTCACCGGTGCCGATGGCGTTGAATTGGCCGCGGAGCTCACCGGCCGGTGGGATGACCCACTGGTTGTCCTTCTCCACGGCGGAGGTCAGACCCGATCCGCCTGGGGCGGTGTTGCCGCTACACTGACCGCCGCCGGATATCTCGTGCTGTCACTCGACCTGCGCGGCCACGGCGACAGCGATTGGGCTGCCGATGGCAATTACTCCATAGATGCCTATGCCGAAGATATCCGCCGGGCCGTACAGTGCCTGACCCGGCCCGCGGCGCTCGTCGGCGCCTCGCTCGGAGGACTCGCCAGCATCATTGCGGCCGGCGAGTCGCCAGCCGTCGAATGCACCGCGCTGGTCCTGGTCGACGTCGTACCCCGATCGGACGAAGCCGGTAAGGCGGCGATCATGTCCTTCATGCTGGCCGACCAAGACGGCTTCACCTCCGTCGAGCACGCCGCCGAGGCGGTCGCCGGATACCTTCCGCATCGTCCACGGCCCGCGGACACCACCGGCTTGCGAAAGAATCTGAGACGCCGAGATAACGGCCGCTATTACTGGCACTGGGACCCGCGAATGCTCGGCGAGGAAACGAGCCCGCGAAACATCAGCGAAGAAAGACTCGAGCAGGCCCTCGGAAATGTGCGGGCGCCGATTTTGCTCATCCGCGGCGATCGCAGCGAAATCGTGCGTGCGGAGAATGTGGCCGCTTTCCGAGCGGTCGTCCCGACTGCCGAATACGTCGAGGTCGCCGGGGCCGCGCACATGGTCGCCGGCGACCGCAACGATATGTTCGGCGGTGCGTTGATCGAGTTCCTCGACCGCCATGTGCGGTAAGCCGACGTCCCGCTGCCGACCATACCTCTAGGGTCTGTGTCGAACTTGTTTCACGGAAGCTATTCCTTCCGGAAGCGGCCGAATTTGCCGTCGATTTCGGGAACATACGCAGCGACGGCCGTAACATCGGGTGCGACGTGCTTTACCTCGGTGCCTTGCCTGGCGTCAGGGCCGAGTCGATGCCGCCGATGTCGGTGATGAGCCAGTTTTTGTGACTGTCGACGGTCAGTTTGTAGGTGGCCGTGGATTGGATGCCGTCAGGTGCCTGACTGTTCTTGGTAAGCACGTTGACGAAGCAGTCGACCGAGTACGCCCCGTTCGACTCCGAGGTGACCTGGGCGGCGACCGGTGCGGCCGTCGACACCCACTGCAGCGGCGTGATGATCTGCTCCATGGAGGTGCCCGCCTGGGACAGGCGGGTGGACAGCTCCGGGCTCGTGCCCATGGTCAACCGGCCGCGCCACGAGGCCAGGTCGTGAAAGTCCATCTGCGCGGCGCCGGTGGCATAGTCCAGGGCCACCTGCTCGGCATGGGCCTGGGCGGCCATGCCGGCGTGCAGGTGATCGAGATCGTTCGATGTGGAGTGCAGCTGCCAGCCGAGCACGCCCAGGGCGATGACGACCGCGGCGGCCACCGCCGCGGACACGATCGTCTTCAGTTTGATGGCGGCTTCACCGACGCTCTGTCCCCTGCGGACGACCGCGCCAACGGCCGCGGATCCGCGCTTGTGCTGCGGCGAATCGGTGTCGGCCGGCGCGTCGGGGCCGGGCTTGTCTTCGAACAGTGCTGTTTTCTGGGTCATTCTTCCTGCTCTTCCTACTAACGGGCGGGTCGACGGTCGTTCGCTGTCAGTCCGGTATCGACCTACTTTCCCGGCACGCGGAGGTGGATGGTGAGGCTGTCACCGGAATCGGTTGCGGCAAGCGCATTGTCGAGCACCTGGCCCACGTTCACCGTCGACATCGCCGCGGCACCGGCCCGCACGCCCGGCAGCAGATCCACACCGAGCGTGTGCAGATCGGTAGCATTCTTGTCCAGGAAACCCTGGAGGTCGACGAGGAACGGGCCCGCACCATCCCGGATGCCGACCGTGGTTGGGCCCCTCCCCTGGGCGAACCGGATCCCGTTCAGCAATTCGCCGAAAGTGGAACCGAATTGCGCGATGGTCGGCGTGGTGTTGGCCAGGTCTGCGGGCACCTTCCCGCTGCGCAACAGCAAAGGCTGCATGGCCTTGAACACCGTGGTGAGACTGTCCGCCTGGTTGGTGATCATGGTGGCCAGCAGTTCACCGGCATGATTCAGGTTGCCCAGGACCTGGGTGTCGTCGGGCAGGGAGACGTTCAACTCATGGAAGACGTCCCGAATCTTGTCCGGATCGACCTGTTCGAGCATGCGGGTCAACCGCGCCGACAGCTCCTTGAAGGTGGTCGGCACCGTCACCTCCGCGGGGTTGACGGTGGCATGATTCGCCAGATACGGGCCCGATTCGGTGTCCGGGGTGACCGCGACGTAGGCCTCACCCAGCGCGGACAGGTTGTCCACCCGAAACTGGCTGTCGGACGGGATCCGATACCCGTCATCGTATTTCATCGCCACCGACGCCCCCTCGGCCGAAGAGGTGATGTCGGTGACGTGACCGATCTGGACACCACGCAGCAGCACCCGGGAACCGATGACAAGGCCGTTGGTGTCCGGCACCGCCATACTGACGGTGCGCACGTGCTCCATGACCCCGGTCTCGAGACCGAGGTGATCCATGTAGACGAACGACGCCACCGCCAGCGCCGCCATCCCGGCAACGGAAATACGTGTCTTAGTGAGGATCATTTCACCGCTCCCAGCATGCGCAGCACATTCTCCACATCACCGATCACCTGATCGCCCTTTGCGGATTGCACCGACCGAATGTTCACCGACGGGTCCTTCACGAACGGCGCCACCGTGTTCTGCAGGAAGTTGGTCAGCTTGTCCGAGGAGGTGACGTCGTAGATGTCGCGGATCTGCCCGCCGGCATTGGCCAGCGAGTCCAGCATCGGGACCATCCAGAGCCCGCCCTTGAAGATGCTGCCGATTGCGGGCAGAATCTGCGCAATATACGAGACGATGTCCTTGGCCGCCAGATACCAGAAACGTACTCCGTGCTGGGAGAATATCTCGGCGAGGGTGGGGTTGTTGGCGTCGATCGCGGCGGCGGTGGCGTTGGCGCCGTTGAGCATCCGGTCGATCTGGCCGGTGTTCCGGGACAGGTCGTGGAAATCGGCGGCCACGACCGAGGCCATGTTCTGCACATCGGGCAGATTCGGCATCACCCGGTTGATCCGGGTCATCGCGTCCTCCACCTTCTGGATGCTGCCGCCGTTGACGAAGTAGGCCAGCACCGCCATGGTGTCCTCGAGCTGCGGCGGAGACGTGGTGCGGCTCACCGGAATAACGCCATCCGGCTGCAGCACAGTGGTCATGGGCGTGTTCGGGTCGTGATCCAGCTCGAGATAGGTGTCACCGAGCAGGGTGTCCTGGCGGATGATCGCGTGCGCGTCGACCGGCACCCGGGTGCCGGCCTTCATCTGCACGGCCACCGACACATCCCGGCCCGGGGACACATCCACGCTGTGCACCACCCCCACGCGCAGGCCGTCCATCATGACGTCCGCACCCGCGGGCAGGTTCATCACGCTGGCGAACTGCACGGTCAGGTCGTACGACTTGCCGATCCCACCCGTCACCGACGGCAGATCGTTCGGGCCCAGCGAGCACGCGGTGCTGGTCACCACGACACTGCAGCACAATGCGGCCGCGCCCATACCGGCCTTGAGCCTGGTCGAGAGTTTCATCTACTTCCCTTCGCAACAACCAGGTCCAGCAGCCGCAACGCGGACACCTGGACATGCCCGCCCGCGTTGGTGCAACTGCCCGCGGTCATGTGGTTGAGCACATCGCACATCTGCCCCGCGTCGGGCGCATTCACCTGCACCGTCGGCGGCTGGTAGGCCACGGCCAGCCCGCCCGGGCTGTGCGACTGTTGCCGCAGCACCGAAGCCACCGACGGGATCGAATCCACCAGTCCCGCAAGATCCTTCGAATGACCCGCCGCCAGATGGATCGCATCGGACACCGGGCCATCCAGCGACGGCCACAGCAAGTCGCCGTAGTCGGACTGGATCATGTACAGCGTGGCGACCAGCCACCCGACAGAACCGACGGCGACTTTGTTCGCAGCCGCAATCAGATCGGTAGCGGCCGGCGCGATCGTGGGCGCCTGGTCGAGGATCGACTGAATGGTCGCCCATTTCTTCAGCGCTTCGTCGCTCATGGGCGCCATGTTGTGGATGATCGAGCCGATGTCCGAGACGAACTGGTTCGGGCTCGACATCGCCTCCGAGGCATGCTGCATCATCTGGCTGGCCAGCTCGCCGTTGCCGTGCATGGCCTTGTCGAAACCGTCGACCGCCTGCTGGAAGCTCTTCTTGTTGTCGTTCGGGCTCATCGCATCGATGAAATCCGCCGCCGACCCGGCGATCTGGGAAATACTCTTCGGTGTGAACGTCCGCGAAGTCGGAACACACAGGCCCGCAGCCAGTTTCGGACCGGAAGTGTAGTTACCGACCAATTCCAGGCTGCGATCGGCCAGCAGCGACTTCGAGCGCGTCACCGCCTTCACATCCGCCGGATACGCCCGCCCGGCATCGAGACTGAAAGTGACCTTTACGTGATCGCCCTCCGGGTGCACACTCTCGACGTGCCCGACCTTGAAACCCATCTGAGTCACCGGATTCCCCGGATACAGACCCACCGTGTCGGACATGTCGGCACAAAAGCCCGATCCTCCGCCGGACCCGCCGCCGTCGGTGCTAGCCGCGTATCCCACCGCACCGGTGGCCGCGAGGCCCACCACCACGGCGGACACGAGCGCTACTTTGCGATTCTTCTTCATCTCAGCACGCCCGTCCGGGAAGCGGGACACAGATGTCCGCGGCCGATATCGTTCCCCCACCCAGGGTCGCCAGCCCGTCCGGTCCCAGCCACGCCGCCAGCCGGTCCCGCAGGTTCTCGAGCTGGTCCAGGGCCGGGCCCATCGAGGTCTGGAAGTCGGTGATCGAGGACCGCAGCTTCTCGATCATCGGCTTGATCTGGGGGTTGTGCTCGAGCAGGAAACGCATCACCGGCGTCACCCGATACAACACGTCACCCAGCAGCCGGTAGGCCTCGTTGAATCCGACGTGGGTGTTGTCATAGGTGGTCAGGACCATCTCGGTTTTGCGCAGGAGTTCGAACACCCACTCGCGGCTGCTGTTGAACGACTGCAGATATTCCGAGGCCAGATCGGTGATCGTGCGGACCTGCTCGCGTTGCTGGTCCATCACGGTCGCGATGCTGTTCATGCCCTGGATGATCGAGGAGACTGAGGACGAATTGTGTTGCAGCGCTTGGGCTACCTGATCGATGTTGGCGTCGATCGTGCCGCCCTTGACGTTGTCCGTGGTGTGCGGCACGGCCTGCAGCACGTCGCCGATCGAGTACGGGACGCTGACGTGATCGACCGGAATCACCTTCTCGCCCAACGCTTCGGTGCCCGCCGGAACCACGGTCACCGCATAACCACCGACCGGGGTCAGCATCCTGACCTCGACCGTGGAATCCGTGCCAACGAACGTGCTGTCGGAGACCCGGGCCTCGACCTGCACCGTGGCCGGCCGGATCGACACCCTCGATACCTTGCCGACATCGATACCGGCCACGCGCACGCTCTCCCCGACATTGATCGAGGAGGCGTCGGTGGTCTCGAACCGGATCGTCTTCTGGTTCATCGGACGCATATACAGCAGCCCCGCCGCCGCCAGGGCGATCACCGCGACCAGCACCACCACCGAGCCCAACAGCATGTGGCTGTGCCGAATCCGGCCCAGCACGGCCTTCACGCCGGCGGCCGGTTGCCTTACTTGTTGCATGCCACGACCTCACTGCCGTTGAGCAGGACCTTGACGTCCGTAGGAAGTTTCACCACGCCCTTGCTGCAGCCCAGGGTTTGCCCGGCCGCCATCGCCGGCAACTGCAAACCGGCGATGGTCACCGGCAGCAACCGCAACGCATTCGCTGCGGCGGGCAGTGAGGAGAACGTGTGCTGCAGCAACTGGTCGACATCGAACTCGCCATTCAAACCGAGCTCGACGATCAAACGGTGCACCGGGGTCATGAACTCCGGTCCGAAAGTACTGGTCTCGTAGAACTTGTCCAGGATGGAATTCGCCTTGTCGATCGGGATCTCCGCCGCATGCATGAAATCCATGACCTGCGGCGAACGACCGCCCATCGAGTCCGAGATGTGCGCGATATTCGAGGTCAGCGTCGAGATCACCTGCTGACGATCACGCGCCATATCCGCCAGCTTCTGGACGCTGTCCATCATCGGCGCCAAACCTCCACCGTCGCCCTGCAACACGGTGATCGCGTTCTGGGTGAACGCGTTGATCTGATCGGTGCTCATCGTGGCCAGCACCGGCTGCAAACCGTTGAACAGCTGCGTGATATCGAACGACGGCCGCGTCTGCTGGGTCGTCAGATGATCGATCCGCTGACCGGGCTGGGCGGGAACCTGCAGATCCACATACCGGATACCGGTCAGGTTCTGGTACTTCACCGCCAGCACCGTATTGTCGGTCAGCTCGAACGGCTTCTCCAGCGTGAACCCCACTTTCGCGATACTGCGGCCGCCCTGACGGATCAGGTCGATCGAGGTCACCTTGCCGACCTGCACACCCTTACTGCGAATATCACCATCGACGTGCAAACCCGACACATCGGTGAAATCCGCGACATAGTGCCGATCCGCGTGCTCGTCCGGGTTCTTGATCCCATTGACCACGATCACGGTCAGCAAGGCCGCCACCACGCCCGCACACGCCAGCTTCACCAGCGTCGCAACCAATGTGACCTTCGGGCTCATCGCTCGGCCCCCTGCCCCGGAACCTGCGGCAGACCGGTCGCCGCCAGCGGTGCGGCCATGCCGGGCAGATCATCGAGCACCACCCGCATGTTCAACGTCTTCGAGCCCTCGGGCCCATTGCTGAACGCGCGGTTGTAGCGATCCACCAGCGTCGAGAGCTTGCCGGGCATCGCGCCACCGTCCATCATGTGCGGCAACGCATCCACCAAAGCCTGCACCAACTGAACATCCGGCGTGAGCTCGTGCTCATGCGAGGCCAGCAACTTGCCCGCCGACCCGAACAAGCCGGTCGCGGCCAGGCCCAGGCCCTTATCGATATCGGAGAACGCGGCCTCGTTCGCACCGAAGGAGCCGCCGGGCCCGGACTTGTTGTAATCGTCGTTGTATATGTTGTACAACATGTCGATCGCCTGCTGACTGAATGCCGGCAGCACCTGCAGAATATCGTCGGCACGGCCGAACAATTCGCTCGGCATCGCCTGCTGGGCCTTGGCCACGCGGTCGGCGAACACGATGCCGGTCTGAATCATCGGAGTCAGGCCGTCGGTGTACTTGATGACCTTGTTCAGAGACTGGATCATCGAATCGGTCAGCGTGCCGTCGATCGCGATCGACCCCTTCTGCAGCATCGTCGACATGGTGAAATCACCCGTCGGCATCCGATTCAGCACCTGACCCGAAGCCAGCTGCTTGCCACCGGTCTTGGTGACGAGGTTGACCGCGCTGATACCGAAGTAGTTCTCGGGACGGAAGTCGACGTCGAAGTCGTCGGTCAAACCATGCACCTGGCCCGGGTTCAGCAACAGGCTCATCCGCACGACCCCGTCGCCGTGATTGGCCAGATCGGTGAGCTCGCCAACCTCGGCGCCGTGCAGGATCACCTTGGTGCCCTTACCGACACCGGGCGCGACGGACGGGACATCGACGCTCAGCGGCATTCCGCTGGGCTTTTCCACGTGGGGACGAACCCACACCATGCCCACCACCACCACGGCCACGATCGCGATCATGGCGACCGCGGCGATGGTGACGACGCGGGTCTGCTGGGCGTCGGTACCGCGCAGGAAGTCCTGGTTTCTCGGTTTGCTCATCGCCTTATCCTTTGAAGACCAACATGGGACTCAAACCCCAGATGGCCACTGTCATTGCAAAGTTCAACACCACGATCGCCACCAGGCTGGCGCGGATCGCCCGCCCCGACGCCGCACCCACACCGGCCGGCCCGCCGCTGGCGAAGTATCCGTAGTAGCAATGGATCAGGGTCACGATCACGCAGAAGACCAGCACCTTGGCCAGCGATGCCCCCAGATCCGGCAGCGTCAGCATCTGCGTGAAGTAGTGGTCGTAGGTGCCCGCAGCCTGATTGTCGAAGACCTTCACGATGAACCCGCAAGTGAAGAAACTGACCACCAGTGCCATCAGATACCCGGGCAGCACGATCAACATCCCACCGATCACCCGGGTACCCACCACGAACGGAATCGCCTGCAAGCCCATCGATTCGGTCGCATCGATCTCCTCCGAGATCCGCATCGCACCGATCTCCGCGGTCATGCGGCATCCCGCCTGCGCGGCGAATCCGATACCGGTGATGATCGGCGCGATCACCCGGAGATTGCCGAACGACCCGACGATTCCGGTCAACGCACCGAATCCCAGCAGATTGAACGCCATGAACGCCTCGATCGCCACCACCGCGCCGACCGCCACCCCCAGGAACAGCATCAGGCTCACCACACCGCCGTCGACGATCAGCGACCCACTCCCCCAGGCCATCCCGTTCATCGTCTTCCACGTCGCGGACCGGTAATGCTTGACCGTCTTCGGCAACAGGATCAGCGTCTTGCCGGTGAACACCCCGACCTGACCGATCTCACCGAGCATGTCGGAAAGCCGGCGCCCGGCCGACCGGACCGGCCGCATCAGCACCGAGGAGAACGGCGCCGGAACGTATTTCGAAGCAGGAGTGGTCATCATCACGCCAATCGGTCCGGGAAGAACATCGTCTGCAACTGGGTGATCAGCAGGTTCATCACGAAGATGCAGAACACACTCAGCACCACCGACGCATTCACCGCATTCGCCACGCCCTTCGGGCCGCCCTTGGCCTCCAGGCCGCGCAGACTCGCGATCAACACCACGATCACCGCGAACACCAACGCCTTCAACACCGAGAACGCCAAATCCGTGGTCGTGGCAAACGCGCCGAACGAAGCCCAGAAGCTTCCCGGCACAACATGATTCACATTCGCCGAAATAATCAGGCCAGCGAACACACCGGCCGCCACGATGATGATGCACAGAATGGGTGCGATCGCGACCATCGCCAACAAGCGCGGCATCACCAACCGCTCCACCGGATCCACACCCATCACTCGCATGGCGTCGATCTCCTCACGGATCGAGCGCGCACCCAGGTCCGAGGCGATCGCCGACGCGGCCGCACCACTCATCAGCAGGCCCGCGGCCATCGGCGCGCCCTGACCGACCACACCCAGACCCGACGCCGCGCCCGCCAGTGAGTTGGCGCCGACCTGGTTCATGATGCCGCCGACCTCGACCGCGACCTCCGCACCGACCGGGATCGCCATCAACAGCGCCGGCAGTGAGGTCACCTTCAACAACGTCCACATCTGATCCACAACCTCGCCCATCGGCAGGCGCATGCGGACCAGATCCACGAACGTGTACCGCAACACCTCCACGGTGAGCTCGGCCGTGCGGCCGATTGTCGCCAGTGAGCGGGCCGGCCGCTCCTTCAGTTGCGTCCCCACCCGCGACAGGACCGAGGTCCCCCGCAACTGCGGTTCGGGCGCGGAGCCCGGCTGCTGCGGCTGCGTGAGCGGAGGCCGTACTGTGGTGGTCATCGGGCGCCGCCCTTCGCCGTATTGCAAGTGGCAACGTGCCACCGCGACGACGCCCGGGAGATGCCCGGGCGCGTCGTCCGGCAGAGCGGCGACTTCGATTTTGCAATCTCGTTTTCCATGATTACTCCTGCCATGCAAAGGCATTCGGTATCGGTTAATGCGCCGACCGATACAGGCATACGGGTGCCGGATATGAGAGGACGCGTGTTATTCGATGGCTATCATCAATTCACCTGCTCACCCGAGAATCTCGAGACGAGGGTGGAACAACTCGACGTGCCCGCGAAACGATTACGAACTTCGAACACAAAATCCAAGTTCAACACCACTTGTCGCGAAAGCTATCGGTCGAAAGTATTCAATTTGCGTTAAATAATCACCGGCCGCACGCAAGGGAGGCGCGGCGTACCGATCGAGCGCACCCTCCAGCACCGGCGTATCACCAGTGGTCGGCGGCGGATCGGCCGCTATCGGCTCGGTAATATCAGTCATGATCCGTACCTCAGATTCGAACTGCCTGCGGTGAGCCCGAAGGCTCGTCACCGGAGTGGGCCGGCTCGTCGAGCTCTGCAAGACTGTCGATGATCGCGGTCTGGGCACTGAGTGGCAGCGAACGCATCATTGCGCGGACCCGCTCTTGGCGACGGGCGACCGCCTGCCGAATGGGCATTCCAGGGGTTGGCCGCAGCTGCGGGATGATCCCCTCGACATGGTCGACGCCACCGTGGTGGTGGCCGGCGTCGACCATCGCTTGCTCGTGTATCATCTGGGCCTCGTCCTTTTCTTCGGACATCCCGATCGGCCCGATCATGGTGCCGTTGAGGAATTGCTTGACGACTGGTTCGTCACTGGTCAACAGCACTTCACGCGGTCCGAACATGACAAGTTCCCGTCGAAACAGCATGCCGATGTTGTCGGGAACCGTTCGCGCCAGATTGATGTTGTGCGAGACGATGAGCACCGTAGCGTCGATCTGGGCATTGATATCGATCAGCAGTTGGCTGATGTAGGTCGTGCGGACCGGGTCAAGTCCGGAGTCCGGCTCATCGACCAGCAATATCTGCGGGTCCAGGACCAGCGCCCGCGCCAGGCCGGCCCGCTTGCGCATGCCACCCGAGATCTCGCCCGGAAGTTTGAGCTCGGCTCCGAGGAGACCGACGAGCTCGAGCTTCTCCATCACGACCCGGCGGATCTCGGACTCGGACTTCTTGGTGTGCTCACGCAGCGGGAACGCAGTGTTGTCGAACAGATTCATCGAACCGAACAGCGCACCGTCCTGGAACAACACACCGAAAAGCTTGCGGACCTCATAGAGCTCTGCACTCGTGCACCGCACGATGTCGGTCCCGCCGATGAGGATCGAGCCTCGCTCGGGAGTCAACAGACCTATCAGCGACTTCAAGAACACCGACTTGCCCGTGCCGGACGGGCCCAGCAGGACGCTCACCTCTCCCGGCGGCAATGTCAGCGTTACGTCCGCCCAAATAGTCTGCGAACCAAATGATTTGGTCAATCCTTCGACCACGATCTCGAGCCCTGCCATCGCCCTCACTACCTATGCGTTTCAGTACCATGCCACCCGTTGACGGCTCGTCGGCTCTGGCCGAAGACCCTCATAGGTGACTCCATATCGATCTAGAAGTGATGAGATTTTTCGATCCGGCGATGCAGGGACCGCGGGTTCCGCAACACCTGCCGGGTGTGACGCATTCGGACTCCCATGCATTGTGTGCGCTGAGTCACAGGGATCTAAACTAACACAGATTTTATGGCTCGGCTAGGGGTAGCCTTGTCGTCGTTGGGTCCTGCTGACCGCTGGACGCCGAGCCGGATTCGAGCACGAGACATGAGCTCGGCCAGCCCTGCGGCGCAGGACCCCACGAAACATCCACCCCTCTCGGAGCGCGCGACACAACTCCGAGGTAGGCGTAATAAGAGCAGTTCAATCCGCATTATTCCGCCGGCTCACCCGAAGGAGAACACGATGATCATCGACCTGGTCGACCCGATCCAGCACCTGGTCGCGGCGATCGCATGGCTGTTGATCCGAGGCCAGCTCCCACCGGCCTGACACGTGCCGGGGCCTGAATTCAGTGTCGAATTTAGATATGAAAACTACATCTATCGACCAGCGTCCTACCCTACCCGGCCTGCGGTTTATCCGACCCACCCGCAGCATCGGCGCGGTGCAGGAGGCAACGCCCCCCGTAGCGATCGACGACCACGTGTGCCGACACGCGGTGCCTCGCGGCCGCCGGGCCCGGAACTAGCAGCGGCCAGTCCCTGACGGCTGGAGACATGCCCCGTCAGGCCGTCTCGAATCTAATCCAACTTTTTCTGTCGATCGGCCGGCTGCCAGCGGACACATGCTGATGCCAGCGCTATGACGGCCGGTATGCTGGTCTCATCCGGCGTAGATTCGAACGCCGTCGAGAGCAACTGCGATAGACAGGATTCGAGGGATCTGTGGCCCAGAAGCGAGCCAGGACCGGCAAGAAGGGCGTCGCTACCCGCGCACGCATTCTCGACTCCGCCGCGCACGTGTTTCGCGCCAAGGGGTATGCGGGAACTCGCTTGTCCGACGTCGCCGCGGCCGCCGACACTCAGGCGGGCAGCCTTTACTACCACTTTCCATCGCGTGAGGAACTTGTGGAAGAGGTGCTGCGCGTAGGCCAGGAGCGCACTAGCGGCTTCGTCCGCCGCCGAGTGGCCGCCCTGCCCGAGGATGCGTCGGATCTCGACCGTCTGCGCGAGGCGATCGACGCACACCTCGCCTCTGTCTTGGAGATGGGCGACTACACGGCGGCAACCATCAGGATCCTTGGGCAAGTCCCGGAGGATATCCGCACACGGCGGCTGCACGAGCAGCGAGAATACGGGACCTTCTGGCGGACGCTGGTCAACAATGCGTACGGTTCCGGGAGCATCCGCGCCGACCTGGACAACTCGACATTACGCATGCTGATCCTCGGAGCGATGAACTCCTCGCCGGACTGGTTCAGACCCCGCCGGGACGGGTTGTCCACCGCCGAATTCAAGATCCAGTTCGAGTCACTGTTCATGGAAGGGTTGGCGACAAGCCACAGCAGTTCCCGTTCGCTCGATCGCGAGCTCGCTGCGGTGGCAGCAGCGGAGCAGACGGTAGCCGAACGCGCGCTCACCGGCGACAAGATGCCGGAGGGCGCCCAGCGAATCTTGGACGCCGCGGCGAAGGAGTTCCGCGAGAATGGCTATGCCGGAACGAGGCTCGCCGATGTAGCCGCTACTGCGGGAATTCAGACCGGTAGCATGTACTACTACTTCAAGTCGCGCGAACATCTGGTCGTCGAACTCTTGCAGCTCGCATGGAAACGAACCGACGATCTCGCCCGCGAAAGCCTCAACTCGCTTCCGGCGAATGCCACCGCCCTGGATCGATTCTCCACCGCGCTGACCGCCCATTTGCTGTCGGTACTGCGAAACAGCCTGTTCACCTCTGCGCTGGTGCGGATCCTCGGCCAGATCCCTGAAGGGGTCCGAGAGCAGACCATAAATCAGCAGCGCGCCTACCTGAGTTATTGGCGAGAGTTGCTGCAGGACGCCATCACTTCCGGCGAAATCCGGGACGATCTGGATCTCTCCGCGGTCGTAATGGTGCTGACGGGCACCCTGAACTGGGCGGTCGAGTGGTACCACCCGGAGGGCAAGCTGACCCCGGAGGAATTGGCGGATCAGTTCACGATGCTGATCTTGGACGGAATGGTCAAGGCCAGCGGTTGACATTCGCTCCTTGCCGCCGATCGAGTATACCTCGACTTGCTGTCCATACTTGTCGGGTATAGAACGCAGTGCAGGATCTCGATACGAAGGTCAGAGAATGTCTCGTGCATTGCTGGCCGTGGCCCCGGCGTGTCCGCGCACTGTTCATCGACGCCGCTGGCGGGCAACACCCACAGCGTCGACGCTCTTGTGCGAATAGAAGTCCAGTACCGAGATCTACTTGTCGACCGTTCGGCGGCTCATGCTGCCGATGCACGGGTCCGCGCTGGCGCGAACCCGGACGTACAAGTGTGTCCGTTCGGTCACTCCGAGGGGGGCGCCACCGAGGCCGTAGCACGTTCGATGACGAAGTCCGCCGGATCCGGATCGTGGGTCATCAACCAATAGTCGACAACGCGGTAGGGCGAATTCGTCACAACCCGTCCCTGGGAGTTGCGGTAATACGTCGACATTCCCGGATGAGACCACACCATGTGGGCGTGCGCGGCATCGACCTCACGCACCCAGCGGTCGTGCGGTTCGGGTCGGCATTCGACCGCCCCCAGACCCTCGCGAACCATGCGCTCTATGACTTCGATGATGTACCGACCCTGCGACTCGCCGATGAAGAAGTAAGAACCCCCGGCACCCGAATTCGTGTTCGGCCCATACATGAAGAAGAGGTTGGGGAAACCGGGCACCGTGATGCCCAGGTAGGCGGTGGCGTCGTCATCGCCCCATATGTCGCGCAGCGACTTGCCGCCACGACCGAATACCTCCATCGGCTGCAGGTAGCGAGACGTTTCGAAGCCGGTCGACAGCACCACGACGTCCGCATCGACTTCCCTTCCGGCACTGCTGATCACGCCGGTCTCGGTGATACGGCTGACGCCGGCGGTAATCAGCTCGACGTGGTCCTTCTTGAGCGCGGCGAACCAGCCGTTGTCGAGCAGCATTCGCTTGCCGAACGGCGGGTACTTCGGAAGGCACTTCTCGATCAAATCCGGACGATCCGCGAGCTGTTCGGTCAGGTAGCGGGTGAAGTATCGGCGGTGGCCGTCGTTGACCGCGTTGAGCGCGCGGTCGGGATGTTCCCACTCGGGGTCGATCTGCAACGTCGCGTGGACTCGGTCATTGAAGACCCAGGCCAGGCGGAACCGGTACCACGCATGGTAATTGGGCACGTGCTCCATCAACCAGTGCACGTCCTCGGGCACCGGAGCGAAATACTCCTCGCTTGGGCCGATCCATTGCGGCGAGCGCTGGAATACGGTCAGTTGCCCGACCTTGTCCGCGATCGCGGGAACCACCTGCATCGCGCTCGCCCCGGTGCCGACGACCACGACCTTCTTTCCAGTCAGGTCTAGACCGTCCGGCCACTCCGCGGTGTGAAATATCGGTCCCTGGAAGGTGTCGATGCCTGGAATGTCCGGCAATTTCGGCTTATTGAAGAGCCCGACCGCACTGATCACGGCGTTGGCGGAATACGCGCGCACTGTCCCGTCGTGATCGCGTGCGGTGACCGTCCATCGCTGCGCGGTCTCGTCGTACGCCGCGGATTCCACCTCGGTGCCGAACACGATGTCGCGTCGCAGATCGAAGTGGTCCGCCGCATCCGCGAGATAGCCTGCCATCTCATCGCGCTTGCCGAAATGCGTCGACCAGTTCCGCTGGAAGAAGGAGAACGAATACAGGTAGCTCGGGGTATCCACCCCTGCACCCGGATAGGTATTGGTGAGCCACACACCGCCGACCTCCGGATTGCGCTCGAGGATCACGAATGGTACGTCGAGTTCACGTAGTCGTACCGCGGCGATCATTCCGGAGATTCCCGCTCCGACGATCAAGACCGAGAAATCTCCCGCCTGCACAGGCCGGGGCTTGGGCGCGGGCACGAAGCCCATCTCTTCCCGCATCACCCGCTCGTATTCGGCCGGAATTTCCTCGCCCATGCAGATGGTCAGCATCTCGCGGAGCAGCTCCGGGCTCGGGTTGGGCATCGCTGCCGGCACCCCCCGAGACCAGGCCACCACCGCCGACACCGCGCAGGACCGAATCTCCTCGGCTATCTCTGGCGCGAACCCACCCGCATCGTTGGGCCCCAGCCCACGCGACCTGGCCGGGCGGTAGGGATCTTCGAGCCACCGCTCATCCCCGGTCAGCTGAAACAGCACCATCGTGAGCGACGGCAAGTTGGCCGCTTGTACCGCTTCCTTCAGACGCGCTTCGTCGATCGGGTACTCCGGATTGGTCATCGACGGCACGTTCTCTCCTAGAGGTCGTATGAGCCGGAAACATTCGTCCATTCTAAATTATGTTAGATATTATTGTCGACAGGCGCTCGAATGGCAACACATACAGAGCTTTCTGATGCGTATCTAGCTGGTGTTATAGGTCACACGATGTTAATAACCGAAGCTAAGCAGACATAGATTTTTTTTCTTGCTCACAACCGCATCCGCTGCAGTACCTCGGCCGCTGGGTGCCACTGCGGGACGTGGATAGCCGAACGCTCGGCACCGACATTCCGGAGCCGAGCGGTCTTGGGCCGATCACCTCTTGGGCGTCCGCCCGAGGCGACGACGCCAATCGTGGGCACCGAGAAACCGGACCATCTTCGCCTGAAGCTCGCTCTTCTTCGGCACATACGGGTACCAGTGAGGTTCCGAGCTCAGATGAATCCGCTCCGTGACCACCGACTGCTGCCGGCAGAACTTGAGCATCCCGGGCGCGCCCCCGGAGCGACTTCCTACCCCGGACTCTTTCCAGCCGCTCATCGGTATCGTCAGTTGAAACGTGCTCATCATGACGTTGTTCACATTCACCGCGCCGGCCTCAATCTGGCGTGCGATGCGATCCGCGCGCGCGCGACTTCTGCTCCACACACTCGCGCTCAACCCGTAGCGGGAGTCGTTGGCGAGCCGCACAGCCTCTTGTTCGGAGTCGACCTTCATGATCGGCACGGTGGGGCCAAAGGTCTCGTCACGCATGCACAGCATCGAGTGATCGACGTCGACCAGGACCGTCGGTTCGAAGAATTGCCCGTCTTCGGCGCGCTTTCCGCCGGTGAGAACCCGGGCGCCTTTCGCGACCGCGTCGTTGACATGCTTCTCGACGATGTCCAGCTGCGCGGGGGTGCACATCGCTCCGATATCTGTGGTGAAACTTCCGTCCGGATCCATCCCCTGCCGCAGATTCTTGACCTTGTCGGTCACTTTCGCCACGAACTCGTCGTAGACCGGCGCCTCGACGTACACCCGCTCCACCGAGATACAGATCTGGCCCGAATTCCACATGCCGCCCCATGCGGCCGCGCTCGACGCACGATCGATGTCGGCATCGGACAGTACGACCATCGGGTCCTTGCCGCCAAGTTCGAGGCTGCATGGAATCAGCCGCTCGCCGGCGCGCGCCGCGATCTTGCGCCCGGTGCGCGTCGATCCGGTGAACATGATCATGTCGACCTCATCCACGACCGCGGCGCCCGCCTCGGGCCCGCCCGTGACGTTTGCCAGCACCGGCGGCGCACCGATGTCCTCGAGCCATCCTCTGGATGCCTCGGCCCAGGTGAGCGGGGTGACCTCGGAGGGTTTGAACAATACCGCGGCACCGGCCATCAAGGCCGCGACACCGTCGAGCATCGGACCGCCGAGCGGGCCGTTCCACGGCGTGATCATGCCGACCAGCTGATGCGGCCGGGCGAATACTCGCAACTTCTTCGTCAGTCCGCTGGCCCCCCAACTCGGAACCTTGCGGTCGGCGAGAAACTCCGCGGCATGGCCGCTGTAGTAGTTGATCAGGTCGACCGCCATGGAGACCTCGAGCGCGGCATCGCCCCAGGACTTACCGGATTCCTCCTGCATGATCCCGACCAGGTTGGCCTCGTTGTCGAGGATCCAGTCGAGAAAGTTCCGCATGTGCTTCGCGCGACCTTCGGGACCGAGCGCCTCCCATGCGGGCTGCGCGGCACGCAGCTGTTTCGCCGCGGCCTGTACTCCGGCCGCCCCAAGATCGGGAACCCGCCCGACGATCCTGCCATCGGCGGGACAGCGAACCTCGATGACGCCGCCGCTTGCCTGGAGCACGCCACTGCCGTCGGCTTGCTCCGTGGTTCCTGCTGTCATTTTCCGAGTTCCTCTCTGAACGCGGGCAACTTGCCGAACGCGAGTACCGTCTCGGGCCGGGAATCGAGCCCCAACGGGCAATCTCAACTCTCAATGCCCTCAAAATCTGAACTGATTTAGATGCTATCGCCTGCTCTGACCCCCGGCAACACCGTCCGCCGACAGCCACCCTCGAACGTCGGATCGACGAGCGGGCCGAAGGCCCGACCATGGGACACTCCGGCCCTGCAGCAGGGACGCGATGCGGCCCGCCGCAGGGTCGTCTACCGCCCCGGCAAGGGACGGCGCCAAAAGACCGCAAGCTGAACTGACGCCGCGGCCAACCCGAGACCTGCCGCAAGCGCGGCTCGCCTGACGCCAGATCCCCGCCCCTTACCCCGCACGAGCCCGTCGACGCTCCACCGTCCACTCCCCAGCGCACTGATCACGACGGATGCAGTCGCCAGGTTGAGCACATACTCATAGCCCTCCGAGGTGATGAAGAAGCCGTTGGCGGCGTGCACAGTTCGCGCCGCGACCGCCATCGTGGCCACGACCGCCGAAGCGGCCAGCGGCGTGCCCGCGCCGGCGATCATGGCGACGCCCGCTCCCACCTCTACCACCGCGCTCGCACGAGCCTGTGTCCGCGGCTGCGCGAAGCCGATCGATTCGAACCAGCCCGCGGTGCCCGCGAGGGACCTGCCGTGCTTCACGCCGTGGGCGATCATCGTTGTCCCGACGACCGTACGCAGCATGACCCGCGCCAATTCGGTACCGTCCATTGTCGGCAGTCCTTCCTTTCATCCAACGCGAGGCAAGAACCGGGCCGCACGGTTGGCGCGCACGCTGCACGGATCGGCGAGTTCTCTACTCGGCACAAGTACACGGACGGCGGGAACATGCCCTGCGCCGCAACCACCATCTCGCGAAGTCCGGCTTCCAACGAACTTCTAGTACCTAAACTGAACCAGAATTTGATAGTATCCTTCGGGCTTGCCCCTGACAAGCAAGGCAACTGACGGCCTATCTAAAACAGGGCGGGTCACCGCTGACCAGCCACAACCACGGAGGCTAGAGACGTGAGCAACAGCATCGCCGAGTCGACCACCATCAAGGCTACCGCCGAAAAAGTCAAGTCAACGATCCTCGATGTCGAGGCATACCCCACCTGGCAGAAAGAGATGCTGAAGGTGGAAATCGTCGACAAGGATGCCCTGGGACGACCCGCGACAGTCAAGTTCGACATCTCCGCGATGGGCCAGAAGGCCAGCTATACGCTCGTTTACAGCTACCCCGACGAGACCACCATCAAGACGCACCTGACCGAGGGCGACACGATTGTCAGACAAGATCAGACCTACGGCATCACGACGGGTGCGGCCGGCGTCGAACTCAACTACCAACTGGACATGGCAGTCAAGTGGTCCGTGCCGGATTTCATGCTGAAGGCAATCATCAACAAGGGCATCAAGGGTACTTTGACGGGCATCAAGACACGCTCGGAGAGTTGATCGTCGGTCCGAATCGCAGATACCGGGACGTCGGCGACGATGACGTCAGGGCCAGTTCACGAAGCGTTAGTGACCCGTCGCCGACGACGTCGATGACGGCGAGGTTGGTGATGCGGTCGACCAGTGCCGACGCCGGATCCAGCAGATCATCCATGGCCACCGTGGCCGCAAGGACGCCCTGCTCTACCAGGCACGGCGGACCCTGCAAACCAGCGCCGACCTACGACCCGAACACATACGCGGCTCCACCCTCGGCTTCTGCAACCTCACCAACCACATCGCTATGTCCCTGCTCGAGACTGGCGGCTTCAGGCCGCGACTACACCACCCCGGTCTGTGAAGAGCGGACGAGAACATCCTCGTTCAGGCGATCGGCGGTGCTGAGCAGACCGTCCCTGATGGCCGTGCGGATGAGGTCGTGCACACGGCGGGGAGAGGTCTGCGAGTCCGCGTGCGCGTTGTTCATGCGAAACAGTGCGGCCGCCTTGTCGGTCATCGCCGCGACACCGTTCGATCGACGTCGGGGCCGAGCATTTCCGGATCCGCACTCATGTTCAGCTCCTACCGTGCGCAATGACCACTTCACCGCCACAAGGCCGACCCGCGGCCATATCTTACGGTGTCCTTGAAAGACTCGCCGATGACTGTTTCACCTGTGTTTCCATCCACACTGTCGAACCGAGGGCCGCCACCGCGTCGACATGCGCTACCCCGGTCGGCATCCCCACGTCGCTGGTCACCACCGCCCTCGGCGCGCTCCGCGAGTCAGCGCGAAGACGGCGGCCAGCGAACGCACCGGGAATATCGACGCCATTTCCCGTCGATGGACGGATGTTAAGGTGGCGCAATACCATCGGTATCGGATTGTAACTTTCACTGCCGATCGGAATTATGAAGTGCGTCACATTCGACCATTTCTGGTCTATTCACGGCACTCGCCGAAACCTATTCGTCCTCGCTGCCCGACATGACCCTTACTCATACCGAATTCGATTCGTCGCCGCAGACGCGCTGGTGTTGAAGGTCAGCGAGAACGGCCGCGTGGTCAACGTCCACGCCCTGGTCGCGACCGGCGTCAACGCTGATGGCTACCGCGAGATCCTCGGTATCCAGGTCACCTCCGGTGAGGACGGTGCGGGCTGGCTGGCGTTCTTCCGTGACCTGGTCGCGCGCGGCTTGTCCGGGGTCAGCCTGGTCACCTCCGACGCCCACGCCGGGCTCGTCGCCGCGATCGGGGCGACGCTGCCCGGCGCGGCCCGGCAGCGCTGCCGAACCCATTACACGGTGAATCTGATGTCGATCACCCCGAAATCGTCGTGGCCGTGGGTCCGGACCCAGCTGGACTCGGTGTTCGACCAAGCCGACACCGAATCGGTTGCCGCCCAATATGATCGGATGCTCGACGCACTGACCGAGAAGCTGCCAAAGGTCGCCGCCCACCTCGACGCGGCCCGCGCGGACCTGTGTTCCTTCACCGCGTTCCCCAAACAGCTCTGGCGCCAGATCTGGTCCAACAACCCCCAGGAACGGTTGAACAAGGAAATCCGCAGGCGCACAGACGTTGTCGGGATCTTCCCCGACCGGCAAGCCATCATACGCCTCGTCGGCGCGGTCCTGGCCGAACAACACGACGAATGGATCGAGGGCCGCCGCTACCTCGGCCTTGACGTGCTGGCACGCTCCCACGGCCTCACCGACCCCATCAACGAACAGGAGGACCCCACCCCCGCACTGACCGCCTGACCCAACAGGATCACGCGGCAATCACCCCGATACACCACCCGTCTGGACTTGACCGACCCTGGATCAGTACGGACACCTCTTCGACAATGATCTTGCAGACATGGCCGACCGGATGGGGACCGCGATACGCCAGGCCGCAGGATGTGGGCAAAATGTGGGCACGGAGCGAGTCCAGGCATAAAAAGGGCCCCTCACCTGCAGTGCAGGCGAAGGCCTCAGTGGAGCTGCCAGGAAACGAGCCCGGACGTACAGATCCGCAGGTACAAGCATCGTTCGACTCGATCGGTCATAAAAAAAGGAAACCCGCAGGTTGTTGACCTGCGGGTTTCCATCAAGTGGAGCTGCCGGGAATCGAACCGGTTTCGGCCCCTGGCCAGGGGGCCGAAACGGAGTTCTACCTGCGAAAACACATCACTAGAGTTCACTCCGGATCAGCCGCTATCAGGCGCGATTGTGGTCAAAATGTGGTCACGACCGAGGGGCTCGTTCATATCGATGCCGAGTGGTGGACGTCGCGGATGGCAGATGGACAACGGGGATGTCCCGGCCTGAAGCCCCGACCGTAGCCGTCTACATGCCGATCCACCGGGCGAAGGTGGCAGCGCGGCGACACTGCCTCGCAGGCGCGGACGGCAAGTCCGGCGTCGAGGTCGCGCTGAAGAGGTCGTAGGACCGATAACGTCACATGCATGTGCTGGGTCGTGGACATACCCTCGGCGTGTCGCTGAGAGCGACACGCCGAGGGATTTTCTACAAGAATTCACAGCAGCAACTCTTCGGCTGCCGGCGCCAGCGGCGACCGGGATGATGATTCGCGGGCAGCCTCGTCCCCCGACCACCTGGACGTAGACACCGCCTGCCGTCACCTCACTGCAGCTTGCAACGTCGATATCAACGGTGACCACCCCATCGATGTCTGCCTGCGCCACGACCTTGGGATCGGTGGGCACAAACCACAACACGACAGGTGGTCGAACTCGGTCACGATCGCGGGGTCGGGCCGGGTCAAGGTTCCATCGAACCGGGGGAACATCACCACCGAATTGTGCGGAAGGGGAACTCAGCCGACCGGGAGTTTCACCACCGGATCGGGGCCCTGGTCGGTGATGTAGATGTTGCCCGCCGTGTCGACGGCCACACCCTGGGGATTCTTCAGGCCGGTGAACGGCAGCGGGGTCGGCGTCGATGCACCCGCCGCCACCCTCACCACCCATTGATTACCCCAGTCGACGACGTACAAGTCTCCCGCTTTGTCGACCGCCATACCCTGGGGATCCTTGAGGCCGGTGACCGGCAACGTGGTCGACCCCGACGCGCCCGCCGCCAACCTCACGACCCGATCGGTACTCAATTCGGTGACGTATACGTTGCCCGCACCATCGACCGCCACCCCCTGGGGATCTTGGAGTCCCGTGAACGGCAGCGTCGTCGGCGCCGACGCACCCGCCGCCAACCTCACCACCCGATCATTACCCCGGTCGCCGACGTACACGTCTCCCGCCGGGTCGACCGCCACACCCTGGGGATCCCTGAGACCGGTGAACGGCAGCGGGGTCGCCGTCGATGCACCCACCCCCAATTTCACCACCCGATTGTTACTCGTGTCGGTGACGTAAATGTTGCCCGCCGCGTCGACCGCCACACCCTGGGGATTATTCAGCCCGGTGAACGGCAGCAGGGTCGGGGTCGACGCGCCCGCCGCCAACTTCACCACCCGATCGTTACCCATGTCGGTGACGTATACGTTGCCCGCCGCGTCGACAGCCACATCGGTGGGCAAGCTGACGCCTGTGAACGGCAGCGGAGTCTGTGCCGAGTAGCCCGAGGTGATAGGTCGGGGCGAGCTGCCACCGCCGCCCGATTCCCGTTGCGCACCGATGACGACAGCTACGACGGCCACCACCGTAACCGCGACCGCGGCGGCGAGCATCCCGGCAGTCTTGGGCGACAATCTGATTCGCCGCCCACGGCGCTCAGTCGTGCCCCCGGTGGTGTTGCCCGCGGAATCGCCCACCGCGGCGTCGGCCGCCGCGGCCAGCTCGCGCACGGTCTGGTAACGAGCGTCGGGGTTTTTGGCCATCCCCTTGGCGATGACCGCGTCGAACGCAGTCGGTACACCGGGTGTAGTGGTGCTGGGACGCGGTGGCGGGGTGTGCAGGTGATGAGCGATCACACCCTGCACCCCCGCTGCACTCGTAAACGGTGCTCGGCCGGTCAGGCACTCGTACAGCACGCACGTCAACGCGTAGACGTCCACTCGGGCATCGGCCTTGACCTCCGCGCTGATCTCCTCCGGCGCCATGTAAGCGAGGGTGCCGATGGTCTCGCCGACCGTAGTCAACGTACGGTCGTCGGTGGCGTGGGCGATCCCGAAGTCGATCAGGGAGGCGAACTCATCGGCCCCTAGCAGGATGTTGGAGGGTTTGACATCGCGATGGACCAGCCCGGCGTCGTGGGCCGCCTGCAGCGCGCCGGCCACCTGGGCGATGATCGTCACTGCCCGCCGCGGCGACAAGGGCCCTTCTCGCGTGATCACCGCACGCAGGTCGGTGCCCTCGATCAAGCGCATATTCAGATAGAGCCGGCCGTCGATGTCGCCGAAGTCGTGGATGGGGATCACATGCGGCTCGGTCAACTGCGCCACCGCCCGGCACTCCCGGCGGAACCGCTCGCGCAGCTGCTCGTCCTCGGCGAAGCGCTCAGGCAGCACCTTCAGCGCCACCACCCGGTTGGTCAGCGAATCATGCGCCCGCCACACCTGGCCCATCCCACCCTGACCCAGCAGCGACAACAGCCGATAGCGCCCGAACGCCTCCGCTGAGGTCGTGTCCCCGCCACCAACTGACGTGTCATCCATTGCGTCGTCCCGTGACCACCCGACTGGCGAACGGTGTACATGCTTGCATTGCCATCCCCGCCCTAGCTGGTACCCCACCCTAGTTGATTTAGCCAGGCCAGACAGCCGAGAGTCGGTGCTATCCACCAACAAACCTGTCGCGAGTCAAGCGTACCTCTTTGCTCGTGATTCAACCGTGTGGCACCGGTGTAGCCAGTGTCTGCCAGCCGGACGACCACGTCACGGACCTGCGCGGCGGTTACCGCGGTGGCGCACACAACGGCCGCTCGACCAGTGACGGATTCGACCGTCTCGGCACCACACCGGGTCCGGGCGCGCCGCTCGGAGCCTTCGCGCCCGGCTATTTCGACACCGTGCCGGCTGGATGCAGCGGATAGCGAGTGGCAGCCCGCCGATCTCCCCCTCATTGCCCGCGGCGCCGTGCGGGCAAAGGGTTTGTCCGACTGCCCTCCCTGCCCGAACTGGTCAGGGGACGAGTACTCGATGCTTCCTGGTGAGCCCTGTGATCTGCGGCGTCCAGGACTCGCGTGAGCCGAGCAGCCGAACGCAGCACTAATCGAGGGTGGTCTTCGGTTCGCGGGCGACGGCGGCCATCAAGGCGGTATGTGCGCTGTCGTGGCTCGTGGTCGAGGCGATGACGTGCAGCACGATCATGCTGCTGTTGCCGTAGACGTACATGGTGTTGCCGAGTTCGAATGGGTAGGCCTCGAGTTGTATCGCGTGGTTGCCGACCGTCAGCCGCCGGGGGACACGTGACCAGCTTGTCCGGTCGTAGATAACGCGCTGGATGGGGCCCAATCGAACCGTCAACACCGCCAACAGGTCCGGTAGTTCGGCGGTGAGTTTGCCGGATCGGGGCCACCATGCGCCGTCGAGGTATCCCTTGATGTCGGCTTTCGGCTTCAAACGCAACCGAGGTGTGTAGTCGGGCGGAACACGATGTCGGGCGGAACGGCGATGAATCTGTAGTAGCGCCATGTGGGTGCTCCTCTTCGGCGGCGAAATCGAATCGTGCGGCAATGTCGACCGGGTGCCAGGTCGATTGTGGTGTCCGGCCAGGTTCCCGCAATCAGGCCAGCCGATCCGACCACATCAATCGCGGCGACCCCCCTCGGATCTTTGCTAACTCGAGTAGACGCCTCATGGGCCTGTATGTCAACACTGTAGGTCTACACATATGCCGACAAACCGCTCCCGAGAAACGGGCTCCCGCGATGGCCGAATCGCCGATCAACCGCTGGTTATGTCGGTCTGATACCGGTGGTTCCGATCGCGCGGGCGACGATCGCAGGCACAGTCCGGTGAGGCGGGACGTGGCGCCGGCCGCGGCGCTCGAAATCGTCGATCGTGACGGGGGTCGACGCGTTGTCTGACGAAGTCTGGCCGAGGCGGTGGGGCGGGATCCGATGGTGATCTATCGGCATGTGCCGAACAAGGCGGCGGTACTCAACGGTGTGGCCGAGGTGGCGTTGGCGCAGTCGTCGGTCGATTCGGACCGGAGGCGAATTCGACCGGCACGCTCGGCGATTTTCGCCGATCGTGATCTCAGCGGGTGTCGGCGCGCCTTCGGAATCCCAACGTTGCTCTGCGGCATCCGCTTCGATGTCGCTGTGGCGGTGTCATGGTCGGTGCTCCCGTCTCGGCTGCGGGGCGGTCGGGGTGAGGGTGGCGGTGAGGCCGGTGAGGCCGGTGAGCAGGATCTCGAGGCCGCGTTCGAACTCGGTTCCCCCGTCGTAGGCGGCCAGGACGGGGGCGAGGCCGCGCAGCAGCGGGAATTCCCCGAGTGGTAGGCGTTGTAGCCCGAGTCGTAGCGGGTCGGTGGTCTCCTCGGGCCGTGCGACGATCTCCTGCAGTTCGGTGAGAACGTGGCCGTAGAGGAATCCGAACAGGGCGCGGTAGATGTGCAGGGCCTCGGTGTCGCTGAAGTCTGCCCGGGTGAGCAGTTCCAGGATGTGTTCCAGTGGTCGCAAGGTGGGCAGCGGCCGCAGTCCGAGCGGGGTGGCGAGCGTGTGAGTGACCAGCAGCGGAACCACGTTCGGGTGGGCGACGGCCAGCCGGCGGAACTCACGCGCGATGACGCGCAACTGATGGCGCCAATCGGGGTCGCTGCTGTTCACAGTCAGTTGACCGAGGACGATCTCGGTGACGCCGTCGAGGAGTGCATCCTTATTGGCGGCGTGCCGATAGAGCGCCATCGGGTCGCGGCCGAGCGCCTCGCCGAGGCGCCGCATCGACAGCTGGTCGACACTGCCGCGGTCGATGATCTCGAGCGCGGCGGCCAGTATCACGGCGCGGGTAAGCGGGCTGTTGCGGGCATGTTCGCCGTCGGCGTGATCCGTAGGTTGGTCCGGGTCGCCGGGTCCGGCCCTCGTGTCGTTCATCGCATTCAGCACCCCTTCCTCTAGGGTTCGATACTACGTCAACAGCGTAACTCTACGCCGTAGACGCAAAGCGTGGCGCAGCCTAGGCTGGAGTAGTCAACACGATCACGCACCCGGTCCAGGCAGCCAAAAAGGGCCTGGAGACATTCTCGGGCGGTGGCGATATCCGCGGTCGGCCGAGTGACGCGGGCACAAGGGCCGCGGCTCCTTCGATCGAGTCGAGCAGATGCAGAGGGGCGTGTTCAAGCGCTCGCCCTTCCCTCGATACAAGCCATCGTCGCCCGAACACGCTCACCGGGTCTCCGCTCACCGGCACAGCCCCACAGAAAGTCGAGGAAATCGACGATGGCAATCACGGAAGTCGCTGCTTACGCGCACCTGAGCGGGGCCGACATCGAGGCGCTCGGGCGCGAGCTCGACGAGATCCGCCAGGATATCCAGGACCAACGCGGAACCCGAGACGCCACCTACATCCGCCGCACCATCACATTCCAACGAACTCTCGACGCTGCGGCCCGGCTGACGATCGCAATGAGCCATACCAGAATCGGATGGATTCTGGGGATTACCGGCTTGGCGGTGGCCAAGAGTGTCGAGAACATGGAGATCGGCCACAATGTGTCCCACGGTCAATGGGATTGGATGAATGATCCTGAAATCCATTCCAGTACCTGGGAGTGGGACATGGCGGGCCTGTCGGCGCAGTGGCGCTATTCGCACAACTATCGCCACCACGTGTACACGAACGTCCTCGGTATGGACGACGACGTCGGCTTCGGCGTGATGCGAGTGACCCGTGACCAACGCTGGCGACCGTACATGCTTCTGCAGCCGCTGCAGAACCTGGTGCTGGCGGCCACCTTCGAGTGGGGAATCGCCCTGCAGGGTCTCGACTCCGAATGCGCCCGCACCACGACCAGAGCAGAGAAGATCACGCTGACCAAGGCAATGATCAGGAAAATGATCCGGCAGGCCGGCAAAGATTATGTCCTGTTTCCGGCGCTGAGCGGCCCGCGCTGGCGCCGCACTCTGGCAGCGAACGTC
The DNA here is from genome assembly GCF_001613065.1 of Nocardia miyunensis NBRC 108239. Taxonomy (GTDB): domain Bacteria; phylum Actinomycetota; class Actinomycetes; order Mycobacteriales; family Mycobacteriaceae; genus Nocardia; species Nocardia miyunensis. The sequence continues at coordinate 69,311 of NZ_BDBQ01000091.1, forward strand.
TCAGCCAACCTGCTGCGCAACCTCTGGGCCTACCTGGTGATCTTCTGCGGTCACTTCCCCGACGGCGCGGAGAAATTCACCGCCACAGTGATCGAACGCGAAACCAAGCCCGAATGGTATCTGCGACAGATGCTTGCCACCGCGAACTTCGACGCCGGACCGGTGCTGCGCTTTCTCAGCGGAAACCTGTGTTATCAGATCGAACACCATCTGTTCCCCGACCTGCCCAGCAACCGCTACGCCGAAATCGCCGAACGAGTGCGGGCACTGTGCGACAAGTACGACCTGCCCTACACCAGCGGCCCGCTACTGCACCAATACCTGCTGACCCTGCGCACCATCCACAAACTGGCTCTGCCCGACCGCTTCCTGACCGCCACCTGCCACGACGCCCCCGAAACCGCCTCGGAACGAAAGTTCAACGGCCACAACACCATCCATCCCGATGAAACGGACCGGTCAGCCCAACAGCACGGGTTGCGCTCCGCGCTCCGCGCGGCCGCAGCGCAACGGCTATGATCAATATATCGGCGACATATCGCATACGACTATTTCAAGGTTGTATCGTCGTTCGATTCGAGTAATCCGGCCGATTCGCGGCCCAGACCAGCCGAAATCATGAACTACCCGGGCTTGGACTACCGACCCTCATACACCTTCGTACCCGTAGACCTACAGTGTTGACATAGGGGTCTGCTCAGAGTGTACTGAGAGGATCAACAGATCCGAGGGATCGTCATGATCGTCATCGTCGGGCTCGTCATCCTCATCGTCGCCGTTCTCATCGGCGTCGCCGGCGTATTCGCCAACGGCGGCAGCGAACACGCATTGACCGACAACTTCGCGGTATTCGGCTATCATGTGACCGGATCCACCGGCGTGCTGTTCCTCTACGGCATCGTCGTCGGCGGCATCGGAATCGCCGGGCTGAGCCTGTTACTGGCCGGCGCCCGCCGCACATCCCGCCGCGGACGCGCCGCCCGCCGTGAACTCGAAGCCACCCGCCGGGATGCCCCCACCTACTACACCCACACCGGCACCACCGACGTCGCACCCGATACACCCGCCACCAGCGCCGGACAGGGAACCGACAACCAGCCCGCACACCGCCCACACAGGCTGGGCAAGCTGTTCGGACGGACCCCGGCCGCTCGCTGACGCGGAGGTCTGGGCATGCCGACGTCCCGGCTGCCGACTCCGGTCGACCTCGGCGCGCGGAGCGGACCACAGATTTCGACGACCATGCGGCTCGGCCGTTCAGTCGGCGACCCTGAACACCTCACGGGCGCGGATGGGGAAATCTATGCCGGTTTGGCGACTACGCGAGTTTCGTGACGATGATCTGGATCAGGGAATCCAGATCTGGGAGCAGAGCCATGTGCCTACCGCTGACGCGCCGGTGTTCGCGCTGGCGGAGGTGATGGCGGCCGCGCGAGCTGGAGAGCCTGCGGTGGTTGCCGAGGTCGGCGGCGAAATCGTCGGGATGGCGGTCGCCCGGATCCATGGCGAGCGGGCCTGGGTCCTGCTGGTAGCGCTGGCGGCGCGGTGGCGGCGGCGCGGTATCGGCAGCGCACTGCTTGCCGAACTGGAGCGGCGGCTGCGGTCGAACGGCGTGCGACGGATCTGCACGCTCGTCCCCGAGGGCGCCACCGGATCAGTGGCGTTCGAGAACTCCGGATACCTGCGCCGGGCGGGCCTGGTCTACTACGAGCTGCTGGAACCGTTGGCCCCCGCGCAGTCGGGCCTGCTGACCGAACTGGGCGGGCGGCTGCTTGCATCGGGACTGTGGCAGTCGATGGCCGGGATGGACCGGGAGAAGGAGATCATCGACCGCCGGGTCGTGTTGCCCTTGGCGAATCCGGATGTGGCCGAGCGCTATCGGGTATTGCCGCCCAAGAGCGTCATCCTGTTCGGGCCACCGGGGACCGGCAAAACCAGCTTCGCGAAAGCGGTCGCGTCCCGACTCGGATGGCCGTTTGTCGAGTTGTTTCCCTCCCGGTTGGCCGCCGTGGCCACGGGTGGACTCGCGGCCTCGTTGCGCGAGGTATTCGCCGACCTGGCCGAACTCGACGAACTACTGCTGTTCATAGATGAGGTGGAAGAAATCGCAGGCGCGCGTTCGGGCACGGCGACAAGCCCCGCGCACGGAGTCACCAACGAGCTGCTCAAACTGATACCGACGTTCCGCGAGAACTACAGTCGCCTGCTGATCTGCGCCACGAACTCGGTCCGCTCGTTGGACTCGGCATTCCTGCGCCCTGGTCGATTCGACTACGTGATCCCGATCGGCCCACCGGACACGCCGGCACGGAAAGCGATCTGGCGACGATATCTAGGACTCGCGGCCGAAACCATCGACCTCGACCGTTTAGTCTGTGCCACAGCGCAATTCACTCCGGCCGATATCGAATACGCAGCCCGTGCAGGTGCGCAGTCCGCGTTCGAACGCGCAATGCGCGACAGCACCGACGCCCCCGCGACCACCGAGGACTTCCTGACCGCGGTCGCCAATACCCGCCCGACCCTGACACCGGAAATTCTGACCGCGTTCGAGCAGGACCAGCGGGACTATACCCGACTGTGAAACAGGCGTGGCGACCATTCGACACCGTGTACTCAGGACTGCCTCGGCACCAACCTGCGACAGCTTTTCGCAGGTCAACGAACTTTACCGGATCGGCCCGAAACGATCGACATCAAGAAACTCCCCGGCAGTGCGACTGTCGGCGCCAACAGCTCAGCCTGTGGGGTAGTGCGTCCGGCAGCGCTGCCACGACACGCCGGGCAATGTCGCACCGATCGCGGCCACCAGCAAGGCGTGTGCGTCGGAAGCGGTGTCGGTGGCCGACGACGGAAGCCGGTTCTGGGTGATGGTGTTCCAAGACATCACCGACCGGTTGCG
>NZ_BDBQ01000092.1 GCF_001613065.1 Nocardia miyunensis NBRC 108239
CACGAAAGGGATACCACCGAGTTTGGCATAGCAGGCTAGAGCGATGCTGTTGAGAGGGTATGCGAGATGGCTCAGTCGAGCCGTCTCGATCTTCACTTCCTGTACCGGAACGCCTTGTCCCATGAAGGTCGACTTGGCAACAAGGTATGGGCTCTGGTCACCGCTCTGATGCACCTGCGCCTCGCTGGTAATCACCAGAGCGAGATCGACAGCGCCCGCGCGCAGCGCGGAACGGCACGCTTCTCGATAGGCATCTGCATCCGTGGCGGCTCCGTCGAACGGATACATCGACGTGTCGCAATCGCCCAGACGGTACTTGCGGACGAAGCCCTGGCTGTACACACGTCCACCTTGGACTCCGTGGAGGAACTTGTTCACGAAGTTCTCCACGATGCCCTTATGGGCCCGCGGAGTGATGATCGCGATTCTGGGGTTCTTCTTGGCAAAGAACTCGACGTCGAAGGGCCCGTACTCATCGAGGCCACGATCTGCGGATCTGGCTGTCTTGTCCCCAGATTGGTCGAACTGGAAAACCGGCGAATCATAACGGCTCCAATTGACCGTGCGCGCACCGTCCTTGCTAGACCCGACCGGCGGCTCGAGTGTCACCGACAGGCCGTGTGCGATGCTCAACCGCTCAGGCCGCGCGAGGCGTCCCGCAATGTGGACGGTTTTCTCGTACCGGCCGAATGCACCGAGCAGGTCAAATGTTGTCTGTTCCAGTTCCTTTGCGATCCTGGGGGCATCCGCTCCCGCCAGCGACGCCATGACCGCAGTGAAGGTCTCCCGGCGCCCCTCCAGCCACGCCTCAGACGCGGGAACGCGACCGATCTCGAGCGCGTCACGGAGTACCAGATCGGTGCCGTCGATATGGTCTATGGCTCCGGCATTCCGGCGGGAGGCGTACGGGTCCATCCATGACGACGACTCACCGGCGCTGCTTTCGGCAAGAACGTACAAGCCCTCGACCGAGATCCCGGCTTCGATCAACTCTGCGACCGTCATATCGATCTCGTACCGAGTCTTCAGTCCGATGACGATACCTGGACGGTTCGACGGACCCTCAGCCCTGCAATCCAGAACCCACTGCGGGAACACATGCAAGCTCCCAAGAGTATCGGGACCTCGACCACCCACCGCCTGTGCGAGCAGATCCTTGCCTGGCAGCCGCGACACGAAAGTCGTCGGACGGCACCTGCGTAACTTGTAGCCCCAATCCAGAACAGATCTCAGCATCGTCTCCTGCACCAGGCGCATCGTCAATCGCCGGTATTCGCGAATGGCGAAGGTGGTCGGTGTGCCACGCACATCGACATCGGCGACCAGGGGGACACACGCGATCCCGCCCCTGGTCTTGGAAACCACATGAGTGCCTTCCAGTTCCGCACGCAGACTCTTGAGCTGATCACCTGACTCGTACTGAACTAGCCCTCCATCGAAATGGTCTGCTGAGAACTTCACTGGGACGAAGTTGAACGCCAACTGCGGTGAGCCTGTTCTCTGCATATCCGTTCCTGTCGCCTAGATCTGCCGCAGCCCCTCATCACGGAGCAAACTGACTATGTCCGAGCGGCCCTAGAGCTCACCACCCCGAGCGCGATCATCCCACCGAGGTACGACACGAAGCGAAGACGCACATCGGGACCGTCGGCCCAGGCCGGGAAGAGCGATAGGCAACGACGTCGCGACCCAGCCCTCTTCGGGGTAGAGAACCACCGATTCGGACAACGAAACCAATCTCGAGCTAGCTCGACGTGAGTACGTGGAGTTACCGATGTCCTCACGAAATCATTTGTCGCCGTGGGCATCAGTCCGTGACGCCCCGGACAGGCTCCGGCTCGACCATCACGGCGACTACCTATGGAACACCGCCAGGATCACTCCTCCAACAGGAAGCCCGGCAGAACGAACGGAAAGTTGCCAATGCCGTCGATGACAGGCGCGTCAGTGGTATCGGTTGTACCGGCCGATCCTCGGCAGTACACGAGGTACCACCGCCACTACAGCTGGTAATCCGCTTCGATAATCAGCTGCCCACCCGAAAACCGCAGGTCGTCCCCGTTCCCATGTTCGACACGCCCGCCGAGGGCACGAACCTGCGACATCCGTTCGTTTTGACGACGAAGGGCTTGTGCGTGAGCTGTTTTCATTCACTCTCCCCGCCGCACAATCCCCCGTCGCCAGACGATCGGCAGTACTGGTCAGACACTGACTCACGACAGCGGACAGGCCTCATTACGGGGCGACAGCGGTGCGGCACAACCGCGTTCAGCCCGCTGATTACCAGCAGGCTGGTTGTACTTGCCTGGCCGAGGTGAGCGACGAGGAGCGGCGAGTGCACGGATGATCGCGGGTCGTTGCTCGGGTGCAGCTCCACGCAACGCGGTTGTGTAGATCACCACGCGGGTGAGAGCGGACGAGATCGCTGCGGCCACAGTGGAAATGGCGACCACATCGCCCGAGCCCATCAACTCGGCATCCGATTCGCTTCGGACTTCAAGGACTCGAGCCAGGCTGCGGTATTACCGGGCCGGGCCGCCTCGACGGCGATCAAGTCGGCAATTCGCAGGTAGCACTCGATATCGCGCCGCTCCTCCAGGTACAGCATGCTGTTCGGTTGTGCCACGCACACGACGTCCGGGAGCTGCGTGTCGATGAATCGCAGGTACAGGAAGCCGCAGACCGCCCGCACAGACCCGCAGGCGTTGTCCCCCACGATCTGCAGGCTGACATTGGGTGCCTGAATCACGTCTTCGAGATGGTCAAGTTGATTGCGCCACACCGCATCACCGCCGATCGGCCGACGCAATGCGCTCTCCTCGACCAAGATCCACAGATACGGCGGGTCAGCACGATCGAGAACCTGCTGACGCTGAAGCCGCACAGCAAGGAGTCGATCGATCTCGTCGCCCGGCAGATAGGGATAGCGCAATCGCAGTACGGCTCTGGCGTATTCGTCGGTTTGGAGCAGTTCAGGGACTACGGCAGGTTCGTAACAACGAATGGTTCGGGCCGCCGACTCCAAATTGAGGAGCTCGAAGCCCTTGGGCAATGCATCCCTGTCCTGATGCCACCAGCCGGGCTGGTCGCCGAGTTGCACCAGCGACAGATACCTGTCGTGCTCGTCGGCGTCGGTGATGCCGTAGAAGTTCAAGAGCCGAACAACATCACGACGACCAAGCCCGACCATGCCGGACTCGATACGGCTGACCTTCGAGCCTGACGCCCAGATTCCTTGTCCGACTTCCTGTTGGGTCAGCCTGCGCTCCTTGCGCAGTTGCTGAAGCCGCAAGCCCAGCATCCGTCGTAGAACCGTGGGCACTTCGCCCAGAGGCGTTCTGGCGCTGATGTCAGCCAGATCCTGGTATCTACCGCCGTGATCAATGTTCACAAGACAAGTCTGACACTCAAAACATCGAATGTGCTTGCAAATGTAAGTGCAAATGAACGGGAACTGGTCGAATCCGGCAATCCGGCCGTCGTGGACACCGCGATCGACGCTGCCCCCACACCGCCTCCCTCACCAGCACCGCATGCTTGACCGCCGCACGAGATCCCGGTGCCGAGAACCGAAGCGGGCCAGCGGATCCCGGATCCACTGGCCGTTGCAACTCAGGGGTTTGGTGAATCTTGTTGGGCCGTAGTTATTCTCGCGTCAACACGATGACCTCGTTGGGCGGTGTGGGTCCGTTGAGTCGGCGATCCAGCACAGTGACCGCATTCACGATTCTCTGGCAGGCAGTACGGACGTCTTGGTTGCCTCGCCAATTATCGGCCTCAACGGCGAGGTACACCGCGGTCAGCCGCAGCAACATGGCGGTTGCCGGCACGAGGGCCAGGTTGCGGTTGATTGCCGCCGTGACGAGGAGGTTCAGTTCGAGGCCCAGATCACGCATCCACGGCTCGTGTGCTTGCCGAAATGTCCCCGCGCGCATGAGGTCCATTTCGATGCCGGTGGCGGTTCCGGTCAGCACTGTCACCATCCGCGTGTGCAGCGGGGCTTCACGAAATCGGAATCGGCGCAGAATCGACAACACCGGTGCGGGGACTTGCGAATCCGATTGCCACCGTTGATGTCTGGCGGCCTGCGCGAGAAGAACACGCAACGACCGGCTCGGCGCCGGGGTGGTGGCGAGGATCCGAGTGGCGACTCTGGCGGTGCCGTGAAGTTCGACACGGTCCGCGCTGAGGTCGGGTTCGATGCGAATACCCATCTCGTCGTCGAGGTCTCGCATCGCTACGGCCAGTGGCCGTCGCCGTTGTCGGCCGATCGAATCACCCAGTTCGGTCAAGGAACGAGCGAGTTCGCAGACGACTGCATGTGTCAGTGACCGCGCGAAGTCCGGGTTGAGTGGGTTCAGAAACTTCGGGGTATACAACGAGCTGTACCGTGCGAGCACGCTCTGGTAGTACATCGCCTGGTAGTGGCCTGCGACAGATCGGCGGACGCGTAGCAGTTCGGAGTCCGGGGCCTCGGGGGCGAAAAGGAGCACGGAGGCGAGGTAGATGTCGCGGCTGAGGTATCGGGCAATGGTATCCAGCGCCATACTGTAGGGGTGATCGATGCCATCTGGTGTCCATCGGATGTGGGCTATCGCGTGCGGACCGTACCGAGCGGGGGCATCCTCATCGGCCAGCCATACCGAGTACGCCGGGTCACCCAGCAGTCCACGGGACGCCAAGTCGGTTGCTTCGCTGTCGTACGGCAATCGGTAGCTGCTTTGTGGTTCGTGGCGATTGACCCACGCAACGAATGCCGCGGCGTCTTCGTACCGGATGCCGACGACGGGTGCGGAGCCCTGGTCGGGCATGGGACCATCGGGTATGCGGTAACGGCCGTGTTCTTCTTCCTCCGCCATGAACAGCCGGTACAAGGCCGCCGGTACCGGATGAGTGCAGCGGCGCTCGGCGTCGATCTCCGCGGTGTGACGCAGATACCGGCGCAGCACGACCCGGGTGAGCAGGCGTCGACGCTCGGGGTTCGCTCCCACGCGGCTGACTTCGCCGAGCAGATCGTTCATCTGCTCACGCAGGGGCGGCGCCATCCGGGTGCCCTGCTCGGTGCAGTCGAAGGCCAGCTCGAGGGCGGCGGGAGTCTGGGAGGCCAGGCAAGCGTGAATGATGATGTCGGCGTCGTGCTGGGCGGTATAGAGGATGGTGGTCTCGCGCCACCAGTCGTCCTCGATGTTCTCCACCAGCAGGTCGATCCGGTTCCGGGAGTGGATCTCGACCGACGCCAGATATTCCTGGAAGGTCTTGTGGCAGAACCCTATAGCTCCTGACTCGGGCTCGACGAGAATGCCGTCGTTGACCAACTCGGTCAGCAGCAACGCGGGATCGATGCCCCCGTCGAGCTTGGCCACACCAGGTCGCACAAACGCGACGGCGTCGGCCGTGCGCAGCTCACGAACTCGGTCGATCATCATGTTCAACGCCAGGGTCTGCAGGACTGCCTGCTTGTCGGTATCGGTGACTGTCGAGGGGATTCCCTTGACCCTGCGGCGACGCCAGATCAGGACTTCGCAGATCTCCTTGTAGAGCTCAACGCGGCTGCGGGGCAACACAGCTCGTTCACGGTGCACATTGACGATCATCGTGAGGAGCAGCGGATTGACCGACATATCGTCCAGCGCGGAATGCGAGGTAATCTGCTCGCGCAGGTGACGCGCCTGCATCGTGGCACGGCAACGATCGGATTCCACTTCCGCGTACCAGCTGTCGACGAACTGGGCGATCTGGTCGGTGGTCAGTTGACGGACTTGCAGGACATCGGCCCCGGCGATCGCAGCGGTGGTGTAGCCATGACGGCGCGAGGTCAGCACGAAGTGGTTCTTGTGGTAGATACCGATATACTGATCGACCCACTTCGCCACGGCTTCACGGTGTGTCGGGTCGCCGATCTCGTCCAGCCCGTCGAGCAATATCACGCAGCGGCCGCGTTTCAGTTTAGATTCGAACCGTGCCTGCGTCGGCATCCGGTCCAGGCCGGTCGGCACCGCACGCGCGGCCAAACCTACCGAGGGGTCCTCGACGATAGCCGCGGCGTGATCGCGCAGTGTCAGCAGAATTGGTAGGTTACGGCGTCCGAATTTGCGGTGGCACACCTGGCGCGCAGCCTGATGGAGCAGGGTTGTCTTGCCGCTCCCCGGTGCCCCCAGCAACACCAACACGACAGGCTCGGACGCCTTGAGCAGCACCGAGATCGACAACCGCTCGGTGTTCGTCGACGGCACCCGGTCCGAGAGCGGATGAGCACTCGCCAGATGCAGCGGGCGGTTGACGAGGCTGACATCGACATAGATCTGATCGAAGGCCGGCACCGAGGGCGGGAACGTGGACAACCCCTGCAGATCGACCTTCTTCAGGTGGTTCAGCAGCCACTGCCGATACCGATGCTCAGAGCGCGACAACCGAGCCTTCAACGCACCATCCACGTACTCAACCAGACGGGGCCGCCACCGCTCGGCGACGTCCGAGACCACACGACAGGCAAAACGCCCCGCGCTGAGCACAAGGCCGTACACAGCCGCCAACACAATCGCGAGCGCCAGATGGCGCGCTGCGAAATTCCTACAGACTGCGAGGACCACCGCAGGGATCCCGAGCGCGGTCACCACACACGCCACGGTCGGCCATCCGAGCGCCGTTTTCGGCTTCTCCTCCTCACTCACCGGCCATCAGCCCCTTCACAGCGTGGAAGAGAGCGCGAGCCGGATAGCAGATGTGTTTGCAGCTGAAATCACACCCGTTCCGTTGATAGGGCAGGGTGACAAGCGATATCGTCAACAGCGACAGCTCCGTCTAGTACGCGATTTGGACGCATTGCGGCAGCTGTCACGACCCGTGCCCCGCCCCCCGGCATGGGGGCGGGGCACGACCATCGGGTTACTACGTCTCGAACTTGGGTCGTCAACCTCTACAACAACGCGGGAACGACTCTAGCCGGGGGGACCGACCGAATCACGGGACGATAACGACAACGAGACTCACTGGTATTTGCCGACCGATGGCCGCGCACAATCCTCAATTAGCAGGTTGAAGCCTCGAGTCTCCATACGCACCCGCCTCATCAAGATCAAACTCTCATCCATGGGTGTAACGAAGGTCACATCACTCGGAATCAGAGATCATCTCCAGGAAACCGAAAGATCGCCACTTCAAACCGACACGCTGGAGAAATGCAACTTTTTTTTCTGCGGCACCGCCTCACCCCTTCCGGTTGCTCGCTCCGCATGCTCGCACGCCTCGATGACGTCGCGGTCACACGGAGCGCTAGCACGCCCCTCGGTGACCAAGCGGTTGCTCCGGCAGGAGATCGGCAGCACTTGAGAGGTATTATTTAATGCGACATGGTGACACGGAAACTTGTCGACGACTATATTTAACGGCCCTGAATAGATATTCAGTTTCTCATTGTTATCCCGAAACCGGTCGTGATACCTCTCGCATGGCGCGAGCGGAACCGAGACCACGCATGCGAGCGCCAGCCAAACAGACCTCTGGGTTTGGATGTAGTGAGATGCACGCCCAAAAGGCGGGCGCTGACGGAATGGCAGCGGCCGGCCGCAGGGATGCGCGCAGGACCCAGCCCACCGCCGACGTCGCATCGTCAGCACGACGTGCCCGGCCACGAGAGGGCTCACCTAACAGATCTGGATACCCGCGGCGTTCGGTGATCAGCTGCGCGAACTCGCGTATCGCGTCAGCGAGGGCGGTCATATCCGGGCAGGCGGCCACCAGTTTGTCGAGATGAGCGCGATGCCCTCGGTCGTGAAAAGCGAGTGCGTTCGGGTTAGCCCACGGGGCAGACTGTCGAGATGCCGAACATGTCCAGCTTCTCAGGGTTCGCCGCGCCAGAGTCTCTGCTGACCGCTATCGGCCGCGTTGCGGTACGGAGTGCTGGGTTCGAGGAACGACTTCGCGATGTCGTACTGGACATGGCTGATGTCAGCGATGAAAGCGGTGCCGGGTGGGTCATATTTGAAGGTCAGAATGCAACATGGCTGATTGACAACGGTCTCGCCATGCTGGATCGCTACGCCGAAGACGGCTGGGAGGAAGCTGTTCGTTTTGGCCCGAACATCGAGCGCCTGCGCGAACTACTCAAGGAGGCGCAAAGGCTCAAGGAAGACCGAAACGTAATCATTCATGGCGTGTGGCGCCCCTTCCACAGATCGGGCTTCGACGGCAAGCCGGTGTTTGGAGACGTTCGTTCTACCAACACGCTAGATTCGAAGGACGTCTTCCATGTCTTTCGCAGCCGCTACCGTAAGACTTTCGACGCCCAGGTCTGGAGCACCGAGGATGTCGAAGTGGTTGCCGACCGCTTCGAGGTACTCGAGCAGAAGTTGATCGCTACGTATGAGGATGCTTGCGACTGGCCGCCCACGGGAACGCTCAGAGCGGCGACGCACCATATTCGGTTACGCCCTTTCTAGAGAGCGGCCGGGCCAGGCTTCCATCACCAACTGTCCAACAGAAAACGGCGGGTCAGCCCGATTCCCATGTTCGCCGTGCCCCTGGGCGCGGCAAACATGGGAACGGGAACGCATCGCGGGCGGACGGCACCTCCCCAGACCGGATACAAACCCACGATTACCAGGCGTTTTACGGTTGCCCATGTTTTGCGTGCCCTGCCGAGCACGCCAACCTGCGACTCAGTCTCGAACCCGCGACTCCGCCTACACCAACACTCGGATCGCGAAACACTCTGCTGCGCTGTGGATCTCACCGAATAATCGGCTCACCGCGCCATCGTCGGCGCTTCCGACGCGGGCGTGCGGACACTCGACACGCCGCACCAAGCAGCAGGGCGGTATGCGCTATCCAAGCTGTCACCTAGTCCGGCCGAGTTATGTTGGTGGACATAGCCGATACCATCGCCAGTCAGGCACCGCTGAATGCCAGCACTGCGGAAAACCCGGTTGAACTGCGGCGACTGCAGGCTATGGGTTCGGGGATCAAGGATGAAATTTCTGAAACCGGCTTAGGACTGGCGCGGCGGGATGGCGGAGGGGAACGCTGGTAAACGCCAAAGGCCCACCCCCACAACGAGAAAGACCGGTATCGACGATGCTCGATGTTCTGCGTTACCCCTACCCCTGGGATCCGCGGCACCAGGCGGCCAGGGTAATCATCCTCATTGTCGTCGTCCTCTCCACCATCGTGCTGATCGGACTCGGAGCGACACCTCGCATGGCGGCAGGGGTGCTGGTCGCCGCTGCGTGGGCCACAAGCGCGGTCGCCGAGCTGGTCCTTCGACCTGCGTCGGGTACGCAGCGATGACCGACAAGGCCGCCGAATTCAAGCAGCAGCTCCGAGACCTGGTCGACCATGCCAAAGCCGCAGGCGCAGGAACACAACAGAGGCTGGCCTACCAAGCCCATATGCGCGAGTGCACTTTGACCCGATCGATCGGGCTGAGCTATCCGGTGCCGACCGAATTGATCACCAGGGACCTGGTCACCGTCTGTCTGCGCTTCACTCATCCCGACATGCCGCCCGACCAACTGAACAAGACCCTGCGCCGGTGGCTGGACCGGCGCGAGGAAGCTGCCCGCCATGCCCGAGCATCATGCGCGGGCAACGCCGCGCTGCTTGGACATCCTGTTCAGGATCGCGCAGCCGCACTCGTAAGAAAAATCGCGGATACTCGGTACTCGGTGGTGTCTGCGCTGTTCCGATACCTCGACCTCGTCGAGCGTGTGTGGGAGTTCGAGAAAGCCTTCGAGGAACAGGTCCTGCGCCGCAGAATCGATCTGGTGCTACGCAGAACCCAGCGCGAGCAGCTCGAGGCCGGATACAGCGCCATCCAGCTGAAGGTGCGCGGCGGAGAACTGGAAGGGGACCGGCTCGAGAAAGAAGTCGCCGCACTACTCGACTCGTCGGATCTCGACGGCCCAGACCCGATCGGCGTGTCTGCGGGCGCGGTAGCCGATACGCCGACCGCCAGCCTCGAGCCCGACAAGGACGACTTCGACGTGGCCACGAAAGACCGGATTCGTCGGACGTTCAAACGCATTGTTCTGGCGGGTGTCCACCCCGACACCTCTGACGCCGAGCTATCCGAATTCGAGTTCGGATTGGCTGTATTGAGGTCAGAGGACTACACGCTGATGGAGGCGTTCACCATCCGGCACCGAGACAACATCGGTGGCGACGAAGACGGGGAACTCCTCACACTCACGCAGCTGACGACCCGGCTGCAGCAATATCAGGACACGCTGAAACGGCTGGACACTCGCCTGATCACGTTGGAGCACACCGCCGCATCCATCGGGATGAACGCACTCGACACAGCGTATGACCAAATGCGGCGCGAGGGTGACCGACTCCGGACGGAAATAACGGCGGAAATCGATAGAATTCGCGAGGTAGAACACGACCTCGAAACACTGGCCGACCACATCCCCGACGCAGATGACGACGATGGCCCCGAGCTGACGGACCCCGACCACTCCGGCAGCACGCCCCCAAATAACATCCAGCTCCCTATCTCCGCCGATGGCGGACAGCGATGAACGACAAGGTAGTAGCGCGGAGTAAGTCGTTCGGCCTGACACGCAGCGACACACGGGAGCTGATGCGTGAGTTCTTCGGACATACAGCTCCGGTCAGCCGCAAACATGAACTCACCGGCCACGAAAGCGCCGTACGGTCTGTGGAGTTCAGTCCGGACGGTCGCCTGCTGGCCACTCTGGACGGTCGGGTGCGGGTGTGGGATCCCACCACCGGAAGAACAATCTGCAACGCATTCGCCAGCCGCACCAGCATCGTGTGGTCTATGGCATTCAGTCCGGATGGTCGGCTGCTGGCCACCATTGGCCGCGGTGCCGACACGGCCCGGTTGTGGGATCCGACCACCGGGACAACAGTCTGTGACCTACCCGGCCACACCGGCTCCCTGTCGTCGGTGACCTTCAGTCCGGACGGACACCTACTGGCCACCGGCAGCAGTGGCGGGACGGTGTGGTTGTGGGATGTCGCCGGTAGAAGGATCCACGACCTCCTCGTCGGCCACACCAATTGGGTGAACTCCGTCGCGTTCAGTCCGGACGGTCGTCTGCTGGCTTCCGGCAGCTCGGACGGAACGGTGCGGTTATGGGATATCACCACCGGGAGAACAGTCCGTGACCCACTCGCCGGCCACGAGGGGTCGCTGCGGGGAGTGTGGTCGGTGGCGTTCAGTCCGGACGGTCGTCTGCTCGCTGCCGACAACGGGTGGGAGACGGTGCGGTTGTGGGATATCACCACCGGACAGAAGGTCTGCGACATCGACGGAGAGGTGGCGTTCAGTCCGGACGGTCGTCTGCTGGCTTCCTGTGGCTCGGATGGAACGGCGCGATTGTGGGATCCCACCACCGGCAGAAGAATCTGCGACCCACTCCCCTGCCACACCCATTACGTATCGTCGGTGGCGTTCAGCCCGGACGGCCGTCTGCTGGCCACCGGCAGCTCGGACGGAACAGCGCGATTGTGGGATCCCACCACCGGGAGAACAATCTGCGACCCACTCGCCTACCACACCGAGTACGTATCGCCGATAGCGTTCAGCCCGGACGGCCGTCTGCTGGCCACCGCCTGTAGCTTCGACGATGACTCCTTCGACCACCACGACGACGTGCAGCTGTGGGAGATCCCGAGTCAAATAGTCCCAGGGACGTTCGGCATCGTGACAAACGAGCGCCCGAGCACTGGAAGACGCCTTGGAATTACAGCAAGTCCAGTGTGACAGCCGACCAGGGCCGCGCGTGACTGACCGGTCCCCGATGACGGGACCACGCGGTCGTTGAGTCCGGGTTGTTTTCGATCCAGTTTCAGTTGATGCTGCACGCCACTGGGTGATGGGTGTGGGTGCAGGCCGCAGCGTACTCGGCCGGGGTCAGGTAGCCCAGCGCCGAATGCCGATGCCGTCGGTTGTGTTCGTCCTTGAAATCGCCGATCACCACCCGGGCCTCGAGCAGGCTCGTCCAGTGGTTGCGGTTGAGGCATTCGGCGCGTAACCGCCGGTTGAACGATTCGATGTAGCCGTTGTTCCACGGTGTTCCCGGCGGGATGTAGACGATTCCCACCCGATCTCCGCAAAACTGTTGCAGCGCATGAGAAATCATCTCCGGGCCGTTGTCCATGCGCAGCACTCGCGGTGGCCCGCCGCGTGCGGTGAACACCTTCGCCAGCTCGGCGACGAGCCGCTCGGCGGTGATCGAGCGTTCCACCAGGTGCAGCAGCGACTCGCGGGTGTGTTCGTCGATCATCGGCGCGATCTTCACCGCCTTGCCGTCGACGGTGGAGTCGAACTGGAAGTCCAACGCCCACACCACCTTCGGCGCATCCGCCTCGACCGGCGACACCGACGAGACACCGGCCCGCTTACGCGGGTGATGCTCGCGCACCTGCAGGCCCTCCTCCCGCCAGAGCCGGTGCACCTTCTTCAGGTTCACGCCACTGCCCTCGTCGAACCGCAGCGCCCCCCAGGCGCGCCGGAACCCGTGCCCTTGATGTTTCGTGGCATAGGACCGCAGCCAGGCCCGCAGACCGGCATCCGGATCCGCCAGGGTCTGCGCGGCCGGCAACCGCCGATACGTGGACCGATACAGCCCAACCACCTTGCACGCGAACCGTTCCGACATGCTCAGCACCTGCTTGAGCATGTCCACAGCGCGCCGCTTGGCAGTCGCACCCGTCGATGCTGGTCGTGGATCAGTACTTTGACAACGGCAAAGACGGCATCGAGCTGCGGGTCGTACCACGAGCCCGCCAGGTAACCCTGGACCAAGACCTGAACCTCATCCTGGTCGAGTCGACGCACCCGCCGCGGCGAGACCCGCCCGGCGGGCGCGGGCGGCGACAGCTGTGAGCCCTTGTCACCGGTCGCCATGGGCAACCGCGGTTGGACACCGACGAATCAAACCTGACCAGCTCAGCGAATGTCACCACAGCCAGCGCTGCATCCGAACCGATCAAAGGACAATGGGACCCAACCTTCAATAAGTGCAAGGCGAGGGCGAAATTCTCTGACTACCGGACGGACGCTCGTTGGGTGATGGTTCGGAAATTGCCGGTCCTCGCCACAACACCAAGCACAATTCCAACCGCTAAAGCTGAACCAATGGATACTGCGCTCATCCGACCACCTTCGACACTCGGATTACTCTGGTTCGCCGACGCTCGCGGCTTCTGGCGAGCACCTACAGGCGACCCCGCTACCGTTGGTGGGCCACCGGCAATAGCACTCGCGTACTCTTCGTCGACGATCCGCTTGAACGCGTCGCCGCGACGATTGAATCTCCCCATATTTGGCCCCCACAAGGAGCTCTTTCGCGCCCAATAGTCCCTGCCGACCTCGCCCCGAAACATATAGTGCAGGAGGTCGTTTCGCAGCGCGCGCTCCGTGATCGCACCGACTTCATAACCCATCTGACCGAACCGCAACCACGATGCACAGTACAAATGCTGGCGAGCCTCGGTTGCAGGAGATTCAACCAGTGTGCCAATACATGGCATGTAAGTTTCTGGGTCCTCCAACGCCATCCTGGTGAGGTCCAGCTGGTATCGGCGCACCATCTCGAGCCGGTTTGCCCTGCTCTGCTGTGCTTGGACCAGCAGCGATGCCGCGACTCCACACAAAGCCAACGCCGACACGATCGCTGAGGTTACCCCGTACGCCTGGCTGGTGGTTTGCAGCCGTTGCCAGTCAAGAGCATGCATCGGAAGAAGCAGAAGTAGTAGCGGCGACAGGAGAACGATCACCACCGCACTCGACACTGCTAGGAACAACGTGACAGTCCGGGACAGATTGCGCCTCAGCCAGTCACGACCTGAATGTGAATCCATCTCTCCCCCAGGGCAAGCCAGTCGCGGTAGTCCGCATATTCAGCATATCGCGGAGGTTGGCAAACAACTCGACTTTCACGTCCAGTCGACGACGTCCTAGGAGGCGCCCCCTGAGGAGGGTCGGATTGCCGGCTCTGGGCAGCGTGGATCTCAGCATCAGCGACCTTTCGGCGAGCAGGAGGTAGATCTGGCCGTCTCGGTGGAGACGGAGCCGAGGCTCCGCCTCTGGCCGTGGCGAACCAGGCATGGCTGGGTCGAGTTGTGCCGGGTTCGGCGTTGTACAGCTGCGTCTGTGCGGCAGCGGTAGAGTGGTCGAAAACTGATGCGCGGCAATGTACTCCGCGATTGCGCAATGTTTGGGGGTTGAATTGATCATCACTGCCGACAGTTCCGAGGAACTGCGTGATCTAGGGGACTATCTCGGGGATACCGATGAGCTGCGCGGATGCGTGCGTCAGCGGTCGAGCCCGCCGGGGCCCGAGGAGATGGGTCCGGTTCTGGAGGCATTGGAGATCGTGATCGGTCCCGGCGGTGTAACCGCGGCGACCGCGACGGCGGTCATCGCGTGGGTGCGCAGTCGGCGCGCGAGAGTGCGGGTGACCGTGCAGGGCTCGGGTAACCGGAGTCTGGAACTGGACGCACGCGGGGTGAGCGCATTGGACGCCGAAGGCCTGCAACAGTTGACCGAGACTCTACTGCACACCATCGATCCGGACGGCCGGGAGCGGCCTCCGCTGAGCGAATGACGGACTTGTCCGGCGAGGGCGTCCGGATACTCATCCTCGCTACCGCCACCCACACCGGATCGGCGCTGCCTTCCCTGCCGACGGTGCCGGAGACGTTCGACGATCTGCGCGAGGCGTTCGTTGACCGGTGCGGGGCCCGAGCGGAAAATGTTGTCGGCGTGCTGGATCCGTCGGATGCGCGGACGATGGCGGCGGTGATCGCCGAGGAGGCCGCACGAGCTCAGTCGATACTGGTGGTCTATTTCATCGGTCATGGTCTGCGTGGTCCAGGCGGGGAGCTCTTCCTGGCTGCGGCTGATACCGGCGAGCTGATTCCCGGATTGGCCGCACACCAGGCGTTGTCGTTCGCCGCGTTGGCGCAAGCGGTCCAGGGGTGCCGGGCGGCGGCGGTAGTGGTCATCCTGGATTGCTGTTTCTCCGGCACTGCCACCCTCGATGCCGACACCGCCTCGATCCGTGAGTTCGCCACCGGCGCACACGGACGCTACCTGATCGGGTCGGCCGAACACCTCGCCTCGGCCCCTGCCGGACAACGCCACACCGCCTTCACCGGCGCCCTACTGGAGTTGCTCGAGCACGGTGACGCGCGCGAACCTGCCTGGTTGACACTGGATTCGGTGTTCGACGGGATCTATCGCCGGTTGCGTCACGCTCAACAGGGCCCGCTACCCCGCCGTCAGGCAGGTGACCGCGCCGGAGAGGTGATCATCGCTCCCAATCCCGCCTCCGCACCGCGCCCGCAAGTGGCGCGGGACCCGGTGCCGGGCCGTTGTCCCTATCCCGGTTTGGCGGCGTTCGGGCCCGAGGATGCGGGGATGTTCTTCGGACGCGGGCCGATGCTCGAGCGGCTGCTCGAGGCGTTGGCGGGCGCGCGCGCCGAGGGTGGGGTGCAGGTGTTGGTGGGTGCGTCCGGGTCCGGGAAGACTTCGTTGCTCAATGCCGGTCTCGTTGCGGCGCTGCGTGATCGCGGTCTGCCCGGGATCACCGGGTCGGCGGGCTGGCCGGTCCGCCGGTTCACCCCCGGCGCCGACCCGCTACAGCGGCTGGCGGCCGCGCTGGATGCTCCCGACGCCCGTGGTTCGATCGACACCGAACCCAGCCGGGTCGGTGAGTATGCCGAGGCGATCCTCGCGGGCCGGGACGGGGACGCGCTGGTGGTGATCGTGGACCAGCTCGAGGAACTGTTCACCCTGTGCACCGACCTCAGCGCCCGCACCACGTTCCTGGCCGCGTTGACCGCTCTTGCCGCGCCGCGTACCGCGGCCGGGCCGCAGGCGCTGGTGGCGACGGCGTTGCGTGCCGATTTCTACGGCCACGCCGCCACATATCCCGAACTCGTTGCAGCCCTGCGTGATCGGCAGATCCTGATCGAACCCATGACCCGGCCCGAACTGCGGGAAGCGATCGAGAAACCCGCCAACGCCAATGGCTGGACCCTCGCGGACGGGCTGGCCGAGATCATCCTCAACGATCTGGAACCCGACACCACCACCGCGACGGGAGCGCTGCCGTTGCTGTCGCACGCGATGTTGTCCACATGGAACCGCCGCGAGGACCGGGAACTGACGGTTGCCGGTTACCGGGCCACCGGCGGCATCGCCAACGCGATCAAACACTCCGCCGACACCATCTACACCTCCGCAAGCGACGCAGACCGCGGAGCGTTGCGGATGATGCTGCCCAGACTCGTGCGCGTGAGCGCCGACGGCGACGCCGACACCATCCAACCCGTCGACCGTACCGCCCTCACCCGCGGCGTGACCGACCCCGACATCGCCGAACAAGTCCTGGACCAACTGACCGAGGCCCGGCTGATCACGATGGACCGCGACACCGTCCGGCTCGCGCACGAGGCCCTGCTGCGCGAGTGGCCACGACTGCGAGAGTGGATCGACACCGACCGCGACTGGCTCCACCGCAGCCAGCGTTTCATCACCGACAGCCATCACTGGCAGCACTCCGGTACCGACGGCGCCCTGCTCTACCGTGGCAGCCAACTCGCCGCCATCCGCGACCGCGGCATCCCCGCAGACCAAGACCCAATCCTGGCCGACCCCGTCTCCACCGCGTTTCTAACGGCCGCGATTCGCGGCGAGACCCGCCGCACCCTTCAGCGTCGCGCCGTCACCGCAATCTTGCTCGTGCTCGTTGTCGCTTTGGCTGCGGTCGCGGTCGTGGCCGTCCGGGCCGGTCGCGAGTCGAATCACCAACGCGACATCGCCATCGCGCGTGAACTCGCCAGCCGCAGCGAACAATTCGCCAGCACAGACCCCGTCTGGTCCCGGCTCGCCGCCCTGGCGGCCTGGCGCACCCAGCCCATTCCCGAAGCCCGCTACGCCATGCTCGCGGCCGCCCGCAACCCTCTGCGCGCCGTACTCCCCGCCCCCACCGGCGGGGGGATCTCGGTAGCGTTCAGCCCGGATGGACATACCCTCGCTGCCTACAGCTCCGACATGGTCCAGTTGTGGGACATCAGCACCGGCCGCCAGATCGGTGAGCCCTTCGCCAGCGACAGCGGTGCAGTGTCGTCGGCGGCGTTCAGCCCGAACGGACAGATTCTGGCCACCAGTGGCCTGGCCACCGGTGGCCACGATGGCATGGTGCGGCTGTGGGACACCCGCACACATCAGCAGATCGGCGAGCCCCTCATCGGCCACACCGATGTGGTGCTTTCGGTGGTGTTCAGCCCAGACGGACGCACCATCGCCACCGCTGGCAGCGCTGACGGCACGACACGGCTGTGGGATACCCGCACGCACCGCCAGATCGGTGAACCCCTCGTCAGCAACACCAACTTTGTGGGCTCGGTGGTGTTCAGCCCGGACGGGCAGACCCTGGCTGCCAGCAGCAACGACGGCACCGCACAGCTGTGGGATACCCGCACGCAGCGGCAGATCGGCGAACCCTTCACCGGCGAGGGCGGCGGGACGAACTCGGTGGCGTTCAGCCCGGACGAAAGCATCCTGGCTGCGAGCGGCGGCGACGGCACCGCACGGCTGTGGGACATCCGTACGCACCAGCAGATCGGCGATCCCCCCACCGGCGAAGGCGGCGGGCGCAACTCCGTGGCGTTCGGCCCCGATGGGCACACCCTCGTCACCAGCAGCCGCGACGGCATGGTGCGGCTGTGGGACACTTGCACCGGCCGCCCGATCGGTGAGCCCCTCACCGGCCACACCAGCGTGTCCTCGGTGGTGTTGAGCCGGGACGGGAGCACGCTCGCTACCAGCAGCTACGATAACACGGTACGGCTGTGGGATACCGGCACTGGCCGCCCGATCGGTGAGGCCCTCACCGGCCACACCGGCGCGGTGCTCTCGGTGGCGTTCAGCCCGGACGGGCACACCCTCGCCACCGGCACCGCCAAAGGCCCAGTGCAGTTGTGGGACACCCGCACACGCCAGCAGATCGGCGCCCCTCTCACCGGCCACACCCAATGGGTGAACTCGGTGGTGTTCAGTCCAGACGGGCACACCCTCGCCACTGCGAGCTACGACGACACGGTGCGGTTGTGGGACACCCGCACACGCCAGCAGATCGGCGAGCCCCTCACCGGCGAACACGGCGGGGACAACTCGATCGCCTTCAGCCCGGATGGGCACACCCTCGCCACCGTCAGTGACATCGGCGGGGCGTGGCTGTTGGACACCCGCACACGCCAGCAGATCGGCGCCCCCCTCACCTCTCGGGACAACATAGTCAACTCGGTCGCCTTCAGCCCGGATGGGCACACCCTCGCCACACACAGCAGGGGTGACGACACGGTGCGGCTGTGGGATACCCGCACACGCCAGCAGATCGGCGAGCTCCATATCGGCCGTGCCGAACTGATGGATTTGGTGGTGTTCAGCCCGGACTGGCACACCCTTGCCACTAGCGGCTCCGACGGCACAGTGCGGCTGTGGGATACCCGCACACGCCAGCAGATCGGCGAGTCCCTCACCAGCGACCAAGCGCCGCCCTCGGTGGTGTTCAGTCCGGACGGGCGCACCCTCGCGATCAGCGGCGAACACACGGCGCAACTGGGGGACATTGGCACCGGCCGCCCGATCGGCGAGTTCCTCACCGGGGACACCGCATCGGTCCTCTCGGTGGCGTTCAGTCCCGACCGGCGCAACCTCGCTACCGGCAGCGGCGACAGCGACGGCACAGTGCGCTTGTGGGATGTCGGTTTCAGCGGCGATGTCGCAGCATCTCTTTGTTCCCAAGTCGGCGGCGTCCCCGCTCAACCGGCCCGAGACCTGCCCGAAATCCCCACACCCCAGCAGCTGTGCCCTCACACCGACAAATAGGACAAAGATCCGGTCGGTAGCGCTGAGTCAGGTATCACATCCCAGTGTCTCGCTGCGGTCGGACAGCGGTGGGCACCTTTACAGCTGTCGACAGCAGGTATCGCATGCGACCTGGGCCGGTGTCCCCGGTCTGCTCAGCAAGTGTCGAGCAGTTCTTGTTCGGCAGCTCCGAACCCTCCCGGCCAGTATCGCCGCTGCGATGCGGCCGGTTTTCCATCCCCAGAGTTCGATAAGGATGGGACCAGACATACAGACAGCATGAGAGCCGATCGATCACTAGATCGGGTAAGCACCCCACGATGACCAGGCGTTTTACGGTTGCTCATGTTTTGCGTGTCCTGCTGAGGGCACCAACCTGCGACAACAGCATCCACGGCTCGGTGTAGGTGCTGCTCCGGCTTATGCTCGCGGCCGTCCATGGACATCACGCGTGGGGACTCCACGTTCACGAATCTTGGCCAAAACGGTGGTATGAGCGACCCCCAAATGCCGACCCACCCGAACAAGAGACCAGCCCAGCTTGTACAAATGGACCGCTTCATCGATCTGCTCTGGCGACAATCCCCGACGACGCATCGGCACGTCGTGCCGATGCAGAATCTCGCTGACCGTCCGCCGCTCGATACCGAACCGGGCACCCAACTGATACACCGTCTCCCCAGCCTCATATCCCGCGATAAGGTCCTGAACCTGATCGGTGCCCAATCGGCGGGCCCGACCAGGTTTGTGGCGATCGGCAGGCGGTGGACCGGGTGTGGCGGGGCCAGGAAGCTTCCGACGCAGGGATTCCAAGGCTTCTACCTGCGGTTTCGGGTTATAGTAAGCTCCCCCAAGGTCCACAAATTGACACGAATAAGGCCGTTGATCAGCGGTTATGCTGCCCTTCAGCCATGAGACCAACTTCGGCCGGATGCCACATATCTCCTGGTCAGCGCCTGTTTTCTGGTTCTAATTGGCCTCCCAAGGTATGTTTTCCGCTCGGTGTTGATTAAGTCCGAAGGCACTCTTTCAATACCGCGACCGTAAGCCTTGCTCGTCGCAAGTCGGGTCCCCGCCGATCGTCATGGATTGATGTCAGGACCGAGCCCGCCCGTGTGTGTCGCGAGTACGGACACCACGCTCGCGCAGACGATTCAACACGGTGCCCGGATCCACGGCGAGGTGACGCGCGACGCGAGCAAGGGACCAACCACCGCTGTAAAGAGCAATCGCCACATCAACTTGTTCACCAGACAAGCCACATCGCCGCATCGGAACATCGTGCCGATGCAGAACCGCGCTCACGGTACGACGATCAACACCGAACCTGTCCCCCAACTCGTACGTCGTCGCACCAGCCAGATACCTCTCAATCAAGATCCGGACTTGATCCCGATCCAGTCGGCGTACCCGCCGCGGCGAGAACCGGTCCCCGGACACCGGCGAGGACGGTGAACTCCTGCCGCGGATCACCGCAGGATCCCCATGAGCACCTCGGCGATCGGCCGTCTGCTGTCGCGCAAGTTCAACAAGTACGCGCGCGATCTTTTCCGCATCGGGTGGGTCACGACGGACACCACGCACACGAAGCTCACCCCATCCCGGAGCGGCGTTGTTCGAAGTCTTCATACGACCATCCTGTGCTCAGACCACAACGACGGCCACGGTAATCCGCTCCGAGCGACTGCACCTCCGCCATCTACCTGGCCCCGGTCGCAGCACTTGCCCGGATGATGTGCGTATGAGCCCCGAGTATGAACTCCCACAGCAGCGGCTGGCTTGGGGGAGGCCGGCCCCACATGCCAGCCTCCCGGTGTTGCCCGCCGGTCGTCAGGGTTGTCCGATGACGGTTCCGGATGCCTCGCCGAGAGGCAAAAGGCGGACCGGTGACCGCTGGTCGGCCGGCGCCGGCCGTGGACTCCTACCACCACTACCCGCTGGATCATCATCGCCCGGACTGTCGGCTACCTGCTGCCGTGCGAGTTCAACAAGCACCATCGCGATCTTCTCGGCATCCGGACTGCGTCCGGCTGGCCCAGTGCACTCCCCGCGGGCAGCTACACTAACTACATATTGCGAAGGAGACTTCGCACTTGAGTTGATGTAAGGTGAACTCGCCACAGAGGACACCGCATCGCCCCGAGGAGATTGCAGTCAGCGCGGGGCGATGCGGTTTCAACCGCTTCGTTCATCACGGAGCAGTCGGAAGGAAACCCATGAAGAATGTCCCCTTCAGCAGGTCATGGTACTGGCCCCGCCCTGACAGGCGTACCGCCTGCTGTGGCGTGGTCATCATCGTGTTCGTCGTCGTTCTCGGTTCCACGATCGGGTACGGCCAGGCGGCGATCGGTGCATTTATCACGGCGGTAGTTGGCGCTGCCGCGGCGGCGGTGGTCGAGTCGATGCTTCGGGCTTGGGCTTACCGCGCATGATGCACCGGGGGCGCGGTGCCGGTCACCGCGCTCCCGTCCCGCGAACCGAGGGAAGGCAGGTGAAGGTCGTGGGTGGAAATGAGCGCGTCGCGCTACGAGAACTAGCTGAAATCACGCCTGGTCCATCCGGCTCGTTGCTCGACGGACTCGGAGATGCCTCTGACGGGGTGCCCGTGGTGACGCCGTCGGACATCACCAGCGGATCCCAGGTCGACGCGCGGACGCTACGGCGGCTGCCAGACGATGATGCGAGCAGGCTGGGCCGGTTCACCCTTCGACAAGATGACATCGTTGTGGTCCGCCAAGGGTCGCTCGGCAGACTAGCGATGGTCAGACCGGAGTTGGTGGGGGCTCTCTACAACTCCTCGTGCGCGCGGGTACGCAGCGACGATCGTCGGGTTCTTCCCCAGTACTTGTTCGCGTATCTCTCCTCATCTGCTGTGCGGGAGGAGATTCTCCAGCGGGCACTGCAGGGGACGGTCCCGTCCATCAATGCCGCGCTGTTGGGTGACCTACCGGTGATAGTTCCTCCGTTGGAAACCCAGGATCAGGTGGTTGCAGTGGTTGCCGATGTCGATGAACTCACCCTCATCCATCGAGCGACTGCGGACCGCCTCGACATCCTCAAGCAGGCACTACTCGATGACCTTTTGAGGAAAGGGTAGACATGCGCAGTGTCGATCTCGCTCAACATATTTGGAAGGCCGCTGACACTCTTCGAGGCCCCCTGGACGCCACGGAATACCAACGCGTCCTCTCCGTCGTGCTCCTGCTGAAGTGGGCATCCCACCACCCAGAGAAGCTCACCATCCCCGAGCCCGCTACATGGGACAATTTGACGGCATCCACCGAAACCTCAGCAGCCGACGCCCTGCATGCAGCCGCAGCGGCGTTGAGCCAGAGCAACCCGGAAATCCTCGATAAGGAGTTCCAGCACCTGGCATCGCTCACAAAACTGACCGATGCCCAGGCCAAGTTCTTGATCGACACATTCGACTCAATCCTCAAGGTAACCGCCGACTCCGAGCAGGACGACGAGGACGCCGGCAGGGCCTACGAACAGTTGCTCTACCGATTCACGGACAAGAGAAGTGAATTCAGCACACCGCCCTCGGTCAGTCGGCTGATGGCTCAGCTGGCCAATCCCCAGCCCGGACACTCTGTCTACGACCCGTGCGCAGGAACCGGCGGTCTACTAATCGCCGCCGACGCCTACGTAGCAGACCACACTGGCCAGACCGATGCCCTTTCTCTATTCGGACAGGACATCAACAAGCAGACGTGTACAGTCGCACGACTCAACCTGCTGCTACACAACATAACCAACGCAACCATACGAGCAGGCGACGCACTCGGAGATCCGAGCTATCTCGACGATTCGGGAAGCCTCCAACGCTTCGACCGGGTCGTAACCGATCCGCCGTTCAGTTTGAAAGGGCCCCGCGAGCTAATTCCGCAGCACACACGATACGGAGTGAGCCGCTTGGCGGACCTGATGTTCGTCCAGCATGTCCTGGCCTCACTGGCCCCTGACGGAGTAGGCGTCGTCACCGTCCCGCACGGGGTGTTGTTCAGAGGCGGGACCGAAGGACAAATCCGTCAGGGGCTGCTCGACGACGGCAGGATCGCTGCAGTCGTCACCCTCGGACGCAACATCTTCCACAACACCTCGATCCCCGCCAGCCTCTTGGTCCTCCGCGGCGAGCACTCCGCCAAAACAAGCCCGCGGGATGTGCTGTTCATCAACGCAGAGAACGAGCTCGATGTCGCACGCTCGAAAAACCACTTGGCACCTCGTCAAATCGAAAGAATCGCCACCACGTTCCACAAGCAAGAAGAGATCGACCACTTCTCCCGGCTGGTGTCCATCGACGAGATCACAAGCAAGCAGTTCAATCTCAACGTCAGCGCTTACATCGACCCACCGCCGACCCCCGTCATGAGCCCGGACATCGGCGCCCTCCTCACCGGCGGCATCCCCGTCTCGGAGGTCGGAGCATCGCGAGACAGGTTCGCCGCGTTCAGGATCGAACCGATGAGTCTGTTCGTGCCCCGCGAGCCGGGATATCTCGACTTTCCACCAGAAGGATACGAGGCCATCGCGGCAACTATCCCGAAGCGAGCCGCCCCCATCGAAAGCGAGTTCACGACCACAGTTGAACACTGGACCCAAGAATTTCGTGAGGACAAGGCAATCCTGACCAGGGAACCGCTCGCCACAGTACGCAAGCACTTCTCCGAGACATTCCTCGACGCGTTGTCGGCCTCGGCGATCCTGAACAACGAGCAATTGTCCGGCCTGTTCACGGACTGGTGGGTGACGAACGAGGAGGACCTCAACCAGCTACGCAGTCCCGACAACGGCTCCGACTCCCCCGCCGCGAAAGAGTACGAGGATCTCTACGACAGGATCGATGCCGACCTCGTCGCAAGGGCAACGAAACTGGTGGCTCGAGAGCGCAATCGCCTAGTCGATACGTA
This sequence comes from Nocardia miyunensis NBRC 108239, assembly GCF_001613065.1. Taxonomy (GTDB): domain Bacteria; phylum Actinomycetota; class Actinomycetes; order Mycobacteriales; family Mycobacteriaceae; genus Nocardia; species Nocardia miyunensis. Next base: position 23,764 of record NZ_BDBQ01000092.1, read on the forward strand.
TGTGGCGTGGGGAAACCGGTACAACACCTCCCTCAACGAACTGGAGACCCGACGGGCAGAGGTGTCCTCTCGCCTGACCAAACACCTTCGAAGACTCGGCTACCCGGATGAACTCACCCACTAATCCACACGGCCGACCGACAAGTGCCCCGGGCGACGAACTACTGCGTCGCCTATCGGACCCGCACAACGGGCCACCTGAGCGCAGGCCGACAAGCCCGCCCACGCGCACTGGAGCGAGAACGCGGCTGCGGAATTTTTCAAGAGGTCTTCGCGCCGCGGTCGAAGAACACGAGGACGGCGCGGAGAACTCTGCACCGAAGACATGATCCAGGATCACGACCACTGCGATGTCACCATCACTCTGACCCGGGAATGCCTGCGCCCGAATCAGTCGAGCACGCCCTGCGTGCCTGGAACCGGTTCGAGCTCGACCGCAGCGCACCCCACGAGGCTGTTGATTTGCTCATGCAGGCTGGTCCGGGGAATGCTCTGCCGCCCACGTTGCAATCTGTGCTCGCGAGGTGAAGCCCAGCTTGGTGAGGATGTGCTCCACGTGCCCTTCAGCTGTGCGCTGCGAAATCACCAGGCGGGCAGCGATTGCCTTGTTGGTCAATCCCTCGGCGATGAGGTCGACGACCTGGCGCTCTCGCTTGGTCAAATCCGTTGATACACGACCAGCTGATGCCGCGGCGCTATGCTCCCTCAGCGCGAAGTCGATTGCCGCGTCGAAACTCATCGCAACGCCTTTTTGATAGGCGGATTCGTATTTTCGCCGGCCGAGTACGTCGCGAGTGCGGCGCTCGCATTCCTCATGGAAGACAAGCAAATGGGGACGTCTGATGCTGGAACCGCCGACTGCCTGACCGAGCCCGTGCGCGGCACCCAGCAAAACGGCGGCGCGCCGGGCGTCGTGCTTCTCCGCCGCGATCCAGGCGAGTATTTCCGAACAGTACGCTGCGACGAGCGGATCTACGATTTGTCGCGCCAACCGAATAGCCTGTTCCAACAGCTGCGCCGCCCGCTCCCGCTCACCGCTCTGCCATACGGCAAGCGCCATGGCACGCAGTGTCAGCGACCGGTATACCGTTTCGCCGTGGCGTTCCGTGACGGTCAGTACCTGCTCAAGGCAGGCGAGGGCACGCGGCAGGTCCCCCGCCAGTTCGTACCTCCATCCTAGTGAGATCAGTGCTCTCAATTTGAGCTGGAATGAGATCCCACTATGGGCGTCGAATGCCGTGACGGCCTCGTTCAACCGAGTGGCTGCGCAAGCCAGATCGCCGCTGCTGAGAGCGGTGTATCCGTCGGCATAGGCGAGCAGGGCACCAATGCTGTGATCGGCTGTCTGCTCGGCAAGAACGCGAAGCTCGGCTACGTGCCCGTTTGCGCCCAGAAGGTCACCCAGGATCACGGCGAATACGGCGGCTGTGTACAGGGCCCCGGCTCGGTCGACCGCCGGCGCGTCGGATGTGCTGGTGAGTGTGCGGTCGCACCAACGGCGCCCCTCGCTCAGCCGGCCGCTCGAAAGCCAGAAACCGAAGAGCGCGGCGGCGGTCCGCAATCCGGCTGCGTCCGCCTCCGATCGGCTGAGTTCCAGCGCTTTGCGCAGGTTCGGTAACTCTCGTGTGAGGCGGGCGATCCACTCGAGCTGGCGTGGACTTACCCAGTCTGTCTCTGCCTCTAGCACCAGCCGCTCGTACCAGTCGCGGTGATGCCGGCGCAGTTCCGCATACTCGCCAGCATCCGTGATCTTCTGTAAGCCGTACTCCTGCACGGTCTCGAGCAGCCGAAAGCGAACCACACTGCCCGTTTCCTCCCGGATCAGGATCGACTTGTCGACCAGCGCGGACAATGCATCGAGGAACTCGGGCTCGCTCATGTCGCTGCCGCATACGTCCTCGGCAGCGTCGAGTTCGAAGCTTCCCGCGAATACCGACAGCCGACACCACAACCGTTGTTCCTCGGGTGTGCACAGGTCATAGCTCCAGCCGATGCACCACCCCAACGTCTGCTGCCGTGTCGGCGCACTCCGGCTGCCGCGAGTCAACAGGGCAAACCGATCATTCAGCCGCACCAAAATCTGCTCGACAGACATCGTGCGCAGCCGCGCCGCTGCCAGCTCGATCGCCAATGGCAACCCATCCAGCCGTGCACAGATCCCGGCCACGCTGAGCCGGTTGTCCTCGGTCAACTGGAATCCTGGCACCGCCGCGGCGGCCCGCTCCGCGAACAGCGTCACCGCGTCGGAGCCGGTTGTTCCCCGCAGGGACGACCCGGTTCTCGGATCCGGGAACCCCAGCGGCGGCACCGGCAGTACCGATTCCCCGCCAATGCCCAGAGCCTCACGACTGGTAGCCAGTATCCGCAGCTGCGGGCAGGCCCGCAGTAACGACTCGACCAGTTTCGCGACCCCGTCGATCACCTGCTCGCAGTTGTCGAGCACCAAGAGCACATCGCGAGTAGTGAAGAATTCCACCAGCACCTCGAGCATCGGCCTTCCGACCTGGTGCCGCACTCCAAAGGTGCCAGCCACGACATCGGCCACCAACGACGGATCCAGCAACTCACTCAGCTCGACCAGCCAAACACCGTCTGCAAAATTCGGTTGCGATTTTTGGGCGACCCGCAGCGCGAGCCGTGACTTGCCGACCCCACCGATTCCGGTCAGCGTCACCAGACAAGAACTCGACAGCAGGTTCTTCACCTCCGACACCTGCCTACGACGATCCACAAAATGGGTCAGCTCCAGCGGCAGGTTCCCCACCCCCTCGCGGAATAGACCAGACCTCCGGTCAGGAACGCCGTCCCACCGCTCGGAAACAACCACCGGCACTACCGGCTCGCCTGACGGCTCGACCGGAAGCGCCATCTGGTCGACCCCGAAACCGTGAGCGAGCTGAGCTCGCTGAAGCAGCTCACCGAACAGCGCAGCGCTAGGACGGTCCTGCGCATCGCTATTCATCGCCGCCTCGACGATTGCACAGACATCGTCGGGGATGCCGCGTTCGCGCAGGTCCGGAACCGACTGGGTCGCGATCCGCAGGAACTGCGCCACCACCTGCTCGCCGCTGCGGCGCTCGAACGCGGCGTGACCGGTGAGTGCGCAGAACACCGTGGCCCCAAGCCCATATACGTCCGAAGCAAAGCTCGCTGGATCCCCACGGAGGACCTCGGGTGCGGTGAAGGCGGGCGAACCGGTGACCGTACCGGTGGCTGTCCGGAAGCCCCCAGCCAGATGAGCAATGCCGAAGTCCGTCAACGCAGGCTCGCCGTAGTCGGTGTACAGAATGTTCGCTGGCTTGACGTCGCGGTGCAGAACTTCCGCACGATGCGCCGTTTCCAGCGCACCCGCCATTTTGACCCCCAGGCGGAGTACTTCCTGCAACGAAAGCGGGCCATCGCGGATGATTCGCGCATGCAGTGAGCCCCGCGAGCAATACGGCATGACCAGGTAGGGCCGACCAGTCTCGGTTTCGCCGACCTCGAGCACCTCAGCTATGTGTGGATGGCCCGTCAGCCGCGCCATCGCACGTTGCTCGCGAAAGAAACGCTCTCGATTCTCATCGAGTTCGCGGGTGAGGACCTTCACAGCTACCACACGGTCCAGAACAGACTCATTGCAGCGGTATACGACGGCGAAACCACCCCGCCCTATCTCATCTGCGTTCTCAAACCCGACAGCACTCAACTCCGTGACAACATCAGCACCGAGGTCACGTTCCGTCTTGAATGGATCGGTGTCCGTCATCGGTCACTCGCAATACACCTTCGGGCTCAGCAAGAGAATACGCCGCCCAGGGTCAGCCGAATTGGTCACCTGCTTGGAGGTATTCGATCGGATCAGCACACTGTTCGGTGCGTCTGAGCTCGCAGTCGGAGAGCCACTCACCGCCCCGAATCCCGCCTCAATCGTCAGCGTCCCCCAGGAAACCGCTGGTCAACGCCAGGCCCGATCCTTATGACGACCTAGTAACCGCCCGCCACATTCGGCAGCGAGCGCCGAAGCCGACCGAAACCTCCGCCGACTACAGCCTAAGGTCTCAGCGGAGTGCGACGTACTTTGTCTCGAGGTATTCGTCGATGCCTTCGCTCCCGCTTTCGCGTCCCAGACCGGATTCCTTGATGCCTCCGAACGGGGCTGCGACGTCGGAGAGGATCCCACGGTTGACGCCAACCATTCCGGCTTCGATCGCTGCGGACACGCGCAGGGCACGGTCGATGTCGCCTGTGTAGATGTATGCGGCCAGCCCGTAGGGGGTGTTGTTCGCCGCGGCGACTCCGGCTGCTTCGCCGTCGAAGGCGACGATGGTCGCTACGGGGCCGAAGATCTCTTCCCGCAGAATGAGCGCATCTTCTGGTGTGTCGGTCAAGACCGTGGGCGGGTAGTAGTAGCCAGGGCCTTCGGGAACGGTTCCGCCGGTGCGAATCCGGGCTCCAGCAGCGACGGTCATGTCGACGAGTGTGGCGACGCGCTGACGCTGTCGGGCGGTGATCATGGGCCCCAGATCGGTCCCTGGCTGGTCGCCTGGGCCGACGACAAGGGCGCGCATGCGGTCGGTGAATTCGTCGGTGAATTCGTCGAGGACCGAGCGCTCCACGTAGATCCTGTTTGCCGCGGTGCATGCCTCGCCGCCGTTGCGCATCTTGGCGGCCATCGCACCATCGAGGGCTGCCTCGAGGTCGGCGTCGGCGAAAACGATGAAGGGGGCGTTGCCGCCGAGTTCCATCGACGTGCGCAGCACATGTTCAGCGGCACCGCGCAGAAGTGTCCTGCCGACCGCGGTGGAACCGGTGAAAGTCACCTTCCGAAGCCGTGAATCGGACAGCAGCGGGGCCGTAAGCGCCGCGGCGTCGGAGGTGGGCAGGATCGACAGCACCCCGTCGGGGAGCCCGGCCTCGCGGAACACCTCACTGAGCAGCAGCATCGTCAATGGGGTCTCGGCGGCGGGTTTGATCAGCACGGTGCATCCGGCGGCCAAAGCGGGTGCGATCTTGCGTGTGCCCATCGCGAGCGGGAAATTCCACGGGGTGATGGCCAGGGTCGTCCCGACGGGTTGCCGGGTGACCAGGATGCGGCCCGCACCACCCGGTGATTCGGCGTACCGGCCATTGATCCGGACCGCTTCCTCGGCGTACCAGCGCAGGAACTCGCCGCCGTAGGTAACCTCGCCGTAGCTCTCGGCCAGCGGTTTGCCCATCTCCGAGGTGATCAGCCGAGCGAATTGTTCGCTGTGTTGCATCACGAGTTCCCATGCGCGACGCAGGATATCTGCGCGAGCGCGAGCGGGTGTCGCGGCCCAGTCCGACTGGACGTCCGCGGCGACGCTCAACGCTTCGATGGCGTGGGCCGGGGTGGCGTCCGCGACTTCGGCGATCGACGCTCCGGTTGCCGGGTCGACGACGGTGAACGTGCGATCAGTCGTGATCGACCGTCCACCGATCCGAAGCATGGTGGGATCGGCGATAAAAGCGTTGTTGGACATGGATTTCCCTGCGATCGGTTGTTGGTTACTCGGCGGATCACGCCCGGAGCCCGGAACACGGTCGGTGCTCCTGCCCCTCACGCAGCAGCGCCGACCGCTCCGGGTCACCTTGTGCGGCCTGCTCACACGGCGAACGATCAGTATTGTTGAATTGTCTTGTGGTCGAATGCTTTTCGATATCCGAAGCCGGGCGGAACCTGCTGTCAGGACGGCGAAGGTTCGTTGCGCAGCGGGCGTCCCATCTCGTATCAGGGGAGCATTGCGCGGGGCACGAACTTGTGCAGACAGCGATGCCGCTGCTGGGCTCGGCCGGTGCTTCGGGCGAACGACTCCGGCACCTCGGATACGTAGATCGCGCCGGTGGAATCGACGGCGATAGCGTGCGGGGCGAGGAAATCTGTTCTGGGCGGGGCAATTCGGGCGACGACGGTGCGGTCCGGGGAAAATACCGTGACCCTGCCGGGCAGTTCTCGCTCGGCGGGCCCCAGTCGCCAGGACTTCAGATCGAGTGGGCCGCGGGCGAGTTCGGTCACGTACGCATAGCCGCGCTGGTCGATGGCAACGTCTGTCGGACGTTGCACGTCGTTCCGCAACTCGAGCAGTTCGCCATCGCGATCGAACACTTGAATGCGGTCATTCTCGCGGTCGCACACCAGGATTCGGCCGTCGTTGTCGATGGTGATGCTGTGTGGGATGACGAAGCAGCCCGGAGCGGCTCCGGGCGCGCCCCAGGAATGCACAAGTTTCCGGTCCGGGGAGAACCGGTGCACGCGGCAGTTGCGGTAGCCGTCGCTGACGAACAGTTCTCCGTTCCGCGACGATACCGCCTTGGTGGGTCGATTGAACGGCGGGCCGCCGTGCATCCGGTCGAACGCGCTCTCCCTGCTCGGCGCCGAGGTGGCGTCGAATCCGGTCTGAGACGGGGCGCCGCTGCCGATCACCTCCAGTCGCTTACCCGCCGAGTCGAATACGTAGACTCGGTGACCGCCGTCGTCGGCGATGTGGATCTTGTCTTCGTGGTCGATCGAGATGAGGTGCGGACGTTCGGAGAAGTCGTCGTCGCTCCAGCGGTCGACCACTGTCCCGTCGCGATCGAGCACCGTGACCGCATCCTCGCCGCGCCGCAGGGCATAGACCTGGTCGCGGGAATCGACCGCGATGCCGCTGACGTCGCGATCCCACTCGTCCGTACCCCAGTCCGTGACTTCCTCGTACTCGATCACCATGGTCACTCGTCCGATGGGTGGACCCAGCGCGGGGCGAGGGTGTCGCCATCCGGCGACGGGCCGTCCAGGAGCGCGGGCACCGGATCCTCGTCCATGAACCAGTCGGAGAAGTCGTAGGACCGCCAGGCGCCGTCGGCGGCGTCGAAAGTCGCTATCTCGAGCGGGTTTCCGCTGGGGTCGAGGAAGTAGAACGAAGAGATGAACCGGTGCATGTTGTTCGCGCCGCGCCGCTCGGAGATCTCCGAGACGGCCACGCCGTGCGCGAGCAGATGTTCGCGGAACCATTCCACATCGGCGTGCGTGGGCACGTCGAAGGAGAGGTGATCCATCTTCTGCGGCTCACGCGGTTGGCTGCACCGCTCGGAGATCTCCGAGGGCCACAGCACCGAACTGACCGGGGCGGCCGGTTTCTCCGCGACCGCGGGAGATTCGTACAGGGAGAACAACTCTCCGTTGCCCATCTCGAAGAACACCTGACGCACCGTCATCTCCACCGCGACCGACGAGGGTTCGGCGGCGTTCGCCACGGCCCCGCCGCTGGAGTGGTTGGCGGCGCGGCGCAGGCCGTCGGCGGAGGTCGCGAAGCGGACGGTCCGCACCACGCGCAGGCCGAGGATGTCGCGGTAGAACCGCACGCCCTCGTTGATGTCCCGGGTGAACAGGACCAGGTGGTTGATCCCCGAGATCCGGCCCGTGGCCGGACCGCACTCCTGCAGGACGCGCTGGTGGCGCGGCACCTCACCGGAGATCGAGGAATCGCTTCCGGTCGGGGCTACTGTCGTCATTGCGATCGGCTCCTTACTTCGTTGTGTGCGGTGAACGTTCCGTCATGCATCGAGAATCAGTCGGGCCGAACACGATCGCGAGACGCACACCATCATGGTTTTGCCTGCCTCGCGTTCCGCCTCGCTCAGGACCTCGTCCCGGTGGTCGGGCGTCCCCGAAAGCACGGCCGTCTCACACGATCCGCAGATGCCTTCCTGACAGGACGAGTCGATGTCCACGCCGGATTCCTCGGCCATCTCGAGGATGGAACGATCCGCAGGCACGGTGACCGCGACACCCGAGCGGGCGAATTCGACTTCGAATTCGGTTGCTGTGCCCTCATTTTCGCCTTCCCGGCGGGCGAACCGCTCCACATGCACCCGCTCGGAGGGCCGCGCCTGACGGCTCTCGTCGATCGTGCGGAGCATGGATTCGGGCCCGCAGCAATAGATGGCGGTGTCCGGACCGGTCTGCGCGATCAGTGCGGTGAGGTCGGCGCGACCGTGAGTGTCGCGTGCGTGCAGGCTCACCCGGTCCGCACCCAGCGCGAGAACGTCGTCGAGGAACGCCATCGAGTCGACCGAGCGCCCGCAGTACACCAGACGCCAGTTCTTGCCCGATGCCGCGACCTCGGCGATCATCGGCAGCATCGGCGTGATGCCGATTCCGCCCGCGATGAACAGATACTCACTTGCGGATTCGAGGGGAAAGTTGTTGCGGGGTCCGGTAACTCGGACTGTATCCCCCACCGCGCAGGACTCGTGGATATGCGCGGATCCGCCGCGCCCCTCCGGCACCAGCAGCACGGCGACCTGCCACTGCCTCCGGTCCGCAGGCGAACCGCACAGCGAGTACTGGCGTACGTATTCCGCACCCCGGGAGGTGAAGTGGAGATCGATGTGCGCGCCCGGTTGCCAGGCCGGAAGTTCACTCCCGTCCCGGGATGCGAGCGTGAGACGAAGAATTCCCTTGGCCACCGGATCCGTCCCGGTGACCACCAGCTCGAGGTCGCGTTCAGACATCGGTATTCCTAACTGAATGAAAAATGCTTGCGGCACAACCGGACTCGATCGCTCTGTCCTGAGCGGGGGTATGACCGGCCCGTCGGCGGCGTGGTGGAGTGCTGCACCGCACTCCGGATCCAGTGGCGGTCCCGCTGCTCGAGACCGCCACCGTCAGCTCAGATCTCGATGACGAGGGTGGCGTCCTCGACCGACACCGGAATCGTCTCGACGCCTTCGCGCAGCCGCTCGAGCACGTCCGGTGGCACCACCGAGACCGGATAGCCCCGCACGCGCTGGCGCGAGGTGAAGATCGTCCGGCCGGTCTTGATCTCGAATTCCCAGTGATGCCAAGGGCAGGAGACGATCTCACCGTCGCGCTCCCACCGCATGGCCAGTTCTCCGTCGTCGCCCACCTCCGCCGCGGACGTGCCGCGGACGGTCCCTTTACAGAGCGGGCCGCCCATGTGCGGGCAGGTATTCTTCAACGCGTAGAACTCTCCGTCGACGTTGAACACGCCGATCCCGCTCGTGACTCGGTCCGGGTAGACGACGGTCGACGATCCCGGCGGCAACTCCGCGGCCGGGCCCACTACATAACGCATGTGCTGTTCCTCGTGTTCGGTCGCATGTCGGTCATGCGCTCACCTCGGCTGAAAACCGCGCTGCCAGACGTGGATAGAACTGCGCGGCGTTGTCGGCCAGCGCCCGCTGACGTTCCGGTTCGGTCCAGGCGGGGAAGACATCCTGTGCGCGGACCCCGTCCCAGTAGGGATGGCGGCTGCCGAACAGCACCAGCGAGGAGGTGTCCCCGCCGATGGTTCCGGTCGAACGTGCACTGTGCGGGGAGATCTCGTCCTCGGGCTGGGTGATGAAGCGGACGTGTCGTTCGAGGTAGCTGGTCGGGGCGTTCACCACCCACGGGACCTCGAGCCGGTCCGATTGCCAGTCCTTGTCGGTGCGCACCGCCAGCGACCGCGCCGCGTGCACGCTGACGTCGCCGAACACCACTCGCAGTTCCGGCAGGCGCTCGAAGACGCCCGCGACGATAAAGCTGGTCAGCTGCGTGATCCCGGACAGCGGCCGGATGGTGTGCGTCTCGGCGTAGAAGCTGGGGAACCCGACCTGTGAGGGCGGCGGTTCCACCAGGGTGCCCAGATCGTCGTGGACGAACACCACCAGACCGCGCTCGGCTGCGGCCCGCCAGATCGGGAAGAAACGCTGTTCCCCGTAGGTGGCCAGGGCGCGCGCCGGGACGACGAGTTGCACGAATCGGTCGTCGTCGGCCCAGCGGTCGATCTCGCGCAGCGCGACGTCGGTGTCGTTCATCGCGATGCGGATCGATCCCAGGAACCGGCCCTCGGATTCGGTTGCGGTGAGCCAGTTCTCGTAGAGCATCGTGTTCGCGGCGCTGGCGACCGCGGCGGCCTGCTGCGGGTTGGGCCAGTATCCGCGGGTGGTCGGGCTGAGCACCGCGTAGTCGACGCCGGAGCGTTCGAGGACTTCGGCGACCGCGGCCGGACTCGCCGCCTCCTCGGGCGACACCGACAGCTGGTCGAACGGCGCGGCGTATCGATCACCGTAGAGGGTCGGCAGTTTGAGCAGATTCCAGGGCGAGCCGATCGCCCGGTTGAACTCGATGTCGGGCAGGACGGGGTGAATTGCGCAGTCGATGATCACAGTCGGCCCGCCGCCCGGTCGAATCGATCCGCCGGCCTGGTCTCGGGCAGATCGTAGAGTTCTCGTGCGTTCTCGGACATGATGCGGTGCTTCACCTCAGGGCTCAGCGAGCGCGGCAGGGCCTTGCTCGGCGGGTCGTAGTCGTAATGCGGGTAGTCACTCGAAAACAGCAGCAGCTCAGCAGCATTCGCCTCCTCGAACAGATCGGCGATCTGCTTCGGATTCGGCGATTCCTCAATGGGCTGCGAGGCCCAGCGGAAGTTGTCCCGCACGTACTCGAGCGGAGTCTTGCGCGCCGAGAGCTCCTGGCCGGTCCGATCCCAGTGCCGGGCCAGCCGATCCACCAGCGGCCGGTACCACAGGAATCCGCCCTCGATGAACAGGACCTTCATCTGAGGATGGCGGTCCAGCACGCCGTTGCAGATCCAGCTCGCCATATGCGTCGCGTACGCCATCGGCGCGATCAGCGAGTGGTATTCGACGAAGTACTGCAGAGGACCGGTCGAGGTCCACCCCAGCGGCTGGGTGGCGCCGCCGCGGAAGTGCACGCCGACAGGCAGATTGTGCCGGGCCGCAGCTTCCCAGATCGGGTCGTACATCGGGTGGCCGAAGGGCCGCGGCCCATAGTGACCGACCATCACCTGACGAAACCCCGGGTGCTCGGCCCATTTCTCGATCTCCCGCGCCGCCGCGATCGGGTCGTCGACAGCGATCGAGATGGATCCGACGTACCGGTTCTCGTCGTTGTACTTCGACAGCCAGGTATCGGCGAGCCAGGTGTTCACCGCAGCCGCGAGCGCGGTGTCCAGGGCCGGGTCCACAGTGAAACCGCGGAAGCTCCACGGCAGCAGGATCGCGTAGTCGATCGGATCGTCGACGAACAGCTGCTGTCCGACCATCTCCGGATCGGATCCGATATCGCCGTGCTCGGGGTAGGCGTCCTTGCGGCCGCCGCCGTCGAGGGTCTTGTACGTCGCACGGCTGAACGGCACGCGGTCGATGACGTTGCGGTTGCGCCATGGTGCGTCCAGGTAGGAGATGAGTTCCTCGAACGAGCGTGGTTCGACGTGGACGTCGGTGTCGATCGCCGAGATCCGCACGGGATCGGCCTGGGCTTCTCGGGGGCCCGAATGTGATTGTGCGAGTGTCATATCCGTTACTCTCCTGTCCTTCGGAGGGAGTGCGAACACCGAAGTCGGTCTTCGCCTCGAAATCTGTGGTGCGGCCCGGTCAGGCCCCGGCAACGAGTCGGCCGACGGTGCGGTCGTCCTGCTTGACTCGTTCGATACGGGTGCCGAAGGGACGGGACAATTCGTCCAGGTGCTCGAGGATGCGCAGCGAGTCGTTCTCGTCGGCCACAACGGGGCAGCCGCGCTGCCAGCGAGGCAGGCCGAACCCGGAGGTCACAGGGATCAGCTCGCAAGCGGCAAGATCGCCGTTGTAGTCGAAGTCGAACTGGGCCAGGACGGACTCCCAGAATCGCCGTTCGGTGGCGTAGCCGGTGACCCGGTCGTACAGGTCCGCCGCCGTCGAGTCCAGCGGCATGCCCTGCTGCTCGTAGACCTCGAGCGGGAACGACCCGATGGTTTCCAGGTTGAAGATGAAGTTGCCCAGCGAATAGCAGATGGGCCGGTTGCGATAGAGTTCGATGCCCCGCAGCATGTGCGGACCCGAGCCGAGGATCGCGTTCGCACCAGCGTCGATGAGCCGATGCGCGAGCGGTTGCAGGAACTCCGCGCCCACCTCGGTATTCCATCGCCCGTCCACACCTTCGTGGCAGTGCAGCGCCACGAACACCAGATCGGCCTGTTTGGCGGCCTCGTCCACGACTTCGACCAAGGCCTGCACGTCACGTTCGAGGGCATCGGTCTGGACGTGCGAACGCTCGTCCGGCGCGAAATGCACACCCTCCACAGCGAATCCGTCGAATGGCGGGCGGTCGTAGACATTCATATCCGGGTACGGGAAGGAGATGCCGGGTGCGGTCGTACCGGTAGCGGCCACGTCGACACCCGCCTCGGCGAGGATGTCGTGCAACAGCTCGAACTTCTCCCGCGCGATGTAGTGCGTCTTCTGGAGCCGCACCGGCGCCATCCCGGGCCGCCCGACATCCCCCTCCCCCGGATCTGCGGCGACCGACAGCCGAGCATTCGACGAGCCCGCCGAGATCAGCGCGACCCGGCCTTGTGCGGTCTGCAGGTACACCGGCCGGCGAGCCTCGCGCAGGGTGTGGCCGACACCGGCGAAAACCATTCCTCGCTTGTGGAGTTCGGCGATCGAGGCGGCCAGGCCGTTGGTGCCGTAGTCGGTGGCGTGGTTGTTGGCCATGCCGTAGAGGTCGAACCCGAGCCAACCGAATTCGTCGAGCAACTCCGGGTCCACACCCACGTGCGTGCCGTGGAAGGTGGTTGCGGGCATCCGGCCTGTGCCCGGGAACACCATCTCCAGGTTGGTGAACGACACGTCCGCCGAGCGCACTCGATCCACCACATCGGTGAACCCCGGGGTGCGGACCGCGGACAGGCGCCTGGTCAGGATCGAGTCACCGGTCGCCACGAGGCGGGTCGTCATAAGTAGGTCCTTTCACGTCGATGCTCGAGGCACCGGGCCGTCCGGGCCCGGACATCGAACAGCTGGTCGGCGCATCGCCGACGAAACGGGCGGGTCTCCGGTTCGCTGCACGTCGTGGATGTCTCGAGACGACGTCTGCAGCCATGTCGGTCGCACCAACAGAGGGGCCGGATGTGGCATCGATGTAAATTCATTTAAATAGATTTACAGGCGAGTGTCAACCGTCACTCCACCTCGAAGCACAGGGGCAGCAGGAGCGGCCCGCACGTAGCCACTCAACCGACCTCACGTCGATCGACTCGACGCCCTGTGGCAGTCGATCGCCGCGGTCGCCTCGGAGCCCAGATCCACCCTTGACACCCAAAGAGCAATCCATTTAAATGAATTTCGTCACGCCGGAGCCCGGCGTCGCACCCCGTCCGCCACGATCAGTCGCCGACGCGGTGGCCGACCAGCACTCGGCAATCAACTGAACGAACGAAACCCGTTGCGCACCAATGGCCGACAGGGGCGCGAGCGTCCGCACAGCGACCATCACCGCGACGGCCGTCAGGACGCTCGATCCACCCCGGCGCCCCGGTGCTTCTGCACAACCGACGACACCCCATCGACAAAGGAGTCGTATGCAATCCGCAACTCAGTCACCCCCGTCACATGCCCGAGCCCGGCACGGCGTGATCACTTCTCCGGCAATCGGTTACCAGCAGGTTCGCGACGCGAACCCAGCTCCCCGGCTGCATTCGGGAACACCATCCGAGTATCGTGACGGAGTGAGCTCATCGGTGGGGAAGAAGACGGCACGGGTCGTAGCCGGTGAAGTCGTGCGCGAAATTGCTTTCGAGGGCCTGCAACGTCTGCCGTCGGAGGCCGAGCTCCTCAAGCGTTTCCCCGTCAGCCGCCCGACCCTCCGCGAAGCGCTGCGCATCCTCGAGATGTACGGGGTCATTTCACTGAAGCCGGGACCCGGCGGCGGAGCGATCGTCAACGAGGTCGCCAGCTACCAATTCGCGAATTCATCGTCGCTGTATTTCCACCTCATGCAGCTCACACTGCGCGACCTCATGGCCACGCGCATGCGGCTCGAGCCGCTCATGGCCCGATTGGCAGCCGAGCGCGTGGCCCAGGGCGACCTGAGCGCCGACATGACCGATACCGACGGCAACCTCACGTTGAGCGAGGGCGATATCCACCTCAGCGTCGCCCGGCTATCCGGCGACCCGATCCTCGTGCTCGTCGCTCAGGCGCTCCGCGACATCTTCTCGGACAAGTCGAGCATGGAACGGGTCCGAAAAGATCTGGCCACCAACGTAACTCCACCACACGAGCTGATCGAGAAGGCCGTTCGGTCCGGCGCGGCGAACGACGCCGAACGGCTCATGCGCGAACACCTCACCGACTATGTCGCCAAACTCGAGCAGAGCTACCCCAATCTGCTCGACGAAGTCATCGACTGGACCTGAGCGAAGGCATAACAGCCCGGGACATCGTGGACCGGCGCGGTACGCGAATCGAGGGAGCAGCACCCGGCCGCCCGAGACCGAGCGGACTGCCCTTCATTTGTCGTCGGTAAGCAAAAATCGCGGCCGACGAGTCTCCCGCCACTGATACACGACACCACCGAGATACGGCGATCATTCCAATGATCCGCGTTCGGTGCGTCATGCCCTATCCGCCTGGCGCATTTCTCTTTCGCCCTGCGCTTTCCCCATAGGGATCAAGCACCTCGAATACAGGCCGGCAATTGCAGAACTGCAGATGAATGAAAGGCATTTCGAGTTCTTCCGGGCCTGTACGACGCAGCACCAAGCCCGACTCCGACACGGAGGTAATTCCCCACATGAACAGCACAACCCTGGTTGCCGTAGCAGCCACCACCGGCGGTCGTCTCGCCGGTGAGATCCGCGGGAGGACCGCATGAGCACCACGCACCAAACGAGTCGGAGCCACCAGCGGCGAGTCGCCCTCGCCAGCCTCATCGGTAGCTCAGTCGAGTATTACGAATTCTTCATCTACGGACTCTCCGCCTCGCTGGTATTCGGCAAACTGTTCTTCCCGTCGGTCGACCCCGTCGCGGGGACACTGCTGTCGCTGTCGACATTCGGGGTCGCATTCTTGGCTCGCCCGATCGGCGGCTGGTTGTTGGGCCACTTCGGCGACCGAATCGGCCGACGGACGGTACTGGTGCTGACCCTGGTGGGTATGGGCGGGGCCACCACGCTGGTCGGTCTGTTGCCCGGATACAACACGATCGGGATCGCAGCTCCGATCATGTTGGTCGTGTTGCGGGTGATCCAGGGGTTGGCCGTGGCGGGCGGTACCACGGGCGGGTTCCTGCTGACCTACGAGCACACCGAAAGTGGCGGGCGGCGTGGGCTTTTCACCGGTGCGGTGAGTACCGGCAGCCTCGTGGGTCTGCTGCTGGCCAATGGTGCGTTCTTCCTGGTCAATCTGTTGCCCAAGGATCAGTTCATGCTGTGGGGGTGGCGGCTGCCGTTCATTGCCAGCATCGCGCTGGTCGGGGTCGGGCTCTATATCCGCAACCGACTCGCCGAGAGCCCGGACTTCACCGAGGCGAAAGACTCCGGGCAGGTGAGCAGCAACCCCGCACTGGAGGTGATCCGCGAGCATCCGCTGCGGTTCGTGGGCCTGGTGCTGGTGACCGTCCCGCAGAGCATCTTCTTCTACCTCGGCTCGGTGTTCTCACTGAGCTACGCACCCAAGGTCGGCGTCAGTTCGACCACCGTGTCACTGCTGGTGATGGTGATCTGCGCACTACTGGTGTTCGTCATGCCGTTGTTCGGTTGGATCGGCGACCGCACCAGCCGACCACGCGCGGTTTTCGCCGGTGGAATGGTCGTGATGGTCATCGCACCGTTCGTCTGGTTCTCGCTGTTCGGCACCCGAAATCCAGTGCTGCTGTTCATCGGGTTCGCCCTTCTGCTGGGCGGTTTCGCCGTCAACTACAGCGTGCAGGGCATGTATTACCCGCAACTGTTCCCACCGCATCTGCGCTACACCGCGATCGGGGTCAGTTCCGCAGTCGGCAACGTCCTGGGCGGCGCGTTCGCACCGCTCATCGCGGTCTGGCTGATGAACAGCTCAGGAAGCTGGGTACCGGTCGCGGGCTACATGACCGCCGTGGCGACCCTGGCGCTGGTGATCACCCTGTTCCTACGCCCAGGTGCGAGTTCACCGATCCGGGAACTGGATCTCGGCCCCGAACCCGAAGGAGCACTGTCGTGATCCGCACCGAACACCGCATCGACGTCAGCACCGCAGTCGGGATGCCGGCCACACTCGCGGTCACCGTTTTCCGCAGCGCCCCGGACCCCGAACTGTTCGCCTTCGCGACCCCCGGCGGCGGCTACACCCGGACCTACTTCGACCTGTCGCACCCGGCCCTGCCCGGACCGGGACAAGCCGAGTACCATGCCACACGGGGCTGGGCATTCGCGGTCTGCGACCCGCTGGGCACAGGCGAGAGCGGCCCGGTTCCCGACTCTCTCGCCGACCTCGACACGAGCGCACACGCCGCCCACCTCGCCTGCACCGAACTGCGTAACCAGCTGCGCCTCGGCCCCGCCATCGGCATCGGTCACTCCCTCGGCGGCATGCAGCTGATCCACCAGCAGAGCCGCTTCCGGACGTTCTCAGCCATCGCCGTGCTGGGCTTCAGCGCCGTGCACACGTTCATCCCCACTCCCGCGAAAGGCATGCTCGCCCCCGCGGGCGGCAGTTCGGTAGCCGAGGCTTGGTCCGGCGAACTGACAGACGACCTGGCCAACGTGCGCTACGCGTACCACTGGGACGATGTGGCCCCGGAGGTCGTGGCCGACGACCTTTCGGCGGGGTTCCCGGTCCGCACCGCCGACACCATGCCGCCCTGGATCAGCCGGACCTTTCCGCCGTTCGCCGCAGACTGCATGGCGCCGGGCGTCGTGGCGGACCAGGCCGCAACCATCGACGTGCCGGTCTTCCTCGGCGCCGGGGAACGCGACGTCCTCGCCGACATTCGCGCCGAAGCGGCCGCATACCCCGGCAGCCGGGATATCACGATTGCCGAGGTCCCCCGGTGTGCGCACATGCACAACTTCTCCCCACAGCGTGAAATCCTCTGGCAGCGCCTGCACAGTTGGGCCGACACGCTGGAAATCTCCGAAAGTCCAGTGATCGTAGACTCGCACGCCTGACAGCGGTGCTATCGCAGCGGACTACCGCGCACGTTCGTGTGGTGCTCGGTCCCCCGAGCACCACACGCACGCACCGATGGTCCCGACCTCACTCGGCGGGCACCTCGTGCCCGCGGCTCAGTGAGGCCACCAGCGCGACCATGCACGAAATTCCGAGCGCCACCAGCGCCCACCGGTAGCCAGCAGTGAAGGCATCCAGCGCGCCCCTCGACAGCGACGACAAGGTCCCGCCGTAGGCGGCCTTCTGCTCCGCCGCGCCGAGTCCAGCGGTGGTGATCGCGAGGGAAAGCGCTGTGCTCAAAGCGAATCCGGCGTTCTGTGTGGTCTGCCGGACACCGTTGGCGACTCCGCGTCGGTGGGCGGGGGCGCTGCTCATGATGGAGCTGGTATTGGGCGTCATGAACAGCCCCGCACCGCCGCCGATGGCGAGGAGGCACACATCCATCAGCACCTCGAATTGCTCCGGGCGCGCCATCGCCGCGAGACCGAACAGCCCCGCCGCGGTGAGGGCGATGCCGAGGCTGCCGAGCAGCTTCGCCCCGAAGTAGCCGCTCAACCGACCTGCGATCGGCGCGGCCACCGACATCGCCGCAGCCACGAACAGCACGTGCAGACCCGCGGCATACGGTTCCAGACCGCGCGCTGCCTGCAAGTACAACGCGACCAAGGTGACCACGGCGAAGTACGCCATCGACATGAACAGCAACGCGATATAGGCCGAAGTGCGAGCGCGGTGCGCGAAGAACGACGGTTCCACCAGCGGGTGCGCCCGATGACGTTCGATCGCCACGAACAGCGGGCCGCACACGATGAACATCAGGAGCCCGATGAACACCTCGGGACTGGTCCAGCCTTCGGCGCCACCTTCGGACAGGGCGATCACCAGACCGCCCAGAGCCAGGCTGGACACCACCGCACCCGCGAGGTCGAACGGCTCACGCTTGGTCGGTGTGGTGTCCCGGCGCAGGTTGATCGCTGCCCAGATCAGCCCGACCACGCCGATCGGCACGTTGAACCAGAACACCGCGCGCCAACCCCACACCGAAGCCAGCAGACCGCCCACGACCGGGCCGAGGACCTGCGCCAGCGAGGACACCGTGGCGTTGATCCCCAATGCCGTGAACAGGCGATTCGCCGGAAACGCGTCGGTGACCAACGCGGTGATGTTGCACAGCAACGCGGCCGCACCCACAGCCTGAACGCACCGCAGCGCGACTAGCCAGCCGATGTTCGGTGCCAGACCACATGCCAGGCTTGCCAGCGTCAGCACGGACAGACCGGTCAGATACATCCGGCGTCGGCCGAACATATCGGTGACCCGACCGAACACGAATACCAGCACGGTCGTCACGAGCATGTAGGACAGCAGCATCCACGACGCCCCGGCCGCGCCCGCACCGAAATGACGACTCACCGTCGGTAGCGCGACCGCAATCGTGGAGGTGTTCACCGACGCCAGGAAGCCGCCCGCACAGGCGACGGTGAGCACACGCCACGCATGCCTGCTCGCCTGCGGGATGTCGATTGCGCGTTCAGCCAAAGCAGTCATATTCCCTTGTCTCCCTCCATGTTCGGGCCATTCAGCTTGGTGGGGCTCAGCTCCCGCACGACGCCCTCGCCGATCGCGATCAACTCTTCTCGCATGATCGGCGTCAGCAGGTCGAGGAAGCTTTCTCGCACGGTGCGCGCGAACCGCGGCGCGGCCAGTTCGACCGTCCTCAGACCGTGTTCGGTCAGCACCGCCGTCCACCCGCGCCGATCGCCCTCGGCAGGTTCGCGTCGCATTAACCCCTCGGCTTCGAGCCGCCCGATCGCGTGAGCCATGCGACTCGCCTTCGAGCCGGTCTCGATTGCCAGATCGTTGATCCGCATCGACCAAGACGGTGCGCGACGCAACCGCCACAGAATCTCGAAGTAGGTGCGCGGCAAGCCGACATCCCAGCCGAGATCCTCATCGAGACGGGTCATCAACGCCCGCCACGACCGGTCCAGAGACCGGAACGTCCGGAGCTCACGAGGTTCGAGCCAAAAGGCGTCTTTCACAGGTTTACTTTAACACTGTAATATACAGTGCTGTAATAAATGTGATGGACGAGATGATGAAGGAGTCCCTGATCGTGCCCGTATTCACCCCCAACCGAACCGCTCTGCTGCTGATGGACATGCAGCACTTCACGCTGGCGATGCTCGAGGACCCGGCCGGATTGCTCGAGCAGGCCCGCAGCGCCCGCCGCGCCGCGCTCGACGCCGACATCGAGGTCGTACATGTCCGCGTCGCCTTCACCGAGGAAGACCACGCCGCCGTGCCCGATCACCACCGCGTCTTCGCGGCCGTCGCCAGCTCGGGCATTGCTGCCGAGGGGACACCGGAGGTCGCCATCCACCCCGATGTGCGGCCCGAGCCGCACGAGCATGTCGTAACCAAGACCCGCATCGGCGCGCTCACCACCACCCAGCTCGACGAGTTCCTGCGCGAGCGCGAAATCAACACGCTCGTCCTGGCCGGTCTCACCACCAGCGGCGTGGTGCTGTCCACCATCACCGACGCCGCCGACCGCGACTACCGACTGTTCGTCCTGTCCGACGCATGCGCCGACCCGAACCAGGACCTGCACGAAACCCTGCTGTCGTCCGTGGTCCCGCAGCACGCCGAGGTGCTGACAACCGCGGAATTCACCACAGCGTTGCACCGCTGACGTCGCCGAATTCGACCAGCACAACCGATCCGCCCGGTGCTCCGCCACCCCGTCCCGAGCACGATCGCCGCACAGGTGCGAGCTCCGATCGAGAGCTCGGCGCCCAGATGAGGTGAGGCTTTTACGGTGCCCCACCCTCCTTGTCCCCACCGCAGGGCAGCGATTCCGGATCGAGGTCGGCCAGCAGCGTTTCTCCGATGACCGTGATCTGATCACGAGATTCGCTGGTCAGCGAACCGAGGAAGTGTTCGCGCACACTGCGTGCGTAGACCGGGGCAGCCCGCTCCACCTGCGTGAGCCCTTCCTCGGTCAGCACCGCGAGCCAGCCGCGCCGATCACCGGGCGGAACTTCACGACGTACCAGACCAGCCGCCTCCAACCGACCCACAGCATGCGTGATCCGGCTGGACTTGGAGTGAGTGATCTCCGCCAACCGGCTCATCCGCAAGGACCTCTCTGGCGCGCGACGCAGCCGCCACAAGATGTCGAAATAACTGCGCGGCAACCCCGTCTCGGCCTCCATATCGGCGTCGAGACGGGCGGCGACAGCTTCCGACGCCCGATTGAACGCGCGAAAGATCCGCAGTTCTTCCGGGGTGAGCCAGTCGAGTTGATCGTCGCTCGTCACCGTTAGTACGCTACAGGATTATTCATCACTGAAATAAATGCCATACGCGGCCAACCTCAAGCGTGGAGCCCCATTGTGAAAGTGGTCTCGTGACAAGCCGGACACCGAATCCGATCAACGTCTACGCCTGCCGAACCGAGGCTGCCCGGCAAACAGCGGATATCCCACGCCACCGACGCTGTGCGAGCCGGACAGCTCATCGTGTTCCCGACCGACACCCTCTACGCCATCGCCGCCGACGCCTTCGCTCCACTCGCCGTGCGAAATCTCCTCGCCGCCAAACAACGCGGCCCCGACAAGCCCGCCTCGATCCTCATCGGCGACCCGATGACCGCCGAGACACTCACCTCGTCGCTACCGCCCGCGGCACGACGACTGATCGAAACCTTCTGGCCCGGAGCACTCTCCCTGCTCCTGCACGCAGCCCCCACTCTGGCCTGGAACCTGGGAAACACCGGAGGAACGGTCATGATCCGCATGCCGAACCATCCTCTGGCCCTGGCCCTGCTGCGCAGCGTCGGTCCCCTAGCTCACTCCAGCGCCAACCTCACCGGTCGACCACCGGCAACCACATTCGAACAAGCCGGGACACAGCTCGGTGAACCGTCCACACCTACCTCGACGGCGGCCCCAGCGGAGACGCCCCGTCCACCATCGTGGACTTCACCACCGATGACGGCCCCACCATTGTGCGAGCGGGCGCGATCCCCCACACCGCAATCAAGCAGACCCTCGACCGGTGGAACGAAGTGCGTTCCGGCAGTTGATCAGCGGCCCGACGGAACAGGGTCGCTGATCGGGACCAACAGATCAATCCGCCTTCGGGTAGTCAAACCCCGCTTCGATCGTCAGCGTTCCCCATGGGACCGCCGGTCACCACCGAGTCCCATCCTTATTGATCCCTGCCGAGGGCACGATCCTGCGGCATCTGCGCACCTATGTCGATGCCGCATTACGCGCGTGGTCGTCCGTGGGCGTCGCGTGTAGGGATACCGCGTTGGCGCAATTTGGCCAGCACGGTGGTGGAGTCGACACCCAAGTGTCGACCGACACGGGCCAGGGACCACCCGAGGTTGTACAGATGGATGGCGTCATCGATTTGTTCCGGGGCCAGCCCCCGGCGGCGCATCGGCACACCATGCCGGTGCAGGGTCGCACTGACCGTCCGCCGCTCGATACCGAACCGGGCACCCAACTGGTACACCGTCTCTCCGCTCTCATACCCGGCGATTAGTTCCCGGACCTGATCGGTGCCAAGTCGGCGGGCCCGGGCGGGCCTGGGTCGGGCGGCGGACGGTGTGGCTGGCGTGGTGGGGTCCGGAAGCCTTCGACGAACAGCTTCCAGGGCTTCTACCTGCGGTTTCGAGTTATAGTAAGCTCCCCCAAGGTCCACAGAAATCGCAGGTCAGGACCGGTATTGTACCGGTCCTGACCTGCTTCATTTGGCCCGGCCCCACGGAAACCCCACGGTTTGGGTTTCGTATTTGCTTTCCGCAGGGTATGGCATCGACCGGCGTAGGGTTTTCTGCTACTTATTCGTGGGACTCGGGCGGGGCGGCGAGAGTGCTCAGGGCGCCTTCGTACCATGCGTGTACGGCCAGCCAGATGTATGGTGGCTGTCCTTCCTTCATCTCCCCGCGCACCGCCGCGAGACACGTCGAAAACATCCTGACCAAACTCGGATTCACATCGCGCGCCCAGATTGCCGTCTGGGTTGCCGAGCACAGTCGGCCAGCAACCAGTTGAAGGGCGCCAGCATCTACAACCTGCCCGATGCTGTAGCGGGATGCCCGACATCGCACCTCAAAGCGCCCACGCAAAGACCGGTTACGCAACCGCCGCAAACTGGTCGACGCTGCCCGCGCGGCCTTCATCGAACAGGGTGGCGACGTCGGGATCGACGCCATCGCCCGCCGCGCGGGCGTCGGGGCCACCACCTTCTACCGGCACTTCCCGACCAAGGAAGCCCTTGTGGAGGAGCTGCTCACCGAACCGACCGAAGGCTCGAAAATCGTGCGCACCGCGAGTGGGTCGACTCCCGGCTGCAGCCACCCCTACCGGGTGTCGCGCACCATCGCCCCGCTCTCCTCGGACGACGGGGCGTTCAGCAGACCGTCCCAGGCGTCGATGAGAGTCGACATAGCCGCCTGATCGGGCGCGGTACCGGACCGGTCGTAGCGAGCCAATGTGCGCAGCACACTCTCGTACGTCATCCGGATTCGCTGTTGCCGGATCCCCTCCGGCAATTCGCCGAGCGCCGCGTGCAGCGCGCGGTCCACCTCGAATCCACTGGCCGTCACATCGGGGTTCGCGGAGCTGAACACACGATGCAGAACGTCGGTCTCGATCAGTTGGTCGAGCAGGCCGGCATAGTGGTTTCCTTCGCGCAGGGTATTGACCAACGGCTGCACCATCACCCACAGCACCTCGCGAGAGGTCAGTGCACGGCCCGGCGTGGTCAGCCGGGCGACGAGAGCGTCTCGGTCGGCACTGACCGTGGGCAGCCGGTGATCGAATATCGCGCGCAGCAGGTTTTCCTTGGAACCGAAGTAGTAGCTGATCACCGACGCGTTGTGTTGCCCTGCGGCGCTGCGGATCTCGGCGAGAGTGACTGCGTCGTAGCCGCGCCGGGCGAACAGGTGCTCGGCGGCTGTGATCAGCAGCACCCGGGTTTCCTCGCCCGCACTGTAGCGGCCGCGTCTGGCGGTCATGGGCCTTCACCCTACCCAGGGTGATGCATCGCGTCCCGGCCGTGTCCCGGGAAAGAATCACCGTGAGCGGATACATTTCTCAAATTAATCTATGTCGATTACTTTGACATTCGAGTCAGTCGCCCACCAGCGTCGTCCCGGACTCCAGTCACACGCCGGGATGCCGTAATCCCTTGTCCTGCACTGCTCATCGACGGAGGAGAACCGTGACCACCATCGAGACCCGTCCCGTCGGCGCTTCCGATATCTATGCCGCCGGCGGCATCACCGTCACCAAATTGGGCGAGCACATCGGCGCCCTGATCGAGGGCGTCCATATCTCCGGCGATATCGGTGTCGAGACCGCCTACGCCATCCGCTTCGCGCTGGCCGCGAACAAGGTGGTCGTCTTCCGCGGTCAGCACCAAGTCGACGACGATGTGCAGTATCAATTCGCCTCGACCCTGGGCACGCCGACCACCACCCATCCGACGCTGACCTCCGAGGACAATCGGACGCTGGTCATCGAGGGTGCCGCCAATAGCTGGCATACCGATGTCACCTTCATCGATCGCATCCCGAAGGCCTCGATCCTGCGTGCCGTCGATATCCCGCCCTACGGTGGTGCCACCACCTGGGCGTCCACCACCGCCGCCTACGATCAGCTGCCCGAACCGCTGAAGGCGCTGGTGGACAAGCTGTGGGCAGTCCACAGCAACGAATACGACTACGCGGGTGTGCACGCCGACCAGCGTTCGCGGACGATCGCCCGGCAGGACCATATGCGCAACTTCACCCGCATCGTGTTCGAGACCGAACATCCAGTGGTCCGGGTGCATCCGGAAACGGGTGAGAAGTCGCTGCTGCTCGGCCATTTCGTGAAGAACTTCGTGGGCCTGAAGTCCTCGGAGTCGGTGGCGCTGTTCACACTGCTGCAGGAGCGGATCACCCGCCTGGAGAACACCCTGCGCTGGGCCTGGGCTCCCGGCGATGTGGCGATCTGGGACAACCGTGCGACCCAGCACTACGGGATCTCCGATTTCGGCGAGCACAAGCGCAGCGTGCACCGGGTCACCCTGGCCGGCGATATCCCGGTGTCGGTGGACAACGAACCCAGCCGTATCCGCACCGGCGATGCCTCGCATTTCTCGGTCGTCGATCCCGCCGACCGTTTCCCAGGCTTCGTTATCTGATACCGCCACATTCCGACCGGACCGGTTCCGCCGCCGCGGGACCGGTCCGCACGGCTCGAAGGGATCCCCGTGTTCCGCCGCTGCGCCCCGCCGCGCCACCGAACCCTGCCGGTGCTCGCCTTGTTCCTCGCTGGAGTTCTCGCGGTGGCGGGG
Source organism: Nocardia miyunensis NBRC 108239 (assembly GCF_001613065.1). Taxonomy (GTDB): domain Bacteria; phylum Actinomycetota; class Actinomycetes; order Mycobacteriales; family Mycobacteriaceae; genus Nocardia; species Nocardia miyunensis. Next base: position 48,040 of record NZ_BDBQ01000092.1, read on the forward strand.
TGTCGGCTGGCGGTCGAGCAGGCCACGTCCGGAGCCGATGCCGGGGTGACCGAGGGTGGTGTGCTGCGCATCGGCGACAGCGGTGATCTGACTCCGGCCAGCCTGTACGCGGGAGCCCCGGCACAGACGATGATCACCGGTCTGGTCTACGACACCCTGATCCGCTATCCCGCCGACAGCCTGAAACCACAACCGGCGCTGGCGACTTCGTGGCAGGTGTCACCGGACGGGCTGACCGTGCGGCTCACCCTGCGCAACGGTGTCACCTTCCACGACGGCCGGCCCTTCACCTCCGAGGATGTGCGGTTCAGCCTCACCACCTATGCGAATCCGGCCCGCGCCGGTCAGCTCGCCCGGACCGCGGCGCTGATCACCGCATACGACACCGGTGATCCGCACGCCATTACGCTGCGGCTGGCCCAGCCCGTGGGGAATTTCTTCGATCTGCTCGATCTGGTCCCGATCATCGATCGCAATACGATGGCGGATTTCGATGCAGGCCGCGGCTACAACGGCACCGGCGCCTTCCGGTTCACGGGCTGGAAACCCGGTGCGTCGATCACCTTCGCGGCCAACAAGAACTACTGGAAGGGCCCACCCCATCTGAACGGCGTCGAGTACGTGATCGTGCCCGATGTGCAAACCCAGGTCGCCCAGCTGCGCACCGGGCAACTCGACCTGCTGTGGTCGATCGCGCCCCGGGACGCCGATGCGCTCACCGCGCGCACCCGCCTGAAGGTGGTGAAACAGACCGGTGTGACACACAACTGGTATATCGGCGCCAATGTCCGGGCGCCGGGGCTGGGTGATGTGCGGTTGCGCCGGGCGATCGCCTACGCGGTGGACCGGGACCGCATCCTCCACGACATCTATCAGGGCCACGGCACCGTCGCCAGTCTGCCGTGGCCGCAGTACTCTCCGGCATTCGACGCCGGCCTGAACTCCACCTACGGATACGATGTGAGCCGGGCGCGGGCACTGGTCGCCGAAATCGGCACTGTTCCAACGATTCCGATCGCCTACACGACGGGGTCGCTGGACACCGAAGCCGTCGCGCAGATCGTGCAGGCCGACCTCGCGGCCGCCGGTATCCGAACCACGTTGCAGCCCATGGATTACGCGGCCACCCTCGAACACCTCATCCGCGGCACCTACGAGGGGCTGTGGATCACCGCCCACACCTACACGCAGTACACACCGGCGACCCTGCCGACCGGCGCCTTCCCGTTCAACGCTCAGAAGAACGCCTCGAATTTCGTCGATGCGGAGTATCGCCGGGCAGTCGATACCGCCTGGCACACAGTAGATCCGAACGGGACCGAGGCCGAAGCCGCCTACCGGGTGCTCAATACCGAACTACTCGACAACGCGTTCGTGATCGAACTGTTCAACAACGAGAACGAGCTGGCGATGACACCGGCCCTGCACGGGCTGAAGTGGTCGAAGAAGTCGGAACTCGATCTCAGCGAAGCCTATCTGGGGAGGTGAACACGATGCTGAACTACGGTCTGCGGCGGATACCGTCCGCCCTGGCGGTCCTGGCGATCGGTTCGGTGGTCATATTCGCGCTGCTGCGCCTGGTACCCGGTGATCCGGCGATGATTCTGGCCGGTTCCAACGCTTCACCGGAGGCACTGCAATCGATTCGGGAACGACTGGGCCTCAATGGATCTCAGTTGAGCCAGTACGTCACCTGGATCGGCGGGATGCTCACCTTCGACCTCGGGCATTCGCTGGTCCTCGGCGGCGATATCGGCACGCTGCTGCGCGATGCGCTGGGCAATACCGCGATCCTCGCTTCGACGGCACTGATACTCGCGGTCGTCATCGCCTTCGTCGCGAGCACGGTCTCGGTGATCGTCGACCGGGGATGGCTCAACACCGCGGTGACCGCGTTCGGCACCCTGGCGGTGGCGATCCCCAACTTCGTCACAGGCGCGATTCTGGTGGTCCTGTTCGGCGTGGTGTGGATGGTGCTGCCCGCCGGCGGTATTCCGCGCCGGGGATTCGGTGACGACCTCGGGATCTCGGCGCAGTATCTGATCCTGCCCGCGATCTGCCTGGCGCTGCCGATCGCGGCCGCGCTGACCCGCTTTCTCACCGAATCGCTGCGCAGCCAGCTCGCCGAACCCTATGTCACCACCGCCCGGGCGCTCGGGATTCCGCGCCGGCGCATCGTGCTCACCCAGGTCCTGCCCAATGCCCTGCCCGCCACGGTGACGGTGCTGGGCATCCAGATCGGACACCTGCTCGGCGGCACCGTGCTGGTGGAGGCGATCTTCGCCTGGCCCGGACTGGGCAATCTGATCGAACGTGCGATCGCGAACCGCGACTACCCCGTGGTGCAGGTGATGCTGCTGTTCTCGGTGGCGCTTTTCGTGATCATCCAGCTGGTGACCGATCTGGTCAACGCCTGGCTCGATCCGCGAATCCGGTTGGGAGACCAGGTATGAGTACCGGCATCGATACCGCACTCGCGGAACCTGCCGCCGATCGGGACAGCCGATGGGACGCCCTGCGTACCGGCCGCGGACTGATCGGAGTGATCCTGGTGGTGATCGTGGCGCTGGCCGGCCTGCTCGCGCCCTGGCTGGCACCGTATGCGCCCGATCGGCAGTTCGCCGGCGCCACCCTGGCCGATCCGAGTGGTGCGCATCTGTTCGGCACCGATTCGGTGGGGCGCGATATCGCGTCGCGAACCCTCTACGGCACCCGGATCGATCTGCTCGTGATCTTCGTGGCGGTGCCACTCGGGGCGGCGGCCGGTGTCCTGCTCGGTCTGGCCGCGACCCGGTTCCGCCGGGTCGACACCGTGCTCCAGCGCGCCTTCGATCTGATCCTGGCGTTTCCGGCGATCGTGCTGGCGATCGCGTTGACCATGGTCCTCGGGCCGGGTGTGGTGACCATCGCCGCCGTGCTGATGCTCGCCGAGATTCCGGTGTTCGGCCGCCTGACCCGCACCTCGGTACTGACCGTCCGGCAGCTGCCCTATGTCGAGGCGGCCCGCGCGCTGGGCGCGGGTGAGAACTGGATCCTGCGCCGGCATGTGCTGCCGAATTGCCTGGAACCGCTGACCGTACAGCTCGCGCTGGCCATGTCGGTCGGGGTGTTCGTCGAGGGTGCCATGAGCTTCCTCGGGCTCGGCATCACACCACCGACGCCCTCGCTCGGCTCCCTCATCAAGGAAGGGGTCGAAAGTTCCTATCATTCACCATTTTTCGTGGCCGGGCCGCTCGCCGTGGTGATCGTCCTGGTCCTCGGGCTCCTGCTGATCTCGCAGGCACTGGCCGCCCGATCGCGGCGGCGTTGACCACTATCGGCGAGGAGTATCTCGTGAGCACTGCACTGCTGTCCGTCCGTGGATTGCGTATCGGCTTCGGGCCTGGGAATCGCGCTGTCGACGGGATCTGTCTCGACGTCGATCGCGGCGAGGTCGTCGCCCTCGTCGGTGAGTCGGGGTCCGGGAAGTCCGTCACCGCCCGCGCGATCCTGGGTCTGCATGCCGACGGTGCCACCGTCGAGGGGTCGATCCGGCTCGACGATACCGAACTCCTCGGGGTACCGGACGCGGAGTTGAACCGGGTGCGGGGAACCAAGGCGGCGTTGATCTTTCAGGAACCCCAGAACGCGCTGAACCCGGTACGCCGGATCGGCTGGCAGTTGCGCGAGGCGATTCGCGCGCACCGCCGCATCTCTGCGACGGCCGCCCGAGCCGCGGCGATAGATCTGCTCACCCAGGTCGAGATCCCCGAACCGCAACGGCGCGTCGACTATTTCCCACACCAGCTGTCGGGCGGGCAGAAACAGCGGGTCGCGATCGCGCTGGCGTTGGCGAGCGATCCGGATCTGCTCATCGCCGATGAACCGACCACGGCGCTCGATGTCACCGTACAAGCCGAGATCCTGGCCCTGCTCGACCGGATCCGGCAGCGCACCGGTATGGGAGTCCTGCTCATCACCCACAATATGGGCGTGGTGGCCCAGCACGCCGATCGTGTGGTGGTGATGCGCGGCGGCGAGATCGTCGAAACCGGTGATACGCATGCACTTTTCGATACACCCGAACATCCCTACACCCGCTCGTTGCTGGCGGCCGTGCCGCGACTCCCGGAGCACGGCGATCCGGCATCGGCAGGCTTCGCGCCGCAGATGCCGGTCCTGCTCGAATTCGACGCGGTCGAGCTCACCTATCCGGCACGCCACGGCCGCCCGGCCTTTCGTGCCATCGAGTCGGTGAGCCTGGCCGTCGGCCGGGGCGAGGTGCTCGGGCTGGTCGGTGAATCCGGTTCCGGCAAGACCACTCTCGGGCGCATCGCGATCGGGCTGGAACCGGTCACCGGCGGCCGGGTACTGGTCGACGGGCACGACCTCGCCGCGATATCACCGCGGCAGCAGCGCGCACTGCGCCGCGACATGGCTGTCGTGCAACAGGATCCCGCGACATCGCTGGATCCGCGGCTCACCGTCGCCGCCAGTATCCGGGAACCCCTGGATGTCCACCGGGTGGGGTCGGCGGCCGGGCGGCGGCAGCGGGTGCTCGAACTCCTCGACGCGGTGCGCCTGCCGGGCGCCCTCGCCGGCCGCTTCCCTCATCAGCTTTCGGGCGGGCAGCGGCAACGGGTCGCGCTGGCCCGGGCGCTGGCGCTGCGGCCGCGACTGCTCATCGCCGACGAACCCACCAGTGCCCTGGATGTTTCCGTGCAGGCCGATGTGCTCGCACTGTTCATCGAGATCCAGCGCGACTTCGGCTTCGCCTGCCTGTTCATCAGCCACGATCTGGCCGTTGTGCACCAGGTGGCCGATCGGGTGGCGGTGCTGCGGTCCGGTTCGGTGATCGAGGTGGGGCCGGTGGATGCGGTGTTCACCGCTCCGAGTCATCCGCACACCCGGGCACTCGTCGACGCGGTACCGGTGCCCCATCCCTCGCACCTGTCGATCCTCCCGGCACAGCGCCCTCCTGTCACCGTGTGAACTCGAGGGCCGGGATGCCAGCGCTGCCTCGGTGCACGCCCGCTCACTCCCGCCGGGTGCCCACTGGCATGATTCGAATCGCTGGCCCTTCGGCCGTCAGGGTGTTCGGGGTTGTGGAGCGTTAAGCCCACCAATCGATACAGAAAGTCCTCTTGAGCAGGGGTTTTCCGCCTTTCGAACATGAGGCCATCTTCGATCGGGTACCGCATATTGCCTGGTCAGTGGCTGTTTTCTTGTTCTAGTAAGCGCACCGAGGTGCGTGTTCGTCGGTGTTGATTAAGTCCGATGGCACACTTCACTACCGCGACTGCGAGCTGTGCTCGTCACGAGTGCGGTCTCAGCTGGTCGTCGTGGATTGATGTCAGGACCGAGCCCGCCTGTGTGTGTCGCGGGTGCGGACGCCGCGCTCGCGCAGGCGGTTCAAGACGGTGGTCGGATCGACGGCGAAGTGTTTCCCGATTCGTGCCAGGGACCAGCCGAGTCGGTAGAGGCGGATCGCTTCGCAGCATCTGGATCTGGTCTTGATCAAGTTGCCGTGCCCGCCCCGGCGCGTCGGCTGCGGTGGACTTTCGCTATCGATCCTGGTGAGGCCGTCACGACGACTGAGATTGTCGGCTATCGGTCTCGCGCCAGTTCGAGGAGTACCTTCGCGATCTTGTCGACGTCGGGGCGATCACGGCGGACGCTATGAATCTCGAGTTCGCCCCATCGGGTAGCAGCGTTGATCGGTATTGTCATGCCTCCACTGTCCCGCCTGGAGGCAAGCCCTGGTCGTACAACCGGCCTGCAGGTCGTATGGCTGCAGCTCCCCATGTCGCCGACAAAGGATATGGTCACTCGCCCGGCACGCCCGACGCAAGCGCGGCACACGATGGTCGGAATACCCACCGCCCGCGAATAGGTCAAGGGCAGCAACGTACCGAACACCCTTGATGACGGCGCGAGAGGAGCTGCGATGCAGCACTTTTCGAGCAGCTGAACAACCGATATGCGGCTATGAGCGAGCATTGGCTGCGGATTGCACATGGACCGCAGCCGAGGACGTGGCTGATCGGCCGCTGTTCCGAGAAGGCGATGAGACGGTCGATCGTGTGCGAGCAGTGAGCTGCCGCACCCAGTTCAGGGGCTCACCAGTTCGGCTAGGTGACGAAGCATCCGGCTCGCGTCCGGTGTCAGTCCGGTGAACAGGCGCATCGCCTCCGCGGCTTGGTGGACGACCATCGGGCCGCCGCTGAGGTGCCGCGCGCCGACGGCGCGGGCGTTGCGGAGGAGTTCGGTTCGCATCGGCATGTAGACGATCTCGGCGATCCACAGGCCCGGGCGGAGCAGGCGCGCGTCGAGGGGCAGTCCAGGGTGTGCCGCCATGCCGGTCGGGGTCGCGTGTACCAGACCGTCCGCCGAACAGAGGTGCTCGGCGACGTCATGTGGGTGGCCGGCCACGGCTCGTCCGGTCCCGAAGCGCGCGGTGAGCGCGGCGGCAAGATCCTCCGCCTTGCCCAAGTCGACGTCGAGCACGTCGAGGCGGGCTGTGCCGAGCGAAAGGAGGGCATGCGCGGCGGCCGCACCCGCACCACCGGCGCCGAGAAGCACGACGTGCTCGCACGCGACCTCCGGGAGACCCTCGAGGAAACCCGCGCGGAAGCCTTGCCAATCGGTGTTGTGCCCGGTCATCCCGGTGTCGTCGAGGACGACGGTGTTCACCGCGCCGATGGCCTGGGCGTCGGGCGAGAGCCGGTCGAGGTGCGGGATCACGAGCTGTTTGCACGGGTGAGTGATGTTGAGCCCGCGATACCCCTCGTCGCGGGCACGCTGGAGCAGCTTGGCGATGTCTTCGGGAGCAATGCCGAGGACATCGAGGTCCCAGAGCCGATACTCGTAGGAGATGCCGAGGGCGGCGGCCTCGCGTTCGTGGAGCGCGGGGGAAAAGGACGGTCCGATGCCGGCGCCGATCAAGCCGACTCGTAGCGGGTCGTTCACACCGTGCTCCTTGACTCGCGCAGCTGAAGTGCCCGGTCGAGGCACTCGACCCCGTACACGTACCCCCGGATCCCCGCCCCGACGATCACGGCCTCGGCGATGTCGGAGACGTAGGAACGGTGCCGGAACTCCTCGCGCTTGTGCACGTTGCTGATGTGCACCTCGACGACCGGCAGTTCAGCGGCGAGCAGCGCGTCCCGCAGCGCCACCGAGGTGTGTGTGAACGCAGCGGGGTTGAGGACGACGCCGTCGGTGTTGCCCCGTGCTTCGTGCAGCCGGTCGATCAGCGCACCCTCGGAGTTGCTCTGGAAGAAGTCGGCCCGGTACCCGAGTTCCTCAGCCCTGCCACCGGCGATCCGCTCGACGTCGGCAAGGGTGTCGGTGCCGTAGAGCTCGGGCTGGCGGGTACCGAGCAGGTTGAGGTTCGGACCATTCATGATCAGGAGGCGGCCGTGCCGCATGTTGCTTTCCTTTCGAAGGGATTTCAGGAGGCGCTGGGCGCGGCCTCGGCTCGCACGGGTGTGGTCGTCACCCGGGAAACATGTCCGAGGTCTCGCAGCGGAATGTGCGCTGTCTCTCCTCCGGCGAACGCGGCCGCGGCGGCAATCAGGCAGGCCGTGGCGAGCAGCACCGCGATCGGCACCCAGCCGAAGGTTCCGGTGCCGATCAGGATCGCGGCGATCGCGGGCAGGAACCCGAGGGCGAGGTTGGCGAACTGGGTGGAGACGGCCAGACCGGTGTAGCGGACCCGGGCGTCGAACATCTCCGCGTACATGGCGGGCCAGACGGCGTTCGGCCCCGCGTAGCAGACCGAGCTGAGCAGCACCGACGCCGCGGCGACGAGCAGCCAGTTGCCGCTGGTGATCGCGGCGAAGTAGGCGAATACCGACACCGCGCAGCCCACTGCTCCTGCCGCGAACACCGGGCGGCGCCCGATCCGGTCGGACAGCTTCGCCCACGCCGGGATGGTCGCGACCTGAACGATGTTGGCGAGCACGATCGTCCACAGCATCGACGAGCGCGTGATGTGCCACTGGCTCACCGCGTAGGACAGGCCGAACACGGTGACGGCGGTGGAGATGGTGCCGTACAGGTGGCAGAGCACGATCCGCAGGAACGACCGCCAGTAATGCCGGATGAACACTCCCAGCGGGAATTTGACGATCTCCCGCTCCTGCTTGAGCTGCTCGAAGGTCGGTGGCTCGTGCAGGCTCCGGCGCACCACCATCGCGAGGAACACCGCGATCGCGCTGGCCCAGAACGGGATTCGCCAGCCCCAGCTGTAGAGGGCGGACTCGGGCAGCGCGGCGACCGGGATGAACACCAGGGTGGCGACGACGAGCCCGGCCTGGGTGCCCGACAGGGTGAAGCTGGTGAAGTACGCCCGCCTGCCCTCGGGCGAGTGTTCCAGCGTCATCGAGCTCGCGCCGCTCTGCTCGCCGGCGGCGGACAGGCCCTGCAGGATCCGCAGCAGTACCAGCAGGATCGGCGCGGCCACGCCGATGGAGGCGTAACCGGGCACGCAGCCGATGGCGAACGTCGAGCCGCCCATCAGCGCGAGGGTGGTGATCAGGACTCGTTTGCGGCCGATCCGGTCGCCGAAGTGACCGAGGAAGAACGATCCGACCGGGCGGGCGACATAGGCCACGGCGAAGGTCGCGAGCGCGGCGAGCGTACCCGCCGTGGCGCTGGCCTTGGGGAAGAAGACGTGGCCGAACACCAGCGCCGAGGCCGACCCGTAGATGAAGAAGTCATAGTATTCGACCAGGCTGCCGAGGAAGGACGCCAGCGCGGCCTTTCCCGGTGTCTGCCTTGGTTTTACAGTCTCCTGAGGATGAGACACGAAACACTCCTTTGTGTTCGAGATGACGAGCTCGCCGGTCAGCGGCCGTTCAGGATCCCGATCGAGGTGTCGTAGGCCGCACGCGCGGCCTCCTCGACGGGCAGCTCGCGGAATCCGCGATAGTTGACCTCTACCGAGTACGGGCCGGTGTAGCCCGCCTCGTGGAGGACGCCGACCAGCTCCCGCACCGGAAGCTCGCCAGCACCGGGTAGCCACCGCGTATTGCGGGCCCGGTGCAGTATTTCGGGATCATCAGGACTCGTGCGGGGCCCGTCGTTGAGCTGGACCCCGGCAATTTCGCGCGGGTCGATATCGCGCAGCTGCGCGATATCCGATCCGGTGGCGAACCAGTGCCAGACATCGATCATGAGCCCGGCGTTGGCGGCACCGCTGCGCCGCACGAGTTCCAGCGCCGTCGGATAGTCGCGGATGGCGCCCCAGGCGAAGGCCTCGACGGCAAGGGTGATGCCGTGCGGCACGAGCCTGTTCGCGAGTGCCGCGAGAGCGTCTGCCGCGCGGCCCGGATCGACGGGCCCGGCCGCGAATTCCCCGGACGTGACCCGAAGCGGCCCCGCGACCCGCGCGAGGTCGACCAGCAGCTCCTCCGACGGCGACGGCACCTCCGGGTCCTGCGCGAAGACCCAGCCGCCGAGGAACTCGGCCTCGGTGACGGCCACGGCCCGATCAGCGATCACGGCCGCGCCACCGGTGCGTGCCAGATCCGCGAGCTGCACACCGATCCCGGTGAACCCGGCCTTCGCGGCCGCGGCCGCACGAGCGGCGAACGGGGTGCGGGCGGGATCGGTGAACCCTCCGCCGTGCAGGGTGACATAACTTGCCGTCAGCTCGGTCATGCCGGCACCTCGGCGTACGGGGGTGTGGCGTGGCGGTGGAAGGACTCGGGCACCGGCATTCCCCACGCGGTCCCCCTGCCCTGCGACTCCGTCTCCCAGGTGACTGTCTCGAAGTCCGGCGAGAAGATGTGGATGCCTCCGGTGAAGACCTCGACGCGGTTACCGCCCGGCTCGTAGACGTAGAGGAAGAAGCCCTGGGTCCGCGAGTGCTTGGCGGGGCCGAACTCGATGAAGACGTCGTTCTCCAGGAAAACGTCCGCCGCGCGGATCACGTCCGAGGTCTCCGGGACCGCGTAGGCGAGATGGTGCAGGCGGCCCTGGGTGGGCGCGGGCTCCTTGGTCAGGGCCAGGTCGTGGGCCTTGGTCATGACCGACAGCCAGGCGCCGACCTCGTCCCGGCCCGCCGGGGTGAGCCGCTCGCGCAGTTTGAACCCGAGCGTCTCCTGCTGGAATCGAGACGCCGCGGCGACGTCGGGGACCAGCAGGTTGATGTGGTCGATGTGGGCGGCCGCGGCACCACGCGGTTCGTACTTCTGCGGCTGGTTGGGCAGTGCCGGAGCGGTATCCGGGGTCGGCACATACTTCTCGGTATCGAAGTAGACCTCCTGGACATGCCCTCCGACGCTCACGAACCGGTAGGCCGCACCGTGGCCGAAGTCGCCGTCGTGCCACTGCCCCCGAATGCCGTGTGCCTCGAGCGCCGCGACTCGCCGCCGCAGCGCCTGCGGGCTCGTCGCCCGCCAGCCCAGGTGGCCCAGACCGGGCTCGTCGTGGGCGGTGAGGGTCAGAGACGACAGCACGTCGTCGTTCCAGGCCCGCAGGTGCGCGGCACCAGGGGTTTCACCGACGAGGGTGAGCCCGTAGATCTCGGTGAAGAACGCGACCGATGCCGCGAGGTCCGGGGTTCGGAGTTCGGCGTGCCCGAGCTGCGCGATGTCGTAGATCGGTTCCGGGTGGTCGGTCATCGGGTCGTGGCCTCCTCGGCCGCCGCCTTGGCCTCCAGCTCCGCGACGCCCTCGAGGATCGACGGTGCGTGGTTCGCGATCGACACGCCGCCGAACAGGTAGGCGAGGTCGATCGCCGCCTGTAGCTCCTCCCAGCTCGCACCGGCGCGCCGCGCGGCGTGGCCGTGGATCTTCGCCGCGTCCCGCAACTGGACCGAGAGCACGGCGAACAGGATGAGCTGCACCGTTTTCTGGTCCAGCGCGTCGGTGTAGGTGATGAGATTGCGGACCTTCTCCTGCGCCAGCAGCAGTTCCGGGTTCGTCGGGCCCAGCCGGTCGAACCGGGACTGGATCCGGGGCGGGACGAAGCCCGCCATCTCGCGGTAGGTCTGCAGGTAACGGTCGATCTCCGCCTGCTGTTCCGGCGAGGGCCCAGGGGTGGCAGTGCTTGTCATTGCTGACCTTTCCCTTCGTTGGTGTGGCCACTGTCACAGTCGACACCGGTCCGGGGAAAGGCCGCGTTCCCGTTGAACGGGAACGCGCCGCATATTCACTCGCGCAGGCCGACCTGCCGGTCGCGCAGGGCCCGGGAGATGGAGATGGCGGCGGTCCGGACCGCGAGTGCCAGCCGGTCGGGGCGCCCGCCCGCGGTGTGCAGGACGACATCCAGAGCGGCCACGACCTCACCCGAGGCGTCGCGGATGGGTGCGGCCACCGACAGTGAACCGACCGTGAGCTCCTCGTACGCGAACGCGATGCCGGTGCTGCGCACTTCGTCGAGCATGCGGGCGATGCGGCCGGGCTCGACGATGGTGTGCCGGGTGTACCTGGGCAATTCTCCGGCCAGTAGCCGGGCGCGCAGGTCGTCCGGTGCGTAGGCGAGCAGCACCTTGCCGACGCCGGTGGCGTGCAGGGGAAGCCGGCCGCCGCGGCGGGACTTGACCGCGAGCGCGTCCGGGCCGTGAATCTTGTCGAGGTAGAGGGCCTGGGTGTCCTGCCGGACCGCGAGATGCACGTTCTCCTTGGTGCCCTCGTAGAGGTCCTGCATCACGGGAAGGGCGACATCGCGCAGGGACTCGCCGCGCGGTGCGAGCGAGCCGATCTCCCACATTCGCAGGCCGATCCGGTACCCGGCCCCCTCGCATCGTTCGAGCCCGCCCCACTCGACCAGCTCGGTGACCAGCCGGTGCGCGGTCGACAGCGGCAGACCCGTACGCGCGCTGAGCTCGTTGAGGGTCAGCTGCGGCGAACCCGGGCCGAACGCGTCCAGCAGGGCGGTGACCTTGCTGGTCACCGAGCGTCCGTGTGCCTGCCCTTCCGTCATCGTGCTCCTCCGGTCGTCGCAATCATCAAACCACCGTGTCGCACGCCCGAGTCAGCTCCGGCCAGGACCTCGGCAGCGGGAGCGACAGGCCGGGTCCGTGATCATGCGGCGGTGACGAACACCGAGCCGAGGTTGGTGAACTCCGCGCCGATCTGATCGCCGGCGTGCACGAACACCGCATCGGTCAGGCCGCCGGTCAGCACGAGCTGCCCGGCCTCGATCGCCTCGCCGCGTGCTGCCAGCGCATTGGCCGCCAGCGCGAGCGCCTCCGCCGGGTGGCCCTGCACGGCCGCGCCCGTGGCGCTGTCGACGACGCTACCGTTGACGGTGAGCACGCAGGCCTCGAGCGCAAGGTCGAGATCCTTCGGCGACAAGGCCTTCCCGCCGACCACGAAGCGGGCCGAGGACGCGTTGTCCGCCACGACATCCGGCAGCGTGAACTTGAAATCGATGTAGCGGGAATCGATGATCTCGAGTCCGGCATGGACACTCTCGACGGCGTCGAGCGCGGTGGCCGCGGTGATGCCCGGCCCCTCGAGGCGCTTGCCCATCACGAACACGATCTCCGGCTCCACCCGCGGGTGAATGAGCGCGTCGAGCGGGATCGGGACGTCGGCCTCGAGCACGTAGCCGTCGGTGAGCACCGCGGTCAGCGGCGAGGTGATGCCCATCCGTGCCTGCTTGGCGCGGGAGGTGAGGCCCAGCTTGACGCCGATAATCTTCTCGCCCGCCTCGACCTTCTTCTCGATCAGCCGCCGCTGCACCCGATAAGCGGTGTCGAGGTCGAGCTCCGGCCACTCATCGGTGAGCGGGCCGCGGTCGCGCCGTTGCCGCTCCGCCTCGAGCAGTACGGCCGCGGCGGTATCGATGTCCCAGGTCATGCGTTCTCCTTGATGCCGAGCTCGTCCCGTAGCCCGATCGCCACGTCGATGATCATGTCCTCCTGGCCGCCGACGTAACCGCGCTCGCCGACCCGCCTGAGGATCTGGTACGCGGGCACACCGTAGCGCTCGGCCGCCTGTTCGGCGTGCAGCAGGAACGAGTTGTAGACGCCGTAGCGACCCGGCACGATCCCGGCACGATCGGCGACGGGCACCCGCGGAGTGATCGGCGCGAGCACCTCTTCCGCGGCGGCGAGCCTCGACGCCGAGTGTGCGGGCGCGGGCCAGATCGCGGCGGTGGGTCGGGACATTCAGTCCTCCTCGGACGGTGCGGCGAACGTCGCGGTGACGCTGCCGAGCTGGGCGAAGGTGGCGGTGACGGTGTCGCCGGGCGCGACATCGACGGCGGCGGTCAGCGCGCCGGGCAGCACGACCGAACCGGCTTCGAGCCGCACGCCGAGTGCGCCGACGGTATTGGCCAGCCAGACCAGGGCATTGACCGGCGAGCCGAGCACGGCGCCACCCGCGCCGGTCCGCACGATCCGGCCGTTGCGCCGCAACACGACCCCGGTGGTACGCAGGTCCAGACCCGCGAGCGGGACCGGCGTCGTACCGAGGACAACCCCGCCGGACGACGCGTTGTCGGCGATCGTGTCCGGCAGCGTGATCTTCCAATCCGCTATCCGCGAGTCGATGATCTCCAGAGACGCGCCCACGTAAGCGATCGCGCCGAGCGCGTCGGCGACGGTCACACCCGGCCCGGCTAGCGGCTTGCCCAGCACGAAGCCGATCTCCGGCTCGATCCGCGGGCTCAGGAACGTGCCCGCGGTGATCGGCTGCGAGTCCAGGTGGAACATGTCGGCGAACAGGTGGCCGTAGTCGGGGGAATCAACGCCGAGTTGCCGCTGGATCGCCGCGGAGGTCAGCCCGACCTTGTGCCCAGCGATCTTCCGACCCGCCGCAGTCCACTCCGCGACCTGGCGAAGCTGCACGTCGTAGGCGTCCTCGACGGTCAGGCCGGGATGGGTGACGGTCAACGGATCGACCGGCACACCGGATTCGTAGGCCTTCAGCAGCAGGCGGGCGGCATCGGCGCGCTCGCCGGGGCCGAGCTGTGCGCTCACGTGAGATCTCCCTGGGATGGCTGGTCGTCGGTTGACATCCTGCGGCCCTGACCTTCAGAGTTTCTAGCATGTGTGCCATTGAGCGGAACACTCCGCCGTCCATGATCGGGCGGGTGTCGCTGATCTTCGAGGCGTTCGGGCCGGACGACGACGGGCTCGGCATCCGCGAACTCGCCCGCCGGACCGGGTTGGCCGCGTCGACCGTCTCGCGCATCGTCCGGGAGCTCGTCGAGTACAAGTTCCTCGAGCCCGCCGGGCAGGACGTCCGGATCGGATTGCGATTCTTCGAACTGGGCGAGCGGGCCGCCCGACCGCAGCAACTGCGCCGGCTGACCCTGGCCAGCATGTCCGACCTGCGCAGCGCGACCCGGCAGACCGTGCACCTCGCCGTGCTCGACGGGACCGATGTGGTCTACGTGACCAAGCTGCGCAGCCGCACCCCCCCGCCGTTGGGTTCGCGGGTGGGTGGCCGGCTGCCGGCGTACGCCACGGCTGTCGGGAAGGCGCTGCTGGCCTTCGCCGGCAACGAGGCCATCGATCGGGTCGTCGAGACCGGGCTGCGGCCGCTGGGGCCGCGCACGATCACCGATGCGGGGCGCCTGCGCGAGGAACTGGACACCATCCGCGAAACCGGAATCGCTTACGAGGCAGAGGAATCCGGACCTGGTGTCGCCTGCGCGGCCGCGCCGATCGCGTACGGCACCGGCAAGCCGATCGCCGGGTTGTCGATCAGCACGACGTTGGGCGAGGTGGACGTCTCCTCGCTGGGCTCGGCCGTGCGGACCGCGGCGATCGGGCTGGGCCGCCAGGCCGCCTGGATGCCGAGCCTGACCGGGAGCGCCTGGGCGGCGCTGGGGTAGTGCCGGTTCCTCAGGGCACCGGCCAGAGGCTGAAGTCGCCGCGGACCACGCGGGACGGTGTCGTTCCCGCGCTGTCGAGGGCGGCTCCGATGGTGTGCAGATGGTTGAGTCATCTCGATGTGGCAGCCGAGGACGTGGCTGATCGGGGTCGTAGCAGGTCACCGCGGCGGCATCGTGGCCCGGTGTGGCCAGCGCCTCGAGTGCGCGTCCGTCGAGGTCGAATGATCGGATGGCATCCGGATCGTCGGTGAAACCCAGGTAATCCCAGGCCTTTTCACGGCTGGCATCGACGATTACGAATGATCAGACTGCGTCCGAGAATACCGATTCGTCGAAAACGGCCAACGGCGAGTGATTCATCGTGGCCTTGCCCGGATCCAGATCCGCTGGCAACGCGCCGAGCGCGATCAGCGCGACAGGGGGTCGGTCGGTCCCCGTCGTCCTTGCCGGATGTCGAGCACCGCACGTTGCAGAACAGGCTGTCCGGCTTACACGGTGAGGCAGGAGCCATCGTGGCCGCCATAGAACCCTCATCGCTCGAGGAGCAATTCTCTTGTGTCGATGCTGTTGGGTCTATGCGCGTGGTCGTCCGTGGGTGTCACGTGTAGGGATGCCGCGTTGGCGACGTTTGGCCAGCACCGCGGTGTGTTCGACGCCCAGGTGTTGGCCGACGCGGGCGAGGGACCAGCCGAGATGGTACAAGTGGATGGCGTCATCGGTCTGCTCGAGGGACAAGCCCCGGCGGCGCATCGGCACCTCGTGCCGGTGCAGGATCTTGCTGACCGTTCGCCGCTCGATGCCGAACCGGGCACCCAGCTGGTACATCGTCTCTCCACTTTTATATCCGGCGATGAGTTCCTGGACCTGATCGGCGCCGAGTTGGCGGGCCCGGCTGAGTTTGGGTCGACCGGCGGACGGTGGGGCGGGTGTGGTGGGGTCGGGAAGCTTCCGGCGCAGGGATTCCAAGGTGTCTACCTGCATTTTCGTGTTGTAGTAAGCTCCCCCAAGGTCCACCAGGAATTCGTTTTTTATGCTCTGACGTGCTTTTTCAACGCAGAAGCGCCTCTACGCAATAACGTAGACAGGAGCGTTTCAGCTGTGCAGTGACTGTTTTTGTGTTCTATTCCCGCGAGTTTTGTGATTGCTGGGGCTGGTGTTGCATTAGAGGTTCTGGTCACACCTCGTGACCAGTGATGTGGCCATCGGCGAGACAAAGCCGAGAAGAAAACGCTCGGTTGAGTAGCTGACGCTGGCGAGTGGCGCACCCGCGGTACAACGCCCGGCCTCCTGCGACACGCTACGGGCAGCTGACCCCAACCACGAACCGCTGCCACTCGGATAAGTCGACGGTTCATCCCGGTCGAGATCAGCGTCGATCAGTGCATCGTGGTCGATGGAGTATTCATGCCGGATTGGATAAACGTTCTCTGGCGTGTCCGGCGCTCCAGATCCAGATCTCTGAAAGTTTATGCAGATCAGCAGCTTTCGCGGACGCCGTAGCAGATCACGACAGGCGTGGTGGAGCGACTGGCGTCTGCGAGGCGTTGCGTTGTTCGCCTGGCTTCGGCTGGTGTGGCTTCGTGTCGGTGAGTGCTTATCCCTCGGTCGGCGCGGGTTGATGTCCTGGGCCGCTGATTTGGTTGCGATAGCTGTTCAGCTGCGTGTCGAGCAGCGATAGCAGGGTTTGCAGCGCTTCGGGGTTTCCTTCGACCCGGAGTTGTCCGTTGGTGACGGCGGCGGCGATGGTGGTCCGTCCACCGGCGATGGCGGCGACCGTGGCTGCATCGGAGGTCAGTTCGGCGTCGGCAGGGGCCGCGCTCGGGTTCGTGACGGTGGCTTGTCCGGCGGCGATCCGCAGGCGGGCGGTGCTGCCGTCGATGTGGAAGTCGTAGTCGGCGGTCATGCCGGCCAGTGTTGAGGGGTCGAGGCCGTCGGCGAGGAATACCAGCGCCCACTCCGGTCGGTGGCTCTCCTGCGGCGCTCGTTCGTCGCTCATGTAGTGCCGGGCGCCCCACAGTGCCAGCGGGATCACGGCCCGGGCCAATTCGCGGCCGGTAGGGGTGAGTTCGTAGACCACCGACGCGGCGGGCGGGTCGCCGAGCCTGCGCCGGGCGATACCGTCGGTTTCGAGCTGACGGACCCTCGTGGCGAGCAGGCTGGTGCCGATGCCGTCGAGCGCCGCGGTGAGGTCGGAGTACCGCTTCGGGCCCGACATCAGCTCCCGCACGATCAGCAGCGTCCATCGCTCACCAACCACGTCCAGCGCATGCGCCAGGCCGCAGAACTGTTCATACGTTCGTCGCGCCACTCCCCGACCGTATCAGGCGAAGAGAAAACCGAATCGTAGTACTAAATCTTATCTTTACTTCTATTTCTTATGTTACCGTGTCTCCGGATGACCTGAACGGACCGTCATTCAACTTCGAATTGGCTGGCGCGCTGCGGCTTTCAGGTCCGGGGCGCAGGCGCCACTGTCGAGAGGGAGTACGAATGTCTGCATCAACACACGACGACACGACGATCGAGGATGGCGCGGTCATTGATGGGACCGCGTTCGCAGCGGAGGCACAGCGGTTGACCAACCTCGCAGCGGCCGAGGAGTGGCTAGCCCTGTACCACACTGACGCGGTGGTCGACTGGATCGTCGACGGCGCCCGCGAACACCATGACGGCCTCGCCGCGATCCGGCCTGCTGCGACGCTGATGGCCGACCTCTGGCGCAAGCATCGGTTCAGCGTGCGCAAGCACCTGCAGTGCGCCACCGACAACTGCGTGGTCCTCAGCTTCGACGGAACCTTCGATGGCCGAGGCACCGTGGTCGGTACCGAGATCTGGACCTTCCGGGACGGCCTGGTGATCCACCACCGGATGTCTGTGCATCTGAACGTGCGGCCCCGCTCATCTCGGTGGGCCCAGTTCCGTGTACTGCTCGCCGCTCCCCGCCTCGGCGTCAGCGCTTTACGCCTGGAACGTAAACGGGCAAGGACACAAGAGGATTCGGGCGACACGATCGCGACGTCACCGCCACGCAATCGACCGGCGGGAAAGGACGTTCGGAAATGAAGGCTCTCATCGTCGGCGCGAGCGGATACAACGGCGGCAACGTGGCCCGCCGGTTGGCGGGCCACGGTCATCTCATCCGTGGCCTGGCCCGCGACCCGAACAGAGCAATACCGGAGTTACACGAGGTGGTAACCGGCGATGTCGTCGCGGGGACCGGGCTCGACGAAGCCCTAGCCGATATCGATGTCGCGTTCTACTTCGTGCACGCCCTGGACGCGACCGACAACCGCACCGATCACCACGACATCACCGCCGCGCACCGATTCGTCGAGGCAGCCCGGCGAACCGGTCTCCCACGCGGCGTCTTCTTCACCACTCTGGCCCCGCCCGAGGGAATCGCGCCGCCGAGGTATCAACGCAACCGGCTCCTGGTGGAGCAGATCTTGCGCGACGGCCTACCGGGCATGACAATGCTGCGGGCGGGCATCGTGGCCGACACCGGTTCCCGGGGACTGCTGCCGTATCTCCGCCTGGTACAACGGTTTCCGATCATCCCGCTCGGTCCGTGGCGGTCGAACCGGGTCGCGGTCATCGACCCCGACACCATCACCGAGGCGATCATCGCGGCGGGCACCCGTGCAGATCTCGCCGGTCGAGTCCTCGACGCTCCGGCCAGTGCCGAACCCACCCACGAACAGCTCATCCGCGCGATCGCCGCACGGCTCGGCCGCCGACGCTTGATCGTGCCGAGCCCGCTGACCACACCCCGCCTCGACGCAGCGCTCGCCTCTGCGGCGACGGGCCAGACCTACGCATTCTGCCGATACCTGGGCAGCGCCAACGAACACGACTACACGGTCGATCCACACCGGGCCGCACCCCTCGCCGACCTCACACCCCGTCACTTCCACGAAGTCCTCGACGACGTCGCGACCGCCGACCACTCGCTGCCCCACAGCCTGCCCGCGAAAACCGCTCCACAAGCACAATCCCGAGCCCGGACCACATACCCGCACCGAAAACAGCAGTCGTGACCGCGCCCGCTCCTACCCCCACATCGCTCGATGTGGTCGCCCGAAAAACGCTGTCCAGCAATCAACACCACCACTACACCGAAATGGGAATGGGGCAAGCATGTCCGCCATCCGGACAGTCGCCACCAGCGACATCGACGACACCGGCATTGCGACCAGCACACCGAACGTGATGGCGATCGGCCGGATGGCCCTGGCGGTGATGTCTCTGGCAGCACCACATCGGTTCGCCGGACTCGTCGGCGTAGCTGGTCCGCCGGAGCTCACCTACATGACGAGAATCTACGGTGCCCGCGCGATGGTCATGGGATTGGGATATCTCACCGGAGACGCACGAGAACGCCACCGCTGGA
The DNA here is from genome assembly GCF_001613065.1 of Nocardia miyunensis NBRC 108239. GTDB lineage: Bacteria > Actinomycetota > Actinomycetes > Mycobacteriales > Mycobacteriaceae > Nocardia > Nocardia miyunensis. The sequence goes on from NZ_BDBQ01000092.1 coordinate 67,208, forward strand.
AGCGGTTCGCGTTGGCCGTCGACATCGCCGACACACTCACCGGCATCGCCCATCTCCTACGAAACGACGTGCCGCCACGCGCGGCTGCCGCGATGGTCGCTCTGACCGGCTCCTACACCGTGCTCGGCGCCATCGAAGTGGTATCCGAGCACCCCAGCGGCATGAAGATCATGACGCCGCTCGCCAGACGGCACGTTCGAAGACGATCTTCGGCAGCTCAGCCAACACGGCGCGAACCCAGATATGTCGATCCCTACCGACCTCGAGGCCGGCTCTACCGCGGCTACGCCGGGTTCATCGGCTCGGAACCGGTACGACGTGTCATGCCGCACCTGTTCTGGAAGCTCGACGCGCATGTAACGGCCGCGACCGGAGGGCGTTTCGGGCTCCCACTGATGCTCCCGACCGCTCTCCTTGAGACCCGAGGCGCCAAAACCGGCGCGCCGCGACAAAACCTCGTGCTGTACTTCCACGACGGCCAACAGGTGATCGTCATCGCCCTCAACGGCGCACGACCTAACAACCCGGCCTGGTACTACAACTTGCAGCAGAACCCCGACGTCCGGTTCGGTGGTCGACCGATGCGCGCATCGGTGGTTCACGACGACACCGAGCGAGAGCGGTTGTGGCACCTCGGAAGTGCCGTGTTCGCGCCCTACGCCAAGTTCCGCCGAATCGCCGCAGCAACCGGACGAGACATCCCCGTCATACGACTGACACCGGCAGGGACATCGTCACGCGCCGAGATCACACCAGATTTGTAGAAATCGAAACCCCTCCCACCACAACAGCTTCGGCCACACCAGCACTGCCCAGCATTGCGTGGACATACCAGCGACTGCGCGGCCGATGCTACGACCGGCGAGGCAATGCCATATCACCGCTTCACGGGCTCAACCAGCTTCCCACCAGCGAAAGGCCTACATCGCCCCATGAACAGGCGACCACAACCGCAAGCCCGGCTCGATCTGAGCCGAACAGAAAAGTTCGCATTCGCTCGACACGCAGCGCTCAGCCAGCTCCGCGAAATACCCGGCAGCCTCAGCGCCGCACTGGGATTCACCGGCCACGACAGCGCACTGGAGGCTCACACCAACCCTCCGGACGGCAGCTGTGCACGACGCGCCGAGGAATTCGCGAACGAAACCTACGGGCCCGAACTTCTCCACCACTGTCTGCGATGCTGGTACTTCGGCGACCTGTTCGCTCAACGCGAGCACCGCAGCTACGATCCCGAATTGCTCTACGTCGCATGCCTTCTGCACGACATCGCACTCACCGACCGCTACCGCCCCACACCCACCGATGCCCCATGCTTCGCCGTTCACGGCGCCAACATCGCCACCCGAACGCTGCAAACCTGGGGCGCCGACACCGACTTTCGCGACACCGTGGAAGAAGCCATCGCCGCACACCTCGACGTCACCGTACCCCCCGAAAACGGTATCGAAGCCTACCTCCTGCACGCAGCAGCACGACTGGACGTCGTCGGCGCCCGAGTCTCCGAACTACCCAGACACCAACTCCGCCAAGTGAATAACCTCCACCCTCGAACAAAATTCGCGCCGACACTCTCTCGCACACTCAGCCGAGAAGCCCGCGAACGCCCCGATTCACGCATAGCAGTGCTCTGGAAAATAGGCATGAGGATCCCCCTCACCCTCAACCCGGTCGCCGCATCGCGACCAGGACCCAGCTGGTCCCGATATCGGTGATCGGCCGCGGCAATGTCAACCCGCAGCTCGAAACGGCAGTTGGAGCGACTACCGGTGATCGGCCGTGAACGCGAACGAACCCCGAACCCCATAACAGCGGGTTCGGGGTGCGAGTCCCTTATGACGCATTCGCGTCGACTTCGGATAGCCGAATCCCGCGTCAGTCGTCAACGTTCCCCATGAAAACCGCTCGTCGTCAACGGCCCCATCCTTATGGTGCCCCGCCGAGAGCACCGACCTGCGGCAACGGCATCCACAGTCGGTGTAGGTGCTGCTCCGGTTTATGCCCGCGGCCGTCCATGGACATCACGCGTGGGGACCCCACGTTCACGAATCTTGGCCAGCACGGTCGTATGGGCGACTCCCAAATGCTGCCCCACCCGAACAAGAGACCAACCCAACTTGTACAAATGAACCGCTTCATCGATCTGCTCCGGCGACAACCCCCGACGACGCATCGACACCCCGTGCCGATGCAGGATCCCGCTGACCGTCCGCCGCTCGATACCGAACCGGGCACCCAACTGATACACCGTCTCCCCACCCTCATATCCCGCGATAAGGTCCTGAACCTCATCGGTGCCCAATTGGCGGGCCCGGCCAGGTTTGGGCCGACCGGCGGGCGACGGGCCAGACGTGGCGGGGTCAGGAAGCTTCCGACGCAGGACTTCCAGGGCTTCTACCTGCGGTTTCGGGTTATAGTAAGCTCCCCCAAGGTCCACCAAATTAGTATCAATCCGAACCGGGTTCATCAGGGGGGACTGTCTAGATAACGGTGTAACTGGTGTTGTTGGGGTTATTTCCGTGTTGCAGTGAGGCGGCCGTCGAAGGCGATGTCGAAGGCGTTCAGTGCGGCTTTCCAACGGGTGACCCAGCGTTTCTGTCCGGTCCCGGTGGGGTCCAGGCTCATGATCGCCAGATAGACGCATTTGAGTGCGGCCTGCTCGTTCGGGAAGTGCCCGCGGGCTCGCACCGCCCGGCGGATACGGGCGTTGACCGACTCGATCGCGTTGGTCGAGCAGATCACTCGCCGGATCTCGGTGTCGAACGCCAGGAACGGCACGAATTCCGGCCATGAGGTTTCCCAGAGCTTGGTGATGGCAGGATATTTCGTGTCCCAAGCCTCGGTGAACTCGCAGAATCGTTCCAGTGCAGCCGATTCCGTCGGTGCGGTGTAGACCGGTTTGAGTGCCTTGGCGATCGCGTCCCAGTGCTGGCGGGCCGCATACCGGAACGAGGCCCGCAGCAAGTGCACGACGCAGGTCTGCACTACCGCGGCCGGCCAGACCTGCCCGATCGCCTCGGGCAGGCCCTTGAGCCCGTCACAGACGAGCATGCACACATCGGCGACGCCACGGTTCTTGAGCTCGGTGAGGATCTGGAGCCAGAACTTCGCGCCCTCACCACCATCACCGGCCCACAACCCCAGAATCTCGCGGGTGCCTTCGACAGTCACCGCCAATGCCACGTAGATCGGCCGGTTGGCGACCTTGCCGTCGCGGATCTTCACGTGAATCGCGTCCAGGAAGATCACCGGATACACACTGTCCAGGGGACGGTTCTGCCATTCGGCCATTCCGTCCATCACCTTGTCGGTGATCACCGAGATCGTCTGCTTGGACACTTCGGCGCCATACACTTCACGCAGATGCGCGCAGATCTCGCCATGCGTAAGGCCCTTGGCCGACAGCGACAGCACCATGTTCTCCACCCCCTCGAGACGGCGCTGGCGCTTGCGCACGATCTGCGGTTCGAAGCTCGAATCCCGATCACGCGGGACGTCGATCTCGACAGGGCCCACATCGGTGACGATCGTCTTGGAGCGAGTCCCGTTGCGGGAGTTCCCCGTTCCGCGTCCGGCGGGATCGCTGTGGTCGTAGCCGAGGTGATCGGTGATCTCGCCGTCCAGCGCGGACTCGACCACCATCTTGGTCAGCTGCGCCAGCAGCCCACCCTCACCGGAGAGCTGCAACCCGCTCGCACGGGCCTGGGCCACCAACTGGCCCACCAGATCAGCATCCACAGGCGATGTCTCCGCGTTCTTACGCTTGGCCACCGCAGCAGTATCGACCACATCGGCCGCCATCACATCAGACATCAAGTGCTACTCCTAGTTTGGAGTTACACCGTTGTTCTTACAGTCCCCATCAGGGCGCTGGCCAGCGGTTTTACGCCGGTCAGGGCCCCGCTGGCGTTTGGGCGGTGTGTGGCGGGGCGGGTTGGGGGATTCGGAAGACCGGGACGATGGTGTCGGGTCCGGTGATCTTGATTTCGGCGACCACGGTTTCGATGAGCGCTTTGCGGGTTTGATCGCTGCCGGTGGTGATGAGTGTGGTGATGTGGTCGGCGATATCGGTCAGGGTGGCGGGGGTGGGCAGGGTTGGGGCGTTGTCGATGGTGGCGATGAGTTCGTCTCGGCGGGCGGTGAGTTGTCGGATGGTGTCGCGCAGTGTGGTGATTCGGGAGCTGACCATTTCGGGGTCCAGGGTGCCGTTCTCGAACGCGGTGAGGTAGCGGTCGATCTTGGTGTTGTGTCGGTGATCTTGGCTCGGACGGTGGCGAGTTCGTCTTGCTGGGTGGCGTGTCCGGCGCGGTGTTGGCGTTGGGCTTCGGTGACGGCGGCGGCGATGAGTGCGTGGTTGTCGCGGTAGAACGTTGCCAGGCTTCCGAGCACGGCGGTGTCGGCGGAAACTCATGGGCAACTCGGACAGCACAGTTCTCGACGGTCCCG